>JAUXWM010000081.1 GCA_030681375.1 Gallionella sp.
GCGGCGAATTTCGTAAATGATGTCCATATAAAACACTCCAGATACCCCCGGCTCAAACGCCGGATGGTTACATACTGAGGTGGAAACTATTGGACGCTGTTTCCACCCCTAATCTGGAAAGTGTTGCACGCTGTTTGACACGATAGGCAGCAGAATCACGCCACGGTCAGTGTGCATGAGCCTTTTCTCCGGTAAATGCGAAGGCGGCATAACCTACTACCCGGTCGCGCGGGCCTGCTGTGTCGCCGGAATTGCGCAGATCAAGCAGATGCGCTTGCAGATGATGCCGCTTGGCTGCGAGTAGCAGGCCGCTGACAGGCGTGCCGCCACAGGCTTGCTCATGTGAAATCGGTTGCTGCAATTTCAGTATTGCGTGCGCGGTGTTGGCGTCCACTTGCTGGCAGGTGTCGTAGGGCAGGTAGTGTGAGAGATCGGAGCTGACGACTATCAATGTTTCCTCACCGCCCCATACAGCTTCTAGCACTTGGGCAACTTCTTCGCTGCTGGCTATGCCTACGGCCAACGGCAACAAGGTGAAATCGCTCAGTACGCGTTGCAGGAACGGCAGTTGTACTTCCAGTGAATGTTCTTGTTCATGCGCGCTTTCGCTGACAATGACTTGAGGCAAGTGCGCAATGGCCTGCATTGCCGCCCTGTCCAGCGTTATCCGCCCCAGCGGGGTATCGAAAGCCTCCGCGCCAGGCAGAACCAGGCCGTGCACCGCGACGCGGTGGGTCGGGCCTAGCAGTACCACACGCCGGATGTGCACGGAAGCCGCACGCAACGTGGCATAGGCCGTTGCTGCGGTTGCACCCGAGTAGGCATAACCGGCATGCGGGACGATCAGGGCTTTGGGTAACAGATCAAACGGACGCGCACCGGCAAGAAATTCCTCTATTTCATGCGATAGTTGCCGGGCGTCGGCGGGGTAGAACAGTCCTGCGACAGCAGGCGGACGGATGGCAGACATGATGCGCTCCCTCGGATTCACCGCCGCAAGAATACGCCAAACAGAAATAATTGGACATCAAATTTATTTACACCCGTGCTGTTGCGGATAAGTCCGGTTTTTTTAGGTGTATTTCGTGTACTCAAAATATGCAGCCGGAGCGCGGCGGCTCAGTCGTAGTCAACATCCTGTTCCGTACCGGCATAACAATTTTGTATCTCGGTGACGATGGTTTTTACTTTCGTTTTCGAGAGGATTTTTTTGATGATGGTGTTTCTGAAGGCATCCATCTGCGCGCTGAGTAGGGCTTGATATTGGGGCGGCGTTTTCTGCAACAATTGATTCCAGCCGACATCTATTTCAGGGGGCGTGTTGCGTGCGCTGCGGATCAGGTTTTCGATCTCTTTTTGTCCGGTACGCGCGACGATGCGGCCATCACCCAGAATCGCGAAAATGACGGCAATCGCAATCACCGCCTGTGCATCCAGATCACTATCCTTGATAGCGCCCGTAAAATGGTTCTTGCGCAACCATAATGCACATTCAACCGTGTTCCGGTTGTCCTGTCGATTATGCAGCTCCTTTTTATAGGCTTCATCACCCGTCCATAGCGAATTTGGATCGGCGCGGCACAGTTCAGCGAAAAGCGCCTTGATGTTGCGCTGCTGCACGAAGGGATCGTTATCGAAATCGGTAATCAGGGTGTGGGCGGGCAGGGCGGCCAATTCCCTGATGTGACGAAAACCCGTCTGGAATACGATTTCAGCACCCTGATTTAACAAAAAGGATAATTCGGATTCCTTGTTGTGTGGAATATCGGCCTGGCTGATGCCCAAGGAGACGCAGCCTATGGTCAGGTAGTAGGCTTCCAGCAGGCCATCTGCTGTCCTGTCATTGGTGAATTTGCGCGCGACCAGCACGGTGATGCCGGCAAGTTCGCGCAGCAGCGTTTGCGCTTGCTGCTCCCGCCCCTGATCCAGCGCAAGCGTTTCGAGCGCCTGCAACAGATGGGGAGGGCGGGTAGTGAAATGAGCGATTTTCATGCGCTAGGGATGTTCACGCAAAGATGTCATCACCCATGCTGGCACGGGCGCCCGGTTTAGCTACGTCCAGCGCCTTGCTGGGCACTTGTTTGCGCAGGCGCAGCAGTAACTCTCTGCTGCTACGGGGAATGGCATAATCGTAGCCGTGCGGCTCTTCCTCATCTTCGTCAGGTCGGGCGTGCAATTCATTTTCACCCGGCTGCCAGTCGGGGAAGAGTTCAAACAGCACCCTGTCCCACGCATCCGGATCGGTACGTGCGATGGCCAATGCCAGCGGAATGATGTCGTGATCGGAGGTGGTCTGACCGCTGCTGTATGGACCGCGTGCGTAGATATCATTGGCCAGCTCGATGATTTCCTCGATGGCGGTCGAGAACAACGCGGCAAACGCCGTTGTGCCCCAGTCCGTCGATAAGGCCTCATGTATTAACGCTGCGCGCCGGTCCAGGTCGTCGCTGGCAAATAGAACGCCGTGTATATGCGCAAACAGCGATTCGGCCAGAAACTCCGGCTCATCTTCTATCATGTCCTCATTCCAGATGGCGGCGAAAAAAGCCAGACTCTGAGCCCATGCCCTGGGCGAAATCAGCAGTGTTGCCAGCGACAGTTTACCGCCATCGAAGGCGGATAAATGCATGGATGCGACCTGAGGTGCCAGCGTTTCCAGCACTTCCACGACGGCCAGGTCGCCAAACTGTTCAGCGGTTTCATTAAATGCCTCTTCAGCATGGTCGAGCGATCCGGCCAGTACCAGATCGGTGACCTGGCGGCTGATGGCGGGCAGACTGATTTGATCAGGCATTTTTTTCTCCATTCGAGTCGAACAAATGTTCAATATCATGCCCAGGCGCGAGTTGGTCTTCTTCCTCATCATCGTTGCCCTCGCTCTTTTGCAGCGATTCCAGCGAGTGATCCTCTTCAGACCAGCGTTTAGGATGTTTGTACAAAAATGCCGTGAGAATAGCGCGACGCGCCAACTGGGGATGGGCGCGGGAAACGGTTAGTACCGCACGACTGGCGTCATCATCAGCGCATGACACCATGGACAGCACCTTGGCGATATCGCCCTGATTGTATTCTTCGCATTGCGTCAGCAGTCCGGCCATATCGTTGAAACTGAGATAGTCCAGCAGCGCGAAACTCAACAGATTCACATCATCTATCTCTGAGCCTTTGGCGAATTCGCCGATTAACGACTTCACGACTCGGGCATAGGTCTTTCTGTCCGGCGGATCACCCAGCGTGTCTTCAATCTGGATGCCCAGTTCGCGGGACTGATAAGCAAATTCGGAATGTATCTTTTGCATGGTGTGTTTTTAATGTGATGTGTCGGGCGTGAGGCCGCAACGGTTGAATAATGAATTCCATAATGAGAGCGCCTCATCTTCCGGGTCGAGAATGATGCGGTTGTTGAGACTCTGGTTGTATTCGGCTCTTTTTTTAGGGTCTGAAAGCAACTCATACGCCAGTTTGACCGCATTGAATCGGGCAGTGCTGCCCGTATTTCTGTCCGGATGATGACGCATGGCGAGCGAGCGGTATGCTTTTTTGATCTCATCTAGCGTCGCGCTCGGGGACACGCCAAGGATGTGGTATGGATTTTCCAATGGATGGCTCCTGTTAGCGCGCCATTTTACACCAGCTCTGGGGTGTCAGGCGCTTCAATGCGGCGGCGGATCAAGATGGCAGCAAAAAACAGCAATCAGTGTGCAGGCGGTTTAGGCGAGTAAATGTTTGATGAGTTCGCGTTCATCGAGCAATTCCCTGTGGCTGTCCTTCATGTGGCGTTGCCCCAGTTCACTGAGTGGCAGGCCTTGCACGATGTGGAAATGACCATTCCGGCAAGTGACCGGAAAGCCGTAGATTACGCCTTCCGGGATGCCATAACTGCCGTCGGACGGCACGCTCATGGTCACCCAGTCGTTATGGTGGGAGCTTAACATCCAGTCATGGATATGCGAGATGGCGGCGTTGGCGGCACTCGCCGCACTGGACAGGCCGCGCGCGTCGATAACCGCAGCACCGCGTTTTTGCACGGTGGGAATGAATTCAGTTTCCACCCATTCCTGATCAGGCAGAATGTCGCGCACCAGACGTCCGCGTATCTCGGCGTGATCAAGATCAGGGTATTGCGTGCCGGAGTGGTTGCCCCAGATGATCATCTTCTGGATGTCGCGTATGGGCTGGAACAGCTTTTGCGCGACCTGGGCGATGGCACGGTTGTGATCCAGACGCATCATCGCGCTGAAATTGTTAGGGTCAAGATCGGGCGCATTCTTCATCGCAAGCAGCGCATTGGTATTCGCGGGGTTGCCGACCACCAGCACCTTGACGTGACGCGACGCCAGTTCGTTGAGCAGCTTGCCCTGAGCGGAAAAGATCGCGCCGTTGGCTTCGAGCAGATCGCGGCGTTCCATGCCTTTGCTGCGTGGGCGTGCGCCTATCAATAGCGCAATTTCGGTATCCCTGAAAGCCACCCTGGGATCGTCGGTGATGATGATTTGTTGCAACAGCGGAAAGGCGCAATCTTCCAGTTCCATCATCACACCGCGCAACATGGTTTGCGCCTGCGGCAAATCGAGTAATTGCAGGATGATCGGCTGCTCGCGCCCCAGCATGTCGCCGCTGGCGATACGGAACAGGGTTGCGTAGCCGATTTGTCCGGCGGCGCCGGTGACGGTGATGCGTACAGGGGCTTTCATGAGTGGTTCTCCGGAGGCTGGCGTGAGCGCATCATAGTTCTTTTGGTTTTCTCGTGCCATGCAAAAGGTGTAACATGCCGCTCAGTATTTTCGCCATGGCAAAGGTCGCTAATGAATAAAGTCCGCCCGAAACACCTTGCGCTGCATCTGATCCAACTGCCTCTTCCCGGTTTTGTTTCCATTCTTCATCGCGTCAGCGGACTGGCTCTGTTTCTGGCATTGCCGCTATTGCTGATGATATTGCAATACAGCCTGCGTTCTATTGTGACTTATGAACAATTGATGGATGTGCTGGCACACCCGCTGGCGAAGCTGATGTTATTGGGCGTGGTATGGGCCTATGCACATCACTTTTGTGCCGGGCTGCGCTATATGGCGATTGATTTACACCTGGTCGCCAACCTTAAACAGGCCCGCGACAGCAGCAAAATCGTCATGCTGGTGAGTCTGATATTGACAGCCCTGATCGGAGTGAAGTTATGGTAAACCGCACCGTCGTCGGCGCACATTACGGTCTGCGCGACTGGCTGATTCAGCGCGTTAGCGCCGGGGTGATGGCGCTGGGCACGCTGGCACTGGCTGTGTATGTCTTGCTGCATCCCGATATGGGTTATGACCGTTGGACCGGATTGTTTTCCAGCCAGGCGGTACGCGCATTTGCACTGCTGTTCCTGCTGAGTCTGTTCTATCACGCCTGGGTCGGCATGCGCGACATCGTGATGGATTACGTCAAGCCGACTGGGATACGGCTGGTCATACATGTTCTGGTCATTCTGACCTTGTTGCTTTATACGATCTGGTCGGTACAGATATTCTGGGGAATGTGATTCAGGGCTGAGGACTGAGGACTGAGGACTGATGCCGCAAGGGGATTCCCCGTGCAACTAAGCCCGCAAGGGGTTTCCCTCGGAGCTACGGAGATGAATCTCCTGCTCCTGAATGAATGGGGCTGCGCCCCAAATTGTTGCGTGAAGGACTGAGGAGAATACGCCTAATGGATAATCAGGCATTAAGGGAAATAAAATGGCTGTGAATAAACGAACATTTGATGTGGTGGTAGTCGGTGCAGGCGGTTCGGGCATGCGCGCGGCCTTGCAGTTGGCCGAAGCCGGACTGAAGGTGGCTGTGCTGTCCAAGGTGTTTCCCACGCGTTCGCATACGGTTGCCGCACAGGGCGGCATCGCGGCCAGTCTGGGCAATGTCAACGAGGATAATTGGCACTGGCACATGTATGACACGGTGAAGGGCTCGGATT
This sequence comes from Gallionella sp., assembly GCA_030681375.1. Lineage (GTDB taxonomy): Bacteria > Pseudomonadota > Gammaproteobacteria > Burkholderiales > Gallionellaceae > Gallionella. The sequence continues at coordinate 5,950 of JAUXWM010000081.1, forward strand.
ATCTGGGCGATCAGGATGCCATCGAGTTCATGTGTCGCGCCGCCCCCGAAGTCGTGTATGAGCTGGAGCATTACGGCATGCCGTTCGACAGGCTGGACAGCGGCAAGATATATCAGCGCCCGTTCGGCGGGCACATGCAGGATTACGGCAAGAATCCGGTGCAGCGCGCCTGCGCGGCGGCGGATCGTACCGGCCATGCTCTGTTGCATACTCTGTATCAGCAGAACGTCAAGGCCAATACCCATTTCTTCATCGAGTGGATGGCGCTGGATCTGATACGCGATGAAGAGGGCGATGTGCTGGGCGTGACCGCGATGGAGATCGAAACCGGCGAAGTCATGCTGTTTCAGGCGCGCGCGACACTGCTCGCCACCGGTGGTGCGGGGCGTATTTTTCAGTCGAGCACCAATGCCTTCATCAATACCGGCGACGGTCTGGGCATGGCGGCGCGCGCCGGGATTCCGCTGGAAGACATGGAGTTTTTCCAGTTTCATCCGACCGGGGTGTATGGCGCGGGGGTGTTGATTACCGAAGGCGTGCGCGGCGAGGGCGGTTATCTGGTGAATGGGCAGGGTGAGCGTTTCATGTCCAACTATGCGCCGAATGCCATGGATCTGGCCAGCCGCGATGTCGTGTCACGCGCCATGACGATAGAGATTAACGAGGGGAGAGGCTGCGGGCCGCTAGGCGATCATCTCATGCTCAAGCTGGATCATCTGGGCGACGATGTGATTAAACAGCGTCTGCCGGGCATACGCGAAATCGCGCTCAAATTCGCCCATGTCGATCCGGCCAAAAACCCTATTCCGGTCGTGCCGACCGCGCATTACATGATGGGCGGCATCCCGACCAATTACCACGGTCAGGTCGTCGCGCCCTATAAGACCGGGCCGGACGAAGTCGTACACGGCCTGTATGCGGTGGGTGAATGCGCCTGCGTATCGGTGCACGGCGCCAATCGTCTGGGCTGTAATTCGTTGCTGGATTTGCTGGTGTTCGGGCGGGAAGCCGGACGGCAAATCATCGAAGATCTGAAAAGCAACCCGCATCCCAAGCCGCTGCCCGGTGATGCCGCAGATCGACCGCTGGCCCGACTGGACAGGCTGGAGAATCAGAAAAATGGCGAACGCGTCTCCGGGGTCGGCGATGCGATGCGCAAAACTATGCAGAAGCATTGCGGTGTATTCCGCTTCCCGGACTTGCTCGCGGAAGGGGTGACACAAATCAAACAGATCGCCGAACGCGTCGCGCACACTGAAATTCAAGACAAGAGCCGTGTGTTCAATACCGCGCGCATCGAGGCGCTGGAGCTGGATAATCTGATCGAAGTCGCGCAGGCGACGATGATCGCCGCTGAGGCCAGAAAAGAGAGCCGTGGCGCGCACGCACGCGATGACTTTCAGGATAGAGATGATGTGAATTGGCTCAAACACAGCCTGTATTTCAGTGAAGGAAGCAGACTCGATTACAAGCCGGTACGCCTGAAACCGCTGACGGTGGATTCGTTCCCGCTCAAGGCGAGGGTCTACTAAGTTACTAGCTTGTAGTCTGTAGCGGCTAGCCAACCCGGTTCCGCTGCAAGCTATGTGCTACTGGCTACTAGCTTTAGGATGAAATTATGAAATTCAGAATTTATCGTTACAATCCGGAAATCGATGCTGCGCCGCGCATGCAGAACTACGAGCTTAACGTAGAGCCGACCGGCAAGATGTTGCTCGATGCGCTGGTATTGTTGAAGGAGCAGGACGACAGTCTCAGCCTGCGCAAATCTTGCCGGGAAGGGGTGTGCGGTTCGGATGCGATGAATATCAACGGGCGCAACGGTTTGGCGTGTATCACGCCGCTTTCTACGCTGAAGGAACCCGTGGAGTTGCGTCCGCTGCCCGGATTGCCGGTAATACGCGACTTGATCGTGGACATGACGCAGTTCTTCAAGCAATACCATTCGATCAAGCCGTACCTGATTAATAATGACCCGCCACCGGAAACAGAGCGCGTGCAGTCTCCAGCTCAGCGTGCGCATCTGAATGGTTTGTATGAGTGTATATTGTGCGGATGCTGCACCACGGCCTGCCCGTCATTCTGGTGGAATCCGGATAAGTTCGTCGGCCCGGCAGGTTTGTTGCAGGCCTACCGTTTCATTGCCGATACCCGTGATCAGGCCACCAGCGAGCGCCTGGATGATCTGGAAGATCCGTATCGGCTGTTCCGTTGCCACACCATCATGAATTGCGTGGATGTCTGCCCTAAGGAGTTGAATCCGACCGAGGCGATTGGCCGTATCAAAGATTTGATGATCAAGCGCATGGTTTGAAAAACGAGGACTGAGGGATGAGGACTGAACTATTGCAACGAGTGCGCTGGCGCTGCAGGCGCGGTTTGTTGGAGCTGGATATCGTGCTGGGGCGCTTTGTTGATACGAATTACACCCGGTTATCAGAGAAAGAACGGCAAATATTTGAAGAGTTTCTGGATATGCCGGACAATCCGCTCTGGGATATGATTGCAGGCAGGCAGGATGCCGTGTCGGATGAACAGGCCGCGTTGCTGGAAAAAATTAACGCGGCATAAATAATATCAGGATGGGAAATCGGATGGAAAAAGAACTTAGCCAGAAAAAACGTATCGCAACGCTCACTTTGGATGATGGTCGCCAGATTGAATTACCGATTATATCCGGTACCTTAGGGCCGGATGTTATTGATATTCATGAACTGGGGAAAGTGGGCCTGTTTACCTATGATCCGGCTTTTTTCTCCACGGCAAGCTGCACCTCCGAAATCACCTTTATCGACGGCGACGCCGGTCTGCTGTATTACCGTGGTTATCCGATCGAACAGCTGGCGGAAAAATCGGATTTTCTGGAAGTCTGTTATCTGCTGCTGAATGGTCAGATGCCGACCGCCGAGCAAAAATCCGAATTCGAACACAAAATGAAGTCGCATTCCATGGTGCATGATCAGTTGGCGCGCTTTCTGAACGGCTTTCGCCGGGATGCGCATCCGATGGCGGTCATGGTCGGCGTGGTTGGCGCACTGTCGGCGTTCTATCACGATTCGCTTGATATTAACAATCCGGAACACCGCGATCTGGCCGCGATGCGCCTGCTGGGCAAGGTGCCGACCATAGCCGCGATGGCCTACAAATACCATAACGGTTATCCCTTTATGTATCCGGCCAACAAATTCAGCTATGTGGAGAACTTTTTGTACATGATGTTCGCCACGCCCGCCGAGGACTATGTGCCCAATCCGGTACTGGTGCGGGCGCTGGAGCGCATTTTTATCCTGCATGCAGATCACGAACAGAACGCGTCCACTTCGACCGTGCGCCTGGCCGGATCGAGTGGCGCGAATCCGTTTGCCTGTGTCGCTTCAGGTATTGCCGCCCTTTGGGGACCGGCACACGGCGGAGCCAACGAGGCCGCGCTGAATATGCTGGAGGAAATCGGTGATGTGTCGCGGGTGGCGGAATATGTGCAGGGCGTGAAGGACAAAAAATACCGTCTGATGGGCTTCGGTCATCGGGTTTACAAGAACATGGACCCGCGTGCTGCGGTGATGCGTGAGACTTGTCACGAAGTGCTGAAAGAACAAGGGCTGGAAAACGATAAATTGTTCAAGCTGGCGATAGAACTGGAAAAAATCGCCCTGAATGACCCCTACTTCATAGAAAGAAGGCTGTATCCGAACGTGGACTTTTATTCGGGTATCGTGTTGCGTGCGATCGGTATTCCGACCAATATGTTCACGGTCATCTTCGCCGTGGCACGCAGCATAGGCTGGATTTCGCAGTGGAAAGAAATGATGTCCGCGACTGACCGCAAGATCAGCAGGCCTCGTCAACTCTATGTCGGCGCTAAACGGCGCGACTACCCGCCCCTGGACGAACGGTGAACGAACACGCACATTTTCTCAAGATGATGCAGGACAACTCATTGTTGTTCGCCGCGCCTTTTGTTGAAGGCATTTACGAGCAGTATCTGCTTGATCGAAATAGCGTAACAGACGAATGGCGTAGCTATTTCGATGCCTTTCCGGCCTGGAATAACAGCGCGCACGAACAGGCGCACAGCCCGGTTCAGCGCGCGTTCGAGGCTTTGCCGAATGCAATGGTCGCGCCTGATGCGGATCATGAACGCAAGCAGGTCAAAGTACTGCAACTGATCAATGCGCATCGCTTTCTGGGGGTGCGTGTCGCCAATCTTGACCCCCTCAACCGGCATGTCAAACCGGTTATTCCTGAGCTTGACCCGGTGTATTACGGCTTCGCTGAAGCCGATATGGATACCACCTATGAGACGGGTTCGCTGGTGTCAGCGGCACGTCTGACGCTGCGCGAAATCATGCGCTTGTTGCGGCAGACTTACTGCGGGAGCATAGGCGCGGAATACATGTACATCAGCGATGTGCCGCAAAAACGCTGGATACAGGACAGGCTGGAGGGGGTGCGCGGTGTCTCCGGATATAACGCCGCGCAGCGCCGCCGTATCCTCGGGCGCCTCACCGCTGCGGAGACGCTGGAGCGTTATCTGCATACCAAGTATGTCGGACAAAAACGTTTCTCGCTGGAAGGCGGCGAAACCCTGATCCCGTTGCTCGATCACCTGTTGCAGCGTGCGGGTGAGCAGGGCGTGAAGGAGGCCGTAATCGGCATGGCGCATCGCGGACGATTGAATGTGCTGGTGAACATACTGGGTAAACAGCCGCGCATGCTGTTCGCCGAATTCGAGGGTATACACGCGGAAGATCTCACTTCCGGCGATGTGAAATATCATCAGGGATTCTCGGCCAATATCCAGACACCGGGCGGAAAATTGCATGTTGCCCTGGCCTTCAATCCCTCGCATCTGGAAATCGTCAATCCGGTGGTGGAAGGCTCGGTGCGGGCGCGCCAGCATCGCCTGAAGGATAGAGATGGCAGCAAAGTTATACCGATACTGATGCATGGCGATGCGGCATTCGCAGGTCAAGGTGTGGTGATGGAAACGCTGAACATGTCGCAAACGCGCGGATTTCATACCGGCGGCACGTTGCACATTATCAATAACAATCAGATCGGCTTTACCGTTTCGGACAAGCGCGACATGCGCTCCAGCCAGTATTGCAGCGATGTGGCGAAGATGATCGATGCGCCCATATTCCATGTCAATGCGGATGATCCTGATGCCGTGATGCTGATCACTGAAATCGCGCTGGATTACCGCATGCAGTTTCAACGGGATGTGGTGATCGATCTGGTGTGTTTCCGCAAGCTGGGACATAACGAGCAGGATGAGCCGCTGGTCACGCAACCCTTTATGTACCGCCATATTCGCCAGCATCCGGGAACGCGCGCGCTCTATGCGCAGCGTCTGCTGGACGAAGGCGTGATTAACGCCGGGGAAGCCGAAGAGATGATCGTGAATTACCGTCAGGCGATGGACGAGGGGCATAACTCGATACAGCCTGCCTTGGAGAATGGCGGCAAGGCGCGTCAGGAAGTGCGAGCGCAGAGTGTATGGGCGCCGTTCAAACGCGGCACTGACTGGACTGTTCCGGTAGATACCTCGGTTCCGCTGGATCGGTTGCAACATCTGGCGGTACCACTGACGACCGTGCCGGGCAAGGTTCAGGCAGGCATGCCGTCGCTAGGCGGCGACTCGAAAAATTTCGTATTGCATTCGCGCGTGCAGAAAATTATCGAAGACCGCATTGCCATGGCACGCGGCGAATTGCCGCTGGACTGGGGGATGGCAGAAAATCTGGCCTATGCCACGCTGTTGACCGAGGGCTATCCGGTGCGTCTGAGCGGGCAGGATGTCAAACGCGGCACGTTCTTTCATCGCCATGCCGCCTGGCATGACCAGAATCGCGTGGAATGGCACGAAGGCGTGTACATCCCGCTGCAACATCTGGCACCCGATCAGGCGGATTTCGCGGTGAACGATACGCTGCTGTCCGAAGAGGCGGTGCTGGGGTTTGAATATGGTTACGCCACCGCCGAACCGAATTCGCTGGTGTTGTGGGAAGCGCAGTTCGGCGATTTTGCCAATGGCGCACAAGTGGTAATCGACCAGTTTATCGCTTCAGGCGAGGCGAAGTGGGGCAGGTTGTGCGGCCTGGTAATGCTGTTGCCACACGGCTATGAGGGGCAGGGGGCCGAGCATTCCTCGGGGCGCATCGAACGCTATTTGCAACTGTGCGCCGATTACAATATTCAGGTCTGCATTCCTTCGACCCCGGCGCAAATGTTCCACTTGTTGCGCCGCCAGATGTTGCGTCCCACCCGCCACCCGCTGATCGTGTTCACCCCGAAAAGCCTGCTGCGCAGCAAGGAAGCGGCTTCGCCGCTGAGCGATTTTACCGGGGGCGGATTCCGTCCGGTGATCGCGGAAGTGGACGAACTGGATGCGGGCCGTGTGCGTCGCATTATCGCGTGCAGCGGCAAGATTTATTACGAACTGCTCAACGCGCGCCGCGACAAGGGGAGAGACGATATGGCGATTATACGTATCGAACAGCTCTATCCCTTCCCGCATGCGGATTTCGCGGCACAGCTGGTGGCTTATCCGAATGCGACAGAATTCCTCTGGTGTCAGGAAGAGCCGGGGAATCAGGGCGCGTGGCATCGCATCCAGCATTATTTCACGCGCCATTTCCGCAAGGGCATGCGCCTGGGTTATGCGCTGCGTCCTTCATCAGCCGCACCGGCCGCCGGTTATCTGGCGGTGCATAACGAACAACAGAAGGCGGTGATCGAAGCCGCGTTCCGTCCCGATCTCGATGTAAAGAATAATCCAGGAGCCTCTCGCCATGAGCATCATTGAAGTCAAAGTGCCGCAACTCTCCGAATCCGTATCTGAGGCAACTTTGCTGACCTGGCATAAACAAGTCGGCGAACAGGTAATGGAAGGGGAAAATTTGATCGACGTCGAAACCGACAAGGTGGTGCTGGAACTGCCCGCCTCGAAAAGCGGCGTTCTGACCCGCATCATCAGGGGTAACGGCGAAAAGGTAGCCAGCGAAGAGCTGATTGCGCTGATCGACACCGATGCAGTAGTGGTGCAGGTCGCTCCGGCAAAAGAGGTGTTGCATGCCGTGCCGCCCTCGGTGCGTAAACTCGCGCATGAGCTGGATGTGGATACCGATGCGGTGCAAGGCAGCGGGCGTAGCGGGCGCGTCACCCGGGAAGACGTGCTCAATGCGATGCAACAGGTATCACCCGGTCCGGCATCTCAGGAGGTACCGGCCATTGCGCCATCCGGCAACCGCCCGGAACAGCGTGTGCCGATGACGCGCATCCGCCAGCGCATCGCCGAACGCCTGCTGCAGTCGCAACAGAATGCCGCGATACTCACCACCTTCAACGAAGTGAACATGCAGCCGGTGATGGATTTGCGCAACCGTTACAAGGATGCCTTCGAGAAGAAACACGGCATCAAACTGGGCTTCTCCTGCTTCTTCGTCAAGGCGGCCGTACAGGCCTTGCAGCGTTTCCCCATCGTCAACGCCTCGGTGGATGGCACCGACATCATCTATCACGGCTATTTCGACATCGGTGTGGCCATAGGCAGCGAGCGCGGACTGGTCGTGCCCATCATCCGCGATGCCGACAAGTTGTCGTTTGCCGACATCGAAAAACAGATCGCCGATTTCGGCGCGCGCGCCAAGGTTGGCAAGCTGACCATGGAAGAGCTGACCGGTGGCACCTTCTCGATTTCCAATGGCGGCGTGTTCGGCTCCATGCTCTCCACCCCCATCATCAACCCGCCGCAAAGCGCCATCCTCGGCATCCATGCCACCAAGGACCGCGCGGTGGTGGAAAACGGAGCCATCGTGATCCGCCCGATCAACTACCTGGCCGTCTCCTACGATCACCGCATCATCGACGGTCGCGAAGCAGTACAATTCCTGGGGGCGATCAAGGAAGCGCTGGAGTTTCCGGGACGCGTGTTGCTGGATTTGTAAAGGATGAACCAAGACATACAAAAAACGCTGTGGGCAGCGGCTAATAAACTGCGCTCCAACATGGATGCCGCTGAGTACAAGCACGTCGTGCTCGGCCTCATTTTTCTGAAGTACATTTCCGATTCATTCGACGAGCGAAGAGTAGAACTCAAGGCCGCATTCGCCGTGCAATGGTCAATGCCGATGTGGTGGAAATCATGGTCGCCCTGTCGCCACAACTATTCTTCAATACGCAGATTCCGGCTTGCCTGTGGTTTTTGACCAAAGACAAAAGCAAGAACGGGCGTAACCGTAAAGGTGAATTCCTGTTCACTGATGCCCGCAAGCTGGGGCGCATGGAAGGCAGGGTAAATCGCGTATTTGATGATGCTGACATCGAGAAAATCGCACTAGCAGTTCATGCGTGGCGCAATTCAGAACCAGTAGGTCGGCTTAGTCCTCAAGGGCGTAACCCGAAAAGCAGTGTTCGAGATCATAGCAATGTTGGGTTACGCGATGATACCGCTAACCCCACCTACGCCGATGAGCCGGGATTCTGTGCCTAGGTGAAGCTGAGCACGATTGCCGAGCACGGCTATGTTCTCACTCCCGGTCGCTATGTCGGTGCGTAAGAAGTCGAAGATGACGATGAAGTCTTCGCCGACAAGATGGCGATGCTGACCACAAAACTTTCCGGGCAAATGGCGAAGGGTGCCGAGCTGGATGAGGTGATACGGGCAAGACTGAGGAGACTGGGTTATGCTATGTGAAATGAAATCAGGAGACAAACATGATGCACGCCATTAGAGCCACTATAGACCCGCAAGGTCATATCCATTACACCGAGCCGGTTCGTGTAGATGCGCCGCGCCAGGCATTGGTGATTTTTCTGGATGAGGGAAACGAAACTGCCTTGTTGGCACAGCCTGCGCTTTCAGATGATTGGCTCAAACCGGAGGAGGATGCGGCATGGGCGCATTTGCAGCCGGGCAAGTAATCGTTGTTCCCTTCCCGTTTTCCGACCTCACCGCGCAAAAATTCCGCCCTGCGCTGATACTGGCAGATGCTGGGCGCGGCGACTGGATACTTTGCCAAATCACCAGCAACCCGTTTGCCGATCCGCTGGCAATCGAACTGAACGAATCCGCCTTCATACAAGGCAGCCTGCAACGCATCAGCTATGCCCGTCCGGGCAAGCTCTTTACTGCTAATGACAGCCTATTTGCCGCACCGGCGGGTGTTTTACATGCAACGTATTTTCAGCAAGTGCGGGATGCGGTCATTGCCATGCTGCGAGGGGATGTCGCTTGAACAGTGCCGATAAAGGAAGCGGGCAACCAAAGGAGTAGAACATGGCTGACGAATACATTGCTATCGTCGAGGGTACTTTCGAGCCGGAAGAAACCGAATTGCCGTTCGGCAAACGCTGGGGCGGGGAACTGTTCCGGCTATCTCCTGAACATCTGGCGGCATTGCAGTCAGGCAAAACTTTGGCGCTAGATGTGATGAGCGAATATGTGACATTTATCGCGCTGGAAAAACCCAATGATGCAAAATGATCTATCTGCTCTGAGAGCCCCTCCGTAGGTCGGGTTAGCGCAGCGTAACCCGGCAACCACACTATGCAATATCGACGCGCATTTACTTACGGCGGCTCGTTCTTCTTCACCGTTGTGATGCAAGAACGGCGTCCCATTTTTGCTGCTGCTGCTGCTGCTGCTGCTGCTGCTGCTGCCGCTGCCGCTGCAGCAGCAGTGGAACTCTTGCGCGTAGCGTTTCGTACTGTGCGCAAAACGCGCCCCTTCGAAATCAACGCCTTCGTTGTTATGCCCGATCATTTGCATTGCATTTGGACATTGCCACCCGACGATGCCGATTTTTCCACCCGTTGGCGGCTCATTAAAACGTGGTTCACCAAACAAACGAATCATCAGTGCGCGAGTTGGGCGATTCTGTCTTGAAAGAGATCGCTCGGCAGCTTAACAACTTCCTGCGCAACAATCTCTCAGTCGATTGGTCAGTGCGTGAAACTGTGCGAGCCAAGATGAGGGCCCAAATTAAACTTATCCTGAAACGCCACAAATACCCGCCTGACTTGGAAGCAAAGGCGGTTGATCTGGTTTTGAAACAGGCCGAAGCATTGAGTGAGGCTTGGATGTGATGACAGAGCATTTTCGCGCCTACCGTATTTATGAGGAAAACGGATCATCCGCCGGACGCTTTGTCGAGATGACGCTGGATGACCTCGACCCCGGCGCAGTGGTCATCAAGTCGCATTATTCCAGCGTGAATTACAAGGACGCGTTGGCCGCAACCGGCGCGGGAAAAGTGATACGTCGCTTCCCCTGTGTCGGCGGGGTGGATGTGTCAGGGGTGGTGGAAATTTCGACGGACGCGCGCTTCAAACCGGGCGATGAGGTGCTGGTTACCGGCTACGAGATGGGCGTGGCGCATGACGGCGGTTTCGCCGAGTACGTGCGCGTGCCCGCCGATTGGGTCGTGCCGCTGCCGCAAGGCTTGACGCTATTGGATACGATGGCGCTGGGTACGGCGGGTTTTACAGCCGCGCTGTCTATACACAGGCTGGAACAAAACGAATTGCGCCCCGAGAGTGGAAAAATAATTGTCACCGGAGCGAGCGGCGGGGTGGCGAGTCTGGCGATACAGATGCTGTCGCAGTTGGGCTATCACATCGTCGCACTGACGGGTAAGGATAGCGAGCATGAATACCTGAAATCGCTGGGGGCGGCCGAAATCCTGTCGCGCAATGATCTGCTGATGGGTACGCGGCCGCTGGAAAAGGCGCTGTGGGCCGGCGCGCTGGATGCGGTGGGCGGCGAGACGCTGGCCTGGCTGACGCGCAGCATGCAACAGAATGGTGCGATTGCCAGCTTCGGCAACGCGGGCGGTATCGAACTGCACACCACCGTGATGCCTTTCATTTTGCGCGGCGTGCGCCTGATCGGGATTGATTCTGCCGCGACCGCGATGCCGCTGCGACGCGAAATCTGGCGGCGATTGGGTACGGATTTATATCCCAGGCAGTTGGCTCAGACGACGCATTGCGTACCCTTAGCGCGATTGCCGGAAATATGTGCTCAAATGCTGCAAGGCAAGTCGCACGGACGCACCGTCATACAGTACGCGCACTGATTCCTGACAGCGTTAAATTTTTTCCAGCAATTCGTTGAGGAATGCACTGGTTTCTTCCGGGCGGGCCAGCATCGCACCGCTGATCCAGAATACATCTTCGGCACGGCTGCCCAGTGTGTTGATCTTGGAGCGGTGCAGTCGTATGCCATGCTGGTCGAGAATTTGCGCGATGCGCGCCAGCAGCCCCGGGCGGTCGCCGGAGATTAGCGACAGCACGTACATGCCATGGCGGTCACGTTCGATATTGACTTTGGTATTGATCGGAAAGTGCTTGAGCTGACGGCTTACCCGACCGGTGGTGATGGCGCCGACCTTGATACCCTGCATGATTTTTTGGGTGAGTTCGAATTCGATGTAGTTCATCAGGTCGCGGTAGGCCATGTCGCTGCGGGTGATTTCCATGACTTGAAAGCTGTTCAGTGCGTAACCATGTTGTGTGGTGTGTATCTTGGCATCAACGATGGTGTATTGCATGCGTGAGAAAAATTCACAAATGTAGGCGAATAGCCAGCGTTGATCCGGGCAATACACCATCACCTGCAAACCGGTATCCGCCCGGCTCAGACGGGTCTTTACGATGGCGGTAGCGGCATTGACCCTGAAAGCCAGCAAGCGGGTATGCCAGGCGATTTCCTGCGCTTCGTGATCCAGAAAATAGCTGTCATCGAGCTGCGCCCAAAGCAGGCGGTAGGATTCCGGCGCGATGGCATATAAATTCAGCGTGGCTGCGGCTTGTTCGCGTATTTCGTCCAGACGATTGGCGGCCACGCCTTCTTTCATATAGCGGCGCGTCAACTGGAACAGGTCTTCCATCAGTTTGCCTTTCCAGGCATTCCAGACCTTGGGGCTGGTGCCTTGCACATCGGCAACGGTCAGCAAATACAGCGCTACCAGATAGCGCTCATTCCTGATTTTGTCTGCGAAAGCGGCGATTACTTCCGGATCGGCCAGATCCTGCTTTTGTGCGGTGGCGGACAGGGTGAGATGCTGTTCGACCAGCCAGACTACCAGGTCGCTGTCGTCGCGGCTCAGCTGATGGTGTGTGCAGAACAGGCGAGCATCCTTTTTACCCAGCAGCGCATGATCGCCGCCGCGTCCCTTGGCGATGTCGTGGAACAGTCCGGCGATGTACAGCACTTCGGGGCGGGCAAATTCACCCATCAGTTTGTTGCATAGCGGCAGTTCATGTGCGTGTTTGCTCAAGGCGAAACGGCGCAAATTACGCACCACCATCATGATGTGCTTGTCCACCGTATAGACGTGGAACAGGTCGTGCTGCATCTGCCCGACGATGCGCCCGAAGGCGGGCAGGTAGCGTCCCAGAATGCCATACTGGTGCATGCGGCGCAGCGCGTGTGTGACGCCCTGCGGCTGGCGCAGGATTTCCATGAAACGCGCGCGGTTGCGCGGATTGCGACGGAATGACGCGCCTATGTGCAATTGCGCACGCCACAAGGCGCGCAAGGTCAGGGCGGTAATATCCGTCAGTTCAGCGTGCTGTTGCAGGATTAGAAAGAGCTCAAATATCGCCTCCGGCGTATGCTCGAACAATTGCTCATCGCGTATCTCCAGCAGGCTGCCGATGACGCGAAATCGTGCGTTCAGCGTGTGTTGCGGCGGCGCTTCCTGAAACAGGTGGTCGTGCAGATTTTGCAGCAAGATGGTGTTGAACTGGCGCACCGCGAGTTTGGTGCGGTAATAACGCTGCATCAAATGTTCGCTGGCGCGCCGATTGGCAGAAGGAGCGATGCCCATTTGTTCGGCCAGCGCGGTTTGAAAGTCGAACAGCAGGCGGTCTTCGCGACGATGGGCGAGATAATGAAGCCGGGTGCGCAGTGTTTGCAGCAGGCTGTCGTGGCGTGCGATCTGGCGCGCCTCGGTCGTCGTGATCAATCCGGCTTCGGCAAGCTCTGTCCAGTGCGTGCCCAGTCCCGCCGCGCGACTGATCCAGGTAACGGTTTGCAGATCGCGCAAGCCGCCCGGACTCTCCTTGATATTGGGTTCAAGATTAAAGTCGGCATCATCAAACCGGTTGTGACGCTGTTGCTGCTCGTGCAGTTTGGCAAGGAAAAAATCGCGCGGATTCAGCTGATCGCGTATGGCGACCCCCAGTTCGTCAAAAAGCAGTGTATTGCCACACAGCAGGCGAGCCTCCAGCAAATTGGTCTGCACCGTGATATCAGCGGCTTCGTTTAAGCATTCCGCCACGCTGCGGATGCTGTGACCCACTTCCATGCCGATGTCCCACAGCAGGGCGATCAATTCGTGCAGCTTGTGCTGCAAGGTGGCATCAGCTTCGCCATCCAGCAGTATCAGCAGATCAATATCCGATTTTGGATACAATTCACCGCGACCGTAGCCGCCGACTGCGATGAGCGCGGCGTTGTCAGGCAAGGCGAGTTGCTGCCAGATATGGCGCAAATAACGATCTATCAGCTTGCTGTGCGCGCTGAGCAGCCGCGCCGCCTTGGGCTGTTGCAGAAATTTTTGCTCTAGAGCCAGACGGTCGCGGCGCAATGCTGCACGCAGTGCGGGAATATCAGAACCTTGAGGAATCGGTGCGTCCGGCATGATTATTAACCTGAAAAAGCAGTCTCACGCACAGGCGCGGAGAACGCGGAGAAAACAAACTCTAAACATTTGCCCATTGAAGCTAATTCAGCAAAAAGCAGTCTCACGCGGAGGCGCGGAGGACGCGGAGAAAACAACATGCGATAACAATCTCTCACAAAAAACATTTGCCCATTGAAGCTAATTCAGCTTTTTAAATGGTTTTGAATTTCTCCGCGTTCTCCGCGCGTTATCTTACAACGGTGTCGGAGCGGGGCAGCCGGCGGATACGGTTAGCACTTCGAAGCCGGTTTCGGTGACCAGCAGGGTGTGTTCGTATTGCGCGGACAGGCTGTGGTCGCGGGTTACGACGGTCCAGCCGTCGCCCAGTTGCTTGATGTCTTTTTTTCCGGCATTGATCATCGGTTCTATGGTGAAAATCATCCCGGCTTCCAGTCTCAAGCCCGTTTTTGGACGGCCGTAATGCAGCACTTGCGGCTCTTCATGGAATTTTGCGCCTATGCCGTGGCCGCAAAATTCGCGTACCACGCTATAGCCCAGCGGCTCGACGAAACTCTGGATTGCATGGCCGATATCGCCCAGATAGGAACCGGCCTTGACTGTACGGATGCCGCGCCACAATGACTGATAGGTCGTCTCGCATAAGCGTTTGGCCTGAATAGAGGGTTCGCCCACGTAAAACATGCGGCTGCTGTCGCCGTGATACCCGTCCTTGATGACCGTGATGTCCAGATTGACGATGTCGCCGTTCTTCAGCACCTTGTCACTCGGTACGCCGTGACAAATCTGATGATTGATCGATGAACAGATGGATTTTGGGTAGGGCTTGTGGCCTCCGGGCGCGTAGTTGAGCGGGGCGGGAATGGCCTGTTGTACATTGACGATGAGGTCATGGCACAGCTGGTCCAGCTCATTGGTGGTGATACCGGCTTTGACAAAGGGAGTTATGTAATCAAGCACTTCGCTGGTCAGTCGGCCTGCGATGCGCATTTTTTCGATTTCTTGTGCTGTCTTGATGGAAACGGACATATCTGTTTGGATTTCTTGTAAGGTGTCCGAGGATAGCATGATAGAAAGATTCCCGACAAATACGTTTAGGAACTAAATTCGCGTAACCGTTGACTAAGCAATGCCGCAAATTACGGCAACTCATACACTCAGGAGACAATATGAAACAAACCTTGGCTATCGTTTTGTTACTTTCGGCGACTACGAGCGCCTATGCAGTAGATGGCGGCGCGGTGCTCGGCGGCGCATTGGGCGGGGCAGCCGGTGCGGCTGTAGGTCACAGCATGGGTGGGCAAAGTGGTGCGATACTCGGCGCGGCCATCGGCGGCGGAACCGGCGCGGCTATCGGCAGCAGTTCGGCTGCGCCACAACAAGTTCAGCCTGCTCCGGTAAAGGTAAGCACGGTCAAGCGCCATCGCGATGAAAACAAGAAGGAACATCACGATCGCGATCGCGACCATGACCGCAAGCATGATAAAGATCACGATGACTAAATCACCCTAATGGCATAAACGGCTGCCCAACCCGGGCAGCCGTTTTTTCGTAAACTCCTGGGTGGAATCAGATTCTCGAACGAACACCGTGATAATTTTGCACGGTTGAAAAGAGGATGGCGATATCCTGTTGTGTCAGCTTCGGGTAGTGATCACGCAAGGCTTGAAGTGCAGATAATTTCAGGGGCATACCTGATAGTCCCTGCTGCTTATCGAGGAAAGGAGCTGTAATGAGGCAGGCTGTTTCAAAACAACTGCGTAGATGGTTATGGGTGCGTCTATCATTGCTGCTGTAGTCATCTGTGCTGTCGGCGGTGGTATTTGTGGTCATGGCATATCCTTTCAAAAAATTAGGGTGGCACTCCTGTTGCAATCGCTAATACACTTTGGGCACAAAATTTTGTGTGGAAATTTTCGGGCGCTTGTAACCGGTGTCGGGCTGACGTTCAGGTAATTCGAGTTCGACAGGTTTCAGATCAGTATAGGGGACTTGCTGCAATAAATGAGCGATGCAATTCAGTCTGGCCTTCTTTTTATCGTCTGCATTCACCACGTACCATGGCGTGAGCGGGGTGTCGGTCCTGGCGAACATGATGTCTTTTGCCTGTGAGTATTCGACCCAATGCTTACGCGACTCGATGTCCATCGTGCTCAATTTCCAGCGTTTGATCGGGCTGCGCATCCGTTCCTGGAATCGCCTCTCCTGCTCATCATCACCCACTGAAAACCAATACTTGATTACAAAAATACCGGAACGAACCAGCATTTCCTCGAAAACGGGGGCGGCGCGTAGAAACTCTTCATACTCCTCCTCGGTGCAAAACCCCATTACGCGTTCTACTCCTGCGCGGTTGTACCAACTGCGGTCGAATAGCACGATCTCACCACGGGCTGGCAGATGAGAAACATAGCGCTGAAAGTACCACTGCCCGCGTTCTCTTTCCGTGGGTGAACTTAAAGCCGCGACACGACAAATACGCGGATTCAAACTTTCCGTGATGCGCTTGATCACGCCCCCCTTGCCTGCGGCATCCCGCCCCTCGAAAATAACGACCACTTTCAGGCCCTGAAGTCGCACCCACTCTTGCAGCTTGATGAGTTCGAATTGCAGGTGCGCAATTTCCTCGATGTACTTGTAATTCTTCGGCGGATTGCGCAGCTTTGTCTGTTCGGCGGAATGCCAATACTGCTCAACTGCGTTGGTTTCCTTGGCATCCGCAATGACCTCGCCGGAATTTTCAGCCGATGCTGCTGCTTTTTTATTTTTCATATTTCCTCCCCGGGTTGGAATAGCAAGTTGCCTCACTGCCGCGTTTCTTCCTGTAAGCGACAATCGACCAGGACGCATGCTCCATGCAAGCTAAAAAACGTCTTTTTAACAACAGCATACTTAAGCAGTTTACTGGTAACGCAATGCCTCGATGGGATCAAGCATTGCGGCCTTGCGGGCCGGATAGTAGCCGAAGAAGATACCCACTGTCGCCGCAACGCCGAACGCCACCAGCACCGAGCTGCCCGAGATGATCACCATTGTGCCCGTCAGACTATAGGTCAGCAGGGCGCCGCCTATGCCCAGCAACAGTCCGATGAAACAACCCACCACCGAAATGATGATGGCTTCCAGCAAAAATTGCAGCAGGATGTCGCGCTCGCGTGCGCCTATGGCCATGCGTATGCCGATCTCGCGGGTGCGCTCGGTGACGGAAACTAGCATGATGTTCATGATGCCTATGCCGCCGACCAACAGTGAAACCGAGGCGATGGCGCCCAGCAACAGCGACATGACACGCGTGCTTTCGGCGGCGGAATCCGCCACGGCGGTGAGGTTGCGCAGCGAGAAATCGGAATCCTGTCCCTCGCGGATGCGGTGCCGCTGACGCAGCAATGCGGTCATGGATTGCTCCGCTTCCGGCATGATTTCCTGCGTGGTGGTCTGCACCATGACCATGCGCACCGATCCCGGAAACTGTGTGCCGAAAACGTTGCGCTGCGCAGTGGTGATCGGGATGATGATGGAGTCATCCTGATCGCGCCCATCCATGCCCTGGCCTTTTATGCCTAATACGCCGAGTACCACGAAGGGACTTTGCCGGATGCGCATAGTTTTGCCGACCGGGTCTTCGTCGCCGAACAAATTTTGCGCCGTCGTCTGGCCTATTAATGCGACGCGCGTGGCTGAACGCACGTCTGAGGCGGTGAAGGCTGAGCCGCTCACCACCGGCCAGGCGCGCGCATCCAGATAGGCCGGCGTGCTGCCGATTACCGAGGTATTCCAGTTGTTCGGCCCATAGACCACTTGTGCGCTGCCGGGGTGTATCGGCGCGGCGGCTTGTATGCCGGGCAGTTCGGCGATGGCATCCGCATCGCTGATCGTCAGCGTATAGCCTCCGCCGTGACCGGAGCGCACCCCGCCCGCAGACGTGCTGCCGGAGAGCAGAATGAACAGATTGCTGCCCATCGCGCTGATAGTTTGATTGATCGCGTATTGCGCACCCTGGCCGATGGCCATCATCAATACCACCGCGCCGACGCCGATCACCATGCCCAGCATGGTCAGTATGGTGCGCATGCGATTGGCGCCCATCGCACGCCACGCTTCGCCCAGCATCGCGAGCGTCATGCTGCTACCTCTCGTACCGGTTCATCGCTAACGATACGCCCGTCGTGAAAGTGCACCTGACGTTTAGCGTGTCGCGCGATGTCGGCTTCATGCGTGACCAGCACAATGGTGATGCCTTCTAAGTTCAACGCGTCGAACAGCGCCATGATCTCCTCACCGGTGCGGCTGTCGAGGTTGCCCGTAGGCTCATCCGCCAGCAACAGACGCGGCTTATTCACTAGCGCGCGGGCAATTGCCACGCGTTGTTGCTGTCCGCCGGAAATCTGGTTGGGCAGCGAGTCCGCCTTGTCGCTCAAACCCACCTTGGATAGCATCTCATCGGCGCGACCTTGACGTTCAGTCAGTTCGACTCCGGAATAAATAAGCGGCAGGGCGACATTGTCACGCAACGACATGCGTTGCAGCAGATTAAAGCCCTGAAATACGAAACCGATGGTGTGATTGCGCAGCAGGGCCAGTTCGTCACGATCAAGTGACGCCACCGGGCGGCCATCCAGAACATAGCTACCGATAGTCGGCGCATCCAGACAGCCGAGTATGTTCATGAAAGTAGATTTGCCCGATCCGGAAGGCCCCATGATGGCGACGAATTCGCCCGCTTTTATGGTCAGATTCACGTCTTTCAAAGCCGGAAACAGACCGGCGGAAGTCTGATAGGACTTGCTCAGGCCTTCGATGCGTATCACGCTCATCAGAACATTCTCATGCGCAGCGGCTGTGAGCTGCTGCCTTGTACGTTGCCGTCGGGCTGTGTTTCTCCGGTTACCACCTGGTCGCCCGCCTTGAGCTCACCCGCGAGAATCTCGGTATTGCGGTTGTCAGTGATGCCCAGCCTTACTTTGACAGGCAGGAGTTCGCCGTTTTTCAGCACATAAACCTTGCCGGAATAACCTTCGTGTCCGGCGTTATTCTTCGCGCCCTTTGTTGAGGATGAACGCGAACTACCCTTCTTATCTGATTGATTATCTGTATATTGTTTTTTATCTTCATTGGCGGGTTTGAAGCGCAGGGCGGCGTTGGGAACGAGCAATACCTGTTTGCGTTCAGCCACTGCGATACTCACATAAGTCGTCATGCCGGGCAGTAATATCTGCTCCGGGTTATTCACATTAATCACCACATCGTAAGTGACGACGTTTTGCAGCGTGGTCGGATTCATGCGTATCAATTTGACTACGCCCTGAAAGTTGCGGTCCGGGAAAGCATCGACAGTGAAGTGCGCGGCCTGACCGATGCGGATATTACCGATATCCGCTTCGGCAAAATTGGCGTCTATCTGCATCTTGGACAAATCCTGGGCGATTTTGAACAGTGTCGGTGTCTGCAAACTGGCGGCCACGGTTTGTCCGACATCCACCGATCTATCCACCACCACGCCGGACACGGGAGAACGTATCACCGAGTAGGCGAGGTTGGCACGGTCTTTTTCCACGGTCGCACGGGCCAGTTGCAATTGCGCCTGGGCGGACTTTCTGGCCTGTACGGTCGTGTCCAGTTCCAGGCGGGAGGCGTATTCCTGAGCGTATAAATTCCGGGTGCGCGCCTCGTTGGCCATCGCCAGTTCCAGTAAGGCGTTCGCACTCTGCACATTGGCCAGGCTTTGTTTTTGTTGCGCGGCCAGCAGCGAGTTATCCAGTTCCAGCAGTATCTGTCCCTTGTCGACTGCGCTGTTGAAATCCACATACAGCTTTTTGACGGTGCCGGAAACCTGAGTGCCGACATTCACCAGCGTCACCGGATTGATTGTGCCATTGGCGGAAACCGTCAGCTTGATGTCGCCTTGCTCTGCGGCTTGCAGACGATATTGCTGTTCGAGGGTAGGCTGGTTGATTTGCTGGTAGGCGACATAGCCTGCCGCAATCAGGAAAACAGCGATCAGCGACAGCACGAGAGGCGTATGCAGTAATTTTTTCATGGTTGGTGTGTGTTCCTGACATTTCCCCCGGATGTCCGGGCGGGTAGCGTCTGCAAGAAATCGGCATCCAGACTGCCCATCGCCTGGGCGAGTGCGGCGCGGCTGATGTTCCAGTTAAAGCTGGCCTGTACGCCTTGCTGGCGCGCGCTGGCCAGCGCATTTTGTGCATTCAGCACATCCAGCATAATGCCGGCGCCCGCCTTGTAACGACCCAGCGCGACGCGTTCGGACTGTTCTGCGCTGCTGAGTAGATCCGCCGTGGTGAGCCTGTTTTGTGTCGCCGTAATCAGGTTTTGGTATGCCGTCCAGACATCCAGCGCAACCTGCAAACGCAGACGTTCAAATTGAGCCTGGCGGGTTTCCGTCTGCGCTTCGGCTGCGCGTATCCGGTAAGTCGGCGCGTAACCGGAAAAAAGCGGTACGCTCAGGCTGACGCCCAGCGACGAACCGTGTGTGTTGATGCCCGCGCTGTTGTTCTGGCTGGTCGCCGCGACCAGTGATACCGAGGGTTTGCCCGCTGCCCGCGCTGCCTCCGTGCTGGATTCTGCGGCCTTGACCAGCGCGGCGGCGGCTTGCAAATCCGGCCTGTGCTGCCGTGCCTGCTCGATTAAAACGGCAATATTCTGCTCAAAATCTCCGGGGGTTTCCTTTGTAGGGCTGGCGGGCAGGTGAGCGGCCAGATTAACCGACTGATGGGCATCGAGGCCCAGTATATTGGCCAGATTACCCCGTGCGATTTTCATCGCGCCATCAGCCGTCATGCGATTCAGCGTGGCCTGCGAATAGGCGGTCTGGGCGGCAAATTTATCGGCGGGGGTGGCGCTGCCTGCCTGATAGCGCGCCTTTGCTGCCGCAAAACTTTGTTGTGCGGCATGTTCAGATACACCGGCCGCCTCGAACGCCGCCTGCGTAGCATGGGTCTGGTAATAAGCTTGCACCACCGTCAGGAACAGGGCTTGTACTGTGCTGTCCTGAGTGGCACTCGCCGCCGCCAGCAACTGGCGCGCATAGTCCAGATTGGCTGCGCGCGCGCCAAAATCATAGAGCAGATAGGAAAGGCTCACGCCTACACTGCGCTGGCTTGTTCCCGGTGTGCTGCGGTTCCCGGAAACACTGGCGCTGACACCGGGCAAATAACTTGCCTGACTCACGCCGACCTGTGCGGCCTGCGCCTGAGAATTGGCCCACACTTCACGGGTTTGCGGGTTGTTGCACAACGCGATATTCACCACGTCGGCAAGGTCGAGCGCGCGATTCGACGGTAAATTTGCGCAAGGTTCGGCGTGATGTAAAGCCGGTCTGGATGGCAGCGCCGCCCCCGTTGAAAATGGATCGGAAGCTTCGACGGCCATCGCTACGTCACCCCAGAGCAGTGCGCAAATCACCAGCCAGGCGGCCGAATGGCCAGGCAGTGTCATCGGAACAATATGTTTTGGGCAAGCGCGCATGGTAAGAAGGGCGGTGTGTTTGTGTGCGCATTGTAACGGTTCGCAATTATTCAACAACGCATCATTTGTAAACAAACGGAATGCAAATGTGATGATACCAAACGCTTAAATGGTGGCGGATAGATTATTCATCATCGCTACCGTGTTTGTGTTCAGCCTCAATCTGCCTGATCACACGATCAAAGTCGCTCTCAAACAGCCGATCCTGCACGATGCGGTATTTCTCGAACTCACTTTCGGCATGCGCCTTGGCGATTTCTGCCGTCACCTTGCCAGCATCCTGCAGCACATCCCGGTCCCAGAGTTTCAAGAAGCCGCCCAGACGTTCCTCCCAGTCCTCCATCGTCATGGGGATGCGGCGCATGGCTTGAAGTTCTGCCATGTCGAGATAGGCGGAGACAATCCGCTGCATCTGCGCCAGTTCGAACTCCGACAGGTAGTTCTTGGCAATGGCGACGTCGTATTCGTGGACCTTCCCTTGGGGCGCGCCTTCCCAACTGGTCAGGCCCATGTTTTCTTGTCTGTGATTCGCCCGGTCCACGATCACCTCGGCGGCTGTCTGCCCGTGAATTGCGTAATGCAGCTTGTTCTGAACCGCCGCAAAAAAGCGTTTAGTCGCCGTGGCCGACGTGTCGTAATCCAGTGCCGTGGCGTAGATGTCGGTAATCTTTTGGTAGAACTTGCGCTCAGAGAGCCGTATTTCGCGGACTTTTTCCAACTGCCGCTCGAAGAAGTCTTCGGTCAGCACGCTGCCGCCACTCTTCAGGCGATCCGCATCCATGACCCAGCCCTGAATTGTGTAATCCTTGACGATCTGGTTGGCCCACTTGCGAAACTGCACCGCGCGCTCGTTTTCGATCTTGAAGCCCACGGCGATGATGGCCTGCAAGCTGTAGTGCTTGACCTGATAGTTTTTGCCATCGGCAGCAGTTGTTAAGTACTGCTTAATAACTGCTGCTTCTTCGAGTTCATTGTCAGCAAAAATGCGTTTCAGATGCTGGTTGATGGCGGGCACCGACACATCGTAGACGGTGGCCATCATCTTCTGCGTCAGCCAGATATTTTCATCCTCATAGCGCATTTCCACGCTGGTTTGCGCGCTCCCCGTTGCAGCGACAAAGGTCAGATATTCAGCCGCTGATGAACGGATAAGTGAGACCTCGTTTTTCTTTGGAACTTGCGGTTGTTTATTTTTGCTCATTCAAGCGCCCCTCTTTTTCTTGTGTGCAGAACGGCCTTTCCATCGTTGCGTGCCTCACCTGCCTGGCCGGTGAAGATCAGAAACTCGGCAGTGCTATTGCGGATCAGCTTTTTTCCGTTGTCGCTCATGGCGCGGCTCCTCCGACGCACTTCGATTTGATGAGCTCAAACAGCGGACGAAATACTGCGAAATGAACAGCATCAATCGTCGGAACAATATCTCTGGCGAATGTGACCTTTTGGCTGTCGCTGACGAACTTTATAAATCCATCTGTGCGCTCAGTATCAATGGTGAAATAAGCATCAAGTCCAGCAACTTCATGAAATAGAAGCTCTATGGTCAGTAGCGACCTGTTGCCATAATTGCCGCCGGTGCGAGGGTTGATTACCTGTTGACGAATTTGACCTGTGGCCGGAACCGGAAGAAGCAATGCGTAACTATCACTGGCAGCCCGTTTTTTTGCCAAGCACAGAAAAGGATCGGTCTGAACATCCTGACCGAGCTGGTTCCAGTCGTTATAGGCCTCGTCAAAATCGAAAAGCGAAAAGAACGTTCTGCCCGGATGGTTCTGGTACAGCGCGTTGTCTTTGACCAAGTTGCGCTGAAATCCACAGCTAAACGCATTTTGAATCTCAAAGCACCGCTTCTCAGTCGGGTAGAGCTTTGCCCATGCAGTTTCGAGAATCATTTCGTCCGTGATGCCCTCTGTGAACAGCACGGGGCCGGACGTGTTTTTTAAAACATGCTGAATATTCAGCCGCGCTTCGCTCTCGGAAAAAGTAATCAGGCCTGCTGATAAAGACTTGATGACGTCGGCCTTGTTCGCCTTGGTCAGCGCCACTTTCACACCGTCGAACTCAAACAAGTTGATGACGCTCCCGTTGGCGCGGGTAATTGTTGATGCACTATGACTGCTCATCAAAACATGGCTGGTCTTGGCTGCCGCATCTGTGATGTCGAATACTTGCCGCAGGAAATCAAACTGCCATTCCGGGTGCAGGAAGGCATCAGGTTCATCAAGCAGGATTAAGCAATTACGGTCTTTAAAAATCTCGACAATCGAGTAGATGTAAACAGACTGAAATTGACCATCGCTGAAGTGGTTGATGTTTCCTTCCATACCAGAAGCGAGGCGAAGCGGCACAGAGATAGCATCCAACATTCCCAGTGTTTTCAAGTTGTCGAACTGGCGGAATAATTCTTGCCACTTGCCGACGAATTTCTCTTGTAGCTTGTCGATGGACAGATACAGAACGTAGCGATCCTCATTGGGAAAATAGCCCTCAGTGACCGTCAGTTTTTCTGTGTTGCTCCAAGTGCAAACGCTCAAAGCGTCGAGAAAATCCTTAGTGATGCCAACAGGCCTCCAATACCGGGTGGCAGTTTCGACAGGGTCGATGTCGTATTTTTCGTTTTCGCTACCCCGTGCGTAATCTGGACGCTGCAACGCGACTCTAAGTACAGGCTCTGAAATTTCATCAGTACCGGGCTTGGTAATGCCAAGCCCATCGATCCCAAGTTTTTGACGAATGAATGTGTGGGCTCTGCCATCTTCCGGCTGCACCAGCAACACTGCCAACAGCAATGCCTTGTATTCCTGACCGATGCCGATGAAGCGTCGGGAGTCTTCCAGGTCGGCCCCCTTGATGCGTCCGCGAAATTTCATTTCGTAATCAGTTACCAGCTCAGATACCGTGGTGTTATGGCCGGAGTAGTAGATCAGCACGTTGTCGGGAAACGGTGTTTGCCCCAGCGTCTTACGGTCTTCGTCCTTGTTTATGCGCAACTTGCCAGCTTTCCATTCGATCTCAGTGTCTTGTCCACCGATCTCGTAACTCAGCCTGTAGTCGAAGGCGATGTCGTTGTCGGGACGTCCGAACTGATCGAGATGTCGGAAGATTTCGATCAAGGCCTCAAACAGATTCGATTTTCCGCTACCGTTTTTACCGACAAACACATCGATGAAGCTCGCACCATCAAAACTCAACGTGAAGTTTTTAAGGTTTTTGTATTGGCTGATGAATACTGATCTCAGGCGCATGGCAATCCAGTCACACTTGCGCCATCACGGCATTCAATAGTTCAGATGTCTTCAGGTTAACTGCGTCGATCTGTCTCTCAAGTTGATCGCATTGCTGCATCAGCTTATAAATTATTTTTACGATTTGACGCTGCTCGGCCAACGGAGGTATTGGAATTGGAAGACTCGTTAATGCTTTTTGGTTTATCTTTGGCATCGTACCGGACGTCCCCGAGGCGCGCGCCCGAAGAAAATCACGACTCGGAGCTGCGCTCATTGCAAAGCAAACATAATCATTATCAAGCTCTGTAGAAACGCGCAGTTTCATCATCAAGTCTGGATAAATATATGTGTTTGGCTTGCCCCTATAAATTGCAGGAACTCCTACGTACTCAATGGTGTTGCCGCGCTGCACCAAGATGTCACCGTCCTGCAGCCAAAGGTCAGAGCTTGCCGGTATATCGTCCGCAATAAACTTGGAGTATTCACCCTTAAATACACCAGATGTCGTCGCACTCAATGTCAAGGATTTAACCTTGGTTTCGTAATCAACCGCCTTGGGGGAGTACCCATTGGTAGGGCCAGAAATCAGGGTGGCATCAAGTGGCAAAAGCGCCCAACTATCTGGGATTGAGTAGCTTAAGTTTCTTGAGTCAATTTGGACATCGGCTGCGTCACGAATAAGTAAGCGAGTTCTCTCGGATTTTATTTTTTTGAGAAGTTCCTTTACCGGAAGATCGTCTTTACGTTGCTCAGTAAGTTTGCCCGTAATCGCAAGATGCAGAATAGCTTTGCGCAGTTCGGCAACATTTTCTTTGACTGCATATAGATCACCGAAGTGTTGGGTTATAAAGGCCCAAGCATCCCCGGAGCCGCCGTTGCCGGTGATATCAAGCAGTTGCGAAAGCGCTGCGGCGTGTATGGCCAGGCGCTTTTCTTCACGAGCATTTCGCAGGTTTTCGAGCGCATCGCAACGCGCCATCAGTTGATCAATTTTGGCGACGATACGGTGTTGCTCTGCAAGCGGCGGGAGCGGAACGGGTATCTCGACAAATTTGGCAATGGAGACACCGCCAATAATTCCCGTCATTGCCGCTGCAAACGATGCACGAAAGACTGGTGACAGATAAGCGTAGAGAATGAACCGGGATGGGATCTGACCATACAGCTCATTGGCAAATAGCTTGTTGCCGAAACAAATATCGCGGTCGGTCAGGCCACATTTTTTTCCGGCACTGCCACCTTCAGCACAGATTAGCACTGCATCTTTGTGCGCGACTCTGAATTTATCCTCGTCAACGGGGATGCAAATTCCATTTTCGTAGTCAAGGGGGTCAAAACCGTAGCCGACATCCTTGGTGGCAATGTAGGGCAGACCCTTTGCACCAGCGTATTTCGTTTCCTTCTCGGATGCATTGATGCTGTT
Source organism: Gallionella sp. (assembly GCA_030681375.1). Taxonomy (GTDB): domain Bacteria; phylum Pseudomonadota; class Gammaproteobacteria; order Burkholderiales; family Gallionellaceae; genus Gallionella. Next base: position 31,734 of record JAUXWM010000081.1, read on the forward strand.
CCCATTGAAGATATTCCCAACTGAACCCAGTCGAACCCACTGCCAACCCTGCGGCAATGCATATGGCGCATCACTGGAGGTGATCTCCGGCAATGGCTTGGGCGCCTTGATCTTGCCTTCCTTCACCAGTCGCCTTTTCTCGGCCTCAATTCCCTTGAGCAATTGGCTGACAGGCGCATCGCGGGGCTCTTGCGGGACCAGTTTGCCCTGCATCGCCAGCGTCAGGATTAGCTCACGCAGTTTTTGGATGCCATTGGGCGCAGAAAACGCCGTGTCGAAGTGTTGCTCCAGCAGGTGGGCGGTTTGCTTATTCACGAGCATCCTCCAGAAGCGCCCAGTAGCCAGTCTTATCAGAGCCGATGCGTTGCACCAATCCTTTGTCTTTCAGCGCGATGATATTTTTGTCAATGGCGGTGGTGCTGATGCCGATGGAATCGGCCATTTTACGCTTGGAAATGCGCGGGTTCTCCCTGATCAATATCAAAATGCGTTGCTGGCTTTCTGCCAACCCATCTGCCAACCCATCTGCCAACCCTTGATTTTTCGTTGTTGACTCCCCAGTCACCGCGCGCTCCAGTGCCTGCGCTTGCGGCGAAATGGGTAAAGTGGTGCGAATGAAATGACTGGAGAAGGTGTAGGCCTCGCGGGGGTAAGCCTTGAGGATGCGCGGCATACCGGAACCGAGGTATTCCACCATTTCCAGATCCTTGAACACGCGCATCAGGGTTTTGTTGCGCGGCATGGAGTAGCCGGCAAAAAAATCTTCTTGCTCTTGCCCGGCGTGAACGGAGCCTGCCGACGTGATCTCCAGCCGGTCGGTGAATAGCTCGAATTTCGGCACCAGCTCAGTACTGTAGTCGTTGTGGATGATGGCGTTGATCACTGCTTCGCGCAGGGCTACTGAATTCCAATAGGGGCGACTGATCCGCTCGCGCGGTGTGATTTTGTTGACGATGCGGTTTTCCACGCCTTCCAGACGATCCAGAACCTGTTTGCAGGTTTTGACCAGGCAGCAGAAGCCGTAATCTTTGCTGTCGAGTAGATCAATGCGGTCGGTTCCGGCATATTTGGCGACCTGTACGGAGTTGCCGTTTTGATCGGCCAGCAGGTAGGCCGCATGGTTGTATGAGCCATCATCAACAAGCAGTTCCAGATTGGCCGCGAATTTGTCATTCAGTGCGAAGCCGGCTTCCTGATAGTAGATTCTCAGTTGCTCAAAGCTCAGGTCTTGCCTTGGTGAACGTATGCGGGTGATGGAGTTGCGGGTGCGGCGGGCAAAGAGTTCCTCGATCATGCGTTGCGGCATGGGCTCGCTGGCACTGCCGATACGGATGAAGCAACCCTTTTCAGACATGCCGAATTTACGCAAGTGGTACGGTTTTTCCGAGCCGCTGGCGACAATAATCTTGACGATGTTTTTCTCATCACGTTGTTCGAGAATGACATCAAACAGGCCGAGTGCCGAGGGTTGGATGTTGTTTTTCAGCCGGTCTTTGACGGCCAGCTGAATAGCATCAGGGTCGGCAATGCCGATGGTTCCGCCATTGTTGCCTACGCCCAGATAGATCACGCCGCCATCGTGGTAGTTGAGGAAAGCCACGACCTCTTTTTCCAGACCTTCGGTTAGCTCGCGCTTGTATTCGATGCGGTTGGATTCGGTCATGCGTTGCCACCGAGTGCTTGCATCAATTCTGCTTTGAGGGCAGTTTGCGCCTCGGTGAGCTGGCGGCTGATTTCCTGGTATTCCGCCATCAGGTCGGCCGGCGCGCGGTGGTTGATCTCCACTGCGTGGGGATTTTTGCAGTCCAGATTGTAGTTGCGCACAGCGATATCAGCAGCGGAAATCTTCCAGGCGTTTTCGGTGGTCTTGCGACCCTTGCGCGTGGGGCCACCCCACCAGGTTTTTTCCAGATCGAATTCTTTGATGTCTAATGGTTTGGAGCGCGAGTAGCTCTTGTAACCGTCCGGGTAGGGGTGCTCAAAGAACCATATATCCTTGGTTGGCTCTCCCTTCTCAAAGAACAGCACATTGGTCGCGATGCTGGTATAGGGAGCAAACACACCCTTGGGCAGACGGACGATGGTGTGCAGGTTGAATTCTTCCAGCAACTCGCGCTTGAGGTTGGTTTTGGTACCTTCGCCAAACAGGAAGCCATCTGGCAACACGACGGCGGCACGACCGGTATCGTGTTTGAGCAAGTGCATGATCAGCGCCATGAACAGGTCGGCAGTTTCGCGGGTCTGGTACTTGCGCGGGAAGTTGTTCTCGATGCCATCTTCTTCCATGCCACCAAAGGGCGGGTTGGTGAGGATGATGTCGATGCGGTCTTTGGGGCCGTAGTCCTTGAGTGGGCGGCTCAGTGTGTTGTCATGACGAATGTTGCTGGGCACATCAATGCCGTGCAGCATGAGATTGGTCATGGCCAGCATATGCGGCAGCGGCTTCTTCTCCACGCCGTGGATGCAGTCTTGCAGCGTGGTGCGATCAGCCGAGGTTTTGACCTGTGCTTTCAGGTGATCGATGGTGCAGGTGAGAAAACCACCGGTGCCACAGGCGGGGTCAAGCACTCTCTCACCCAATTGAGGGTTAAGAATGTCCACCATGAACTGAGTGACCGCGCGCGGCGTATAGTACTCGCCAGCATTACCGGCTGATTGCAGATCGGCGAGGATTTTTTCGTAGATGTCATTGAACAGATGGCGGTCTGACGAGGAGTTGAAATCGACATCGCTTTCAATAGCGTTGATCACCTGCCGGAGCAGGGTGCCGGACTTCATGTAGTTGTAGGCATCCTCGAACACCGAGCCAACCACTCTGCCGCTGGGTGATACGCCTGCTGCAGTCGCCAGCTTTTTGAGTGACGGGAAGAGTTCGTTGTTAACGAAATCAATCAGCTCTTCGCCGGTAATCCCTTCGGCATCCTTGGCCCAGTTGCTCCAGCGGAAACGGTTTTGCAGTGGAGACTTGTAGCCGGGAATGGTGATTTGCCATTCCTGTTCTTTGTCGTCGAAGATTTTCAGAAAAAGCAGCCAGACGATCTGACTGATACGTTGCGCATCACCATCAACGCCGACGTCCTTGCGCATGATGTCTTGTATGGTTTTTATGAGTGTACCGATGGACATTGTTCTATCTCTATTCTGTTTTCGTTATGCGCGGTACAGTGCTTGTTCTAATTCTTGCACGGCTTGTTGATATTGATCCAGCCCGCCAAAGCTGCGGATGATTTCGATGGGTGTGCCGAACTGAGTGAACGGCAAGATGTTAAGGATTTGTGTTTCCTCTATCGGCCCCACGCCTTCGTCGGCATATTTATCCAGCAGTGCTTGCAGCACACGCTGGGCTTTTTCGCCGTAGCGGGTAAAGTAATCGCGCTTCTTGACCTGTTCGGCACGCTCTTTTCGGGTGAGAGGCGGTTGATCCCAGGCGACGTGACAGACCAGATCGAAAGGGTCGAATTCCTTGCCTGACTGGCGGCCTATCTCTTCTGCCAGCGCCTCGAAGAAAACCCCTTCGTTGGCCAATTCGTTGATGATGGCTTGCTTTTTGTCGGCACTATTCCAGCGACGCAAAAAATCATCCAGCGAACTGAATTCCTTAGCGAGTGCGCGGCGGGTGTAGTCCTTGAGTGATTCGGTAATCAGTTTTCCGTTGGCATCGAAGTACTGCACCCGCTCGGATGCAACTTTGACTTCGACATTGGCGACGACATAGCGGCGAATGCCACCGCCTTCTTCGCCCGGGCGCGGCTCGGCTATGCCCGTCCATGGAGATTCTTCTGCCGGGGGGTATGTGTAGCCATCGTCGGCTTGAGTGGTTTCGCCATCATCGTGCGGCACAGGTGATTCATCGCCCTTGGGCTCGTAAATCTGCACCGGATCACCATCAAAATCGGGGTCGGCGAAGAGTTCGGTTGCCTTCTTGAAATCGATGATGGTGAAGTAGTACTTGTCGTAATCCTCGTTGATGCGTGTGCCACGCCCAATAATTTGCTTGAACTCTGTCATGGACTGGATACGTTGATCCAGAACGATGAGCTTGCAAGTCTGGGCATCCACGCCGGTGGTCATCAATTTGGAGGTGGTCGCGATGACTGGGTACTTTGACTCCGGGAAGATAAAGTTATCGAGCTCGGCTTTGCCTTCTTCGTTATCACCGGTGATTCGCATGATGTACTTGTAATTCTGGGCGACGAGATCTGCATTTTCATTCGCCAGCGCCTGCCGCATTCGCTCGGCGTGATCGATGTTATCGCAGAAGACAATGGTTTTATCGAAGCGATTGGTTTGCTTGAGGAAGTCACTGATTTTCTTGGCGACTAACTCTGTGCGCTTTTCCAGCACGAGGTTTTTGTCAAAATCGTGCTGGTTGTAGATGCGGTCTTCAATTTCGTTGCCGCTCTTATCTACCATGCCCTTGTCGGGACGCCAGCCGGTAAGGTCTTTATCCAGATCGATGCGTACAACCTTGTAGGGAGCCAGAAAGCCATCGTCGATGCCCTGTCTGAGGGAGTAGGTGTAAATGGGATCACCGAAGTAATCGATGTTAGAAACCTCTTTCGTTTCCTTCGGTGTGGCGGTGAGGCCAATCTGAGTGGCGGCAGAGAAGTATTCGAGAATTTCACGCCATGCTGAGTCAGCGGCGGCACTGCCTCGGTGACACTCATCAATCACAATCAGGTCAAAAAATTCTGGTCTGAATTGCTTATAAATATTTTGTTCTTCTTCGGTGCCGGTGACTGCCTGGTAAAGGGACAAGTAAATTTCATACGACTTATTGGCCTGCCGCTTCTGAATCTTGGTCATGGCCGAGCCAAACGGCTTGAAATCGTTGGTCATGGTCTGATCGACCAGGATGTTGCGATCCGCCAGAAACAGAATGCGTTTTTTGGCTTTTGACTTCCACAATCGCCAAATGATCTGGAAGGCGGTGTAGGTCTTGCCAGTGCCAGTGGCCATGACCAGCAGGATGCGATTCTGCCCCTTGGCAATTGCTTCGATGGTTTTGTTGATGGCGAGCAATTGGTAGTAGCGTGGCGATTTATTGCTGCCGTCGCTGTAGTAGTCCTGAGAAACCAGCTCACTCTGTGCGGGGTTTAGGTCAAGGTGTTCAGACCACCATTGCCACAGCGTGTCGGGGCTGGGGAACTCGTGAAGCGCCAATTCGCGCTCGATGACGCCATCTTTAGCAATCTTGTTGTGAAACAGAAATCCATCACCATTGCTGCTGAAAACGAAAGGCACTTGCAACATCTCGGCATAACCAAGGCCCTGCTGCATACCATCGCCGAGAGAGTGCTTATTGTCTTTGGCTTCAATGACCGCGATCGGCATGTTGGGTCGATGAAACAACGCATAGTCAGCGCGCTTGTTTTGCGCGCGCGTGTGCAACTTACCACGGACGATGATCCGGCCCTTGGTCAGCGAGAATTCTTCACGTACCTGAGTTGCAATATCCCATCCCGCCTTTTCCAGCGCGGGGGTAATAAACTTGGTGCAAATATCGCGCTCGCTGAGCTGGCGTTTATCCATATCAGATGGCTCCCCCATTAACGCGGTCTTGTTCTTCATCCGCGCCGCCCACGCGCACCCACTCATCGACCTCGGACAACTGGAATTTCCACAGTCGACCAATCTTGTGCGCGGGCAGACCCTTGCGTTCCCGCCAGCGGTAGACGGTGTCCTTCACCACGCCCAGATGTTGGGCGACTTCGCTTGCGGTGACCCACGGTTCGGTATTCATGGCATTGGCGCTCAGGCGTTGACCTTCATAGTCGTCTTAAATCGTTTGAAATCTAGCGGTTTAAAGTCTAACAGGATGGCGACTTGATAGCCATGAAAAGCATTTGCATCATTGGTAAACAATGATTTAACCGCGTATGCCGTTTGCATGAGATTCAACACACGCTTGCAAACAGCAGGGTGCGTCAATTTGTCGCATTTTCAGGATGGCATTTCGTCTGTAGCATCCGCCCATAACTAAAAAATCAGGGGGAGTGATGCAAATAAAATGGGTGAATAGCGGTAAATTATTCGCGTTGAGCTGTCTCTGCGTGAGTGTCACGAGTGCGGCATTCGCGGCGGATGACGCGGCGATGCTGGATGAAGTGGTGGTGAGCGGTTCGCGCACAGCTACAAAATTGTCGGAAACCCCGATGGCAATCGGCGTGGTGAGCGACAAAGCGCTGAAGCGCGACAAGCCGAAAACCATGGGTGAGGTGATCAATCGTATCGCTGGCGTAAGCTGGAACGATCTGGGTAATGAGCAGCACAGCATGGGTATCCGCCAGCCTAACAATACCAATGCGGTGTATCAATATCTGGAAGACGGCATCCCCATTCGTCCCCTGGGCGTGTTCAACCACAACTCGTTGAATGAAATGAATCTGGCGGGTTCCGAAAGCGTGGAAGTAGTGAAGGGCGCGGCGTCCTCTTTATATGGCAGCAATGCGGTGGGCGGGGCGGTGAACTTTATGACGGCGCGTCCTTCTCCTGTGCCTTACGCCACTGCGGGGGTGCGACATGACAGCACGTCCGGTTTTACCCGTCTGGATACCGGAGTCAGCAACACCTGGGGCGATTTTGGCGCGCGTTTTTCTCATTACAGTTCGCAGCGTAACGCCAGTAACTGGCAGAACTACAGCAATGCCTGCAAAGATTCTTTTACGTTGCGCGGCGATTATGTCCTGAGCACCTCGTCACTCATCCATGCGACGTTGACGCACAACAATCTCGATAGCGCCATGACAGGCAGTTTGTTTGAAGATGACTATCAGGTTCGCCCCGGCTATAGCTACAACTCATTCACTTATCGCAAGGATAAAACCACGCGGTTGAATGTCGCCTGGGAAGGCGAAACGCTCGCCAGCGGTCTGACCATAGTCACTCTGTTTGGTCGGCAAAACGATCACGGCCAGTTGCCCAGCTACACGATTAGCGGTTGTGTACTGGCGACTTGCAAGGGAACCGAAAACAATAACCACGTCAGTTCCATCGGCGTGGATGTGAAACATCAACAGGATTTTGAATTGCTTGCTTCGCGACTGGTGGCCGGAATCTTCATCGATCAGAGCAACAACCCTTACTGGAGCAACAACCTCGCCATTACCCGTGACGTAGCCAGTGGACGCTACATCAGCTATGCGCCGTCAGCATTGCTGACCGGGGTGCGCAACTACCAGACCGATATCAGGAATACGGCATTGTTTGCCCAGTGGGAGTTATCTCCGCTTGAGTCGCTGCGCGTGGTACTCGGCGGGCGTTCGGATGCAATCAACTATGGCTACACAAACAATCTGACGCCGGGTGCCAATTTCGGTGCAACTTCTGAATCGCGCAGCTTTTCGCACTTCAGCCCCAAGGTCGGTGCAACCTATGCGCTTAGCAGCAATGCCAGCGTATACGCCAATATCAGCGAAGGGTTTACGCCGCCTGAGGTCAGTGCCTTGTATGGCAAATCTGCCGTACCCAATCTCATGCCAGCCACTTACAACAACTACGAGTTCGGGCTGCGCATGGCACTGCTGGATGGCGCACTCAAGCTCGATTCTGCGCTGTATCGTCTGGACGGGCGCGATACGATAGTCAGTTACACCATCGCGCCGGGCAACAGTGAAAACCGCAACGCCGGACGGACGCGCAGCCAGGGACTGGAGCTGGGATTGGGATATGAGGCAGGCGTACTCGATGCACGTTTCGGCACTACGATAGCAAGCCATCGCTTCCTGCAATACCAGGCATCCGCTATGCTTGATTACAGCGGTAAGGATATGCCGCAGGCGCCGGGCAATACCACCACGGCAGAGATCGGCTACAAGCCGGTGCAGGGCGCGCGCGTAGCGCTGGAACTGGTCAATCAGGGTGGGTACTGGATGAATAACGCGAATACCGTGCGCTACCCGGGACACACCCTGTTCAACCTGCGCGGCAATTACCAGTTTACGGGCGGTTGGGAAGCTTGGCTGCAAGGCCGCAATCTGACCAATAAACTTTATTCCGATTCGGCTTCAAGTTCCTATTCCGGCACGGGTGTTTATACGGCCAACACACAAAATCAATACACGGTGGGCGCACCGCGCAGTTTCATGGTTGGATTTACCTACAGCTTTAACGGCAAGAACTGATAGTTGTATACGGAATTGAAGTAATATCCGCACAATAATTTGCAGCTTACCCATTTTGATAAATGAATAAAATATTGCTCGCCCTCGTCGTTGTTGCCATTGCTCTGGGGCAGGCCCAGGCCGAATCGCAGCCTGCGCGGGCGCATGACATGACGAAGATGTGGCAAACCTCCCTCGCGCGCCAGTCGCTGGCCGCCACGGCCACGTTCGATGCGCAAGGTCGTCTGTGGCTGGCATCCGTGCAGGACGGCCACGTCACGGTGAGCCATAGCGGCGATCTGGGCAAGACGTTCAGTGCGCCGGTCGTCGTGAACCCGCAGGCGGAGTTTATTGCTGCCGATGGCGAGAATCGCCCAAAAATATTGCTGGCTGCCAACGGCCATATTTACATTTCCTACACGCGGAGTATGGAGACACCTTTCGCCGGTAATGTCCGTTTCAGCCGTTCTGTGGATGGCGGGAAAAGCTTTTCGCCGCCGCTCACGGTGAATGATAATCTCGACCCTTTTACCCACCGTTTCGATGCGATGGGAATAAATGCGCGCGGTCAGATTTATATCGCCTGGCTGGACAAACGCGATGCAGCCGCCGCGCACAAAAAAGGCGATAAATATAGCGGCATCGCAGTCTATTACGCCCTGTCCGATGATGAGGGTAAAAGTTTCCGGCCCAACATAAAGGTGGCCGACCATAGCTGCGAATGCTGTCGCATCGCGATGGCCATGGACACCGATGGCTATCCTGTCATCGCCTGGCGACATATCTACGACACCAACATCCGCGACCATGCACTGGTCAAGCTGGATGGCAAAATGGCCCCCGTGCGCCTCAGTCACGACAACTGGGTCGTCGCCGCCTGTCCGCATCACGGGCCCTCCGTGTCTATCGCTCCCGATGGGATATATCACGCCACCTGGTTCAACAACGCGCCCGAACGGCATGGCTTGTTCTATGCGCACTCAAGCGATCAGGGCAAGACTTTTTCTGCGCCGCTCAATTTCGGCAACTACGAGGCTCAGGCCGCACATCCCTCGGTACTCAGCCTGGGTCATCGCGTTTATATCGTCTGGAAGGAGTTTGACGGGGTGAATACTCACATCATGGGGATGCACTCCGCCGATGGCGGCAGCTCATGGTCGGCGCCTGACAGGCTGTCCAGCACGGCTGACGTATCCGACAGCCCCTTGCTGATAGCCACAGGCAGCCGCGCATTTTTGTCATGGAACAGCAAAAATGAAGGCTATAGGCTGATCGCAATGGGCGGAGTACGGCAATGAAGGGGTGGGGCACTTTGATAGCGCTGTGTTTCGCCGTCTTGTGTTTCGCACCGCTGCCCGCGCTGGCCGCTCAGGAAATAAAGCCGTTTGTCCGGGGCAGTTATCAGCATATCGTCGCCGCGCGTCAGGGCAGACCATTCGTTGTCAGTTTCTGGTCATTGACTTGCAGCTACTGCATTGCCGAGATGAATTTGCTCAAAAAGCTGCTCAAAAAACACCCCGAACTTGATCTGGTATTGATTTCCACCGATACGCCGGAAGAGCAAAATTCAGTCAGGGCAGTCCTAGCCGATTTTTCTCTGGACAAGTCTGATGCCTGGGTTTTTGCGGACAGTTACACTGAGCGGCTGCGCTACGAGGTTGACAAAACATGGCAGGGAGAATTACCGCGCACTTATCTGTTCGGCGCGAAAAACGCGGTCATAGCGATCAGCGGCAAGCTCGAAGACAAGGAAATGGAACGGTGGGTCAAAGCGCAATATGCTCCCTGAAATTCCCCGTCCACCTATGCCGCACAGGCTGAAACAGACTGATTTGCCATCGCGCGACCGTTTGCTGGTTGTCATATTGGTGGTGCTGGTGCATGTGCTGCTGCTGGGATATTGGGCGAGTTTGCCGCTTTCCGCTACGGTGCATCACGAAATGTCGGCCAGCTTCACGATTGTGCCGAATCCTGTTCAGGCTGCGCCACAGCCCGCAACGCCGCTCCCTCCGATTCAGACTAAGCCTAAGCCTAAGCTCAAACCGGCCCCTGTGCTTCAGTCCAAGCCGGTGGTGAGTGCCGAACTCGCCGAAATTCAGCACGATCAGGCCGTGCCACAGCCTGCCGCGCCTGCTGAAACAATATCTTCTCGTCCCGCCGTCGATGCGCCGCCCGTTCCGCCGGACCGTGAACCAGACTATCGGGCAGCCTATCTGAGCAACCCTGTTCCTGCCTACCCGATGGTGGCGCGGCGCATGGGTTGGCAGGGCAAGGTAGTGCTGAATGTCGAGGTGCTGGCAAGCGGTTTGCCCGGTCAAATAAAATTGCATCAAAGCAGCGGGCGCGAAGTGCTGGATAATGCAGCGGCGAACACCGTAAAAAATTGGCGCTTCGTACCCGCACAACGCGCCGGACGGGCGGTTACGCAGTGGTTCAGAGTGCCAATCAATTTTTCACTTGAGGATAACGAAACATGAATAATCTGTTTGCCATCGATTCACCCATCGTTCTGGGCACTTTATGGGTGCTGATTCTGTTGTCGGTGGTGACCTGGTCCATCGCGCTGCTGAAGTTGTGGCGTCAGGTGCAGGATCGCAAACTCAACCGCCTCTTCCACGACACTTTCTGGGCGGCGCGTGACTGGCGTGCAGCTGAAGAGGTGGCGGGTAGGGGCGAGGGTGATGTCGCGCGATTGGCTCAGGCGGGTTTCACTGAACTTGCGGCACTGGGCTCGGATCGTCAGGATCTGATGCACACCGGCGCCCCGCAGGAAGTGCTGGAGCGCCAGTTGCGCCAGCAGGTGCAGAATATTCAGCGTTACCACGAGCGCGGGCTGGCGGAGTTGGCGACCATCGGTTCGACCGCGCCCTTTGTCGGGCTGTTCGGTACGGTGTGGGGCATCATGCATGCGCTACAGAGCATAGGCATGAGTGGCACGGCTACGCTGGACGTGGTGGCCGGCCCCATAGGCGAAGCGCTGATCGCGACCGCCATCGGCATCGCCACCGCGCTGCCTGCGGTGCTGGCCTATAACTACTTCTTGCGCCATCTGCGTCTGCGCATTACCGAGCTGGAGAATTTCGCGCATGATTTCATGCGGCTGGCGCTCAAGCATAATTTCAAGGGATAGTTTCTGACGTTCAGGGGAAGGGGACAGGAAGATGGCTTTTAACAGTAATTCGGATAACGAAATGATGAGCGAAATCAACGTTACGCCGCTGGTGGACGTGATGCTGGTGCTGCTGGTGGTGTTTATCATTACCGCGCCCTTGCTCGCCCCCCAATCGCTCAAGATCAATCTGCCCAAGACCGACGCGGTACAGCAGCAGGATCAGCCGCAGCGCGTCAGTCTGGTGGTGGATGAAAAGGGCACTATCGAACTGGAACAGCGCCCAGTCAGCGATGAAGAGCTGTCTGCCCTGTTGCGTCAGCGCGCGCTGGACCCGCAGTTTCAGTTGCAAATCGAGGCGGACAAGGCGGTGCCTTACGGGCGCATCGCCGAACTGATGGCACTGGCGCAGCACGCCGGAGTCGCGAAACTGGCGTTTATCACGCTGGCGAAATAAGTTATACGCCGACAACAAAAAAGCACGCCTAGGCGTGCTTTTTTGTTGAAACGGTATTAGTCCTTACTTGTTGCCGCCGTTGCCGCCGCGATTGCCGCCGAAGCTTGGGCGATTACCACCGCCGAAGCCGGGGCGATCACCGCCTTCACGACGCGGAGCACCCGCACCGTTGCCACCGCGAGGTGCGTTGCCGAAGCTGCGATCCTGGCTGCGTGGTTGCGCGTTGCCGCCGAAACCCGCACGAGCCTGGCCACCGAAGCCTGCACCTTCGTTGCGCGCCGGATGGCTGTGACGGCTGTCCGGTGCGCTGTGATGGAAGCCTGCGCCGCCGTTGTTGCCGTTGCCAGCGAATGCCGAGCTGCGATTACCGCCGCCGAAACCGCTGTTGCGATTGCCCGCGTATCCGCCGCCATTACCCGCACCTGCATTGCCACGGTTACCCGCGTATCCGCCACCGCCATTGCCACCGCCGAAACCGCCGCTACGGCCTGCGCCGCTGCGCGGACGCTCGGAAGAAGGGCCTGTGCGCAGTTTGTACTTAGGCTCCAGACCTTCGATGGTGTGCATCTTGATGCTTTGGTCGGTGTAACGCTCGATACGTTTGAGCAATTGCGCATCGCGGTTGGACGCGAACGAAATAGCTATGCCTGTCGAACCGCCGCGACCGGTACGACCGATGCGGTGTACGTAGTCTTCTGCGAATTTAGGCAAGTCGAAGTTGATAACATGCGAGATGCCACGCACGTCCAGACCACGCGCTGCCACGTCGGTCGCAACCAGAATGCGCACGTTGCCGTTACGCATGTTCAGCAGGGTGCGGTTACGCTCGCGCTGGCTCATGTCGCCGTGCAAAGCTGCAACCGAATGACCCTGTGCGGAGAGCTGATCGGCCAGGCCGTCCGCATCGCGCTTAGTTGCGGTAAATACCAGTGCCTGATTGACTTCAGTGTCCGTCAACAAATGGCTCAGCATCTTGTTCTTGTGCGCGACGTCGTCGGCAAACATCATGCGTTGCTCGATGTTTTCGTGCTTGTCTTTAGCAGCAGAAACGTTGATACGCTTAGGTGTCTTGAGCAGACGCGAAGCCAGATTGCCGACCACGCCTTCCAGCGTTGCCGAGAACAGCAGGGTCTGGCGTGTAGCTGGAGTTGCAGCGGCGATGCGATCCACGTCATCCACGAAACCCATGTCCAGCATGCGATCCGCTTCGTCCAGAATCAACACTTCCAGGCGTGAGAAATCGATACGACCGCGTTCCAGATGATCAATCAGACGACCCGGCGTTGCGACCAGAATATCCACATGGCTGGACAGCAAGCGATTTTGCACCGGGTAAGGCATGCCGCCCAGAATGCTGATGATCTTGAAACGCATGTTCTTGCCGTATTTGGTGGCGGCATCGCAAACCTGTTGTGCCAGTTCGCGTGTCGGTGTCAGCACCAGTACGCGTGGACCTTTGCCCGGCATTGCCGATGGCGTGGCCAGACGGTTAAGTGCTGGCAGGATAAAGGCGGCGGTCTTACCGCTGCCGGTTTGTGCGGACGCCATCAGATCGTGTCCGGCGAGAATTTCCGGAATAGCCTGTTCCTGAATGGGAGTAGGTTGCGTGTAGCCGGTATCGGCAATCGCCTTCAGGATGGACGCGTTTAAATTCAGTTCTTCAAATGTCATTGTTGCTTCCTTTTTAAAATCAAAGGGAATCCTCATCGTCATTCGGATGACGCACCCGGATAAATAAACGGGCGCGGAAAAATCCGGCATGACGAACGCGGAGACGTTCCCTAAGGTAAGCGCAGGTGAGTGCTACCCGTTTGAAGGGTAGAGGGTAAACCGGCGCAAAAACATCGTTGCTAACCGGGAAACCCTGGAATCCATAAAGCGGAATCTGGTAGAGTTCTTTAGACAGGCATGCTTAAAAGCGTGCGAGAGATAGGTCGGAAACGATGAACTAATGCCGCATAGCTTGCGGCAAGTCGCGCATTATACGGATGAAAGAAATAAAAGCCAGTGAATTCTTTTCATTCAGCCTGTTATAGTGAAGGCCTATTCGTTTCGCTTGCGCTACTCATGTCCATGGAAACCGAACTCAAATTACGTATCACACCCGAGCACCTCGCCCGATTGAGGCGACATCCGCTGTTCAGGACGCACCAGATCAGCGCACCTGTCACGCACCACTTGCACAACATTTACTACGACACGCCTAAGCTGGAATTGCACGGCAAGGAGATGGCATTGCGACTGCGTCGCGCGGGCGGGCGCTGGTTGCAAACGCTGAAGGGAGGCGGTTCCGTCCGGGCGGGGCTGCATCAGCGCAACGAGTGGGAAGCACCCGTCGCCCTGGCCAGACTGGATTTTTCCGTGCTGCAGGCCTCTGTTCTGAAAACCTATCTGCCGCCGCGTCTGCGTAAAAAACTGAAATCGGTATTCGTAACGGATTTTTACCGTACCAGCCGTCTGCTGGAATGGCGGGGCGCGCAGATAGAAGTGTGCATGGATCACGGCGTAGTAAAGACTGCGCAGCACAGCACGCCTATCTGTGAGGTGGAACTGGAACTGAAATCCGGCGCCGCGCTGCAATTGTACGAACTCGCGCTGGCCTTGCTGGAGATCGTCCCGCTAGAACTGGAAACGGTAAGCAAGGCGGAACAGGGCTTCCGGCTGTTGTGCGGATATGTTGAACAGCCATCTAAAGGCGAGGTGCCGAAATTCAGGAATAAGGACAGCCTGAGCGAGGTGCTGCAAACGCTGATCTGGTCTTGCCTGCTGCATTTGCAGAACAATCTGCACGGCGCAATGACGAGCGATGATGCCGAGTATCTGCACCAGATGCGGGTAGCGTTGCGGCGTTTGCGCGTGGTGTTGCGCATGGCCGAAAAGTTCCGGCCCGATGCGCAACTGGCTGTATTGCGTAGCGAATTTGCCACACTGGGCGGTGCGCTGGGTAGCATGCGCGAATGGGATGTATTCATCGCCGGGGTGGCGGAGCCGCTGTGCGCACTGCACGCCGGTGATGACGGTTTGCAAATACTGCTGAATCTCAGCGAGCAGCAACGCGCCAAGCACTACGCGACCCTGCAGAGCGATACACAGCGACGTGAATTACAGCGATTGATGCTGCGCTTGGCCATTTGGATGAACGGCATCTATTGGCAACAGGCGGAGCAGGGCGCACCGCGCGCATTTGCCAGACGATATTTGCGGCGGCTGGAAAAACGCTACAAGCAAACAGAGCAGCAACTGGATAGCGCCGATTCCGGGCAGTTGCATGCCTTGCGCATCGCGGCCAAAAAACTGCGCTACAGCGCGGAGTGCTACACCTCGCTGTACGGCAAAAAGGATGTCGATAACTATTTGAGCGCACTGGCTAAAATTCAGGAAATACTGGGTGAAATCAACGATGTTTCGATAGCACAGCATTTGCTGGATGAGCTGGCGAAAACCCCCGGACTATCCGCCCACCCGCAGACCATCGTGTTGGCGAGAGACTGGATAGATAATAATAATCCATTGAATATCAAACGATTGCGAAAGACTGCTCGAAGTTTTAACAGCAAGCAGGCATTCTGGAGAGGGTAAGCAACAGCGCGGAAATCGCCTGAAAATTTTTTTTCGGCTATCTTCACACTGGCGTTGAGGCTGATTTGAACGCAGATTATCCATTAGCCCTAAAACTCGTCATTCCCGCGCATAAGGAGAGACTTTGCAATCGTTTATTGATTGCTTAGTCAATACTTAGTTGTTTCATCAGGCGGGAATCCAGTTGATTGAAAAAGTCCTGCACAGCAGGTCGATATCAAGGTTTTGTCCGCTTCGCGGCTTATTTATTTCGCTGGATTCCCGCTTTTGCGGGAATGACGATACTAATGAACTATTTGGGTTGAAGTGTACTCATCGCTTTTCATGTTGCCAAGCACGCAGTAATTTGCTACGTTAAGCTACAAATGTAGTCAAAGGAGAAAGTCATGAGTATGCCCGTCCGAATCGAAGATGAACTGTATGAACAAGCGAAGACCGCATCGAAGGGAGAATGTCGCACCATCTCGGGCCAGCTTGAATTCTGGGCCAAGATTGGCAAGGCGGCTCTGGACAATCCAGACTTGCCAATCGAGTTTGTCAGGGAATTGCTGATTGCCAGGGCAGAAGACCGGCAACAACTCGGTAAATTCGTACCAGGACAATTTCGTGGCTGAAATTCTGCAGGCAAATGCATTTTTGCGTGCCTACAAAAAATTGCACGACAACCAGAAGGATGCGGTTGATCAGGCCGTTGCTGAAATTGTTCGTGATCCGGCCATTGGTGAGGCAAAGAGAGGTGATCTGTCCGGTGTCTACGTTTACAAATTTGACTGCGTGAATCAACTGTTCCTGCTGGCTTATGAATACGATCCGACGACTCGTATATTGCTGCTGGTTGGAACGCACGAAAGTCAGCATCGGCGTCGCCTCGCTGCCCGCGCGTGAAACCTCGGTCGAGAAACTGGTGGTCGTGGCGGACAAGCGCTGTACGAGGCCAGGGAAAGCGGCGGGAACAGGGTATGCCGGGGGTGATTCGAAATGCTGAATTCGTGGAGTTGGAGTTGCGTAGCACTTTGAACTGGAACCACCCACCGATCATCGTTGGGCACGCTGCGCTTTGCCCAACCTACGGGCTTTGAACTGGAGGAACAGAATTATGACCATACCATTTTCACTCCCGGTTTCCCGCACACTGCCGCGTAACATTGCGCTGGTCTTGTTGTTGTGGACGGTCGTCGTGGCCGCATCGTGGTGGCGGGACTACGACTCTCGCCAGCAACGCATTCTGGACATCGCCACGGCGCAAGGCTTCTCCAGCATCAGCAAGGATATGGCGTTCTGGCGCTGGGCCGCCTCCCATGGCGGTGTCTACGTTACTCCGGACGAGAGGACGCCGCCCAACCCCTATCTGGCGAAGATCCCGGATCGGGATGTCGTCACCGACAAGGGCAAGCGCCTGACCCTGATGAATCCGGCGCATATCATGCGCCAGGTCATGCAGGATTATTCCGATCTTCATGGGGGCAAGAACCATCTCACCAGCCTGATAATCACCAACCCGATCAATAAACCGGACGAGTGGGAGAAGGCGGCGCTCGAGTCGTTCCAGCAAGGCGTGAAAGAAACGGTGATGGTTGCCGAGATCGACGGCAAACCCTATCTGCGGGTGATGCGCGCGATACCGATGGAGAAGGGATGCATGAAATGCCATGCGGATACTGGCATCAAGGTCGGCGAGGTGCGCGGCGGCATGAGCGTGGCGATTTCCATGGAGCCCATTTATGCCGTTTTCAAGCCTGGTTTCCGGAATGCCAGCCTGATATTCGGCATAGTTTGGCTGCTTGGTGTGGGGGCCATTATCCTTCTGACAAGGCGCACCCAACTCCTCATCGCCGAACAAGGGAAATATCACACTCTCATTCAGACCTCGCTCGATGGCTTCATGAGCAATGATTTCTCCGGGCGGATTGTGGAAGTGAATGAGGCGCTCTGCCGGATGTTGGGCTACACGCGCGAAGAGCTGCTGCGCATGTGCATCCAGGATATCGAAGCTGCCGAAGTGCCCGAAGAAACTACCGCCCATATTCAGAAAGTTATCAGCACTGGCAGCGACCTGTTTGAGACCCGGCACCGGTGCAAGGATGGCGCGATCATCAACGTGGAGGTCAGCGTGCAGTACGTTGCAGAACTGGGCGAGCGCTTCTTTGCCTATTTCCGCGACATCACCGAGCGCAAGGCGGCGGAAGAAGAAATTCGCCAACTCAATATCGGATTGGAACACCGCATCGCCGAGCGCACCGTCAAGTTGGAAGCTGCGAATCAGGAACTGGAAGCTTTTTCCTATTCCGTTTCGCACGATCTGCGCACGCCGCTGCGCGCCATCGACGGTTTTTCGCTGATTCTGCTGGAAGACTATGCGGACAAGCTGGACGAGGAAGGCAAACGCCTGTTGAATGTGGTGCGCGACAATACTGCGCGCATGGGGCAGTTGATCGACGATATCCTCAAGTTTTCACGCGCCGGACGTCTGGAATTGAATTTTTCCGGGATCGATATGGAAGAACTGGCGCGCTCGGCCTATGAAGAGCTACGACCGGCCGGGAATGATCTGTCAGTGGATATCCAGCCTTTGCCTGCCGCGACGGGCGACCGCGCCATGATGCGCCAGGTGTTCGTTAATCTGTTGTCCAACGCTATCAAGTTCACCCGCGCCAAACCAGATGCGCACATCACGGTGGGAAGTATGAGCGGGGAGCATGAAATCATTTATTTCGTGCGTGACAACGGTGCGGGATTCGATATGCAGTATGTAGCCAAGCTGTTCGGCGTGTTTCAGCGATTGCATGGCGTGACCGAATTTGAGGGTACCGGCATCGGGTTGGCCATCGTCAAGCGCATCGTCACCCGACACGGAGGCCGGGTGTGGGCCGAAGGCAGGGTCGGTGAGGGCGCGACGGTTTATTTTGCCTTGCCAACGCCGATCGGGTTGAAAACCGAGCTGCAAAATCAAAAGGGAGAAATAACATGGATGACGCAGTGAAAGAAGTGGAAATCCTGCTGGTGGAGGACAACCCGACCGATGCCGGGCTGGCGATCCGGTGATTGATTGATGATGGCATTATTGATACTATTTTGAACATGAATAGAATCGGGAAGATACTCGATCAGATGGAACGTGAGCCGGGCAATGTTCGCTTTGGCGATTTGCAAAAGGTCTGCGAAACATATTTCGGCCAGCCTAGACAACACGGCGGCAGTCATTCGGTATACAAAACGCCGTGGCAGGGCGATCCGCGCATCAACATTCAGAACGACAAGGGCAAGGCTAAGGCCTATCAGGTAAAACAAGTGTTACTGGCGATCGAACGACTGGGAGTCAAACTATGAATATCAATCACTACACTTATCGCGTTACATGGTCGCAAGAAGATGGCGAGCATGTGGGTTTATGCGCCGAGTTCCCTTCTTTGTCCTGGCTTGCGCCCACACCCGAGAAGGCGCTTGCCGGTATTCAACGCCTTGTCGGTGAAGTGGTAGCCGACATGCAAGCCGCTGGCGAACCCATTCCCGAGGCGCTGTCCGAGAAACAATATAGTGGTCGTTTCATGGTTCGCGTACCGCAGCTCGTGCATCGCGCACTGGCTACCGAAGCGGCCGAGCAAGGCGTCAGCATCAATCGCCTGGTATCCGCAAAGTTGGCTGCCTAAAGGCCGCCGATATAAACCCGGATTGTCCATTAAAAAACAGCGTCACACCGGCGCATAAGCAAAACCAAAAAGGGGAAATAACATGGATGACGCAGTGAAAGAAGTGGAAATCCTGCTGGTGGAGGACAACCCGACCGACGCCGAGCTGGCGATCCGGGCGCTGAAGAAAAGCAATCTCGCCAACAACCTGGTGTGGGTGAAGGATGGCGCGGAGGCGCTGGATTTCATTTTCGCCACCGGGACCTATAGCGCACGCGATGTAAAGAACGGCCCCAAGGTAATCCTGCTGGATCTGCGCCTGCCCAAGGTGGACGGCATGGAGGTGTTGCGCCGGGTCAAGGGCGATGAGCGCACCCGTACCATCCCCGTGGTGGTGCTGACTTCATCCAAGGAAGACCGGGATGTGGCGGAGAGTTACCATCTCGGCGTCAACAGCTACATCAGCAAGCCGGTGGAATTTGATGCGTTCGCCAAGACGGTTTCCGAGCTGGGGTTGTACTGGCTGCTGGTGAATCGCCCGCCGGTGGTGAAGTAGCCATGCAACAGGCCACCTTGAGCCGGGAGCTGCGTATCCTGATGCTGGAGGATACGCCCACCGACGCGGAGTTGATGGCGCATGAGTTACGCAAGGCCAACATCGATTTCATCTCGAAGCGCGTGGAGACGCGGGCAGCGTTCATCCTGGCGCTGGCGGAATTTCAACCCGACATCGTCCTGTCAGACTATCAGCTGCCCGATTTCGACGGCTTGGCCGCGCTACAAATAGTGCGGCGCGACTATCCGCACATACCGGTGATCATGGTCACCGGTGCGCTTTCCGACATCGATGCGGTGGAACTGCTCCATCTGGGCGCCAGGGATTACGTGCTTAAAGACCGGCTGGCGCGGCTGGCGAGCGCCGTGCAACAGGCACTGTCTGCAGAGCAAGGCATACGCGCGCGCAAGGCCGCAGAACGTGAGGTGCGCATCGCCGAGGAAAAATACCGTACGCTGTTCGTCGAGGCGAGTGACGGTATCGTGCTGATCGACGACACCGGCCTGATTGTCCAGTGCAATCCAGAATTTGAGAGGCAGACGGGGCGGACGCAGGCACAACTGATGCAGACACGGATATGGGAGCTGCGCCCCGCCGGGCAACGCGAATTGGCCGAAAGTAAATTCCGCGAAATATGGGGCGCCGGCACGGGCGGGACAAGCGAGCTCGCACTCCAGACACCCGGCGGCGAGATCGTTCCGGTCGAATTCCGGACGACGGCCATCAGCATCGGCGACAAGCGCTATCTGCAAAGCATTTCGCGCGACATCAGCGAGCACGTCAAACATGAGGCGCAGATCAACAAGCTCAACCGCGCGCTGCGTACCTTGAGCGCCTGCAACGTCGCGCTGGTGCGCGCCCAGACCGAGGATGAATTGTTTCACAGTATCTGCCGTCACATCGTCGAGATCGGCGGCTACCGTCTGAGCTGGATAGGCTTGAGTGAGGACGATGAGCAGAAAACGGTTCGGCCGGTGGCGCACAGCGGCTTTGAGGAAGGCTATCTGGAAAGTTTGCATATCAGCTGGGCAGATAACGAACGCGGGCGGGGGCCGACAGGCCGGGCGATACGCAGCGGCCAGCCGGTGTATAGCCAGAATATCCCGACCGATCCCGCGTTCGCCCCGTGGCGCGAGGATGCGCTGGCACGCGGCTATGCCTCCAGCCTTGCCTTGCCCCTGATTAACGAAGGAAAGACTTTCGGCGCATTGAATATCTATGCGGCTGAGGCCAATGCTTTCGGTTCCGCCGAAATCAGTCTGTTAAAAGAACTGGCTGGTGACACTGCCTACGGGATCGTTACCCTGCGTACCCGCGCGGAACGCGACCGGGCGCGTGAAGACGCGCTGCTATCCGCTGCCCATCTGCGCAAGGTCTTTGAGCAAACCATCTCGGCCATCGCCCTCACGCTGGAGAAGCGTGATCCCTACACGGCCGGTCATCAGCAGCGCGTAGCCAATCTGGCCACGGCCATCGCCACCGAGATGGGCTTGCCGCAACAGCAGATAGAAGGCATTTATCTGGGCTCGCTGTTGCATAACATCGGCACCGTGTCCGTGCCCGCCGAAATTCTCAACCGGCCCAGCAAGCTGACTGAGCTGCAGTTCGCCCTGGTCAAGCAGCACTCCCTGACCGGATTCGAGATCGTCAAGGATATTCCCTTCCCCTGGCCGGTGGCCGATATGGTGCTGCAACACCACGAACGCATGGATGGTTCCGGCTACCCGCAGGGGCTGGCGGGCGAACAGATCATGCTGGAAGCACGCATTATCGCGGTGGCCGACGTATTGGAGGCGATGCGTGCCTACCGACCCTATCGGCCTGCCAAGCATCTGGATGAGGCGTTCGTCATGCTGGAACAGGGGAGTGGCACGCTGTTCGATCCTGCCGTGGTGGATGCCTGTGTGCGCATCATGCGCAATGGCGAATTCAGCCTGGAGGAGACGAAATGAACCGGCAGTGGATTACGAAGTGCTGAGTGAGGCATTGGGCGCGTTGGCTTACAACCCGGAATCCACATTTTGAAGGCCGAATACGATAGGGACTGATTATATGAAAAGCTGGAAATTACGGGCGTTGTTAAACACGCCCAGGAGTGGATTGATCACGGTGGCGGCACTGGTATTGGCCTCCGAGTTGTTACTCATGGAACTCATCCACGAATTGTATATTGATAGTTTCCAGCATTCGCATATGCTTTTGAATGTCATCGATGCCATTGTGCTTGCCGCTGTTCTTGTTTGGGCGCTCTATTTTCTGGTGTTCCGCAGAATGAAGGAGAGTGAACAACGTTTTCAACTGCTTTACGACAGCGCACGCGATGCGATTATCACGGTCAACGATCAGGCCTTGATCAGCGGATGGAACCTTGCCGCACAACAACTGTTTCAGTACCGCGCGGAAGAGGCGCGGGGCCAGCCCTTACACCAATTGATCGCCCCGCTGCGCTACCGTGACGATGCCGCGCGCGGCTTTGCCCATTTTAACCAGAGCGGGGCGGGGCCGATAATCGGCAAGACCATCGAGATTACCGCGCTGCGCAAGGACGGCAGCGAATTCCCCATCGAACTCTCCGTCTCGTCGTTCACGTTCAAAAAACGCCGCCATGTCATGGGGGTCATTCGCGATATCACCGAGCGCAAGCAGGCAGAGAAACAGGCTGCTGAACAGTTGGTGGAGATCGAGCGGGCGTGGCTGGAGTGGGAATCGGTATTCGACAGCATTGATGATCCGATCTTTCTGCATGACAGCGAATTTCGCGTACTCCGCGCCAATCGCGCTTATGCCGACAAGGCCGGAAAATCATTGGAGGAAATCATCAATCAGCCTTATTACACCATCCTGCCGAAGCATGATGGGCCGCTGCCCTCCTGCCTGAAGGGAATGAAAGAAGAAGAAGAAGAAGAATTGACGGTGGGGGCTGCAAATTACCGTTCCCGCGCTTTTTCAGTTCGTGATAAACAGGGGGATTTTATCTATTCCGTACATCTGTTGGAAGACATCACCGAAAGCAAACTGGCCGAGCGGGCATTGCGTGATGAGCGTGATTTTGCGCAATCCATCATTACTACTGCGCAAACCATTGTGCTGACATTGGATATCGAAGGTCGCATAGTCAGTTTCAATCCCTATCTGGAAGCGCTGTCGGGTTGGCGTCTTGAGGAGGCTCGCGGCAAAGACTGGTTCAGCATGTTTGTGCCTGAGCGGGACAGCAAAAGTATTCGCAAACTGTTCCAAACTGCTATCGACGGCACCCGTACACTCGGCAATGTAACGACATTGTTAAGCCGTGATGGCCGCGAGTTGCACATCGAGTGGTATGACACGCAGCTCAAGGATAGCAAGGGTGAAGTGAAAGGTCTGCTTGCCATCGGACAGGATATTACTCAGCGCGAGCTGATGGAGCAGGAAAAGCTGGAGGCAGGCACCCACCTCAGGAATGCGCTGGAAGATGCCATCGGCGCGATTGCCGCCACGCTGGAGCAGCGCGATCCCTACACGGCTGGTCATCAGCGCCGGGTGGCGGAACTGGCGAGGGCTATCGGGGTTGAGATGGGGCTTACCGACCAGATTCTGGAGGGCATCTATTTCGGCGGCTTGATTCACGACATCGGCAAAATCTCGGTGCCGGCGGAAATTCTGGGTAAGCCGGGAAAAATCAGCGAGATCGAGTTTGGCCTGATCAAAACCCATGCCGAAGCTGGCTACCAGATTGTGAAAGATGTCGAATTCCCCTGGCCGGTGGCGCAGATGGTGTATCAGCACCACGAACGCCTGGATGGTTCCGGCTATCCGCAGGGGCTAGTTGGAGAACAAATCATACTGGAAGCGCGCATTATGGCCGTATCCGACATCGTGGAAGCGATGTCGGCCAACCGACCTTACCGCCCCGGACTGGGCATGGAGGCGGCCCTGAAGGAAATCACCCGGCTGCGCGGCACCGGACTGGACCCGCTGGCCGTGGATGCGTGTCTGCGCGTCATCAGCGAGCAGGGCTTCGTGTTCAGCAAGTAACGGGCGGAATGAGACCGCAAGGGGCTTCCCACGAAACAAGCCCGTATGGGGCTTCCCACGCAACTAAACGATGAGACTGTTAAGTTGCTGAATGATAGTCGCGCAATGCGCGTTTCTGAATGAAGGCCGAAGGCCGTGGCAATCCAGCAGCTCTATCTGGATTGCTTCGCCTTGCTCGCAATGACGTGCCTAATCAGGGATGATTCGTGGAGAGTTTGTTTTCCATGTTGCGCCGCGCCACGGCTTTATCCACGTATGAAATGCGTGAGCACAGTTTATTTTTGCCCTGCTAGCCGGGATTCAACGTTAGCGGTTCGCCTCGTCCTCGATGACTTTCAGGAAGTCATCGCCATAGCGGGACAGTTTGCCTTGGCCGACGCCGCTGATGCGGCCCATTTCTGTGAGGCTGCCGGGACGCTGGTCGCGCATTTCCAGCAGGGTGCTGTCGTGAAAAATCACATAGGGCGGCACACCCTGTTCACGCGCCAGCGCCATGCGTTTGGCCTTGAGCGCCAGCCACAGACGGTCTTCATCTGCGCCTGCAAACGGCTCGCGCGACTTGCCGTTTGGCGTGGAGCGCATGGATTTGCGTTTGGCGGGTTCGGCATCGCGGCGCAGCGAGACTGGCTGTTCGCCCTTGAGCACCGGACGGGCGGTTTCGGTCAAACGCAGACCGCCATAGGCTTCGATATCCGCTTCCAGAAAACCGCCCGCAATCAACTGACGATACACGCTGCTCCATTGCTGCGCAGTGTGTTCCACGCCTATGCCGTAGGTGGAAAGTTGCTGGTGGTTGAATTGCTCAATGCGCGCGGTCTGCTTGCCCAGCAGCACATCGATCAGGTGGCCGACTCCGAAGCGTTGCCCGGTGCGATACACGCAGGATAAGGCCATTTGCGCGGCACGCGTGGCTTCCCACGTTTGCACCGGCGTCAGGCAGTTGTCGCACTCGCCGCAATCGCCCGCATGCTGTTCGCCGAAGTAACGCAGCAGGGTCTGGTGGCGGCAGGCGGTGGATTCGCAAAACCCCAGCAAGGCATCGAGCTTTTGCAGTTCCACGCGCTTACGGGCTTCAGGCGAGTCGCCGGACAGCAGCATCTGCCGCATGGAAACCACATCACCCAGGCCGTAAGCCATCCACGCATCGGCAGGCAGGCCGTCGCGCCCCGCACGCCCGGTTTCCTGATAATAGCCTTCCATGCTCTTGGGTAAATCCAGGTGAGCGACGAAGCGCACATTGGGCTTGTCTATGCCCATGCCGAACGCCACAGTCGCCACCATGATCACGCCTTCCTCGCGCAAAAAACGGCTTTGATGACGGGCGCGGGTGGCGGCATCCAGACCGGCATGATAGGGGAGCGCGTCCCGGCCTAGCGCCACCAGTTTGGCCGCCGTTTCATCTACGCGCTTGCGCGACAGGCAATAGACGATACCGGCATCATCTGGATGTTCCTTATCAATAAAGTCCTGCAATTGACTGATTGCGTTTGATTTTAGATTGACGCGATAACGGATGTTCGGGCGATCGAAGCTGGATACGAACTGGCGCGCCTGTTCCAGTGACAGCCGTTCGACGATCTCGCGTCGCGTCGGTGCGTCCGCCGTGGCAGTAAGTGCGATGCGCGGCACGTCGGGGAAACGCTGTTGCAATATGGTCAGTTCGCGGTATTCCGGACGGAAGTCATGCCCCCATTGCGAAACGCAATGCGCCTCGTCGATGGCGAACAGCGCGATGCCAGCATTTCTACCCTCACCCCAGCCCTCTCCCTGCAAGGGAGAGGGGGCGTCGTTTAATTGATCAAGCAGGGCGAGAAAGTTTGCGTTGAGCAGACGTTCGGGTGCGACGTACAGCAAATCAAGCTCGCCACGCCGCAACTGCCCCTGAACCTCGCGGGCGTCATCGGCGGACAGGCTGGAATTCAGGTAGGCGGCGCGCACGCCGAGCTGACGCAAGGCATCGACCTGATCCTGCATCAGCGCGATCAGCGGCGAGACCACGATGGCCACGCCCGGCCTGAGCAGGGCAGGAATCTGGTAGCACAGCGATTTTCCGCCCCCGGTCGGCATCAGAACCAGTGCGTCGCCGCCACCGGCTATTTGTTCGACGATGGCTTGCTGCTCGCCGCGAAAGGTGGCGTAGCCGAAAACGTCATGGAGAATTTTTTGTGCGGGTGTAGTCATGGATGCGTCAGGGTTGCCGTTCAGTCAGCGAGCGATGGGTCGCGTAACGTTAAAAATGATACCATCCGCCCGTTGTGAAGGAGAAGATATTGAAGCGAGTTGTAGAAAATCTGGTTGAGGTCAGTGACCTTCATTTTTCCTACGGGAAAACAAAAGTCCTCAAGGGCATCAATCTCACGATACCGCGCGGGAAAGTGGTTGCGATTCTGGGTGTCAGCGGATGCGGCAAGAGCACCTTGCTGCATCATTTTGGCGGTCAGCTTAAACCCGATCGCGGCAGTGTCAAGGTGTTGGGCCAAGTGATACATGAGCTGGGCAACGCCGAACTGTACACCATGCGCCGGGAAATGGGCATGATGTTCCAGGTGAGCGGGCTGTTCAGCGATTTGACCGTGTATGACAATCTGGCTTTTCCGATGCGCGAGCATACCGACCTGTCGGAAGAAATGATACGCGATCTGGTGCTGATGAAGCTGCAAGCCGTGGGGCTGCGCAATGCACGCGATCTGATGCCCAAGGACCTGTCGGGCGGCATGGAGCGCCGGGTGGCACTGGCCAGGGCGATTGCGCTTGATCCCACGCTGATTATCTACGACGAACCCTTCGCCGGACTCGACCCGATTTCACTCAGCATCATCGCCAACCTGATCCGTAAGCTGAACGACGCCCTCGGCGTCACCTCGGTCGTGGTCACTTATGACATGTCTGAATCACTCAAGATTGCCGATTATGTGTATTTCATTCATGACGGCGTGGTCGTGGCGGAGGGAGAGTCCGCAGACATGCTGGAATCGAAAGATCCCTTCGTCCATCAGTTCATTCATTCGGAGCCGGACGGCCCGGTCGCTTTCCAGTATCCGAGCCGCCCCTACGCGGAAGATATTGGATAAATGAGGACTGAGCACCTTATTTATTAATCCCGGTTTGGTCCGCTACGCGGTACCTGTTTTCGCTGGATTCCCGCCTTCGCGGGAATGACGTTGCTAATAATGGAATGCGAGTTAATCCTTCGTTTCCTGATGGTAGTACTCGATCAGGCTGCGGGTGGATTTATCGTGATTGGACTTGACTGAGGCATCCAGCAATTCAGGCAGGATTTTACTGGCGAGTTGTTTGCCCAGTTCCACCCCCCATTGGTCGAACGAGTTGATGTTCCACACGATGCCCTGCACGAATACCTTTTGTTCATAGAGCGCAACCAACATGCCCAGCGAGTGGGGGTCGAGGCGGTCGAACAGCAGGGTGTTGGTGGGTTTGTTGCCCGGGAATACCTTGTGAGGCAGCAGGGCTTCCAGTTCATCTCCTTGCATGCCTTGTGCTTCCAGCTCCGCGCGTGCTTCGTCCGCGGTCTTGCCGACCATCAGCGCTTCGGTCTGCGCGAAACAGTTGGCGAGCAGGATGGCATGATGTTCGCCGACCGGATTCTGGCTGTGCAGCGGTGCCAGAAAGTCAGCCGGAATCATGCGGGTGCCCTGATGAATCAGCTGGTAGAACGCGTGCTGGCCGTTGGTACCCGATTCTCCCCATACCACCATGCCGGTATCGTAATCGACCTGATTGCCATCGCGATCCACGCCCTTGCCGTTGCTCTCCATATCCAGTTGTTGCAGATAGGCGGGGAAGCGGTGCAGGTACTGGTCATAGGGCAGCACGGCATTGGAACCCGCGCCGAAAAAATCACCATACCAGATGCCCAGCATGCCCATCAGCACCGGAATATTCTGATCCAGCGGCGTCGTGCGGAAATGTTCATCCATCTCATGCGCGCCCGCCAGCAGTTCCTCGAAACGGTCCATGCCGACAAACAGCGCTATGGGCAAGCCTATGGCTGACCACAGCGAATAACGCCCACCGACCCAGTCCCAGAACTCGAACACATTGTCCGGATGGATGCCGAATTCAGCGGTTGCCTTGAGATTGGTCGAGACGGCGGCAAAGTGTTTTTCCACTGCCGCCGGGTCGCCTAGCTTTTCGAGCAGCCAGTCACGCGCCGAACGTGCATTGGTCAGCGTTTCCTGGGTGGTGAAGGTCTTGGAGCTGACAATGAACAGCGTGGTTTCTGCATCCAGTTTTTTTAGTGTTTCGGTAATTTGTGTCGCGTCCACGTTGGAAACAAAATGGGCGCGCAGATTGGCACTGGCATAAGGTTTGAGGGCTTCACATACCATCAGCGGGCCGAGATCGGAACCGCCGATACCGATATTGACGATGTCGGTAAAGGCGCGGCCACTATGCCCGAGGTGTGATCCGTTGCGCACGGCATCGGAAAATTCCCGCATCAATCCTAATACCCGCTGCACTTCGGGCATGACATCCTTACCATTGTACAAAACCGGACGGTTTGAGCGGTTGCGTAGCGCGGTATGCAGCACGGCGCGCTGTTCGGTTGTGTTGATCCGGGTGCCGGAAAACTTGCGCTCGATATAGGCGGGGAGTTCGGCACTTTCGGCCAGTGCGATCAGCAGTCGCATGGTCTCGGCGGTGATGCGGTTCTTGGAATAATCAAACAGCAGGCTGCCGAATTTCACCGAGAATTTGTCAAAACGCGCCGGATCATCCTGAAACATCTGACGCATGTGACACTCGTTGATGCTGGCAAAATGCGTTTTCAACGCTTGCCATGCAGCGGATTGGGTTAGTTTTGACATGGTAGTAAACTCATCAGATCAATTTTAACGAAATCCCGCCCTTTGGGCGGGATACGTGATTTACGCTTCCGGTACCAGAATCACTCCTGCCAGAGGAGGTAATGAGATTTCGGCAGAATAGGGCAAGCCCATCCAGGGTATGGCATCCGCCTGAATCAGGCCCGCATTGCCGAGGTTGCTTCCCGCGTAGTAGCTGGAGTCGCTATTCAGTACCTCGCGATAGCTGGTTTTTTCAGGGAGACCGATGCGATAGTGCTTGCGTGGCAAAGGCGTCAGGTTCAGGGCGATTATGGCCGTGGAACCGTCACGCGCACGCCGCTGGTAGGACAACACCGATTTTTCTGCATCGTTACAGTCTATCCAGGAAAAGCCCTCAGACTGGAAATCCAGCTCATGCAGAGCGGACAGGGTGCGATACAGTTTATTGAGGTCGTGTGCTAAATTTTGTACGCCGCGATGCAGTTCTTCACCCAATTGCCACCATTCCAGTTCCCACTTCGATTGCCATTCGCGTCCCTGCGCAATTTCATTACCCATGAAGTTGAGCTTTTTTCCCGGACTGGTCATCTGATAAGTCAGCAGCAGGCGCAGGTTGGCAAATTTTTGCCAGGCATCGCCGGGCATCTTGGATAAGAGCGAGCCCTTGCCGTGCACCACTTCGTCATGTGAGAACGGCATCACGAAATTTTCGCTGTAGGCGTAAATCTGCCCGAAAGTCAGCTGACTATGGTGATAGCGGCGGTGTACCGGATCGTTCTGGAAATAACTCAGCGTGTCATTCATCCAGCCCATGTTCCACTTCATCGAGAAGCCGAGTCCACCCAGATAGACAGGGCGCGATACGCCCGGCCACGCGGTTGATTCTTCTGCCATGGTCAGCGCACCCGGAAATTCGTCGTGCACCATGATGTTCATCTCGCGCAGGAATTCCACTGCATCGAGGTTTTCACGACCACCGTATTTGTTCGGTATCCATTCGCCCGCTTTGCGCGAGTAATCCAGATACAGCATGGAGGCGACCGCATCCACGCGCAAACCATCGAAATGGAATTCTGAGAGCCAGTAATGTGCGCTGGATAACAAAAAAGTTTTCACTTCGTTGCGGCCAAAGTTGAAGATGTGCGTGCCCCAGTCCTGATGAAAGCCCAGTCGCGGGTCCTGATGTTCGTACAAGGCCGTGCCATCAAAACGTGCCAACGCCCAGCTATCCTGCGGAAAGTGTGCGGGCACCCAGTCGAGTATGACGCCGATGTCGGCCTGATGGAAAGCGTCTATCAACTGACGTAATTCGTCGGGCGAGCCGAAGCGGCTGCTGGGGGCAAAATAGCCCGTGCACTGATAACCCCACGATTCATCCAGCGGATGTTCGGTAATCGGCATCAATTCGACGTGGGTATAGCCCATGCCCTTGACATAGGGCACCAGGTCTCTGGCCAATTCGCTGTAAGTATAGAAGCGGCCATCAGGATGGCGTTTCCATGAGCCGGGGTGGACTTCATAAATATTGACTGCGCCATGAAGCCAGTCCCACTGGCTGCGTTTCTGCATCCAGGCATCATCCTGCCAGCGGTGCTGATTGGCGGGCGCGGCTAACGATGCCGTGCCGGGACGCAGTTCATAGCCTTGCGCATAGGGGTCGGTCTTGGTCAGTACGTTGCCGGAATCACGATTGCGGATTTCATAGCGATACAGGGCATGTTGCGCAATTTCGGGGATGAAAATTTCCCACACTCCGCTCGAACCATGTAAACGCATGGGGTAGAGGCGACCGTCCCAGCTATTGAATTCGCCCACCACGCTGACACGTTCGGCATTTGGCGCCCAAACCGCAAAACGCACACCCTTGACCCCGTTGATTTCCACCGCGTGTGACCCGAGCATGCGATAGCCCTGACGAAGGTTTCCTTCGCTGAACAGAAACAAGTCCTGCTCGGAAATATTGGAGGGAAATTGGTAGGGGTCGTACACATCGCGTGATGCAGTGCCTTGATTGATACGCAACCGGTAGGGTAGTACGGGTTCGCTTGTTCCGCGCCATTCGAACAGGCCGCCGGGATGGATTTTTCTGAATGGTTCACCGCTGTCCAGCAGCGTGATTTGTGTGGCATGAGGTTCATAAAAGCGTATGACCCATTCGCTGGCTTCACGGTGCGAGCCTAGCAAAGCGAAAGGATCATGCAGGCGAGCTTGCAACAAAGATTCAATCAGCATGTCCACTTTAATTTCCTTATTAGTTCTTGTGCCGTGCGGTAATTGTAAACGATAATGACCATAGCAATTAAGGTAAATATGACTTGAGGGAGGCTGAGATGAGTGTTGAATTAGGTTATTTGAAAAAGAAATACCATGTGGCTGCTGGTGATCCTGAACCCCGTTTTGTGAGCCGCCTGACCAAAAATACTTACGCGATGGTGCTGGCCGGCGGTCGTGGCAGCAGGCTGCACGAATTGACTGACTGGCGTGCCAAGCCGGCCGTTCCGTTTGGCGGCAAGTTTCGCATCATCGATTTCGTGCTTTCAAACTGCGTGAATTCCGGCATACGCCGCATCGGCGTGGCGACGCAATATAAGTCACACAGCCTGATTCAGCATATTCAGCGCGGCTGGTCCTTTCTGAACGGTCAGTTCGGCGAATACCTCGATTTATTGCCTGCACAACAGCGCGTCAGCGAAGACCAGTGGTATCGCGGCACAGCCGATGCCGTATTTCAGAATCTGGATATCATACGCGGATCGAAGTGCGATTTTGTCGTGGTGCTGGCCGGTGACCACATCTATAAAATGGATTACGGCAAGTTGCTGGCCTACCATGTGGAAAAAAAGGCTGACTTGACTGTCGCTTGTCTGCAAGTGCCGATTGCGGAGGCGTTTGCCTTTGGCGTGATGGGCGTGGATGATGATTCCCGCGTGATCGATTTTGTTGAAAAACCGGCTAATCCCCCCTCGATTCCGGGCAATCCGGAAAAGTCACTGGCCAGCATGGGTATCTATGTGTTTAACACGCAGTTCCTGATTGAGCAGCTGATACGCGATGCCGACAACCCCAAGTCCAGCCATGATTTTGGCAAGGATTTGATCCCGCACATGGTTAAAAATTACCGTGTGTTTGCGCAAAGCTTCGAGCAAAGCTGTGTTGGCATGGAAGATGACAAGATGCCGTACTGGCGCGATGTGGGTACCATAGATTCCTACTGGGAAGCCAGTATGGAAATGACCAAGGTCATACCCGACCTGAATATGTACGATCAGGAATGGCCGATCTGGACCTATCAGGAGCAGCTGCCGCCCGCCAAGTTTGTTTTCGATGAGGATGAGCGTCGCGGTTACGCGGTTGATTCTCTGGTATCCGGCGGTTGCATCGTCAGCGGTTCTGTTGTCAAACGCTCGTTGCTTTTTTCCGATGTGCGCGTGAACAGTTATTCGAGCATCGAAGATTCAGTGATTCTGCCCGATGTGGATATTGGTCGTCATGTGGTGTTAAAGCGCGTGATTGTCGATAAAAGCTGCAAGATTCCTGACGGGATGGAAGTCGGTGTCAATGTCGAAGAAGACCGCAAACGTTTCCATGTTAGCGAGAATGGCGTCACGCTGATCACCCCTGAAATGCTGGGACAAAAATTTCACAGTACACGTTAAGATTAAACTCATCTATCCCCGTCGCTAAACGGCGGGGTTTCCTGTTATGAAAAAACCCCTCGATTTAGTCTTCCTCTGGCATATGCATCAGCCGGATTATCGCGATTATGCCAGCGGCGATTTTGTCCTGCCGTGGGTTTATTTGCACGCCATCAAAGATTACACAGATATGGCATATCACCTTGAGCGTCACCCCAAGGTGCGTGTGGTATTGAACTTCGTGCCTATCCTGCTCGATCAACTGGAGGATTACACCGACCAGTTCGCGACCGGAAAATTACGCGATCCTTTATTGCGCCTGCTGGTACATAAGAATTCCTGTGAATTGTCGCTGGAAGAACGGCGACTGGCGCTGGATGCCTGTTTCCGCAGCAGTCATACCAAGATGATTGCGCCGTATCCGGCCTATATGCGCCTGTGGGAATTATTTCAGCGTTTGCAGGCTGAGGGAGATACGGCGCTGTCCTATCTGTCCGGGCAATACGTCGCCGACTTGCTGGTCTGGTATCACCTGGCATGGTGTGGCGAGAGCGTGCGCCGTGAGAGCGAGCTGGTCGCGCGCTTGATGACCAAGGCGGAGGGTTTTGATTACGAAGATCGTAAACGCCTGCTTGATCTGGTGGGCGAGTTGACCGCAGGCATTATTCCGCGTTACCGCAAACTGGCCGAATCCGGTCAGATCGAAATATCGGCCACACCGCACTATCATCCGCTGGCGCCGCTGTTGATTGATTTTGCCAGTGCCAAGGAAGCGATGCCGGATGCGCCTATGCCCAAGTCTCCGCATTATCCCAAGGGACGGTTGCGCGTAACCCGCCACATACAGTTGGCAAAGCAAAGCCACAAGGCGCGATTCGGCAGCGAACCCAAAGGAATGTGGCCTGCTGAGGGCTCAATTTCTGTGGAAACACTGGAAGTCATGGCCGAAGAAGGTTGCCATTGGGCAGCCAGCGGTGAGGGCGTACTGGTCAATAGCCTGCGTCGTTCCCATCAGGCAGTGCCCGAGCGCGGTCAATATTTATATCGTCCCTATCGTATCGACAAGGGTGCGGACGGCTTGCAGTGTTTTTTCCGTGATGATCATTTATCCGATCTGATTGGTTTTGAATATTCGCGCTGGCACGGCAAAGATGCGGCCCTGCATTTTATCGATCAGCTGGAAAACATAGCCAAGCAGGCGCCGGAGGGCGAAACGCCGGTAGCGAGCGTGATTCTGGATGGCGAAAACGCCTGGGAATATTATCCCTACAATGGATTTTATTTCCTGGATGAGTTATACGCACAGATAGAGGCGCATTCCAGGATCAATACCAGCACTTACGCTGACTATGTCAAATTAAGCCCGATACGCACTGATATCGTCGCTTCAGCCAGCCTGCCTACGATTGCGGCCGGCAGTTGGGTGTACGGCAATTTTTCAACCTGGATAGGCTGTGAAGACAAAAATCGCGCCTGGGATCTGCTGTGCGCGGCCAAACTGAGCTACGACATGGTCATGTCCAGCGGTCGTTTAAGCGCGGAACAGCGCGAAGCTGCCGAAAAACAGCTGTGTTCATGCGAAAGTTCGGATTGGTTCTGGTGGTTTGGCGACTACAACCCGTCCAACTCGGTCGCCAGCTTTGACCGTCTGTACCGGCACAACCTGACCGAGCTGTATCGTTTGCTGCAATTAACCGCACCGCAAAGTCTGAATGATCCGGTCAGTCTGGGATGTACAGGCGAAACGGAAGTGGATGGAGCGATGCGCCGCGCAACTGAATAAAACACCTGCTCATGCATGTGCACAACATAGCAATAGAATTGTCTTTATGATGAATAATCGTTCCAGCGGCATCCTGCTGCACCCCACCTCATTACCTGGCCCTTTTGGTGCCGGCGACTTGGGCAGCAACGCCTATCTGTTCGTGGACTGGCTGGCCAGTGCCGGGCAAAGTTATTGGCAGGTTTTGCCATTGGGTGAAATCGGACCCGGCAATTCACCCTATATGAGCACTTCTGCCTTCGCGGGTAATGTGCTGTTGATTGACCTATACGAATTGCACCATCAGGGCTGGCTGGAAGAGGAGGATATCCAACCCCTGGCGGAGTTCCGTCACGACAAGGTGGATTTTGCCTTGCAGCGGCCGTTTCGAATCGAACGTTTACGCCTCGCCGCCAAACGCTTCTTTGCAAGCCGTGATACAGCCTTACATGCGGCATACACCGAGTTTTGCATGACCGAAAGTGAATGGCTGGAAGATTATGCGCACTTCATGACGATCGACGAGCAGCAGGAAGGACGTCACTGGAATCTGTGGCCTGAGGCCTTAGCCAACAGGGATGCGCAAGCTTTGCGATTTCTGGAAGCAATCAGCACGGAGAAAATTGATTTCTGGAAATTTTGCCAATGGTGTTTTTCTCGCCAGTGGATGCAATTAAAACACTATGCCAATGAGCGTGGCGTCAAACTGATCGGCGACGTGCCTATCTTCGTCGCCTATCATAGTGCCGATGTATGGGCGCATCGCGAATTGTTTGAACTCGATGATGCCGGTCTGCCGACTGTTGTAGCGGGAGTGCCACCGGATTATTTCAGTGAAACCGGGCAGCTCTGGGGTAATCCGCTCTACCGCTGGGATTTGCATGAACAAACCGGCTACATCTGGTGGATAAGGCGTCTGCAACATGCGCTGCGCAGTTTCGATCAGGTGCGTATCGACCATTTCCGTGGTTTTGCCAGTTACTGGGAAGTGCCCGCGCACGAAACGACCGCAATGAACGGCCGATGGATGCCAGGCCCGGGTGCCAAACTTTTTGAAGCGTTTGTGAACGCCTTCCTGGATTTACCCATCATAGCCGAAGATCTGGGCGTCATTACCCAGGACGTGGTTGAGCTGCGCGACAAGTTCAAACTGCCGGGGATGCGTATCCTGCAATTTGCTTTTGCCGAAGATCATTCTAATTATTTTTTACCCCACAATTACATACCCAACACAATAGCCTATACCGGTACGCACGATAATGACACGATGCTGGGATGGTGGAATACTTCCGCTGAGCATGAGAAGGATTTTGTCCGTCACTACCTTGGAAAAGATGAAATAGATGTGCCCTGGGACATGATGAACTCACTGTCTGCTTCGGTGGCTAATGCGGTTATTTTCCCTATGCAGGATGTGCTTTGCCTGTCGGGGGAGCATCGCATGAACTTTCCGGGAAGTGCGGAAGGAAATTGGGAATGGCGTTTTACGTGGGAGCAGGTTCAGCCCTGGCAGACCATCAAATTGGCAAAAATCACCGCAGAACAGGGTCGTAGCCGTTTGTCTCAGTAAGGTCTGTAGTGTGAAGTTGTATGCGAATAGCTGGAAATCCTGCACTAGGCCTCGATAAGGACTGGTGCAGGATTCTTTTAATTACTTGTTTACCGTTGCCTTCAACGTAGCACCGGGCTTGAATGCCGGAACTTTGGATGCTGCGATTTTCAATTCTGCTCCTGTTTTTGGATTACGGCCGACGCGTGCAGCGCGTTCACGCACTTCGAATGTTCCAAAACCCACCAGAGCCAGGCTATCGCCTTTTGCCAGTGTTTCACCGATGATTTCGATCAGTGCGGCAACATTATGCTCAGCAGCAATTTTTGTGCTTCCTGTTTTTTCGGCCAAAGCATCAATCAGTTCTTTTCTGTTCATATAAATTCCTCCGTGAATAAGCTCGTTAATAGATGGCTGCGCGTAACAGCGGGCAAAGTCTAACACTGTCCTGCCGCAAACTGAACAATTCGACGCGTTTCTGACTAACTATTTTTCATCTATGACGGCGAATATCCCGACTATCTGTTCAAAACACCGTTTTGCGTTGTGTTTGCATGGCAGAACGACCCTGTCGCGCTGTTGATCAGCAGATGATTTTCTGCTTTAATGCGACTGTCATTTTAATAATTATTTAATAATAGAAATATAAAATGCTTACATCGACTCAAGTAGTAGAGGCACTGTCGGCTTTGGCGCAACACACGCGACTGGAGATATACCGCCTGCTGGTGGCGTGCGGGCCGCAGGGAATGGCGGCGGGGCAACTGGCCGAGAGGCTGAAAGTATCGCCTGCGAACATGTCATTTCACTTTAAGGCGCTGAGTCACGCCGGATTGATATCGAGCAGGCAAGAGGGGCGGTTTGTCTATTACGCGGCAAATTTCACCGTGATGAATGGGATGCTGGCCTACCTCACAGAAAATTGTTGCGCAGGAAACCTGCAAGACTGCGCAATTCCATCCAAAAAATGTTAATCAACCCATACAAGAGGTCGCAAGATGAGTATTAAACCATACAACGTGCTGGTGTTATGTACCGGCAATTCCGCGCGCAGTATCCTGGGCGAGGTGTTATTCAA
Organism: Gallionella sp.; assembly: GCA_030681375.1. Classification (GTDB taxonomy): domain Bacteria; phylum Pseudomonadota; class Gammaproteobacteria; order Burkholderiales; family Gallionellaceae; genus Gallionella. The sequence goes on from JAUXWM010000081.1 coordinate 68,009, forward strand.
CGTGTTGGGCAAGGGTAGGTTCATCGCCCACAGCGCAGGCAGCAAACCGGTCGGGCGCGTCAATCCGGCAGCTCTGGAATTGTTGCAGCAACAGGGGCACGACATTACAGGATTACGCAGCAAGAGCTGGGATGAATTCGCCGCGCCCGGCGCGCCAGAAATCGACTTTATCTTTACCGTGTGCGACAACGCCGCCGGTGAAACCTGTCCGATCTGGCCGGGCAAGCCTGCCACCGCGCACTGGGGCATTCCCGATCCGGCGCATGTTGAGGGCGAGGAAGCGCGTCGCGCTGCATTTAATACTGCCTATGCGCAATTAGCGCGGCGTATTCAGTTGTTTATGAGTCTGCCGATTGACAAATTGGACAAGCTGACACTGAAGCAAAAACTTGCCGAAATCGGGCAACTACAGGATTAAAGCGATGAATCTGTTTGAACGCTATCTGACGCTTTGGGTCTTGCTGTGCATCATTGCCGGCGTGCTGCTGGGGCAATTCTTTCCCGATTTGTTTCAAGGCATCGCCGGGCTGAAACTTGCCGAAGTTAATGTTCCTGTCGGCGTACTGGTATGGGTAATGATAATTCCCATGCTGTTGCGCATAGACTTCGCCGCACTTTATCAGGTAAAGCAGCATGTGCGCGGCATAGGCGTCACCTTGTTCGTTAACTGGGCAATCAAGCCTTTTTCAATGGCATTGCTGGGTTGGCTGTTCATACGCCATGTGTTCGCAGACTATCTTCCGCCTGAGCAGCTTGACAGTTATATCGCAGGCCTGATTTTGCTGGCTGCCGCACCCTGTACCGCAATGGTGTTTGTCTGGAGCAATCTGGTGAAGGGCGATCCTTATTTCACCTTGTCGCAAGTGGCGCTCAACGATGTTGTCATGATCTTCGCCTTTGCGCCGCTGGTCGGATTATTGCTCGGCATTGCCAGTATCGCCGTGCCGTGGGCTACCTTGCTCGTCTCGGTGCTGTTCTATATTGTGATTCCGGTAATCATCGCGCAGTGGTTGCGTCGCCGATTGCTTCAGGGCGGGGAGGAGGCGTTCGCGCGCAAGCTGGCACTCATCGGGCCGTATTCGATAGCTGCACTACTGCTGACACTGGTATTGCTGTTTGCCTTGCAGGGTAAGGCCATCGTCGCACAGCCGCTGGTGATTGCCATACTGGCCGTGCCTATTTTGATACAAGTCATACTGAACTCCAGCCTGGCCTACTGGCTGAACCGTCGTCTGGGCGTGGCGCACTGCGTTGCCGCACCGTCAGCCTTAATAGCCGCAAGCAACTTCTTTGAACTGGCAGTAGCCACGGCAATCAGCCTGTTCGGCTTCCAGTCAGGTGCGGCGTTAGCCACTGTAGTCGGAGTTTTAATCGAAGTCCCGCTCATGCTGGCGGTGGTGAGCGTTGCGAACCGCTCGCGCGACTGGTATCAAAACAAGATTGAGGACTGATGCCGCAGTGGCATTCCCACGAAACGACGGAGCTAAGACCGCATGGGTCTTCCCACGCGACAACGCAGCCAAGGCTGCTGTTGCTGAATGAAATCTCCTGTTTCTGATCAATGACTGCAAGTGATTTATTGCTTAGCAGGAATTGAGTTGTTTTATCAATGAGGGACTGAGGACTGATGCCGCAGGGGCATTCCCACGAAACGACGGAGCTAAAGCTCCTGTTTCTGAATGAAGGACTGAGGTTTCGGTATTTGTCTTTCCGCGTGTGGTAGAATGCGCCCCCTTTACATTTAGCAAGGCTGTTTCCATGTCACGCCAACTTCGCAATATTGCCATTATCGCCCACGTTGACCACGGTAAGACGACCCTGGTTGACAAGCTGCTGTCACAGGCAGGTTCTTTCTCCGCTCATCAGAACGTCGCTGAACGTGTGATGGACAACAACGATCTGGAAAAGGAACGCGGAATTACCATTCTGGCGAAAAATTGTGCAGTGGAATATGAAGGCGTGCATATCAATATCGTGGATACACCGGGCCACGCCGACTTCGGCGGTGAAGTAGAGCGCGTTCTGGGCATGGTCGATGGCGTGTTGCTGTTGGTCGATGCGGTTGATGGCCCGATGCCGCAAACCCGCTTCGTAACCAAGAAGGCGCTGGCATTAGGTTTGCGTCCTATCGTGGTTATTAACAAGGTTGACCGTCCGGGTGCGCGCCCTGATTGGGTTGTGGATCAGACCTTCGACTTGTTCGACAAGCTGGGTGCAACCGATGAACAACTGGATTTCCCGGTCGTTTACGCATCTGCGCTGAATGGTTACGCCAAGACTGAGCTGGAAGCAGTCACGGACAATATGTTCCCGCTGCTGGATGTGGTGTTGAATCATGTTCCGGCCCCCAGCGTTGCCGCGACTGAAGAGCCGTTGCAATTGCAAATTTCCGCGCTGGATTATTCCAGTTTCGTAGGCCGCATCGGCGTGGGTCGCGTCACTCGCGGCAAGATCCGTCCTGGTCAGGAAGTCATGGTCATGAATGGCGACAAGTCTTCCAAGAAGGCGCGCGTCAATCAGGTCTTGGGTTTCCGTGGCATCGAGCGCGTATTGCTGGAAGAGGCCATGGCAGGCGATATTATTCTGATCAACGGTATCGAGGAAATCGGTATCGGTGTCACGATTGCCGACGTAAGCAAACCAGAGGCATTGCCTTTGCCTAAGGTTGACGAGCCTACACTGAGCATGAATCTGATGGTGAACACCTCACCTTTGTGCGGTCAGGAAGGCAAAATGATCACCAGTCGTCAGATTCGCGATCGTCTCAATAAAGAATTGCTGGTCAACGTGGCTCTGCGTGTCGAAGAAACCGACAACACTGACGTGTTCCTGCTGTCGGGTCGCGGCGAATTGCACCTGACCATTTTGCTGGAAAATATGCGCCGTGAAGGCTTTGAAATGGGCGTGGGCAAGCCGCGTGTGGTTTACCGTGATATCAACGGTGAACGCTGTGAGCCGTTTGAAATGCTCACCGTAGATGTGGAAGACACTAACCAGGGCGCGGTGATGGAAGAACTGGGCCGTCGTCGTGGCGATCTGCAAGACATGCAGCCTGATGGTCACGGTCGTGTGCGTCTGGAATACCGTATTCCTGCGCGCGGCCTGATCGGCTTCCAGTCCGAGTTTATGACCCTGACGCGCGGTACCGGCATCATGGCGCACGTATTTGATGACTACGCACCGGTCAAGGCCGACATGCCGGGTCGTCGCAACGGCGTGCTGATTTCATCCGAACCCGGCGAGGCTGTGGCTTACGCGCTCTGGAAGCTGGAAGACCGCGGTCGCATGATCGTGGTTCCCGGCGACAAGCTGTATGAAGGCATGATCATCGGTATCCATAGTCGTGACAACGATCTGGTGGTTAATCCGATCAAGGGCAAGCAGCTGACCAACGTGCGTTCATCCGGTACCGATGAAGCGGTTCGTCTGACGCCGCCCGTGCGCCTGACGCTGGAATCGGCTGTCGAGTTCATCGACGATGATGAATTGGTTGAAGTTACGCCGATTTCGATCCGCGTTCGTAAGCGTTATCTGACCGAAAACGAACGCAAGCGTAACGTGCGCGGCCTGTAATTTATCGGGTAGTTCGATTCAAGCAAAGGGATGCTCAGGCATCCCTTTGTTGTTTTAACCGACTGCTATACTGGCAGCCCCTCTCGGAGCATAAACCCTCATGGAACAGTCGAATATCATTGCCCTGCTTGCCGGTCTGTTGATAGGCGCATCAGTCATCTGGCTGGTGTTGCGCGAGAGAATTTCACGGATACGCGGCGAAACTCAGGTCGAGCTGGCACGCCTCAACGAGCGTCTGAGCGCGGTACAGGCAGAGGTCGCGCGTCAGCTTGCAGCGCGGGCCGATGCAGAATCCACGCTGCAAAAACTAGAACAGGAACTGGGTGACCTGCGCGAAAAAACGGGTGCGGCAGAGTCCACTGTGGCCAGCCAGCGCGCTCAACTGGACGCAATTCAACGCGAAAAGGAAGAGCTGGCCGCATTGCGCGATCAGCTCACCGCAGAGCGGCAACGGTTGAGCAATCAGGTGGCTGAACTCTCAGCCAGTCTGGATGCGGAGCGCAGCAAGGCTGTGGAAAATCTCGCTGTGCTGAATAACGCCCGTGAAGAGCTGAGCAATCAGTTCAAGGTGTTGGCAAACGAAATCCTGGAAGATAAGACCAAACGCTTTACCGAGCAGAACCAGACCAATATCAACCAGTTGCTGGAACCGCTCAAGGTCAAGATCAGCGAGTTTCAGGGCGAAGTGCAAAAAGTCTATGTGCAGGAAGGCAAGGATAGATCCGCACTGGCCGAGCAGGTCAAGCAGCTGATGTCGCTGAATAATCAGCTGTCAAAGGATGCGCATAATTTAACTTCCGCGCTTAAAGGGCAGGCCAAAACACAGGGCAATTGGGGTGAGCTGATACTGGAAAAGGTGCTGGAGGCATCCGGTTTGCGCAAAGGCCATGAATATGAGGTGCAGGAAAGCCATACCCGTGCGGATGGCACGCGCGCGCAGCCGGATGTGGTGGTGCATCTGCCGGAAGATAAGCATCTGATCGTGGATGCCAAGGTGTCGCTGAACGCGTATGAAGCGCATGCCAATGCCGAGACCGATCATCAGCGCGATGCCGCGATGAAACGCCATCTGGATTCAGTGCGCGCCCACATCAGGGAATTGTCCGGGAAAAACTATCAGCAGCTGTATGGCCTGAAATCGCTCGACTTCGTGCTGATGTTCATACCGGTGGAGCCTGCCTTCATGCTGGCTATCTCGCATGATAGTGAACTATGGCAGGATGCCTGGAAGAAGAATGTGTTGCTGGTCAGTCCAAGCACTTTGTTGTTTGTGGTGCGCACCGTCGCGCACTTATGGCGTCAGGAGCAACAGAATCGCAACGCGCAGGAAATTGCCACTCGCGGCGCGGAGCTTTATGACAAGCTGGCGGGCTTTGTAGAAGACCTCGATAAACTGGGCGACCGCCTGAATCAAGCCAGGGATGTGTATGATAAAGCCTATGGAAAATTCACCAGCGGCCGGGGAAATGTCATTCGCCAGGCAGAGATGCTCAAAGGCTTGGGCGTAAAACCCGGCAAACAATTACCACAAAAACTGACAGATGCCGTACTGGATGAAATGATCGCAGATAACAATCCCCCGTTAGCGCATGGGGTGACGGATAAAAATTAATCCGAACCCGTGGCAGGCAGCGGGTTATTATCCGCCTGCCCATGATGCAGCCACTTAAATGAAAGAAGCGAAATGAAAGTAATCGACCCCTGTACGCTGGTTATATTCGGTGCCGCCGGAAATCTGAGCCGCCGTAAACTGATTCCTGCGCTGTTTCGTCTGGAGATTGCAAAACGCCTGCCCGACCGTCTGATCATACTAGGCTGCGGTATTGAACTGCGCGAACGCGAAGCATGGGTGGCAGCCGTTTGCGATATGCTGCAACAGGCTTTCCCGCAGGGGCTGGATCAGGCAGCACAGGGACGTTTTTGTGCGCGTATGCATTACCAGGCCATACCGCCCGGTGATGATACAGCCTATACGCGCTTGCAGCAGTCGCTGGATGACAATCCCGAGTTTCCGCCCAACAGGGTGTATTACATGGCGGTGCGTCCCTCTGAATTCCCCGCCATCATAGAGGCGCTCGGCGGTGTGGGATTGCTCAAGGAGAAAAACGGCTGGCGTCGCGTGGTGATCGAAAAGCCTTTCGGTTATGACTTGCTGAGCGCTCAGACCTTGCAGGGCAGCTTGTACAAACATCTGAAAGAACCGCAGATTTTCCGCATCGATCATTATCTGGGTAAAGGCACGGTTCAGAACGTGATGGTGTTCCGCTTCGCCAATCTGCTGCTGGAACCGTTGTGGAACAATCACTACATCGATCATGTGCAAATCACCCATTCCGAGACGCTGGGGATAGAAGGGCGCGCCGATTATTACGAAGGCGCGGGCGCGTTGCGCGACATGATACAGAGCCACCTATTGCAGTTGCTGGCCCTGGTGGCGATGGAACCACCGGTGACCATGGCAGCCGAGCATTTGCGCGACGAAAAGGTTAAAGTGCTCAAGGCGATTCGCCCGATTACACAGAATGCCGTACATGCACACGCCTTTCGCGGCCAGTACGGCAGCGGCAGCATAGACGGCAAGACGGTTCCTGGTTATCTGGAAGAACCCGGCGTGGCACCCGACAGCACCACCGAGACCTATGCGGCCATGAAACTGTTCATCGATAACTGGCGCTGGGCAGGCGTGCCGTTTTATCTGCGTACCGGCAAGCGCATGCCGGAAAACAGCTCGGCGATTTGCATACGTTTCAAGAAGCCGCCACAGGATTTGATGCGCCATACGCGCAGCGGTCCGTCACAACCGAACTGGATCATGCTGGGCATTCAGCCCGACGACTGTCTGAAAATGGAAATGCAGGTCAAGGTGCCGGGGCTGGATTTGCATACCCGCAGCATCAGTCTGGACGCCACCTATCGCAAGGGCAGCGAAGAAGATTTCGATGCCTATGAGGGTTTGCTGCTGGACGTGATGCAAGGCGATCACTCTCTGTTTCTGCGTATCGACGAGGTGGAGACCGCATGGCGCGTCATCGACCCCATCCTCAAAGTCTGGTCCATGGAGCGCGATTTTATCAACAGCTACCCGGCAGGAAGCTGGGGGCCGCGCGGCACATACCGGTTATTCGACCGCGACGACCAGTTCTGGCGTCATTCACTGAATCTGGACGGTGCGGATTTGAAGGCCTATTAACATGAGCATACTTGCGGGCGACATAGGCGGCACGAAAACGCGTCTGGCCATCGTGGACGTTGCGGGTACGCAAGTCCATGTCCTGCGCGAAGTCAGCTATCCGAGCCGGGATTACGCTGAATTCGGGATTTTGCTGGACGATTTTCTGCATGCCAGCCAGGCACTGCGTGAGTTTCACATTACCTCTGCCGCCTTTGGCATCGCAGGGCCGGTGCAGGGCAGGGTGGTGCACACCACCAATTTACCCTGGCGAATCGATGCCGATGCCTTGCAGCATCAGTTCGGTTTTGGCTGCACCCTGCTCAACGATCTGGAAGCCACCGCCTACGGCTTGCCCGCTCTGGGCCCGGCGGATTTGCTGACACTGCAAACAGGTGCCGGGCATGCCTGCGGCAATGCCGCCGTGATCGCCGCCGGTACCGGACTGGGCGAAGCCGGTCTGTACTGGGATGGCAGAAATTATCAGCCATTCGCCACCGAAGGCGGACATGCCAGCTTCAGTCCGGCCAACACGCAGGAATTTGCCCTGTTTCGTCACCTGCAACAACAACATCAGCACGTTAGCTGGGAACGCGTGGTCTCCGGCATGGGCGTGCTCAGTCTGCATGAATTCTTGTGTCAGTATCGCAATATCGCTGTGCCGGATTGGCTGAGCGCAGAAATGCGTGACGGGGATGCTGCGGCTGCGATTGCCAATGCGGCATTGGCAGGACGCGATGAAATCTGCGTAGCGACGCTGGATTGGTTTGTGCGCCTGTATGGCGCAGAAGCAGGCAACCTCGCGCTCAAGGTGATGAGTCGCGGCGGCCTGTATCTGGGCGGTGGCATAGCCCCGAAGATTCTGCCTTTGCTGAAAAATGGGACATTTATGGAGGCTTTCCTTGGCAAGGGTCGGATGCGTCCTTTGCTGGAAGCCATGCCGGTCAAAGTAATTCTGAATGACCGTGCGGCCCTTTACGGTCCCGCACTGCGCGCCGCACAACTCGCAGATGAGGCCTTATGAATAGCGAGTTGAACAGTGCTGATTTGCCAAATGCGCAGGCCGTATTTATCCACGACGATACGGAAGTTTTGAGCACGGCAGTTGCGCGTCGCATTGCCGCATTGGCGGCCGAGGCGATAGCCGCGCGCGGCGTTTTTCATCTGGCACTGGCCGGAGGTGAAACACCACGTCGTTGCTATGAAAAACTGCGCCATCACACCATAGACTGGAATCAGGTGCATCTATATTTCGGCGATGAACGTTGTCTGCCTGACGGTGATGCAAGCCGCAATGACAGCATGGCTCGTGCAGCCTTGCTCAATCATGTCGCCCCGCCGCAGGCTAATATTCACTGCATACCGGCGGAGTTGGGCGCAATCGAAGCCGCAGCCAGATATGCGCTGGAACTGGAGTCTGTCGGCAAGCTGGATCTGGTATTGCTGGGGATGGGCGAGGACGGACATACGGCCAGCCTGTTTCCTGACAATCCGGCTAATACCAGAATTGAAGCCGCCGTGCCGGTATTCGATGCGCCCAAACCCCCCGCTGAGCGGGTGTCGCTGGGCATGGGCACGCTGAATGCGGCTCGCAACAAGCTATTTATGGTGACGGGCGCAGGCAAGCGTCAGGCATTGGAACAGATAATGCGCGGCGTGGCATTGCCAGCCGCACAAATTAGCAAGGCTGAGTGGCATCTTGACCACGCAGCACTACCGATAATGAATGTAACTTAAGGGGAATAAAAAATGCAGATCGGAATGATAGGATTGGGACGCATGGGCGCCAATATGGTGCGCCGTTTGCAACGCGCCGGACACCAGTGCGTCGTATTTGACCGCAGCACCGAAGCGGTGCAGGCACTGGCAAAGGAAGGTGCGATTGCAGCAGATAGTATTCAGGATTTTATGGATAAGTTGGAAACGCCGCGTGCCGTCTGGCTGATGCTGCCTGCTGCCGTTGTGGATGCCAGCATAGCCGAGTTGACCCCGTTGCTGGGAGCCGATGACGTGTTGATAGATGGCGGAAATTCCTACTACAAGGATGACATCTTGCGTGCCCGTGCGCTTTCCGCCCGTGCGATACATTATGTCGATGTCGGTGTAAGCGGCGGCGTTTGGGGGCTGGAGCGCGGTTATTGTCTGATGATAGGCGGCGACCAGATCGCCGTATCCCGTTTGCAGCCTATTTTTGTATCTCTGGCGCCCGGCGTAGAAACTGCAGCGCGCACGGAAGGCCGCAGCGGTACGCCCAGCAGCGCGGAAATGGGCTATTTGCATTGCGGCGTGGCCGGAGCCGGGCACTTTGTCAAAATGGTGCACAACGGCATCGAGTATGGGCTGATGGCCGCCTATGCAGAAGGCTTCAACTTGCTGCGCCACGCCAATGTGGGCGCGGTCGAGCGGCAGGCTGATGCGGAAACCACACCTTTGCGCGAACCGGATACCTTACGTTTCGACATTGATGTTGCGGAAGTCGCTGAATTGTGGCGACGTGGCAGCGTGGTAGGTTCGTGGTTGCTGGATTTGACCGCGCACGCGCTGCAAGGTGATGCCGATTTGAACAATTTCAGCGGGCGGGTATCCGATTCCGGCGAGGGGCGCTGGACCAGCATTGCGGCTATCGAATCGGGCACGCCCGCACCGGTATTGACTGCGGCGCTGTTCAACCGTTTTTCATCGCGCGGCGAAGCGGATTACGCGGATAAACTGCTCTCGGCGTTACGCTTTGAATTCGGCGGGCATAACGAAAAACAGGGCTAATCCTTGTGTTTCTGAATCCGATCGTTCTGTTACAGTACGGTTGTCAGGCATGGATATGGGGGGTTGCGTGTAGGACGGCTCACTGTATATCGTGTGACAGGGGCGCGGTTAGTTGTTAAAATCCTCTCAGATTCAAATTACATACACTGAGAGAGGCTGATTTATTCCCCCGGATTGCGTGCGTAACCAGGCAATCCCGTATGTTGATAGATACGCAATTCCGGATTACCACGTCCCACCACGGCTCTGCGAGCCTCGCGGCTTAAGGCGGTTCGATTTAATCAGTATTCCCATAGAATTATTTTAAATACAGGCAACATCATGAGCTCTTCAAAAAAATCCAGTTCCAAGCCAATTGACCGTTCCAATCCTCTCGTATTTGAACGCACGCTGGCCAATCATCTTACCTACACCGAAGGAAAATCCGTCAAAACGGCCAGTGAGCGTGACTGGTTTGAAGCCTCCGCGCACGCCGTGCGCGATCAACTCATAGAAAAACAGCTGAAAACGGCTGAGGAGAATGCCGGGCAAGACCCGAAGCGGCTTTATTACCTTTCGCTGGAGTTTTTGATTGGTCGCACGCTGTCGAATGCCGCACTCAATCTGGGTATAGAGACCTCTCTGCGCAATAGTCTGAAAGCACTGGGACAAGACCTGGAACAGATCGAAGAAACAGAGATTGACGCTGCATTGGGCAATGGCGGACTGGGGCGGCTGGCGGCCTGTTTCCTGGATTCCATGGCGACGCTGGACTTGCCGGGGCAAGGATATGGCATACGTTACGAATACGGCATGTTCAATCAGCGCATCGAGAACGGTCAGCAAATCGAGCGTCCCGACAATTGGCTGCGCTTTGGCAATCCATGGGAGTTTCAGCGTCCTGAGTGCATATTCCCGGTCAAATTTTTCGGTCGTGTCGTGCAGTTCCCGGACGGGAATGGCAATATCGAACATCACTGGGTGGATGGCGAAACGGTAATGGCGATGGCCTACGACCTGCCTATCCCAGGTTACAATACCGGAACCGTCAATAATTTGCGCCTGTGGGCTGCCAAGGCGGCGCGTGAATTCAACCTCGAATCGTTCAATGCGGGCGATTATCTCAGTGCCGTACAGGACAAAAATGTTTCCGAAAGTCTGTCCAAGGTGCTGTACCCGAACGACAGTTCAGCCGTAGGTAAGGAACTGCGCCTGAGACAGGAATATTTCTTCGTTTCGGCGTCCATACAGGATATTCTGCGCAGCTTCCTGGCAGAGCACAGCGACTGGAATCAACTGCCCGAGAAAGTCGCGATCCAGCTTAACGATACCCATCCGGCCGTCGCTGTTGCCGAGATGATGTATCAGTTGATGGATGTTCATCAATTGAAATGGGATCATGCCTGGACTCTGGTCACGCAGATTTTTGCCTACACCAACCATACCCTGATGCCGGAAGCACTGGAAACGTGGGGCGTGGAGAAGTTCGAACGGGTACTGCCGCGTCATCTGGAAATTATTTTTGAAATCAACCGGCGCTTCCTGGCCGTAGTGAATCATCATTTCCCGGGCGACACCGGCTTGCTCAGACGTGTTTCCATTATTGATGAAAATAATGGCCGACGCGTACGCATGGCGCATCTGGCCGTGGTGGGCAGCCATACGGTGAACGGCGTGGCTGCGATACACAGTGAATTGTTGAAGACCACGCTATTTGCCGATTTCCATCGCATCTACCCGAAGAAATTCATTAACGTCACCAACGGCATTACGCCGCGACGCTGGCTGAATCAATGCAATCCCGGTTTGACCAAGATTATTTCCGCGCGCATCGGATCGGAATTTGTGGGTCAGCTGGATCAGCTCAAAAAGCTGGTTGAGCATGCCGAAGATGCCGAATTTCGCAAGGAATTCCGCGCAGTCAAACAGGCCAACAAGCTGCGCCTCGCGCAGTATATCGAGCAGAATGTCGGCATTATTGTTGACCCGAATTCGATGTTTGACGTACAAATCAAGCGCATACACGAGTACAAGCGCCAACTACTGAACGTGCTGCATGTGATTACCCTGTACAACCGCATACGCAGTGGCAATGCGCACAATGCCACACCGCGTACCATCATTTTTGCGGGCAAGGCGGCACCGGGATACAAGCTGGCCAAGCTGATCATCCGTCTCATCAATGACGTGGCCAGCATCGTCAATGACGACCCGGCAGTACATGGCATGCTCAAAGTGGTGTTCCTGCCCAATTACGACGTTTCATCGGCGGAAAAGCTGTTCCCCGCCAGCGATCTGTCCGAGCAGATATCCACAGCAGGAACAGAAGCATCCGGTACCGGCAATATGAAGATGGCGCTCAACGGAGCGCTGACGATAGGCACGCTGGACGGCGCCAACGTCGAAATTCTTGAGGAAGTAGGTGAAAGCAATATTTTCATCTTCGGTCTGACGACCCCTCAGGTCGCCGACCTGCGCGTGCATGGTTACAATGCCTGGGATCATTACCACGGCAATGATGAACTGAAACAGGTGCTGGACATGATAGTCAGTGGTTATTTCTCGGTAGAAGAACCCGATCGCTACCGTCAGATTTTTGACAATCTGACACATCATGGTGACCATTATCTGCTGCTGGCGGATTACGCCAGCTACATTGCCACGCAGGATATGGTCAGCATGCTTTATCAGGATAAGGAGGAGTGGACGCGCAGGGCTATCCTTAATGTCGCGAACATGGGTAAGTTTTCCAGTGACCGAACTATCACGGAATATGCTAAAAACGTATGGGACGTAAAAAGCGTGAAGCAGAAATAAACCAGTAAAATTTATTAATCTATCGCATTAAAACAAATAACCACTTGATTATTCAGGTGGTTATTTTTTTGGCTATTACGCTGAATATTTTATTACGCGATTCATGACGACTTGCTGCGCTATAATTCCAGACGTGGTGCAAGCTTCATGCTGCTTCTGGTTGACTGACTTTTTGGGGGTTGATTGTGAACAAAAGTACTGCCTACTTACTGCAAGTCCGCCCCAGAGTGCCGGAACGTCTGGCGCGACTGGAAGAGCTGGCCAACAATCTCTGGTATAGCTGGGACAGGCCCACGCGCAGACTGTTTGCGCGTTTACATCCCGGCTTATGGAAAGCTACCGGTCATAGTCCTAAAGCATTTTTAAAACGGGTGGATGAGCAACTCCTGCTGGATGCGGCGGAGGATCAGGTATTCATAGGCAATTTGAACCGCGTACTGGCAGATTACGACACTTATCACGACTACAGCCAGCCTACTGATGGCTTCGGCTGGTTAGCTAGCGGTGATCTGATTGCCTATTTCTGTGCCGAATTCGGTTTTCATGAAAGCTTTCCGATCTATTCCGGCGGTCTGGGCATACTGGCGGGCGATCACTGCAAGGCGGCGAGTGATTTGCGTCTGCCCTTTGTGGGGGTAGGGCTGTTATACCGTCAGGGTTATTTCCATCAAACCATAGACAGCAATGGCAACCAGATTGCCAGCAACACGGACTCCAGCTTCGACGATCTCCCCGTATTGCCCGCACGTCATCCCGACGGCTCCGAGGCCTATACTTCGATAGATTTGCCTGGACGCAAGGTCAATATCAAGATATGGCAAGCCAGAGTCGGACATATCACGCTTTATCTGCTGGACACCGATATGGCCAGCAACGATATACACGACCGCGACATTACCCACAGGCTGTACGGTGGTGACACGGTAATGCGCATCGAACAGGAAACCGTGTTGGGCATAGGCGGCGCGCGCGCCCTGCAGGAACTGGGACTGAAGCCCACCGTCTGGCATATCAACGAAGGTCATGCCGCCTTTATGATATTGGAACGTATCCGGGACCTGATGGTTCGTGAAGGATTTGATTTCGCCACCTCTCTCGAACTGGTGGCGGCGAATACCATATTTACCACCCACACCCCCGTACCCGCCGGACACGATCACTTCAGCGAAGGGATGATGCAAGCCTATTTCGAACATTATTATCCCGAACTCAATCTCAACCACGGGCAATTTATGGCGCTGGGCCGTACCGCTAACAGCCCGGATTTCAATATGACCACACTGGCGCTACATGGCTCGCGTTTTCATAACGGGGTGTCGTGCATACATGGTGATGTGTCATCGCAAATTTGCAGCGACATGTGGCCGGAGATTGAGCATCAGGAAAACCCGATGACCTATGTCACCAACGGAGTACATGCGCCCACCTTTTTGGAAACCGAGTGGATTGAAGTGCTGGAGCGCTATCTGGGTTCGGAATGGAATGCGCGCATGAACGATTTGAAACTATGGGAGGGCGTGTATGACATCCCTGACCATGTGTTTTGGAGCGTGCATCAGACCTTGAAGGTCAGAATGCTGAATGCCGTATGTGAGCGCATCACAGCCCAGCATTTTCGTAATCGTGGATCAGAAGCGCACCTGGACAGGCTGCTCAAATATGTCAATCCGGAAAACCCCAATATTCTCACCATAGGCTTTGCGCGCCGTTTTGCGACCTATAAGCGCGCCACCATGCTGTTTGGCGATCTGGACTGGTTACGTGAAATATTGCATAACCCGGAGCGCCCGGTGGTGTTTATTTTTGCCGGCAAGGCCCATCCGGCGGATGTGCCCGGGCAAGACCTGATACGCCATATCACTCATATTTCCAAGATGCCGGAATTCACCGGGAAAATATTGATCGTGGAAGGCTATGACCTCGCCCTGTCGCGCAAGCTGGTTTCCGGGGTCGATGTATGGCTGAATACACCGCTTTATCCGCTGGAAGCCAGCGGGACTTCGGGCATGAAGGCGGGCATGAACGGCAGCATCAATCTGTCCGTACTGGACGGCTGGTGGGGGGAAAGTTATGACGGCAAGAATGGCTGGGCGATCAAGCCGGTATCGGAATCCTTGAGCGAGGAGCTGCGCACACACGAAGAAACCAGCACGCTCTACGAATTGCTGCAAGATCAGGTCGTGCCGATGTATTACGAATATGACAGGATGGGCTTTTCTCCCAAATGGGTGAAAATGGCAAAGCGTTCGATGGCGACGATTATTCCGCGCTTCAATTCCAAGCGTATGGTCGGCGAGTATCTGGCCAAGTGCTACCTGCCCGCCAGCAGACAACATGCACTCTATACCAAAAACGAATATGCGAATGCACGCCTTCTGGCCGTGTGGAAAGCACGCGTGCAGGGCGCATGGCCCGGCGTTGCATTGCGTCGCACCGATCAGCTGGTCGGTGAAATCAACTACGGCGACCGTTTGCACTTCGAGGTGGAAATCAATCTGAACGGACTCTCGGCTGACGATGTCGTGGTGGAAGTGTTGATGGGCTTCAATACCAAAACTGAACCCCTCACTGCTGCACGACATTATCGCTTTGAATCTACCGGCACAACGAACGATAGAGGCGAAAACCGCTTTATTATCGAGTTGCAGCCGGAACAATGCGGCAATCTGGAATATCGCATCCGGGTTTATCCTTACCATGAATTACTAACACATCCATTTGAGCTGGGCATGATGCGCTGGCTATAACAAGCTAAATTGGACTGAGGACTGAGGACTGAGGACTGAGGGCAGCGCCGGTTTTCCGTAAAAAATAACGCAGGGGAAAGAAATGCCTGAAATTAAAGTATTGTTTGCCACATCCGAAATTGCCCCGTTAATCAAGACTGGCGGCTTGGCCGATGTCAGCGGGGCGCTGCCGGCGGCTTTGCGTTCCCTGAACATAGACGTGCGCGTGCTGCTGCCGGGTTATCCCAAGGTAATGGCGCAACTGGGCCCGAATGAAGTCGTTGCGAATTTTCCCGATCTGCCCGGTTTTCCGCCATCAAGACTGATATTCAGCATTATGGCAAACGGTGTACCGTTGCTAGTGCTGGATTGTCCCGACTTGTATCAGCGCGAAGGCGGTCCTTATGCGGATGCCAATGGGCATGACTGGGTGGATAACGCGCTGCGTTTTGGCTTGCTCTCAAGGATCGCCGCCCTGCTGGGCAGCAGCGCATCACCGCTGAGTTGGCGGCCCGATCTGGTACACGGCAACGACTGGCAAACCGGCTTAACAGGCGCCTATCTGAGCGTTGCCGAAGGTGCCGTGCCTAACGTCATCACCATACACAACCTTGCTTTTCAGGGAAATTTCCGGCCTGCCAAAGTGGAGTTGTTACACCTGCCACCGGCCAGTTTCAATGTCAATGGTATCGAACTGTATGGCAAGATGTCTTTTCTCAAGGCGGGACTGTATTACGCCTATCACATCACCACGGTCAGCCCGAACTATGCGCGTGAAATTCAGGGGGACGAACTGGGCTTTGGTTTGCAAGGCCTGCTGCGCGTGCGCAGCGAGGATATTACCGGCATACTCAACGGCATCGACACGGATGAATGGAATCCCGAAACCGACAAACATCTGCCCGGCCATTTCAGTCCAACGCGTATGACGGGCAAAGCCATCTGCAAGCAGGCGCTGCAAAATCGCATGGGGCTGGAGGTTAATCCCGACGTGCCCTTGCTGGGCGTGGTCAGCCGCCTGACGCATCAGAAGGGGCTGGATCTGCTGCTGGAAATCGCGCCGCGTTTAATGGAATTGCCCGTCCAATTAGTCATACTGGGCAGCGGCGAACCCGAGATGCAACAGTCTGCACTTGAACTGTCGCAACGCTATCCCGGCAAGATTGCGGCGATGATCGGTTTTGACGAAGGACTGTCGCATCAAATTGAAGCCGGTATCGATATGTTCGTCATGCCATCGCGTTTTGAGCCTTGCGGCCTGAACCAGTTTTACAGCCAGCGTTATGGCACGCCGCCTATCGTGCACAATACCGGCGGCCTGGCAGACTCGGTGGTGGACTGCACCCCGGAAACCCTGAAAGCGGGCACGGCCAGCGGTTTCGTATTCAGCGGCATGACGACCGAAAACCTGTTCGTCACGATACAACGCGCCGTCGCGCTGTACCGCGATCAGCGCAATTGGAAAATGCTGCGCAAGAACTGCATGACCAAGGATTTTAGCTGGAAATCCAGCGCGAAGTCCTATCGCGAGGTGTATCTGAAAGTGCTGGGGTGGACGAAATAAAAAACGTCCCCTCGGCTTCGCGCTGCGGGAGAAGAAATGATGGCAAGCAGGCCAGTTATCAACCAATAAACGCATTCTCAGACAGGTATATTTAAATCCACCTTATCCATTAGCAACGTCATCCCCGCAAAATCGGGAATTCAGCGAAAATATGTACTACGAAGCGGATAAAACCGAGTATTTTTCATCGAGATGCCCGCTTTGCGAGCAGCCGCTTCGCGACTTGCCTGCTTACCCATCTGCGAGGGATAAGCAGGCACTAGCCAGCGTGCTGGCTTAATGAAATGGCTAGTAGTTCTATCAGCATCACTCTCTCCCGCACAGTGGGCAGAGCAGTTTTTATACGGTGGCTATGACCGTTATACGCCTTGTTTCAGGCTGGCCGAGATAAAGTCATCCAGATCGCCGTCCAGCACACCCTGAGTATTACCGACCTCAAAGTTGGTACGCAGGTCCTTGATACGCGATTGATCCAGCACGTAAGAGCGAATCTGATGCCCCCAGCCGATGTCGGTCTTGCCGTCTTCCATTGCCTGTTTCTCGGCATTGCGCTTGCGCAATTCCTCTTCATACATGCGTGATTTCAGCATTGCCATCGCTTCGGCGCGGTTGCGGTGTTGCGAACGGTCGCTCTGACATTGCACTACTATATTGGTCGGTATGTGAGTGATACGCACCGCCGAATCGGTCTTGTTGATGTGCTGTCCACCGGCACCGGAAGCGCGGTAGGTATCCACGCGCAGATCGGCCGGATTGATGTCGATTTCAATCGAGTCATCCACTTCCGGGTAAACGAATACGCTGGAAAATGAGGTGTGGCGACGGTTGCCGGAATCGAAGGGGGATTTACGCACCAGCCTGTGTACGCCGGTTTCGGTGCGCAAATGACCGAAGGCATATTCGCCGATAATCTTGATCGATGCGCCCTTGATGCCCGCAACTTCACCGTCGGATTGCTCCAGAATTTCTATCTTGAAGCCTTTGCGCTCGGCATAGCGCAGATACATGCGCAGCAGCATGGAGGCCCAGTCCTGCGCTTCGGTGCCGCCTGAACCCGCCTGAATGTCGACAAAACAGCTGTTGGGATCCATAGGATGATTGAACATGCGGCGGAATTCCATCTCCGCGACGCGTTTCTCGATATCCTGAATGTCGGCAGCAGTGCTGTCCAGCGACTCCTCGTCATTTTCCGCCTGAGACATTTCAAACAATTCGGCGGCGTCCGCAAGGTCTTGCTGAATCTTACACAGACCGAGTACCACACCTTCCAGCATCTTGCGCTCGCGACCCAATTCCTGCGCACGCTTGGCGTCCTGCCAGATGGCGGGGTCTTCAGCGAGTTCGCAAACTTCGGTCAGACGTTCCTGCTTGGTATCGTAGTCAAAGATACCTCCGTAATTCGGCGCTGCGCAGGGCTAAATCTTGAAGTTGATTATTAAGGGCATTGATTTGTTCGGCTTCCATGATTTTTCCTGAACTAGGTGTGGCTAAAAGGGCGTGATTATAGCGCAAACAGGCCTATCAACACCCCGCAAGCGATGGCGCCAAAGCCGACTGCAACTTGTTTGGCGAGATTTTTTCCGCCTATGAAAGCCACCATGCCAAATTTGAAGGCGAGATTGGAAAGGAAAGCGATGGTGATCGCCGTGACGGTCTGATGCTCGCTCAACTGGCCGAGATTAAACAGGCGCAGACTGGATAGGGTGATGGCATCGACATCGGTCAGCCCGGAAATCAGTGCGACTATGTACAACCCCTGAGAACCCGCAACATCCTTCATCCAGGCGGAGCCCAGCAATACTGCAACATACAGCAGGCCGAAGCCTATGGCGGTATGCAATTCAGCCGGATTGCGTGTATCGGGAACATAGAGTTCGGTCTCGCGACTCATCTTGCGCCAGTTATACAGAGCGACGCTCAAACCGAGCAACAAGCCGCCAGCCAGCACCGGCAACAGTCCGGGCAAGGCACCGTAGGCCACCACGGCGCTGACCACCATCAGACGCAGGATGACCACCAGACTGGCAATCACGATCACGGCAGCGGCGAGATTCAGCATGGCCTGATTGGTTTTGCTGTTTTTTGCGTAAATCATCGTAGTGGCCGTACTGGAAGCCAGCCCGCCGAAAACGCCCAGAAACAGCGCGCCGTAGCGGGTTCCTGCCACTTGCAGCGCGATATAGCCTGCCAGGCTGATGCCGGATATCAGCACTACCATCATCCAGGCCTGATAGGGATTAAAGGCCAGATAAGGGCCGTAATCCTGATTGGGCAGTATCGGTAATACGATAAAGGTCAGCACGCAGAATTGCAGCACGGCAACCAGATCGCGGCGCGTCATTTTTTGCGAGAAGCCGCGCAACTCTGGTTTGAAATAGAGCAGGGCAGTGACTCCTATCGCCAGCATCACGGCGAGTTTGGCCAGACCGTACCAGATCATTGCACCCAGCCCGTAACACAGCAACAAGGCGATGACGGTGGTCGTGCCGGGATCGTTCCATATATCGGTGCGCAGTGACACCATACCCGCTTCCGGGGCTGAAGGGGGCGAGAGCGGGCGGGCGTGACGACGTTCTATTTTTGCAATATCGTCCTGCCTGACAGAGTTTTTCAGGTAGGCCGCGATAATCATGGCGGCCACGACCAGCAAACCGGCAATCAACATCCAGGGAGAATTCAGTCTGGTAGAGAGCAAGGCGGTCAGCGTACCGAAAACAGCAACCAGCGCAAAAGTACGTAACCCCGCCTTGGCAGACGGATTACGCTCGCGCTCCAGACCGATTAGCAGACCGATGGAGAGTCTGGTCAGGAATTGCGGCAATGCTTCTATGCCGTTACCTTGCAGAAAAGTAATTTCCATGGTGTCTCCCCTTTAAATCAGGATTGTGAAATGCGCCGCGGTAGATTTTTCACCGCCGGTTGATTATTCCCAATGCCGAATAATCAGTTGCAGGCTCTGGCTGCCATTGTATTCATTGATGCTCAGGCTGTACACGGCGTGAATTTGTTCGGGGAGGGCTTCGTTGTATCCGAACAGGATCGCTTCGATTGCCTGACCATGTGCCATCAGTCGCAATTTGAGGTGCTTTTCGCCGACCACACGCTGGCTCTGTACCTTGAAGTCATCGTTGAATTGCGGAGCTGGGAAACCTTGTCCCCAAACCTGCTCATCCAGCAAACGTGCCGCATCCAGCGTCATTTCGTCAGGCGGCAGCATGCCGTCAGTTTCGATGCGTAATAAGAGGTCATTGGCATTAAGCAGTTCGCTGGCGACTTGTTCGAAGGCGGTAACAAATTCGGCAAAGTCGGCCGCATCAATACTCAACCCTGCGGCCATGGCATGCCCGCCGAATTTATTGATCAAAGCGGGATAGCGTTTGCTGACCAGATCGAGGGCATCACGCAAGTGCAGTCCGGAGATGGAACGGCCCGAGCCTTTCAGTTCCCCGTTGTTTGCCTGTGCAAAGGCGATCACCGGCCTGTGGAATTTATCCTTGAGACGCGAGGCCAGGATGCCGATAACGCCCTGATGCCAGCTTTCATCAAACAGCGCAAGGCTGAAGCCGTCGCTGGGGTTGACCGATTCAAGCACCGCCAGCGCGCTGTCCTGCATGTCGGTCTCAATACTGCGTCGTTCACGGTTGAGCGCATCAAGTTTCGCCGCAATCTGCAATGCGGCTGTCGCATCGTCCACCAGCAGGCAGTTGATACCCATACTCATGTCATCCAGCCGCCCGGCCGCATTCAGACGCGGTCCGACGGTAAAGCCCAGATCCAGACTGGAAACTTTGGACGGCGTTTTTTTGCGAGCATCCGCTACGCGGCTTGCCTGCTTACCCCCTTTGGCTACTTGCAATAGTGCGTTAATGCCGGCACACGCCCGCCCCGAACGTATGCGTTGCAAGCCCTGTTGCACCAGGATGCGGTTATTCTGATCCAGCTTCACCACATCAGCGACCGTACCCAGTGCGACCAGATCAAGCAACTCGGCCAGCTTGGGCTCTATCTGAGTCAGAAAAGCGCCGCGCGTGCGCAATTCGGCGCGCAACGCCAGCAGCACATAAAACATCACCCCCACGCCCGCCAGATTTTTGCTGTCAAAGGTGCAGCCGGGCTGATTGGGATTAACGATGCAGGCTGCGTCAGGCAGCGTGTCGCCGGGCAGATGATGGTCGGTGACAAACACCTGCATGCCCAGCCGATTGGCCTCGGCTACGCCATCCACGCTGGCGATGCCATTGTCCACCGTCAGCAGAATATCTGGGGACGATAGGGCAGCCAGATGAACAATTTCCGGGGTCAGTCCGTAACCATATTCAAAACGATTGGGCACGATGAAATCGACCCGTGCTCCGAACGCGCGCAAGCCGCGTACTGCCACGGCACAAGCGGTCGCGCCATCCGCATCGTAATCGGCGATGACCAGCAATTTTTTCCTCGCGGCGATGGCGTCCGCCAGCAGATGCGCCATTTCGTGCACATTTTTCAGCCTGTCAAAAGGCAGCAAATGAGCAAAAGAGGTTTCCAGTTGCCGGCTGGCTGTGATACCACGCGCCGCAAATATTTTCGCCAAACCTGGCGAATAACCGTTTTCAATCAAATGGTTCAGTGCGGCTGGTGGAATTTCGCGTGGCGTGATTTGTGTCATGGAGATAATTTAAGCTATTCAGGTATTTTCAGTTTAACACTCCGCGACTGATTGTTTCGACAAGCTGCCAATACCGATGCACATGTTTCATAATATTGCAGAATTTCGTATTCTAGTCACCATTATTCACCCAGCCTGAGGCAACAATAATCAAATGAAACACCAACATCTGGAACTGCTGCTGACCCGCGTAATGCCTTACGGTAAACACAAAGGCATGTTGATCGCCGATCTACCCGGACAATACTTAAATTGGTACGCTCGGGTAGGTTTTCCGCCCGGTGAAATTGGCCAGTTGTTGGCACTGATGCAAGAACTGGATCATAACGGTTTGTCTTCATTGCTCGATCCATTACGCAAGCGCCAAAAATGAAAGTAGTGGCGAATAGTACTGATTACAAATCAGCAGGTAAATCTTAATTTGACATAATATACATTATGCGTATCCTTGGTATATTTTCAAGTGTTGCGAATATCGCTAAAAAAGTACCATTTACGATGCAACACGTAGATGTGTAATTGGTAATTCATGGTGTTGCTTTCTGTAAAGCACTTCCAATGTTGGAAACAATAATTGTGCATTAAATAATGTACAACTGTGCATTATTTAATGCACAATTAATTAATATAAACAAAGAGTTATTTGTTTTTATTAAGCTGCTGTGTAAATATATGCGTCTGACTTTCTTTCGTATCGAAATTGTATGCTTAGAAAATACAGTGGCTCAACGACACCACCTTCACTACGCGGACCAATGCTGGTTGATTCCGCAGGATTACCCAGATTTTGGGTAACTGTCTGGTCACTCTATGTCTCTGCAGATTTGGCAAATTCATCAAAAGAAAAACTGCTTAGGCATATTGAATCGCTATATGAGTTTGCTGATCAACTAAAAGGTGCTGGTAGTCTAGATGATGCTATTGCTGAAATTAACATTGAACTGCTCGGGGAAATCCTTGAATCGTATTTCATAACATTTCAGAATCAATCTGTTATAAACCAGAGCGCTCAGCTTAAATGGCAAACCGCATTTCAATTCGTGCGAGACACTGTGCTTAGACTGAGTAAAAGCAACTTACCCCTGAGTCAAATTCATGAGATTGAGGGAAAGCTAAACAGACTGACACTGCTTTACCAGCAACTCCGTATTGGTAAAAAACGTCAGCAAGAAATCATTCGATCCTTACCTGCCGGCGTAGTTGAAGAACTTTATTCGATGTTGGATCCTGAGTCATTTAGCAATCCATTTGGCAATATGGCCACCAAATGGAAAGTCTACGTTATATTTATTATTCTTTTGCACCAAGGGTTGCGACGCGGAGAGCTTCTGTTGCAGCCAGCGGATGCCGTAAAGAGCGGGTTTGATAAGAAATTCAATAAAGATCGCTTTTGGCTGTCTGTCGTTTATAACCCATACGAAGAAGATGACTCTCGTTATAGCAAACCAGGTGTCAAAACTCCCAGCTCTATACGTCAAATGCCTGTTAGTGCATTAACGGCAAATATCATTCAAGAATATGTTGAGAACTACAGAGGCAAAGTTAACCATTCGTTTCTGATAAGTTCTCAGAAAGGAAAACCTTTATCTACTGAAGCACTCACATGCATTTTCAAGAAAATTACTTTGAACTTGTCCAAGGTGGCGCTGCACGATTTGAAGCAACGAACAGGAAAAGAATCAATAACTCCACACGATTTGCGCCATACCTGTGCCGTAGTCCGGCTTAACCAGCTTCTGGAAC
Organism: Gallionella sp.; assembly: GCA_030681375.1. Lineage (GTDB taxonomy): Bacteria > Pseudomonadota > Gammaproteobacteria > Burkholderiales > Gallionellaceae > Gallionella. Next base: position 90,991 of record JAUXWM010000081.1, read on the forward strand.
GAGGTAAGGCAATGGACGAGGCCTTGCAGGAGATGCGCACTTTTTTTGGGTGGTCTAGATCGTCTGATATGCCGCAAAAATATGCACGTGCAGTTTTCGAGGATCGTTTGGCGGGAATATGGAATAACGTGTTCGATGACCGAGTATCGATCTTGCGCGCGATACCTGAAAGCAGAACATGAAATTAACTTTAGCTGCGACTCAAAGAAAAATAATTTTTTCTCCTCCAGATATCCCATCAGTAATTCGCTATTACGATGAGTTCAATGACAGAATTATCTCAATCAAAAATCCTAATGACGAGGATGTATGGAGCATCGTTGTGGCCGGCTCCAACTTCTCGCTTGACTTTAAGCGCTTTGAGCTCGAGGTGCGACAAACATTAAAATGCTGGTCGGCATTTCTAATCCAGACTTTGGCACCGGCTACTGTAACAATCCGCTATGCAGGAATGCTGAAAGTTACCAATGATGAACTTATAACTGTAATAAACTCAAATCCAACTGAGATTCGACATTTTTGGCGATTGCTACTCACCAAGAGTTATACAAGGGTAATCCCCCCTGAAATTAGTTGCGATTAGAAGTAGAATTTTCTCACTTGGAAATAGAGGAATTTTTACATGAAGTTATCACGCTTTTCAGATAGCCAGATCATCGCAATTCTTAAGCAGGCCGAGGGCGGCAGCCC
>JAUXWM010000082.1 GCA_030681375.1 Gallionella sp.
GGGCTGCCGCCCTCGGCCTGCTTAAGAATTGCGATGATCTGGCTATCTGAAAAGCGTGATAACTTCATGTAAAAATTCCTCTATTTCCAAGTGAGAAAATTCTACTTCTAATCGCAACTAATTTCAGGGGGGATTACCCCCTACTTCTACAGTAGACGGACTGACATGCGCACCATCGGTAATTCGGCTGGTTACATCCTCAAGAGCAACTTCCTCCCAATCCTCCTGCGCCTCTTCCACGAACCACTGGCGGAACAGGGTTGCGGCCATGGCTTCTAGGGTTTGGTTCTGGCGGTGCAGCAGGTCAATCTTGTCGTCGAGGCTGCTGAGGACGGCGGCGATGGATTTTTGTTCGGAGAGAGGTGGTAGCTCTATAGGCACTTTTTTCAACACTGATGCCTTGATACCAAAAACAGTTGTTCCAGACGCTCGTGATTGAAGTTCATGCTGCCCAGTCTCATTCTGAAAGTAGAATTTCAAAAATGGGTTGAACAATAAATCCCTTTTCCCTCGCAATGTAATTATGCGTTGTGCCAAGGCAATATTTTTATCTTTAATTAGCGCTACTTCCCCAAGAGGGGCTTCAGTCGTCAATACAACATCGTCTATTTCTGGCAAGCCTCTTGTCATCCATGAGTCATAATCTTCTGGCGCAATAAATTCGTTTGGAGGCAGTATTTTTCCCGCCTTCACAACCTTCGCCGTGACGAGAGGAATTCCAGCGTCTGTCTTTTTGGGAGTTTTCCCTCGATAGTCGATAAACTTCTCGACAACATCCTCCAAGAGATATTCCTGCCACTCACTCATGTCTTCACCTTCGCCAGATTCTCGGCAATGGCCTTGTTCAGCTTCGCTTCTTCCAGCAACTGCGCTTCGAATTCCGCTTTCAGTGCGGCAAAGCGTTCGGCAAAGTTGAAGTCATCTTCTTCATCCGGCAAGCCGACATAGCGCCCCGGCGTGAGTACGTAGTCCAGTTCGGCCACGCGCGAAAGCGGCACGGAGGCGCAAAAGCCCTTCACGTCTTCGTACTGCATTCCCTCACCCCCTCTCCCGCTTGCGGGCGAGGGGAGTTCACGCCAAGCATGGTAGGTGTCGGCGATGTGCTGGATGTCTTCGTGCGAGAGTTCCTTGGTGCGGCGGTTGATGAGGTGGCCGAGGTTGCGCGCGTCGATAAACAGGATTTCGCCGGAACGATTTTTCTGTAGGGGCACACCTATGTGTGTGCCCTTTCCTATTATGTGTGTGCCCTTTTGTACTATGGCGCGATCATCAGGGCTGACACGCAGGTCTGCCTCTACGGAACGCCCGCGCCGCATAAACCACAGCGCCGCCGGTATCTGCGTATTCAAAAACAATTTGGCGGGTAGGTTGACGATGCAGTCGATCAGGTTGCCATCGGCGATGAGGGCACGGCGGATGTCGCCTTCGCCGCTGGTCTTGCTGGTGAGCGCGCCTTTGGCGAGCACCACGCCCGCCTTGCCCTGCGGGTTGAGGTGGTAGGCGAAGTGCTGCAACCACGCGAAGTTGGCGTTGCCCGCTGGCGGCGCGCCGTATTGCCAGCGGCCATCCGTGCGCAGCAGTTCACCGCTCCAGTCGCTGACGTTAAACGGTGGGTTGGTGATGATGTAGTCGGCTTTCAGGTCTTTATGCGCGTCGTTGAGAAAAGAGCCTTCGTTGTTCCACTTCACCTGCGAGCTGTCGATGCCGCGAATGGCGAGGTTCATCTTCGCCAGCCGCCAGGTGGTCTGGTTGCTCTCCTGTCCGTAGATGGAGATGTCGTTGACGCGGCCTTGATGTTCGCCGACAAATTTTTCCGATTGCACAAACATGCCACCCGAGCCACAGCATGGATCGAACACGCGACCTTTGTAGGGTTCCAGCATAGCGACCAGCAACTCGACGATGCTGCGCGGCGTGTAGAACTGCCCGCCCTGCTTGCCTTCGGCCAGCGCGAATTCACCGAGGAAATATTCAAACACATGCCCCAGCACATCGGCGCTGCGAGACTTGGCGTCGCCCAGCGCGATGTTGCCCACCAGATCGATCAACCCACCGAGGCTGGCTGGATCGAGATTTTGCCGTGCAAACACCTTGGGCAGCACGCCCTTGAGTGAGGCGTTTTCCTTCTCGATGGCATCCATCGCCTCATCTACAACTGTGCCGATGGTGGGCAACTTGGCCTTGGCAACGAGGAACGACCAGCGCGCTTCAGGCGGCACAAAGAATACGTTCTCCGCCTTGTATTCGTCCTTGTCCTCAGGGTCGGCTCCGGCATACTCGCCTTCGCCCGCTTGCAGCTTTGCAAACATTTCCTCGAATGAATCGGAGATGTATTTCAGGAAGATCAGTCCCATCACCACATGCTTGTATTCGGCAGCGTCGATGTTCTTGCGCAGCTTATCGGCGGCTTTCCAGAGCTGTTTTTCCAAAGGTTCGTCTTTGTTTTCTTTTGGTGCTTTAGCCATGGTTATTATTGATTTTTATCTAGCGTGCGAATGAATGCCGAAGTTTAGAGCCTCAACCAGCATTGTCCAATACAAATATGGATTATTAAGCCGCTTGTCCTGAAAATGGTCGAGAGCCTCCGAGGTCTTGCCTGCGCAACATGGCGTGAAGCTAGACCAGCTTAACCGCCAGCTTCTCGGCCTGGAGGTGGGTGTAGCGTTTGAGCATCTGCAAAGCTTTGTGACCAGACACAGCAGCTGCTGCACAAATTCCTCATCCGGCAAGGTCAATGGATAAAAGTCCAGCACGCTGTTGGACAATACCCGCGTCCAAGTGCACATTGGTTTTTCATGCGGTTTCGTGCCAGTTCAGCCACTGCAAGCCCGACACACGGGAAAATTCGCGCACATTGCGCGTCACCAAAGTGGCTTGATGCCGTATTACCGTGGCGGCAATCAATATATCGTGCGGACCGATAGCTTCGGCGCAGGCGGTAAGTTTGGCTTTGTTTTGCTCGGTGAGCAGGGGGGACGGGGAAGGTATTCCAGCCCAGAAAGTTCTTAAACCAGACATTAGTGAATTTTCCGAAATCCAGGGTTATCCACCGAATTTGTGGACAACCCTGTTGAAACAAGAGCGCAAGTCACTAAGCTGAATAGAAAAACTTCCCCTGCCCAATAAATCAGCATTCATTTCGCAAGTGTCTAGCCCCTCATCCAAGCCGACATCGTTACAACGCGATGCAGACTTCAAGCGAACGTTCAGTCACTGCATTTAACCAGTAAAACTGCGGATTTCGCCTTAATCTGCAGTTGTTTTCCCATCCTGGCACGCTTGGCGAAATGCGCCTGTAAATCGGATTCAGACAGGCGTATCGCTTGCTCGCGCCCCGTGGCAGATTGTGCGATGACGGTCATTTTTGATTTGATGGTGACGATAACCGAAGCCAGCTCATCATTCTCTTCCATTCCCATTATGATCAATCCCTTGCCGCCTCCTGCGAGTCGCTTTAGTTCTGCCACCGGGAAGGCCAGCAAGCGGCCTGAACGCGTCACCGCAATCACCCAGGAATGTTCTGCGGGGGTAAACAGTGCCGGCGCGATGATGTGTTCGTCACCGTCTATCTTGATGAATTGTTTGCCCGCCTTGTTGCGCCCGACCATGTCGGCCAATTTGCAGACAAAGCCGTAACTGGCCGAAGTCGCCAGCAACACATTTTGTTCGCTTGCGCCGCAAATCACCTGAACGATCTTTGCGCCCGCCGCCAGTTCAATCAACGTGGTGAGCGGCACGCCGTCGCCGCGCCCGCCGGGCAATTGTGATACAGCAATGCTACATACCCGTCCGTTGCTGCAAACGACAATGCAGTGATCGGTGCTGCGACACTCGATAGAAGTCAGCAGGTGATCGCCTTCCTTGAAAGAAACCCCTGATAAATCAATATTATGCCCAAGTCGTGTGCGTCCCCAATACTTACCGGAAATAATCACCGTGACAGGCTCGTCCACCACGGAGGTGGTCAGCGCCACGCGCTCGACCTGCTCAATCAAGGTGCGGCGATCATCGCCATAAGCCTTGATGTCGTCATCAATTTCGCGGGCGACGCGGCGACGCATCAGCGATTCTGAATTGAGTAATTTGTTCAAGTCCGCGCCCTCATCCTGCAATGCCTTGAGTTCGCGCTCAATTTTGATGCCTTCCATCTTTGCCAGTTGGCGCAGGCGGATTTCCAGAATATCTTCGGCCTGACGGTCGGACAGCTCAAAGCGTGCAATCAGTGCGGCTTTCGGATCATCGGATTCACGTATCAATGCAATCACTTCGTCCAGATTGAGGAACACCGTCATGCGGCCTTCCAGTACGTGGATGCGATCGTTGATCTGTGACAAACGATAGGCACAGCGGCGGCGCACTGTCGCCAGCCTGAATTGTCCCCACTCACGAATGATGTCGGTAATGGCTTTCTGCCTGGGCCTGCCGTCTATGCCTATCATCACCATATTGACGGACAGCCCACACTCAAGACTGGTATGCGCCAGCAAAATGGACATCATCTCATCCACCGACTGGCGACCGGACTTGGGCTCGAACACCAGACGCACCGCCTGATCCTTGTCGGATTCGTCCGCCACCTTATCCAGTACCGACAGGATCAGCTGCTTGTTGTGTACCTGCTCAACCGTCAGCGCCTTTTTGTTCAGCCGAAATTTCGGATTGGTCAGTTCCTCGATTTCCTCCATGATTTTTTTGGACGAAACGCCATGCGGCAGTTCATACACCGCTACGCGCCACTGACCGCGTGCCAGCTCCTCAACCTGCCAGCGTGCGCGCATCTTCAACGAGCCGCGCCCGGTTCGGTAACATTCGCGAATATCCATAGGCGAGGAAATAATCTGTCCGCCTCCCGGCAAATCGGGGCCTGTGATCTGGCTTAAAATTTCTTCATCCGCACAATCTGGATTTCTCACACACAGCGCGGCAGCACTGCCCACTTCACGCAAATTATGCGATGGGATTTCGGTCGCCATCCCGACTGCGATGCCGGATGCGCCGTTGAGCAACACCATCGGCAGGCGCGCCGGCAACATCGCGGGTTCCTTAAAATGCCCGTCGTAATTGGGGATCATATCCACCGTACCCATGTCCAGTTCGGACAACAGCACGGCGGAAATCGGTGTCAGGCGTGCTTCTGTGTAGCGCATCGCGGCGGAATTATCGCCATCACGCGAACCAAAATTACCCTGCCCGTCCACCAGCGGATAGCGCAGGGAAAAGTTTTGTGCCAGCCTCACCATCGCGTCATAAGCGGAAGAGTCGCCATGCGGATGAAACTTGCCCAGCACTTCACCGACCACGCGAGCGGATTTCACAAAGGTGCTGTTATGCGTCAGTCCCATCTCTCGCATCGCATAGAGGATGCGGCGCTGCACCGGTTTCTGGCCATCGCATACATCCGGCAACGCGCGCCCCTTAACCACCGAAACGGCGTATTCCAGATAAGCGCGTTCGGCGTATTGCGCCAGTGGCACAGAGTCGCCTTCGGGCAAGGCGGGCAAAGGCAGAAACTGGCGCACAACCTTGGTCGCAACAGCAGGTTCAAGCACCTTTACCTCCACTTTCGGCAACTCACCTTCGGGTGCATCAAATAACTCTTCCTGAATCTCAGACATCGCCTGTTACCTCATTACCGTGAAACTCCAGCCATTCGCGCCGCGAACCGGATTCCTTTTTCGCCATCAGCATATTCATGGTTTGTTCCGCCGCCACAAACGACACCGCATCCAGTTCAACACAGAGCGCGCGACGGGTATCGGGACACATGGTGGTTTCCCATAATTGCAGCGGATTCATCTCGCCCAAGCCCTTAAAACGCGATACATTCCACGAACCTTCGCGCACCTTCTCCTCGCGCATTCGATCTTCAATCGAGGCCAGTTCATCGGCATTGAGCGCATACAGCTTGCGCAACGGCTTCTTGCCTTGCGCCGGTACGTCTATGCGAAACAGCGGCGGCTGCGCCAGATAAATATTGCCATTGGCGATGAGTTTGGGGAAATGACGGAAGAACAACGTCAGCAACAAGGTCGCGATATGCGAGCCGTCCACGTCAGCATCGGCCATGATGTAAATGCTGTGATAGCGCAGACCAGACAGATCGATATTGTCATCCAGACTGTGCGGGTCAACGCCGATAGCCACCGCGATGTCATGCACCTCGGCGTTGGCAAACAGTCGGTCGCGATCCACTTCAAAGGTGTTCAGCACCTTGCCACGCAAGGGCAGTATCGCCTGAAATTCCTTATTGCGCCCCTGCTTGGCAGAACCACCCGCCGAATCTCCTTCGACTAGAAACAGCTCGTTGCGCGCCGGATTGTATTCCGCCGCATCGGTCAATTTCCCGGGCAGAACCGCCACCGCAGAACCTTTTTTCTTCTCAACTTTCTGAGTTGATTTCATCCGGCTTTGCGCCTGCTTGATGGAAATCTCGGCAATTTTCTTGCCGTATTCGCTATGCTCGTTCAACCACAGCAAGAGCGGATCGCTGACCATGCCGGAAACCAGCTTCAAGGCATTGCGCGACACCAGCTTTTCCTTGGTCTGCCCCTGAAAGGACGGGTCGAGCAGCTTGGCCGACAACACAAAACTCACCCGAGAAAACACATCATCGGAAGTGAGCTTAACCCCCTTGGGCAGCATGTTGTGCAGATCAATAAAGCTCTTGACCGCATTAAAAACGCCGTCGCGCAAACCGGCATCGTGCGTGCCGCCCGACCAGGTCGGAATCAGATTGACATAGGACTCGCGGGTAATCGCGCCCTCCTCCGCCCAGGCAAACGCCCAGGCTGCACCCTCGCCCTCGACAAAAGATTCGTCACCGCCCTTTGCGATATAACGCTCGCCGGTGAAAATGGGAGCGGCCAGTTCGGCATCTGCCAGCGCCTCGGCCAGATAACCGCGCAAGCCGTCAGGATACGACCAGGATTTAAGCTCTTTAGTTTTCTCGATGAGTAGGCTGATGGTCACGCCCGGCAGCAAGACCGCCTTGGCGCGCAAGGCGCGTTCCAGTTGCGCCAGATTGATGGCCGGGCTGTCGAAATATTTGACATCCGGCCAGGCGCGCACCGTGGTTCCGGTCTTGCGTTTGGCGCAAGTCGCGGTCTGCGTCAATGGACTGACCGCCACACCTTGCTCAAAACGCAGAAAATACGCGCCGCCATCGCGGTAAACCGTGACCTCAATCGCCGTTGAAAGCGCATTGGTGACTGCCACGCCCACACCATGCAGCCCACCGGCGAAACGATACGCCCCGCCGCCAGATTCCTTATCGAACTTACCGCCCGAATGCAGCACGGTAAAAGCTACTTCAACCACCGACACGCCTTCTTCCGGATGGAGGCCGACCGGAATGCCACGACCTTCATCCTGCACTGAGACCGAACCATCTTCATGGGCTATCAGATTGATTATCTTGGAGAAACCGGCCAACGCCTCGTCGCAGGCGTTGTCCACTACTTCGGTGATAATGTGATTGGGATTGTCCAGCGTGGTGTACATGCCGGGGCGCTGGCGTACAGGTTCTAGCCCCCGTAAAACCTTGAAGGATGACTCGTCATACGTTGAATTCAATATAATTCCCCACGTTATCCAAATATGTTTAGGCCATTCATAGAGCGAGAAACGCGCACCTGCAATTCAAGCCTCATTCTGGAGAATATTTTCTCGATTTACGAGCTTCATTGCTTGTATTTTTAAACCGCGCCTGAACTCTTCCGGTCGCAGTTTTTAAGGGTTTCCCCATAAGTTGATCACACGCCACTTATCTGACGATTGGTGTTGCATCAAGCTCTGGACTTCACCCGATTCATTTTGCAGAAATAGAAGTGATTTACAGCTGGTATTTTATCTCAAGGCGGAATCATAGTGCATCCCACACGCGGTGTGTATCAAGCGCTAAGAATTACATGTACAACATTCGTGCACCTTTCATATGGCTGACTTCGATAACGCCCCGCTTCACCGGATACGCGCTAGACAAGATCGTGCCGTAGGCGTGGCTCCTCTTGTATACTCCCCTTCACATTAACACTCACCCTTGCCACCATGTCTGCGATCACTCAAGCCCACGAACTAATTGATTTTATAGACGCCAGCCCCAGCCCCTGGCACGCAGTGGCGAGTGCCGAGGCGCGCTTGCTGAAGCACGGTTTCACACGGCTTGCAGAGGAAGAGAGATGGCAACTTTCAGCAGGCGGGCGCTATTACGTAGTGCGTGGAGGTGCGGCGATGATTGCATTTGTACTGGGCAGTCGGCCGATGACGGAAGCAGGATTTCGCATTGTCGGTGCCCATACCGATTCCCCGGGATTAAGGCTTAAGCCCAGGGCCGCCTTGGCTGGAGAGGGTATCGCACGCTTGGGGGTTGAAGTCTATGGCGGGCCCATACTGGCCACGTTCACCGACCGGGACTTGAGTTTAGCGGGGCGTGTTGTGTTACGCACCGCAGAAAATCAGGAAACAAGGCTGCTGCGCTTCGAGCAACCACTGGTGCGTCTACCCAATCTGGCGATTCACATGAACCGCGAGGTAAATGAACAGGGGCTGAAGATCAACAAGCAGACGGAACTACCGTTAATCTTGGCCATGTCGGGCGAGGGAAATAACGCAGATGCAAACTTGCGCAAACTGTTGGCCGATGCCGTTCAGGCGGATGCGGCAGATCTGCTGAGCTGGGAGCTGGCTGTTTATGACGTGCAGAAAGGCTGCTTATGGGGGGCAAACGAGGAGTTTATTGCGAACGGCCAATTGGACAACCTGGCATCCGTCCATGCAACCCTCACTGCGCTAATCATGACGGAGCAGCCGACTGCCACCTGCGTGACAGCCTTCTTTGATCACGAAGAAGTCGGCAGCGAGAGCGCCACAGGAGCAGGCGGCAGCTTCATAACCGATGTGCTCAACCGCATCAGTTTCCATACAAAGCTGGACGAGGAAGATAGACGATGCGCCATGACGCGCAGCTTTTTCATCAGCGCCGACATGGCACATGCATATAATCCAAATTTCCCGGCCGCGTATGAACCGAATCACAAAGTGATGATAAATGGCGGCCCGGTCATAAAGACAAATGTGAATCAGCGCTACACAACGAACGCCGAAACTGCTGCCCGATTCATGGGATTTTGCGAGAAAGCCGAAGTACCCTACCAGCAGTACGCACATCGCAGCGACCTGGGTTGCGGCAGCACCATCGGCCCGATAGTGGCGGCACAGTTAGGCGTCGCAAGTGTGGATATTGGTTCGCCCATGTGGGCGATGCATAGCGCGCGTGAAAGCGCGGGTGTTCATGACCACGCTTACATGATTGCGGCCTTGACTGCGGCTTTCGGCAGTTAAAAAACCTTTAACCTGTACTTATAGATTAGGCCATTAAACAGATTAAAGAGGCTGCGTCATTCCCGTAAAAGCGAGAATCCAGACAATTTAAAAATGCCCGCGAAGCGGGACAAAGCTTGAGTTTTAAACCGCTGCGCGTATTTTTCCCCGCTGGATTCCCGCCTGATGAAACGACCAGGTATTGACTAAGCAATCAATAAAGCGGTTGCAAAGTCACTACGTGCGCGGGAATGACAAATTAACTATTTAATTTCCGACGCAATAGCACAGTTATTGAGCGTTTTCCACCACTCGACGATTTATAAAAGCCGAGGCACTTGCCACCCGGAACTTAAAGTATTTCGAGAACATTCTCAGGCGGCCTTCCGATTGCAGCTCGGTCTCCATTGATCACTATCGGACGCTCCAACAGCTTTGAGTTATTTGAAATAATTTCCAGCCATTCGGAATCAGAGCGATCATCTGTTGGGACAATACCAAGTTCCTTTGCGATTTCATCATTGAATCTGATCATGTCCTTTGGACCTTTGCCCAGCTTTTTCAGTAGTTGCTCTAGTTCCGCCACAGAAGGAGCCGTTTCCAGATAGAGCATCAATTCCGGCTCAATTCCCTTTTCCTGTAGCAAGCTTAAAGTTGCCCTGCATTTGCTGCATTTTGGGTTGTGATACATTGAAACGCTCATGTGCCTCCTTACTATTAAGAAAATTTATCCGCTCGAAATACGCACAGCCGATTAGCCTATCATAACGCACACAGAACACAACAGTTTTGCATATGAGGATGGGTCACACACCTTTTTCAGAAAAAAATTCTTTAAAAAACATGTTACAACGCAACTTGTTTGTTAAAATCAGTCGAACCAAGCAAACCACAGGAGAACAATATGACAGCACGTAGAACCAAGGAAGAGCGCATTGCTGCTCTGGAAGCACAAATTCAAAAACTTAAACAAGAATCCTCTGCGCCCAAAGAAATCAAACTTAGCAAAGAGAGCCACGGTTTCACCACGGCTATTTCTGCCATTGAAAATGCCGCAAAATTAAATAGCGTATCCGTTGGTGATGTTATTAAGGCAATTGCACGAATTAAACGCACCGGATTAAAGATTGAAAATTCTGTGCGCAAATCCAAAGAATAGAACGGACTAAATATTCATCAAATTGCGGGTAGTCGAAATATTCTGTCGCAAGAGCGTCAAAATATAAACGGCAGTAACTCGCACCAAAACTCAACCCGTAGCGCGACATAGCTGATGGTATGCATCGCCCACCCGCGTGGCGATGTTTATGCCACCTTAAACGCAACCATCGTCATCTGATTCAAACGCTTTGCCGATAACATTCGCAACCATCATGCACAGCCGTTCAGCGTAACTGGCCATGCATGAATCGCTGCGGGATTGCTATTGCTTGCCGTACAGTTTACGTCCGCGAATCCGGGCGCGGTGCGCGGCGCGTTGTTCGGCTTCGGTCAAGGCTCTGGGCTTCTTGCCTTCAAACGGATTCTTGCTCGAATTGAACTGAATCTTCATCGGCGTGCCCTGCAACTTGAAAATCTCAGCGAAGGAACGTTCCAGATAACGTGCATAGCTGGCCGGGATATTATCCAGTCCGCTGCCGTGTATCACGATCAGCGGCGGGTTGCTGCCGCCCTGATGGGCGTAGCGCATCTTGGGCAGGAAACGACCCACCTTGGGTGGCGCCTGTTTTTCAATCGCGCCGATCAGCGCGCGGGTCAGCTTGGGCGTGGACAATTTCGCCATCGCTGCCTCATAAGCCGCATCCACCGACTTCAGCACGTCGATGATGCCGCTGCCATTCAGTGCAGAAATGTAATGACGTTTGGCAAAACCCAGAAAATGCAGTTTGCGCTCGATATCGCTCTTGACCATCTCGCGCTGATGCGCATCCAGTCCATCCCACTTATTCACCGCCAGCACCAGTGCCCGTCCGGCCTGCAACACAAAGTCTGCAACGTGCGCATCCTGCTCGGTAATCTGATCCTTGGCATCCACAACAAGAACCACCACGTTGGCATCTTCAATCGCCTGCATGGTCTTGATGACAGAGAATTTTTCGATGGCTTCTTCGACTTTGCCACGGCGGCGCACACCGGCGGTATCGATGATGGTGTACTGTTTTCCATCGCGTTCGAAATCAATGTAGATACTATCGCGCGTGGTACCTGGCTGATCGAATGCAATCACCCGCTGTTCACCTAGGATAGCGTTCACCAGCGTGGATTTCCCGACATTCGGGCGACCCACGATGGCCAGTTTGGGCGGCTTGTCATGCTGGACTTCTTCTTCTTCGATCTCGTCAGGGAAGTTCTCCAGTGCAATTTCGACCACTTCAACGACATTGTCGCCATGTGCCGAGGAAATCGGGTACGGCTCTCCCAGCCCCAGCTCGAAAAATTCAGCCGTAACGCGCGCACGCGCCATACCTTCGGCCTTGTTGACCAGCAACAGAATCGGCTTGCCAGTCTTGCGCAACTGGGTGGCAATAATCAGATCCTGCGGCGTGCAGCCCGCCCGACCATCCACCAGAAACAGCACGATGTCGGCCTCATCCACGGCTTGTCGGCTTTGTCTGGCCATTTCATACATGATGCCGTCTTTGGCGACAGGCTCCAGACCACCGGTATCGACAACCAGATAGGGACGCTCTCCTACCCGCCCCCGTCCGTAATGGCGATCACGAGTAAGCCCGGGCTGATCCGCGACCAGAGCATCGCGGCTGCGTGTGAGACGATTGAACAAAGTGGACTTACCCACATTCGGACGACCAACTAATACAAGTGTGGGTAACATTTTGAAAACCTCTTAATAAAGAGAAGGATGAAGAGTAAAGGGTGAAGGGTTCCCCCTTAACCATTGAACGCCAAAGGCGCGTACCCTTACCTCTTCCCGTTTAGTGTATGGACAACGAATAAACATCGCCGTTTTGTGTTTGCACCAGCAGTCCGTCATCCATCTGCACGGGTGCAGCCTGAATGGCACTGCCGCTCAGTTTGATACGCGCGACGAAGCGACCATCCTCGCGGCTCAGGGCGTGCAGCGCACCCTGATAATCGCCGACTATCACGAACTCATCCTGCGCATAAGGCGCAGAGACATCACGACGCAGCAACTGATCGTTCTTCCACACCGTGCTGCCGCTATCCTTGTCAAGCGCAATTACGGCGCCCCTGGCATCGCTGGCGTAGAGGTGTTTACGTAAAATAAACAAGCCCTTGTCGCTGTCTATGTTGCGGCTCCACAAAGGGCTGCCTTGTACGGCGTCATAACAGGCCAGATTCCCCTGGAACGCGATTGCGCACACTTGCGCATCGCTTACCACCGGATTGCTGGTAATGTCGCTGATGCGTTCCAGTTCAGTATTGCCGCGCGGTTGCGACACCGAGTTTTCCCACAACAGCGATCCATCTGACAGCTTGATGGCGCTCAGCTTGCCACCGGCAAAACCGGCAAAGGCCACACCGCGCCGTATCGTGACACTTGCATGACTACGCACCACCAGAGCGGGCGTACTGCGTTCATAAACCCACAGACGCTTACCGTCGGCCACATTCAGACCGGCAACATGACCATCGCCACTACGCACGATGACCACGCCATCGGCCACTTGCGGCACACCCAGCACTTCACTGGAAACCTTGCTGCTCCAGCGCAGCTTGCCGTCTTCACCGTAAGCCTGCACGTCACCCTTGTCGCTGCCTATCAGTACCAGTCCCTCGCCGCTACCCACGCCAGCTGAAACGCGGATGTTGCTTTCTATACGCCAGACCTGTTTGCCCGTCGCACGATCCAGCCGCGTCAACGTACCTTTAGCCGATGCGCCATAGACAGCATCGCGTGTCAGCGAGGCCTGCAAGGGATTCGCTCCCGGATCGCCGAAATCACCATGCCAACGTTCCACAAATTTGGCCGTCTCGCCAAATTCAACCAGCTTGGCCGGTTCCTGCCCAGTTGGCGATCCCACCCAGCCTCTGACCGTATCCATGGTGCCGCAACCACTCAAAACCAGCAGTGCCAACAGTATTCCTGATTTTTTCATTTAGTCGCTCCAAAGGTATCCAGCTTCATCTGAACCAGATTGCGGTAGGCGCTTTTCTCATCCAGTTTCTCATAAGCCAGCTGATAGGCCGCCTTAGCTTCTGCCGGCTTGCCCTGCGCGTTCAACACGTCACCCTTAAGGTCGGCATACAAACCATCAAAGGAAACCGGGTGCGCGGTTTCCAGCAATTTCAGCGCAGCGGCATAATCCTTCTCATCCAGCAACAGCGAAGCCATGCGCAGGCTGGCTACGCTTTTCAGACCGTCTTCTTTCGTATGTTCGATTACCCATTGCAATTGCGACTTGGCGCGCAAGCTATCCTTGCCAAATTCATTCACCTGCGCCGCAATCAAGGCGGCACGCGAGGCATAGGGCGTAGCCGCATATTTATCCATCACCGCTGCTGCGGCATCGTTAACACGCTTGGCATCATTGCTGGCCAATTGTTCGACGAATTGCTGATACAGGAGCGCCGCCTCGCTGGTCTGTTTGTTCTGGTAATACTGCCAGCCGCGCCAGCCGCCCATTGCAACCGCAACGATCAACAGCGTAGCCACTATCCAGTTGGCATTGTCCTTCCACCATGCTTTCAGCGTTTCAAGTTGTTCCTGTTCCTGCAAATCCAAAGCTGCCATGTTCTACTCCTGCTTGAAAAATTTGTTAATCGTTACGGTGAGTTCATCCACGCTCACTTTCACCTGCTCGCCGCCCTGCATAGGCTTGACACTGACCTCGTTCGCCCGCGCTTCGTCATCTCCGATTACCAGTGCCACGCGTGCGCCACTGCTATCCGCTTTTTTCATTTGCGATTTAAAGCTACCGCCACCGCAATGCAGCAGTACGCGCAACCCGCTGTCACGCAATTGTTCAGCCACTTTACTGGCAAGCTGGCTGGCCAATTCGCCCTGATGCACCACATACACATCCACTTTCGATCTGGGCAATGCCATGCCGCCCTCTTGCAGCAATACCAGCAAACGCTCTACCCCCATCGCAAATCCCATCGCGGGTGCAGGCTTGCCACCGATCTGTTCAATCAGCCCGTCATAACGGCCACCTGCGCATATCGTTCCCTGGGCACCCAGGCGCGTAGTCACCCACTCGAACACGGTGCGGTTGTAGTAATCCAGTCCGCGTACCAGGCGCGGGTTGATCTCGAACGCCACATCATGCTGTCTGAGTATCGCCTGCAACGCTGCAAAATGCGACAGTGCCTCTTCGTTCAGTTCGTCCATCAATTTAGGCGCAGCCTCAATCAGCGCCTGCATCGCCGGGTTCTTGCTATCCAGAATGCGCAGCGGATTGCTGTGCAGACGACGCGTCGCTTCGGCATCCAGCGACTCACTATGCTGTTCAAAATACGTAATCAGCTTGGCGCGGTGACGTTGGCGGCACGCGGAATCGCCCAGCGTATTCAGTTGCAACGTGACATCCGTCAGCCCCAGTTTTTTCCACAGCCGCGCACACATCAAAATCTGTTCGGCGTCCACGTCCGGGCCGTCAAACCCCAGCGCCTCCACACCGACTTGATGAAACTGACGGTAGCGGCCTTTTTGCGGACGCTCGTGGCGGTACATTTGCCCGCTGTAATACAAGCGCTGCGGCGCGTTATACAGCAAATTGTGCTGCAACACCGCGCGTACGCAGGATGCGGTCCCTTCAGGGCGCAGCGTCAACTGATCGCCGTTCAGACGATCTTCGAAACTGTACATCTCTTTTTCCACGATGTCGGTGACTTCACCTATCGCCCGCTTGAACAGCGCAGTCGGTTCAACCAGCGGCATGCGGATATTGCGGTAGCCGTAACTGGCCAACCAGTCGCGTATTACTTCTTCAAACCATAACCAGAGTTCCGCCTCGTCCGGCAGAATATCGTTCATGCCTTTTACGGCTTGTAATGTTTCGTTGCTCATATTCAATCCTGGTGAGTGGTAAGTGGTCAGTTGGAAGTGGGAAAACCCGACTTTCTACTCCCCACTTACCACTCCCCGCTTTACATATTTTCTTGCCACATAATCATCCACGATGCCGGTGAATTCCGCCGCGATGTTGTCGCCACGCAGGGTCATCGCCTTCTGGCCGTCGATATAAATTGGCGCGGCGGGCGTTTCGCCGGTACCGGGCAAGCTGATGCCGATATTCGCCAGCTTGCTCTCACCCGGCCCGTTCACCACGCAGCCCATCACCGCAACCGTCATATTTTCCACACCGTCATACTGCTCGCGCCAGATGGGCATCTGCGTGCGCAAATGACGCTGAATGCTTTGTGCCAATTCCTGAAAGAAACTGCTGGTGGTGCGGCCACATCCCGGACATGCCGTCACCATGGGCGCAAATGCACGCAAGCCCATGGTTTGCAATATTTCCTGACCCACCAGCACTTCCTGTGTGCGATCACCGCCCGGTTCCGGGGTCAACGAGATGCGTATGGTGTCGCCTATCCCTTGCTGCAACAGCACCGCCAATGCGGCAGTAGAGGCGACTATCCCCTTGGAACCCATGCCCGCCTCGGTCAACCCCAGATGCAGAGCGTAGTCGCATTGCTGCGTCAGAGAACGATAAACAGCAATCAAATCCTGTACTTCACTGACCTTACAGGACAACACGATGCGGTTATGCGGCAGCCCCAATTGTTCGGCGCGTTGCGCACTCTCCAGCGCGGACACGATCAGCGCGGCGCGAGTCACTTCCTTCACATCCCTGGGTTCGGGCAGTTTGGCATTCTCGTCCATCATGCGCACCACCAGTTTCTGGTCCAGACTGCCCCAGTTCACGCCTATGCGTACCGGCTTGTCATAACGAATCGCAGTCTGAATCATAATCGTGAAGGGATCGTCCTCTTCACGATTACGCCCGACGTTGCCGGGATTGATGCGGTATTTCGCCAGCGCCTGCGCGCAATCCGGGTAGTCCGTCAATAAACGGTGGCCGTTGTAATGAAAATCACCCACCAGCGGCACAAGACAACCCAATTCATCGAGCCGCTTGCGTATATTGGCCACCTGCGCGGCAGCCTCAGGAGTATTGACCGTAATGCGCACCAGTTCCGAACCCGCCTTGGCCAGTTCAAAAACCTGTTTAGTAGTGGCATCTGCATCCGCAGTATCGGTATTGGTCATGGATTGCACCACGACAGGCGCACCGCCACCCAGCATCACTTTTCCTACCAGCACCCGTTGCGACGGGCGACGTTTAATCATATTCACTCTTACTCCAACGTCAAACGCGCGACATCACTGCTGGCATTGATATAGGACGACAGATCTACAGGTTTGTCTCGCAAATACAAGCGCACAGCAGTTGCATGACCGATCACCAGTTCAAACGGCGCGACACCTTCCAAACGCAATTCGCTGCCAGGCGGATTGATTTGCCTGGACAGCATTTTGCCACTTCGATCCTGAATCTCCGCCCAGGATTCCCTGTCGAATACCAGACGCAACGTCGTTACCGATGGAGTCACCGGTGTGCTGTCCGCGGCCTCCAGCGGTGATTGCACCGCCGTATCGGGAACAGCTGATTCGGGCATGACCGAACCTTCCATCATCTCTACCTGTTCAGACAAAGGCAGCGACATTTCAACCAGCGTCTCATCCACTACCTCCTGAGTCTGCTGCACTTCTGCAATCGGCTCAGGCGTATTGGCCTGCCATATAGCGAATCCGGCTATCGCCAGCACGACCAGAAAGGCGGCAATCAGCAAATTAAAACTCTGCCGGCGCTTCGTCCATACTGTTGGAAAAGGCGCTTCAACATGGAGCGGATCCACTTTCACCGGTTCAGTTTTAGCGCCCGGCAAGGCATCCAGCAGCGGTTGCGCGTCCATATCCAGCAATTTGGCATAACTGCGCACAAAACCGCGCACAAAAGCGGTCTCCGGCAGCGCCTGAAAATCATCGGCTTCCAGCGCCTCGATTTGACGTGATGCAAGCTTGATCTTGCCAACCACATCCTCCACGCTCAGACCCGCACTTTCACGCCCTGCGCGCAGCAACTGTCCTACCGACAAGGCTTGTGGCGCGCTATCGCCCGGCGGGGCATCCACGCTATCGACCGGTTTATTCTCTTGTAACTGTTCCATCATTCACCCTGCATCAGCAATTGAGTTTCACGTGCATCAGGATAACGCTGGCGCAATTGCAAGGCATAACTCGCCTCTGCATTGCGGTCCCCTACCCTGCGCTCTATACGTACGGCCAGCCAAAGCTGTCCAGCCGACAAGTTGTTATTCTTTTGCGCATAACTGGAAATATATTTCTTCGCGGCAAGGTAATCGCCGTCGGCAAATTTCAACTCCGCCATCGCCTGCAAAGCTTGTAGCAAGTCCGGCTGTAACTGCAAGGCGCGCTGCAAAAATTCCTCGGCATCGCTATTGTTTCCCGCTTTTTTCGAGCACAGCCCAGCGTTCAGATAGGCCCGCTCCGGCGTGGCATACAAAGGGTTCTTAACGGCGGCCATAAATTGCGGGATGGATTCACGCTCCTTGCCGCGCTGACACAAGAACCAGCCGTAGTTGTTATGCGTTTCGGACTCGGTTTTATCCAGACGCAGGCTTTGCTGAAAATCCTCTTCAGCCGCCTTGTCCTCGCGCAGCGCCATATTGATCAAACCGCGCACGCTATAAGCCGGCGCGTAATTGCGATCCGCCTGCAAGGCCAGATCGATCTCGGACAGCGCGACCCCCATCTGGTTACGCTCGAAATACAAACCCGCCAGTTCGGTATGAATTCTGGCATTGGCACGGGATTTTTCCTGTTCCTGTTGTGCGGTTGAATTACCACTTGCTGCACAACCGGCCAGCAACAAAAACAGCAAAGCAAAAACATAATTCATCGTGACACCCCGTTAGTCTGGAACGCAACGCGCGCCGTGCGCTTGGTCTTGTCGAGCACCTGCCCCGCCAACTGCCCGCAGGCCGCCGCAATATCATCGCCGCGTGTTTTGCGCGTAGTGGTGACGATATCCGCCTGCATCAGCACATCGCGAAAACGCTGGATAGCATCGTTTCCGGAACGCTTATAGGGAGACTGCGGAAACGGATTAAACGGAATCAGGTTAAATTTGCACGGCGTATCCGCTACCCGGCGCACCAGCTCATGCGCCTGCTGCACCGAATCATTGACACCATCCAGCATCACGTATTCGAAAGTAATGAAATCGCGCGGTGCGCGCTCCAGATAACGCCGGCAGGCCGCCAGCAATTCCTTGAGCGGATACTTCTGATTGATCGGAACAAGCTGGTCACGCAGCGTGTCGTTGGGCGCATGCAGCGATACCGCCAGCGCCACCGGACATTCTTCGCGCAATCTGTCCATCGCTGGCACGATACCCGAGGTGGATACGGTCACGCGGCGACGTGACAACCCGTAAGCCTGGTCATCCAGCATCAGGCGCAAGGCACTCACCGTATTATCGAAATTGAGCAAAGGTTCGCCCATGCCCATCATTACCACATTGCTGATCGCCCAGTTACCTTCGGCATTCTTGCCTAACTGATGATTCGCCCACCACAGCTGACCGATGATTTCCGCCACGGAAAGATTGCGATTGAAACCCTGCTTGCCGGTAGAACAAAACGAACAATCCAGCGCACAGCCGGCCTGCGAGGAAATGCACAGCGTCCCGCGTGTCGCTTCGGGGATATACACCGCTTCCACGGCATTGCCCGTACCCATATTCAGTAACCACTTGCGCGTACCGTCGTCAGACAGTTCTTCGCGCATCACATCGGGCGCGGTAATACACGCGCATTGCGCGAGTTTCTCGCGCAACTTTGCCGCGATGTCTGTCATCGCGGCAAAATCAGACTCGCCGACTTGATGCATCCAGCGCAGCAACTGCTTTGCACGAAACGGCTTCTCGCCCATTTCCGTGAAATAAGCGGTCAATGCATGTGCATCAAGATCGAGGAGGTTTTGTTTTGTCATCGCAATAAACCTATTACGCAGCCCGATAGCAGCGTCGCGTGCTCGTTCAATCCTCGACTACCCAACAGGTATGTCTCGTCATTCACTGCGCGGCTCCTTGCTCTCGGGCTGCTCATCACGGTTTCTAGCGACGCCATTCAATTAACGCGAGTAAACGTTCAAAGCGGGGAAGAAATAGGCGATTTCCACTGCAGCAGTTTCAGCCGCATCGGAACCGTGCACCGCATTCGCGTCGATACTGTCAGCGAAATCAGCGCGTATCGTGCCTTTTTCGGCCTTCTTAGGGTCGGTTGCACCCATCAGATCGCGATTTTTCAAGATCGCGCCTTCGCCTTCCAGTGCCTGTATCATCACAGGACCGGAAATCATGAAACTAACCAGATCGTTAAAGAAAGGGCGCGCTGCGTGTACAGCGTAAAAACCTTCCGCTTCGGCGCGTGACAATTGCGTCATGCGCGCAGCGATAATCTTCAGGCCAGCACCTTCAAAACGGGAATAAATTTGACCGATGACATTTTTGGCAACGGCATCAGGTTTGATAATCGACAGGGTACGTTCAACAGCCATGTTACATTCTCCAGACAAAGTTAATAAAATTCAAAGTTAATAAAATAACGACCTGGCATTCTATCAGGCTTTGGCTGGCCTGTCGCCCGGCCGGCGCCAGCAACCAGCGCTGGAACACACCCACATAATTTGCGGCTGGCGAACCAAAAACCAGCCAGTAAATTTGCCGGGGTCATATTAAAATGCGCCCGGGTAAAGATTTCCTGGCAATTGCCGATATTGAAACCAAAGGGGGGT
>JAUXWM010000095.1 GCA_030681375.1 Gallionella sp.
ACTAACGTTTCGAAGTTCATTTTAACCCAAGAACACCCTTGTAAGGCTTGATTCACTTGGCTTCCAGCCTCAATGTTCCGACATCAAGTTGCAGGGCTTGCACAAAGAAGCTTTGCACATGACGTTCAATCGTCTCCATGACTTGAGAGGCCATATCCCCGAGCAGCATTTTCAGCTCGTCCAGCGCGCCCGCAATCACAGCCCGAAAGACCTGCCACAATCGCGCGGCATAATCGATTGACGTGGCGTTCGCCGTAATCTGTTGGCGTATATCCGCGATGCCGTCGGCCTGGTGCCTCGACTTGGCGATCACCAGCATACAAAACCGCATGGCGGTCAGGTGGATTGAGGCAACGTAGGCGGCGTAGTGATTGCTTTGCTCCTTGAGAAAGCCCAGATATTGTTTGGCCTCCTTGAAGTACACTTCAATCGCCCAGCGCATCGCATAGAGTTCCAATATGCGCTGCGGCGCAAGGCTGGTGTCCGTGGTCAGGAATGCCGCCCAGTCATGTTTTCCGGGCTGCGCCTTTTCTTGCGCGGCGATGCCGCGAACGAACAGCAGGCGTACCTTGATCCATTGATCCACCTCGTCCGGCGTGCCGCTCAAGTTTAATTCGACGTCCAGCGCTTTCGCCTGATAGGGCTGCCCCGGGATTTTCTGCCACCGGCAGCGAATGCAGGATTGATAGAGGGTGTTCACATCCATCTCCCGACTGATTGCTCGCCCCTCCAGGTGCTCGGTTAGCCGGTATTTCATGGTATTTTTCTTCATCCGCAGTATTGGCGTCAACAGTTGCTCACCGGCCAGACGGATGATCGGTTTGGTGCCGAACCATGCATCTGCCAGCAGGTAATCCGCTTCGATCCCGGCGCGTTGCGCCCGGCGGATCATGTCTCCCGCCATCTGGGGTTTGGTCTGGTTCAGCGCCACCCGGTAACGCTTCGCGACAATGCTGCGGCCATCACGGAACGGCTGGTGCGGCGCTTGCGCCTTCGTTGCGCTGATAAACAACTCGCTATCGATGGGCACGAAACCGCCCAGGCTGGAAAGCCCCAAGGTCAGAACCTGTTGCCCCATAACGTGCCGCCCCGAGGTGTGGTCAAAATGGCTGGATACGCCCGGCATCTTTTTTCCATGGCGCACCTGGATGGAATCATCCAACACAAAGGCATTGTGCCGGCCCGATGTCTTCATGTGCCCAACCGCTTGTCGCGCAACTTCCCTGTGCAGGCGACGCCAGTTCCAGTCTTCCTGATTCAAAGCCGCATACAGCGCGTCTTTCTCGGCGCAGGAGAAAGTCTTCAATGACTCCCGCGCAAACATGCCAACCGAGTCCACTTTCAACCAGACCCAAATCATCAGGCAGTACACCAGCTCATGCGCCGACGTGCCCGAGCGCTTGTGAAAGCCGATCCGATCAAGCCGCGCTTTCATGCCCATCTGCTTCCACAGATCGGCAAACAGGTTGTCGATGAGGCAGCCTCCGTCCCGAAGCAGATTCGCCGTCAATTGTGGAAGTTCTATCGTTTTTGTGCCATGATTCATCGCGGTCTCCTGAGTTGTTTTGGGTGTTTGCAAGACAGCCATTATTATACTCTTTGTGAGACCGTATTTGTTATTAAAATCAATCAATTAAGTGAATTTTTATGGGGGTTTCGAACTCCGAAACCTTAGT
>JAUXWM010000006.1 GCA_030681375.1 Gallionella sp.
AGCAGGGGCGACACCGGGGCACGTGATCACCAAGCCAGAGGCTGGCACCGGGGCAACTATGTTTGTTGACGTGTGCTCCCTCATCTCGATGGGCAGCGTAGCGCCTGCAATGTCCCTACCCGATAGTGATGTGGAAGTGGGCAAGTCTTTGACAAGCCTATTCAGCGAAGGGGCGAACATCATTTTCTATGACAACGTCAAAGACGCTGTATCCAGCACAGAACTTGCCAGCGCCATGACTGGGAAAAAGTACCGCGCGCGTTTGTTGGGCAGATCGGCAACGGTGGAAGTTGCCGTACGTGTTGTCTGGGTCTTCACCGCCAATAACTTCGAAGGCACCAAGGAATTGCTCCGGCGGTTTATCTTCATTCCGATGGATGCGATGTTAACGAACCCGGAAGAGCGTGTGCCAGTTGACGGATGGCGTCACCCCGACCTGATGGGCTGGGTGGAAGAGCACCGCGCCGAACTGGTGCACGCCTGCCTGACTATCATTCAATCATGGGTGGCCAAGGGCATGCTCCGACAAACCAAAGTTAAACGTGGCGGATTTGAAGACTGGTCTGCCGTGATGGGCGGAATTCTTGAGAATGCTGGTATCGAAGGTTTCCTATGCGGTCAAAAAGAAGAACAGGACAAAGCGCGCGATGATGGGCAGGAAGGCCAGCAAGCGCTTGTAGACGTCATGGCAGAGTATCCCAGCGATACAACATGGTTCCGACCGGGCAGCTCGAAGCCACCGGGCGCAGGGAAAGACCCAGCGGTCAACATTCAAGACCTATTGAATGGTGCCGACCGTTTCGACTTGGATTCGTATGGTGATGCTCCAAGCCCTATCGTGATAGACAACTGGGGATACAAGGATTTCACCAGCAAGTACGAAAACGCGGTCCTGATCGGCAGGCGTATGGTGAACTTTGCTCGGAAGCCTCACCTTAGCGGCGACTGGATTATACACCTCGAAATGTCCGAGGATAACCACGGCAAAAAGTACCGCATGTGGAAAGAACCCGTGAAGGTGAAGCTGACGGTGATCGACGGCGGCAAGCAAGACATGGCAGCGTGATCATCAGTACATTGTTAAGCGGAAGGGCGGCGGTTGCCGCCTTTTCCATTTGCAGATTGGAGTGATGGGAAATGTGTCAAGGGTGCGGACATGGTTTCATTTTGTGTTTTCGGTGATGGGGGATTGTTTCGTTTTGGGTGGTGAAGTTGGACGTGCGCCCGTCAGGGCGGGATTTCAGAGGAAAACGAGGGGGTACGATGCCATCAGAGGGGGTAGCGAGGGGGTAGGGTTTTGCGTACCCCCTCTCAATATTATTGTTCAATTACAGTATATTACAAGGAACGAGAGGGGGTAGAGGGGGTTAAAAGAGTATTTGTAGAATAAGAAAAGGGTATATATTTCTCTGCCCTCATTCTGACGCTGTAAAATACATATACGGTTCCCCAGCCGCTCCAGAGGTTCCGTACCCCCTCTACCCCCTCGTTTCCGGCTGAAAATCCGACAAGCACATGTAATCGTTTGATAAAACATGAGAGGGGGTAGGTCATTCGTACCCCCTCTCTCGCCTGCCAGATCAGGACCGGGCCAATCCCGGATACTGCGCGTGCAGTTGCGCCGTCAGCACCCGCGCACGCTCTTGGGTTTGGCGCGTGTGCTCTGCAGCCCGCTCTTGCAGCAACAGCCGAAGCTCCTTGCGTTCCTCTGGTGTGAGATCATCGTCAATCATCTTTCCGGCCTCCTTAGCCTTGGGCGTTATGCCTCTGCCAAGTGTACCAGCCGACTGGGACCACAGCCTATGCACGCGGGCTATTCCCCTGCAGTCCACAGATCGGGGCGAGAAATACATATCGCAGATCAGGGCTAGGCTGTTACACTGTCGTCATGCCGCTATTCCATTTCCCTTTAACATTCTGGGTTCCTGCGACCTCTGACATGGTGCCTTGCTCGCCGTTCGCATTTGTCCCCCGACAATGGGAGGTTTCCGTATACGACCTTTATTCACTCGCCGCAGAACAACACCCACTAGGCCT
>JAUXWM010000015.1 GCA_030681375.1 Gallionella sp.
TGAGCTTCTTGCAAAATAGCTGAACGCAATGGTTTCAGCAGGGAAAGTCTCACATTCGGGTGAGATTTTTCATTATTCGAGCAACATTTTGCTCTTTACCCGTCCGAAATCATCGATTCTGCTCCTTTGTGCCCATAGGCCACCGCGCCGACTTTCGCCAACGCCCCTTTTACTGCTTTTTGCTTGTCGGTCTTGGTACGACTATGTCAGCAATCTCATCAATTGATTGGCTGTCAGCGCGAGCATGCCGAACATCAGGTGCGACATCACTTTGCTATTGCCTTTGACCCGAACAAACCTGCCACCGTAATCATCCTTCAAACTGGCATTCATCCGCTCTGCCTGGCTGCGTTCCTTGTAACGTTGCGCCTCGCTGGGCGTAAATTCAATCTTCTCGCCTTTGCGCGGATTGTGATCAATCAGCGGCACGTGCCCTAAGCTGCGACTGTGTTCCCGTAACACGTTGCTGCAATAAGCAGCATCCATCAGGTCGTAACAATTTGTCACGCGTTCAGCCGTCATCATCGCCAGCGGCATTGCCGCCAGGCTATCGTGCATCGAGGCGCTCGATAACAGCGCGCTCACCGGAACACCACAGTCCGTCGTATCAATGTGCAGCTTGTAACCATTCCAGCTATTCTTGTAGCCCTGCGCGTTGCACTTGTTGCCATAATCGCACTCGCGAGGCAATTCTTTCAGGAGCTCTGTCAGAGACTTGCCACGTTGCAGCTCCAGCTTTCCCGGCTTTACTTCACGAACCTCACCTTTGCATGGACGGCCACGTTTCTTTGCCACCGCTGGCGTTGATTCTGGCGCTTTCTCCCTTTTGGCCGGCTTCTCGCGCGCTTCAATCGCCGTGCCATCACGGCTGATATGCCCAATCAACTGTTCGCCCAGCATTTCTTTCACCAATGCCGCATGCGTGCGCTCCGCCAACCCAGCCTCGGCAAACTCAGCAAAGGCGCGAGAGAAAGTCGCTTCGCTCGGCAATTTCCGCCACATCGAAAAACCACAGATGCGCTTCAACGCGCGATCCATCGCCAAACGTTCAGTCAGCCCAACCGTCGTCGATATTCCCAACACAGCCTTGGCAACAAAGGCATTCGCCAGCATGCCCCGGTCATGTTCAGGTCGCCCACAGCCACCCCAAGTCGAACTCACAAACTCTTCAATGCGTACCCATTCCAGGATATGCACCAACTTGACCAATTTCGGCGTCAGCGCGCCAACTTCGTTGCGCAATTCCGGCATCAATTCGTATTGAATGATATTCCAGCGTTGCATGATTCCAGTTCGTTGCGTAGTATTCATATCGGGCGTTGATCAAGTCTTCAGAACCTTAATCTTGCCAGCAATGGCCGCCCACTTCTACCTGTTTTTTGCCCTTCAACTGGCAATTAATTCCGCTCAAATACGGAGTTTTGCAAGAGCCTCCGCAGTAAAATTTTTCAGTAGTCAGTTTTTGTTCTTGAAGTACTTGTAGTGTTTGTGTTTTTTCAATAACCGGCGAAGCTATGAAGGCTCTTTCAGGGTCTTTACTTAAGTAGTTAGCTTTTTGATAGTTATAATTGGGGAGATATTTCATGAAAAAAAGTTATAAAGACAAATTGGCGGCATTCGCAGTCCTGGCAGTCCTGCCGCTGCTTGTTAGTAATGTCTATGCGGCCGAGGCGGGTGCGCCAGCAATCACTGCGGAAGAAACGACCAAGGCAAACCAGATATATTTTGAGCGTTGTGCGGGTTGTCACGGCGTATTGCGCAAGGGGGCAACCGGCAAGAAGCTGACTCCTGATGTCACTATAGCCAAGGGTACCGAGTACCTGAAGGCGTTTATCGGTTACGGTTCGCCGGGGGGTATGCCCGGCTTCCAGACCGGCGGCGAGCTGACCGAGAAGGAGGTTGACCTGATGGCGCGCTATCTGCAACAAACGCCGGTTGCTCCGCCTGAGATGGGCTTGAAGGACATCGAAGCTACTTGGAAGGTCTTTGTTGCAGTGAAGGACAGGCCTACCAAGAAGATGAACAACATCAATCTGGATAACATCTTCTCCACCACACTGCGCGATGACGGCAAGGTGGCGATAATCGACGGCGATACCAAGGAAATCATTACCACCCTCAATACTGGCTACGCGGTTCATATTTCCCGCTACTCCGCATCGGGGCGTTATCTGTATGTAACCGGACGTGATTCCAAACTCAGTCTGATTGACTTGTGGGCGAAAGTGCCGAATGTCGTGGCTGAAGTCAGAACAGGCGTAGAAGCGCGTTCGGTGGAAACCTCCAAGTTCAAGGGCTGGGAAGACAAGTATGCGATTTCCGGTACTTATTGGCCACCCCAGTATGTGATCCATGAAGGTGATACGTTGAAGCCGTTGAAAGTCGTTTCTACCAGCGGTATCGCCTCCGAGACCAACGAGTTCGTTCGGGAAGCGCGTGTTGCGGCAATCGTAGCGTCGCATTACAAGCCCGAGTTCATGGTCAACGTCAAGGAAACAGGTAAGGTAATCATTGTTGATTATTCGGATCTGAATAATCTGAAAACAACGACGATTGATACGCCGCGCTTCCTTCATGACGGCGGCTTCGAGTCGACCAAACGCTACTTCATGGATGCAGCCAATGCTTCCAACAAGATCGCAGTCATTGACATCAAGGAGAATAAGCTGGCTGCAACAATTGACGTGGGCAAGGTACCGCATCCGGGACGCGGCGCAAACTTCATCGATCCGAAATTCGGGCCGGTTTGGGCGACCAGTCACCTGGGTGATGACACCATCTCGGTAATCGGTACGGATCCGGTTAAGCATAAAAAGAACGCCTGGAAAGTGGTAAGAAGCTTGAAGGGTCACGGTGCGGGATCGTTGTTCATCAAGAGCCACCCCAAGTCAACCAATTTGTGGGTTGATGCGCCGCTCAATCCGGATGCAAAGGTCTATCAGTCGATCGGCGTGCTTGACATCAACAATCTTGAGAAGGGCGTAACGGTATTGCCGATTGCCGACTGGGCAGACTTGGGTGAAGGTTCCAAGCGTGTTGTTCAACCGGAATACAACAAGGCGGGTGACGAAGTCTGGTTTGCAGTCTGGAATGCTGCGGACAAGAATTCCGCCATGGTGGTTGTTGACGACAAGACTCGCAAGCTGAAAAAAGTAATCAAGGGACCCAAAATGATTACGCCTACCGGGCACTTTAACCTCTACAATACGATGCATGACATCTACTAAAATCTTTGCAAATCCCTGATTTCATCGTTTCTGTGAACATCGCAGAAATGATGGATGAATGGGAGCGCAAATAGAAGAAAGTGTGTTAGGAGGGCGGGTCACACCCGCCCTTTTTTTCAGCCATAAATAGACGGAGGCGTGCGATGAAAACTCAATTAAACAAAAGGCGGTTGTTGTTTGCGGCAGGAAGTGTTTTTGGCCTGATTGCCGTGGCGGATGCAGCGGAAAGTGTTGACTCTCCGGAGTTGGGCGATGTCGTGGTGACTGCCACTCGAATAAACGCCACGCTTTCCGATGTGCCTGCCGCTGTAACCGTCGTTGATGCCAGAAACATCGAGGCAAAAAATGCCTCACGGCTCGGCGACGTGCTGGATCAAGTGCCTAGCCTGTATTTACGCGGTGGTGCACTGGGACAGTCGCAGGGTACCGTAGGCACCAGCGGTATGTCGTTGCGCGGGATCGATCAGAGCAGAATACTCGTTTTGTTGGACGGGCAGCCCATCCAGGACGCCAGTTCCGGCAAGGTGAATTGGCGTGTGCCCTTTGTCGAAGACATTGCACGTGTTGAAGTCGTGCCCGGCGCGTTCTCTTCACTGTATGGCAGCAATGCGATCGGCGGGGTCGTTAATATTATTAGCAAGAACGCGGATAAACGCGAGTTTACAGCCAAAATAAAGAAAGGCTGGAGCGATGCCAGCGGCGAGGATGCCAGCCTTTATTTTCGCGACAAAATGGATAACGGCTTGGGATTTGTGGGGGGGCTCGGTTATCAGAATCGTGACAGTTATGTGAATGATTTTGTCGTCAAGGCTCCGGGGGCGGGGGTTGGCCTCATCCCGGTCACCGGCGCGCAGGCTATCACTACCCGTGAGGGCGCGCCGACCTATCTGGTCGGTGATATGGGCGCTACACCATGGAACGCCACCAATGCCACAGCCAAACTCTCTTATGATCTCAATGCCAGCAACAAACTGTATAGCGGGGTCAATTATCAGCAAACCAAACTGGGGTACACGCAGTTTAATACCTATCTCAGAAATGCTGTTAGCGGCGCACCTGTTTCGTCTGGCAATCTTATTATCAACGGTCAGCAAGTATTGCTGACCAATTATGATTTCACGCTTTTTTCGTTTCTGCCCTTGCATGAGGCGACGACACGTTATTTTGTAGGCTTCGACGGTACCATCGGCAATGATTATTTGCTGAAAGCTGATCTGGCTAAAATTGAACGCAAGTACAGTTTTTCGCTGGCAAGTCCTGCAGCCAACTGGAACAGTGGTGCAGGCACATTGTCAGACACGCCGAACGATGGCATCGATGGCACGGTTCAATTGAGTTTTCCAGTAAACAGCAGTCACTTCCTGGTAACCGGATTGGCGCTGCATAAAGATTCGGTCAATCAGCAGATTTACGGGCTGGTAAACTGGCGTGACCCCGGCTCCAAGACCACTGTCAACAGTGGTTATCATGCCAATTCAACCACGACTTCCATTTTTGCTCAGGATGAATTCAGCGCAACGGATAAACTGAAGGTTTATCTGGGGGGGCGATGGGATAGCTGGCAAGCCACGGGTGATAATTTTGTCACCGCACCGGCCAGCAGCATACTTTATCCGACGCGCAGCGCTTCGGCTTTCAGCCCAAAACTGTCTGCGGTGTACAAGCCGACAGCAATGGCGGTACTGCGGGCCTCATATGGACAGTCTTTTCGCACGCCGACCAATCAGGATATGTTCACCTCAACCACCAGCAGAGGCAGAACGACGGCAGGTGACCCTAATCTCCAGCCCGAACGCGGCACAACATGGGAAGTGGGAGGTGAATATAACTTTACTGAAAACACCAAAGTTACCGCCACCTACTATGATACGCAGCTGAGTAATCTGATCTATCTGATGCAGGTCAGCCCGACCAATTCGCTGCGCATTAACGCAGGCAAGGCAAAAGTAAACGGGGTCGAATTGGCTGCGACGACAAAACTGGTGAATTGGCTGGCATTGGATGGCAATTACGCTTATGTCAATTCAAGAATGCTGGAAAATGTAGCCGATCCCCTGAGCGTAGGTAAACGCCTGACCGATTCCCCCAGAAACATCATTGGCCTAGGATTGACAGCACAGATGGGCGCGTGGTCTGGCACGCTGAATGCGCGCTACGTGAGTCATATTTTCTGGAATGCACAAAATACCGACGTGGTGGAAGGCGTGCCGGGCAGCTATGATGCGCACACCATGGTCAATGGCAAGCTCGGCTACGCATTTTCCAAAATGGTGAAAGGATCGCTTGCGATTAACAATCTGTTGGACAGAAAAGCGTATGCCTATTTTCTGTTGCCGGGACGCAATGTAACGGCCGAAATGGACTTTTCTTTCTGAGTGGGTGAAACCGCATGAATGTCGCTCGCGCCATCGCAGTGCTTTGTTTGTTTGGCCTGCCGCTTGCAATGGCCGCAGATGGGCTGGCGCCCGGAACGTCATATTATTACGCTGATTTTGAACCCGGGCAGAAACCGTGGCAGCCCGGACAGGCTTTGAATTTCGAGGAAGTGTTCAAGAATTATCAGCACTATGAAATAGTCGTCGATCAGGATGGCCGGGAAATGACGGTAAAGCAATTTATCCGGGGTGACAAGGTAGACAGCGCAAAGTATCTGTTGTTGCCGGATGGGGCGTTGCAGAAAAAGTAAGCACTCGCGCGATACGTTGCGTAATTGCACGAATGGATGAGGGAATCGAGATGCGTAAACTATTATTGGCATTGTGTCTGTCGCTGTTAACCGCCTGCGCGGAGTCGCCGCCACCCTACAATTCCATCGATGTCACCACACCGTTAGAGCAGGCTGATTTTCACCTGACTGATTTTAATGGCAAACCGCGTAGTCTGGCGGATTTCAGGGGAAAGGTCGTGCTGCTGTTTTTTGGCTATACCCACTGTCCTCTGATATGTCCAACTACGATGGCTGATCTTGCGCAGGTCATGGAGAAGCTGGGCAACGATGCAAACAGGGTGCAAGTTTTGTTTGTCACAGTCGATCCTGAAAATGACAGGCCGGAATTAATGGCAAAATATATACCCGCCTTTCATCCCTCTTTTCTGGGCTTGTACGGTGATGAACAGGCCACTAGACAAACAGCCAAATCGTTCGGTGTCAGTTATGAGAAGCAGACTTACAAACAGGGTGGCTATAGTTTTATTCACTCCGACAGTACGTTCCTGATAGGTACGACGGGAAATCCCCGCCTGCTTTCACGTTATGGGCAGAAAGTCGATCTGCTGGTGCAGGATGTCAGGCTGTTGCTGGCCGCCGGTCAATAAACCACAGGATTTAACAGATGAATTATCCGGATTTTTTTGATGCTGTACCCAAGATCAATTTGCATGATCCCCTGGCTGAATTTCTCGGCGCAACGGAGGAGGGGATGCTGCAGTACGGCTATCTGGATGCAGTGCGCCTGGCCGGACATTCCTGCCCTACGGTCGCTGCGGCCTACTGGTCCACTTACAAGGCGCTTGCTCTGCTTTATCCGGACACCATGCCGGTGCGCGGCGATATCAGGGTGGCGTTCAGGCTGGGCAATACCAGTGGTGTCACGGGTGTGATCGCGAATGTGGTCAGTATGCTGACAGGTGCGATGTCAGATAATGGTTTCAAGGGATTGGGTGGTCGTTTCGACAGGCGTGAGCGACTATTCTTTACTCAGGACATACAAGGAGAAATCCGCTATACCCGGCTCGATACCGGTCAGGCGGTAGAGCTGGCTTTTAATTTACAACTCGTTCCGGCCGCGCCGTGCTTGTCTGCGTTGATGGCGGCTTGCCTGTCCGGTAGCGCAAGCCAGACAGAAACAGCAGAGTTCCGGCAGCTTTGGCAGGAACGGGTAAGGCGCATTTTGCTGGAGCATGGTGACGACCCGGCTGTCTTTGTCGTCAACCGCGTTTAAGCGTTTGCGTGTATTGAGCGGCCTGGATGAATGTTTAACCGCGCATAAGCGCTATTAAGAAAGAGAGTGGTTGTCGTGCCGGAGAATTTATTGCAAGGGTTGGCATTAAGCAGTCGGGAGGGAATATGAAATTTTTCTATCATCCTGTATGGCTGGTGGGTTTTCGCCCGTTTTTTGCATTGGCATGTTTGTCTGGCCTGGCGCTGCCCGTGCTGTGGGCGCTGATTTATTCCGGTACGGTTTCCGCACCGTTGACTTCTTTTTCCATGGTGCAGTGGCACGCGCATGAAATGTTTTTCGGTTTCGGCTGGGCGGTGCTGGGCGGCTTTCTGCTGACCGCGACCAAGAATTGGGTCAGGGTACGCGGCCATTGGGGTTACGCACTGATGTTCCTTACCGCCGCGTGGCTGTTCGAGCGGGTCGGCATGTGGTTTGAAGGGAGTTGGCCTTATTTGCTTTTTTTGACTTCAAATAATCTGTTTCTGGGTTCTATCATCGCGATGCTGTTGTGGACGCTGTTGCGCAATCGCGACAAGGATATCTATCGCGACAATTACTTTTTCCTGCTGATACTGCCGACGTTTCTGATAAGCAAGAACCTGATGCTGAATGCCGATTACTTTGAACATGGTTCGAGCATGGCGCTGGGGCTGTTCCGGGTGGCCTTTCTGGTGATGCTGGAACGCACCCTGTTTCCGTTCATGAAGGACGCATTTCAGCTTGAAATCTTGCGCAATGTCAGGCTTAACACCGTCATCAAGCTGCTCGCCTTGTCTCTGGTATTCGCCAGCTTCATGCCGCCTGTGCTGGCCGGTGGTATCGCCTTGGTGCTTGTGCTGTTGCTGATGGTGCGTTTTGTTTACTGGAAACCGCAACTGGCAATGCAACGTCTCGATATCGCCATCATGTACATAGGTTATCTGGCGATAGCCGGACAACTGCTGATCGAGTTCTTGAGGCTGACCCTGCATTATGAGTGGCCGGTCTCGATGTCCATGCATGTGTTCACCTTCGGGGCGATGGGGCTGATTATTCCCGGCATGCTGATCAGGATAAGCAAGGGGCATACCGGCAGGAAGGTGGAATTTGACGGGCTGGACAAGTTTGCGCTGTGGGTGATGATGCTGGCCTTCGTGCTGCGCATCATCGCGCCCTTGTTCGACCCGGCCGACTATACGCGCTGGATATTCCTCGCCGCCGCCTGCTGGTTCGTCTGTTTCGCGATGCTGGGATGGCGCTATATTCCCTGGCTGTTGCAAGCCAGGGTGGATGGCAAGGAACATTGACCTGCACGGGAATTCACTCGCCCAGTTCAAGTTTTCGGATGTAATGACAGGTATAGCCGTCTCTGTGTTTGATCAGATATTGCTGGTGATATTCTTCGGCACGGTAGAATTTCTGGCACGGCACGACTTCGGTGACGATTTTAGCCTGCCAGTCGCCTGAGGCGTCTATAGTCCTGATGACCTCTTGAGCGATGCGCTGCTGTTCTTCGTTGAGATAAAAAATAGCCGAGCGGTATTGCGTGCCGACGTCGTTGCCTTGCCGGTTGTGGGTAGTCGGGTTGTGCATGCGGAAAAATTCAAACAGCAGGTGCCGGTAGCTGAGTCGTGCCGGATCGAACACGATCCTGAGCGATTCGGCATGACCGCTTTGTCCCGTTTTAACGTGTTCATATACCGCATCCGGCGTGCTGCCGCCGGTGTAGCCCACCTCGGTTTCCAGCACGCCGGGAATTTGCCGTATCAATTCTTCCATGCCCCAGAAGCAGCCGCCTGCGAGGCAAGCCGTTTGTGACGGTGTGTGATTCATGAGTTGCTCCTAGCGACGCTCTTTTTTCATGGCCTGGGCGGCTTCGCGTTTCGAGTCTTTCTCTTTCTCCGTGGCGCGCTTGTCATGGAGCTTCTTGCCCTTGGCGAGGCCTATGGTCAGTTTGACTCTGCCGCCCTTGTAATGCATGTCCAGTGGCATCACGGTATAGCCTGCGCGTTGTACCTTGTTGCTGATTTTCTCGATCTCGGCTGCATGCAGCAACAGTTTGCGGGTGCGCACCGGATCGGGGTGGATATGGGTGGACGCGTTAAGCAGCGGGCTGATATGCGAGCCGAATAGGAAGAGCTCGCCCCCTTTTATGTTGACATAGGCTTCCTTGAGCTGTGCGCGCCCGGCGCGGATGGCCTTGACTTCCCAGCCTTCCAGCATGATGCCGGCTTCATACTTATCTTCGATGAAGTACTCGTGAAATGCTTTTTTATTCTGAATAATGCTCATGAGAGATGAATTTTGCTGTGTGTTCGGCTATTCTACCAGTCTTTGGATTTATGGCTTGTTTGCTAATGGCATCAGTAGATAAAACGGTGTTGGTCGCGCACAGCGCGGAACA
The DNA here is from genome assembly GCA_030681375.1 of Gallionella sp. Taxonomy (GTDB): domain Bacteria; phylum Pseudomonadota; class Gammaproteobacteria; order Burkholderiales; family Gallionellaceae; genus Gallionella. The sequence goes on from JAUXWM010000015.1 coordinate 9,552, forward strand.
GATGTTCAATCTGGTAGATCGTGTAGAAGATTATCCGGCATTTTTGCCCTGGTGCGGCGGGGCAAGAGTCGCCGAACTGGATGGCTCGAAAGTGCACGCCACCGTCGATATTAATTATCATCATATTAAACAAAGCTTTACAACAGAAAATAGTCGCACCCCCCCATATCGTATAGACATGACCTTGCAGGACGGGCCGTTTCGACATCTGGATGGATGCTGGCAATTTATCCCGTTGAACGATACCGCCTGTAAAATAGAATTCCGTTTGCATTACGAATTTTCCAGCAAACTGCTGGAAAAGCTGGTCGGGCCGGTATTTCATTACATTGCCAACAGTTTCGTGGATGCATTCATTCACCGAGCACAAAAGGTTTATCCCGAGATATGAACGAAAAAATCAATATTGAAGTGGTTTATGCCTTGCCCGATGAGCAGACTTTGCTGAAAAAGGAACTGCCGGCGGGTACCACGGTGATGGAAGGGCTGCTGGCCAGCGGTCTGCTCGGAAAATATCCGCAGTTGGATTTGTCTGCCCACAAGCTGGGGATATTCGGCAAGTTGACTAAACCCGATGCCGTGCTGCGCGACAAGGACCGCATTGAGATATATCGCCCGCTTCTGGCGGACCCCAAGGAAGTGCGCCGCAGACGTGCCGAAGAAGGCAAGGTCATGAAGAAAGGCGGCGGCGACGCGTGAAAAAACTCCGATGCTAGATTACGATTTGCACTGTCATTCCAATATCTCAGACGGTACGCTCACCCCGGGCGAGGTGGTAAACCGCGCATTTGAGCGCGGCGTGAAAGTGCTGGCTTTGACCGATCATGACGACACCGATGGTCTGGAGGAGGCGCGCAGCGTTGCACTGCAACATGGCATGCGCTTTATCAACGGCGTGGAAATTTCGGTGTCATGGCGTAAACATACCCTGCATATCGTAGGGCTGGGCATTGATCCGGCTTATGCGCCGTTGCAGGAAGGTTTACGCCTGGTGCGTAGCGGGCGCGGCAAACGTGCCGAAAAAATGGCTGATGAGCTGGCCAGGGCCGGTATCGGTGGCGTGCTGGCGGGTGCGCTCAAGCACGCGAGTAATCCGAACATGATAGGACGTACGCATTTTGCGCGTTATCTGGTTGAGGCCGGGCATTGCAAGGATGTGAAAAGCGTTTTTAACCGTTATCTGGCAACCGGGAAACCGGGTTATGTGCCGCATCAATGGGCGAGTCTGGCCGATGCGATTAGCTGGATATGCGGCAGTGGCGGGGTGGCGGTGTTGGCACATCCCGGTCGCTATATGGTCGGGCGACACAGCATGGGGAAAAATACCATGCACGAGTTGCTCACCGAATTCGTTGAACTGGGCGGGCAGGCTCTGGAGGTTGTCACGGGCAGCCATACGCCCGAGCAATATGCCGAGTTTTCGCGCTATGCCGACGAATTCAAACTGTTATCTTCGTGCGGTTCAGACTTTCACGGGCCGGGCGAAAGCTATCGCGATATGGGCCGTTTGCCCGATCTTCCGTTAATCTGCCGTCCTGTCTGGCAGGCGTTGCAGTAATTTAGAGTTCATTCCATGTCCCAATTTTTTACTATTTATCCCGACAACATCAATCTGCGCCTGATTCGTCAGGCCGTGGCCATTCTGAAGGCCGGCGGTATCGTGGTGTATCCCACCGATTCCTGTTACGCGCTGGGCTGCCATCTGGACGACAAAAATGCGCTGACCCGCATACGTCAGATACGCCAGCTCGATGAGCAGCATCACCTCACCCTGATGTGTCGTGACTTGTCCGAGATTTCGAACTATGCGCGGGTGGACAACAGTAAATTTCGTTTGCTTAAGGCTAATACGCCGGGCAGCTATACCTTCATACTCGAAGCTACACGCGAAGTGCCCAAACGTTTACAGCATCCGAAGCGCAGCACCATAGGCATACGCGTACCCGATCATCCGGTCGCCCTGGCCTTGCTGGAAGAATTGGGTGAGCCTATGGCCAGTTCTACGCTGATTTTGCCCGATGCCGTATGGCCGCTGAATGACGCCGAACTGATCCGTGAATTGCTGGAAAAGAAGGTCGAAGCCGTGATAGACGGCGGGGCGACGGGTGTTGATTTCACTACTGTGATTGATCTGACCGGTGAGATGCCCGTGTTGATCAGGCAAGGCAAGGGCGATATTTCGTCCTTCGGAATTGAGGGATGATGCAAACAGAGCAGCTGATTCAAACTATTGCAATCGCGACTCTTCCGATCCTGTTCGCCATCACGCTGCACGAGGCCGCGCACGGTTATGTGGCGCGCCATTTCGGGGATAACACCGCCTATCTGCAGGGGCGCATCAGCCTGAACCCGTTGCGTCATATCGATCCGGTCGGGACTATTCTGTTGCCACTGCTGACGCTGGTGCTGGGCGGTGTGCTGTTCGGCTGGGCGAAACCGGTGCCGGTAAATTTTTCCGCGCTGCATAATCCGAAAAAAGACATGCTATGGGTGGCGATTGCCGGGCCGGCCTCCAATCTGTTGATGGCGCTGGGCTGGGCTTTGCTGTTCAAGTTATCATCTGCTTCGCCCGATAGTTATTTTGCCGAACCGCTGATGGGTATGGTGGTGATCGGCATCAAGATTAACATCGTGCTGCTGGTGCTGAATCTGTTGCCTTTGCCACCGCTGGACGGTGGGAGAGTGGCTGTTAGCCTGTTGCCGCATCGTCAGGCTTATCAGCTGAGCCGCATCGAGCCTTACGGCATGTTTATATTGATCTTTATGGCAATCACGCCGATGCTGGGCTGGGTACTGTTTCCACTGGTCAAGTTGGTAGAAAAATTTCTTTTAATTATGGTTGGAATCTGAACATGTTTGCTGATCGCGTATTATCGGGAATGCGTCCTACGGGAAGTTTGCACCTAGGGCATTATCACGGGGTGTTGAAAAACTGGGTGCAGATGCAGCACGAGTATGAGTGCCTGTTCTTCGTGGCCGACTGGCACGCGCTGACCACCCATTACGACTCGCCGCAAATCATCGAACAGAACGTGTGGGATATGGTGGTGGACTGGCTGGCGGCAGGGGTCGATCCGGCACATGCCACGCTGTTTATTCAGTCGCGCGTGCCGGAGCACGCCGAACTGCACCTGTTGTTGTCCATGATCACGCCGCTGGGCTGGCTGGAACGCATGCCGACCTACAAGGATCAGCAGACAAAACTTGCTGAGAAGGACTTGAGCACTTACGGCTTCCTCGGCTATCCGCTGCTGCAAAGCGCCGATATTCTGATTTACCGCTCTACGCAGGTACCGGTGGGCGAAGATCAGGTGCCACACGTCGAATTTACCCGCGAGATAGCACGACGCTTCAACCACCTTTACGGTCGCGATCCCGGTTTCGCGGAAAAGGCCGAATCGGCGATTAAAAAACTCGGCAGCAAGAAGGCACGCCTGTATCAGGAGCTGCGCAATCGCTTTCAGGAACAGGGCGATAGCGAGGCGCTGGAATCTGCCAAGGCTTTGCTTGACGAACAGCATAACTTGAGCTTGGGCGACCGCGAGCGTCTGTTCGGCTATCTGGAAGGCGGTGGGAAAATGATATTGTCCGAGCCACAGGCCATGCTGACCGTGGCTTCAAAAATGCCCGGGCTGGATGGACATAAAATGTCCAAGTCCTACAACAACACCATTTCTCTGCGCGAAGATGAAGCCAGTGTCGCCAAAAAAATCCGTACCATGCCGACCGATCCAGCGCGCATACGTCGCTCTGATCCGGGAGACCCGGAAAAATGTCCGGTGTGGCAACTGCATCTGGTCTATTCCGGCGAGCAAACCCGGCAGGGTGTGATTCAGGGCTGCAAGAGTGCCGGTATCGGCTGCATCGAATGCAAGCAGCCGCTGATCGATGCTGTGCTGGAAGAGCAGCGCCCGATGCGCGAACGCGCACAACTGTATCTGGACGATCCCTCTCTGGTCCGCAACATCATCGCCGATGGCAACGAAAAAGCACGCAAACTGGCCCGCGAGACAATGCGCGATGTGAGAGAAGCCATGGGGCTGAGTTACAGTTAAACCCAAATTATCCATTGGAAACGTCATTCCCGCCTACGCGGGAATGACGTTTCCAATGGATAATTTGGGTTAAAGGTAGTCAAGTTAACTAAAATGATATACATTTAAACTGTGTTTATCATTTTTTTGGGGCGCTTATGCAAATCGCAAAATGGGGGAATTCGCTGGCGGTCAGGCTGCCTGCTGTTTTAGTGCAGGCGCTTGATCTGCACGAGGGCGAAAATATTGAGCTTCACGCCGTGGGTAGCCGAAGCTTTGAAGTTGAACGTCGGCCAGATACGAAAGAGCTGCTTTTGCGACTCCGCAAACTGAGAGGCTCGCTTCCTGCCGATTTTCATTTCGACCGTCTTGAAGCCAATAGCCGGGATTGAGCGAAATGAGTCTGTCTTTTCTCGACAGTAATATCATTCTTTACCTGTTATCGGCAGATATCGTTAAGGCAGACAAGGCGGAGGCAATCGTAGCGGGTGGCGGTGTTGTCAGTGTACAGGTGCTCAACGAGATAACCTCCGTTTGCCGACGCAAACTCAAAATGCCTTGGGGTGACATTGAGGCCGTGCTGACGGCAGTCAAGTCGGCTTGTAATGTCACTCCTCTTACGATCACAACGCACGAAACAGCAGTAAAGATTGCGCAGCGTTACGATATTTCTTTTTACGATGCCAATATTTGTGCCGCGGCCATTCTGTCAGGTGCGAAAATCCTCGTTTCCGAAGATATGCAGGATGGAATGAATATTGATGGGGTCATTATTCAAAATCCGTTTCGTTGAGAAATAAATAGTGTGTTTAATTAGCGGACACATGCTCTGTTGTTACCATGCGCGTAGCGATGTGACTGAGTTACAGAGAATGGAGGTTATTCTGCAATCGGTGACTATCAAAGCCATTATCCACAACAGTTGTAGCAATAAAGTGCCGCCGAAATTCGAGCGGGTCAATTAGGGGTGTGAGCGAATTGATTGTGCATTCTTATGCCAGCATCCACGGCGAGCCTTTACTGACAATGCCGCAGGATCTCTATATTCCGCCGGATGCGCTGGAACTGGTGCTGGAAACCTTTCAGGGGCCGCTGGATTTATTGTTGTACTTGATACGCCGGCATAATCTGGATGTGCTGGATATCCCGATGGCGGAGTTGACCCGGCAATATCTGGGTTACATCGAACTGTTGCAGCAACACAAGCTGGAACTGGCAGCGGAATATCTGCTGATGGCGGCAGTGCTGATTGAAATCAAGTCGCGCCTGTTACTGCCGGCTACAGTCAAGGCCGGTATTGAGGAGGATGAAGATCCGCGTGCCGAGTTGATGCGTCGTTTGCTGGAATACGAGCAGATCAAACTGGCTGCACAACAACTCAATGAACTGCCGCAGGCCGGACGTGATTTTGAGATCGTGCAGGTACTGATAGAGCGCACTGCGCAAACGTGCTTGCCGGAAATTAACGTCGCGGATTTGCAGCAGGCCTGGATGGGGCTGCTGGCGCGTGCCAAGCTCAACGCGCATCATAAAGTGCGCCGCGAATCGCTTTCGGTACGCGAGCAAATGGCGCATATTTTGCGTTGTCTGCAAGGCGGGGACTATGTTGCGTTCGATACGCTATTCGATCTGGAAGGCGGCCTGAGCAAGCTGGTGGTTACTTTTATTGCCATGCTCGAATTAGCCAAGGAATATCTGCTGGAAATTCAGCAAAATACAACATTCGGGAGCATCTATGTCCGCAGCAGCCCAGCCATCAGTTCCGACTGAATTGCGCGCCGATACATCACTCAAAATCATTCTTGAAACCGCGTTGTTGACCAGTGCAGAACCGTTGCCCTTGAGTGAATTGAAAAAACTTGGCGACACGCCGCTGGATAATCACCAGGTAGGCATGCTGCTGGAAGAAATTGCACTGGACTGGCAGGGGCGCGGCGTGGAACTGACTCAGGTAGCAAGCGGCTGGCGCTTTCGTGCCAGACCGCACATGCAGCCGTATCTGGACAGACTGAATCCGCAAAAAGCGCCGCGCTACTCGCGGGCCGTGTTGGAAACACTCGCGATTATTACCTATCATCAGCCGGTTACACGAGGTGACATTGAAGAAATTCGCGGCGTTACCGTTTCCGCAACTATTCTTAAAACACTGGAGGCGCGCGGCTGGATAGAGGTGGTCGGTACGCGCGACACGCCCGGCAGACCCGAGTTGTTTGCCACCAGCAAACAGTTGCTGGACGACCTGAATCTGCGTGCCTTGCAGGAGCTCCCGACCCTGCAACAGCTGGGTGGTTTGCTGGAACAGCAAACCGGCACGGATAAGCCGTGAGTGTTGTATCCGGGTCTAACCCATTCAAATAGAATGGATTTATGACGATATTTGATTTTACTTTTTATCATGGGAATACGCTAAACTGCCGCTCGCATCCTTTTTTCGGCTCAATCTACGCTCGGTTCTTATGTTGAGATATACACCCATCGTTTTTTCCTTGCTGCTGATCTATCAGGCAGCCTATGCGGCCGATTTATCGAGCGAGATGGACTATTACCAGGAATTGCCTGTGGTATTGAGCGCCTCGCGTTTAGCGCAGCCGCTCTCCGAAGCGCCGAATGCGATGACGGTGATAGACCGCAAGATGATCGTTGCATCGGGCTTTCGGAGCATTCCTGATCTGTTCAAGCTGGTTCCGGGCATGTATGTCGGCTATTACAAGGGCAGTCAGCCTTTTGTTTCCTACCACGGCTCGCCGGATCAGTATGCGCGGCGCATGCAGGTGATGATAGACGGGCGTAGCATATATATGCCGCCGATGAGCATGGTGGACTGGACGACTTTACCGATCACGCTCGACGATATCGAACGCATCGAGGTGATACGCGGCCCGGCGGCGGCATCGCATGGCGCAAATTCGACCCAGGGTGTGATCAGCATTATCACCCGTGAGGCCGGTGAGATGGGCGGCACACAACTGTCGGTCACGCGCGGCGGCAAGGGTGTCAATGATGTGTCTGCGCGCTTCGGCAAGCGCGGTGAAACGCTTGATTACCGCATGACACTGGCCTATACGGCTGATAACGGGTTCGACAATCTCACCGCGCCGCCCAATGATTATCCCATTACAAAATCTCAGGCGCTGGATTTGCTATATAACAGCCACGACAGTAATCAAGCGCGTTTGTTTAATTACCGGGCGGACTATCATCCCAACGCAATTGACCGCTTCGATGTGCAGTTCGGTTTCAATCGTAATGCGAAAAATGTCGGCTGGACCGATAGCACGGGCAACCCGGTTCACGATTTGTTTGCCACTGCCGGTTTTCTGCAACTGGGATGGGTGCGCGTGTTTGAGAATGATTCAGAGCTGAAAGTGGGCTATTACCACATACGCCATGACCAGCATGAAACCTTTCTGACGACTTTGTTGCCGCAGTTTATTGCTCAGTCGGTCAAGGTTGACCGCGATGAGATTGAGGTGCAGCATACGCTGCCGTTCTCGGCATCCAATCGTCTGGTTTATGGCGCAGCCTACCGGCAGGACCGGACTGACAGTCAATATAGCAGTCTCGCGCCCATTGCACCCGCCTATGTGTCTTCATTGAGTACGGCAGAGTGGCGCTTGTTTGCCCATGACGAATGGCGCATCACGCCACGTTTGCTGCTCAATAGCGGCGGCATGCTGGAACGGGATGGCTTCGGAAATAACAGGCTGTCTCCGCGCGTCGCGTTGAATTTTCACGCGACAGCGCAGCAGACCTTCAGGACGGGCATATCGGCGGCATATCGGACGCCTTCGCTGATGGAAAGAAATTTCCCCGCCCTTCAACCCGGCGAGTTGTTCGTTGTTAATGCCACCACGAGATCGCCGGGGTTCAGGCCGGAAAGACTGATATCGCGTGAAATCGGCTATCTCGGTGAGTTTCATGACTGGAACACTACGCTGGATCTGCGACTGTTCAGCGATCTGCTCAGCGACGGCGGATTTCAGAACACCGCAACAACCTATACCAACGGGATGTCGGCCGAGTATCGTGGCCTGGAAGCGACCCTGAAACATTCATTCAATGAAAATAGCGAACTGACGGTCAATGTCGCCCGTGAGTCGGCCAGCAGCAATGCGGCCGCATTGGCCGCCGCCGGTTTCCGGGCATTTCGCTCCGCCTGTCCGGGGAACAATGACACCGTGGCTTGCAGTACCCCGAGAAATAACGCCAGTGCACTTTATTCCCGGCGTTTTTCTGGCGATATGTCTTTTAGTGCCGCCTGGTATTATCAGGATGCCATGCAGCCGCTTGATCGCGGCGTGATTGATTATCAGCCGATACAGCGCCGCATGGATGCGCGCATCGCCAAAACCTTCAATCAGGGTGGCGGGACTAAGGTGGATGTGGCGCTGGTGCTGCAAAACCTGTTTGATGCCAAGTACACCGACTATGTTGCCAACAATGTCTTCAACCGGCGTGGCTATGTCACGCTGACGCTTGACTGGTGAAATGAGCCCGGCTAACAAAATCGTCCGGCAGTTGTTGCAGTCCATACTGCTGTTGGGCTGCTTGGTTCCGGTCGGATACGCCGCCGACGGTTTGAATGTGCTACTGGTGTTAAGCGATAGCAATGCCCTGTATCAAAACTTTGCAAACACCTACAGGCAGAGTTTGCCTGTAGGTGTTCAGTTACATAGTCTGCAACGCGCCGAGGACTTTAACGGGCAACACGCGGATCTGGTCGTGACTGTCGGGGTAAAAGCCGCAGAGCGGGTGGCGATGAATACAACCCAACCCATGCTGGCGGTGATGATCCCGAGCCACAGCTATGCGGGCCTGCTGGCGCAGCGGCCCGGAAACAAGCTGACTTCAGCTATCTTTCTTGATCAACCCTGGCACAGACAGGTGAGTTTTTTGCGTGCCGTCCTGCCTGAACGCCGCAAGATCGGTGTGTTGTACTCTACGGATACCCGGCTGGAGATAGCGGCATTACGCAGTGAACTGAGCGATCATGGATTTACGTTGATAGGCAGCGCGCTGGGCAGTGATGATGATCTGTTTACACGGCTGGAATCGGTGCTGACGGCCAGCGATGTGTTGCTTGCCGTGCCGGACAGCGCCATTTACAGCAGCAACAATATCCGCAATATTCTGCTTTCCAGTTACCGGCGCAGTATCCCGCTGGTCGGGTTTTCTCAGTCCTATGTCAGGGCCGGGGCATTGTGCGCAATCTTTTCCACACCCGAGCAACTGGCTGCGCAGGCCAGTCGCGCAACGGTCTCGTTCTCACAGACACGAAAATTGCCCGATGCGCAATATCCCGTATTCTATGAAATCGCCGTCAATCACGAGGTAGCCAGAACGCTGGGTTTGAGTATCAAACCAGCCGAATCGCTACGCTTGCAGCTCGAAAAGCTTTCGGAAAACCCGCGATGAACAGCAAGATATACGGTATTCGCATGCATGTTGCCTTGCTCACTTTGCTGCCTTTACTGGTCTTGGTGATCAGTCTGGAAGCTTTTTTTCTTCATGACCGTTTTACCGATCTGGACCGTGACCTGATCACAAGGGGGCAATTGATAGCCCGGCAACTGACGGCCAGCAGTGAATATGGCGTGTTTTCAAACAACCGCTTGTTTTTGAGCGATATTGCCAAAAACGCCTTGCAGCAACCGGAGGTAAGAGCCGTCGTGGTGCTGAATGCGACCCCGGAGATACTGCTGGCAGCCGGTGAGATGCCGAGCGCGTTTGAAAATGTAAGCGGCACACTGTATGCGGATGAATTGCTGGCGGTAGTCAACCGTAAACAGGCGTTATTCGATAACGGGAAAACCGTATTGCTGTATCAGCCTATTCTGTCTGCGCACGTTGCCCTTGATGAACTTGATACCCGCCCCGTAGTGCAGCAGACAGGTGCGGTGGTTGTGGAGATGAGCTGGGAGCAGACCCACAGGCTGAAATCGAGATTGTTGTGGTACAGCCTGGTGATAACGGCAGCGTTTTTGCTGGTCACACTGTATCTGGTGCATCTGGCCAGTCGCCGCATCATTGAGCCTGTCAGGGAGTTGAGCGACGCGATACGCGCCATCGGTGGCGGTGATCTTGACCGACGCGTGAAACTGCCAAGCTGCATTGCCGAGCTGTGTACTTTAACCAACGGCATCAATCAAATGACAGCGGATTTACAGCATGAGCGGGCTATTTTGCGACACCGCATCACTCAGGCGACCGAACAATTACGTAATCTGGCTTTTTACGATACGTTGACGCTGTTGCCCAATCGCCGTCTGTTGAACGACAGGCTTCCCAGGCGTTAGCCACCAGTGCGCGCAGCGGGCATTACGGTGCGTTGATGTTTATGGATCTGGATAATTTCAAACCGCTCAATGACCGGTTCGGGCATGCCGTGGGCGATACCTTGCTGATTGAAGTGGCGCGCCGCATTAGCAGTTGTCTGCGCGAAATGGATACCGTTGCGCGCTTCGGCGGCGACGAATTTGTGGTGCTGCTGGGCGATTTGGATGCCGATCGTGCCCTGTCCGTGAAACTGGCACATAGAGTCGCAGAAAAGATACGCGCGTCATTGGCGGAAACGTATTTATTGAATTGCCAGCAGGAAGATGGGGCGGAAATAAAAATAGAACACCAATGTACTGCAAGCATAGGTGTGGCGCTGTTTCTGAACCATGAGACCAGTCAGGACGACATCCTGTATTGGTCCGATGCGATGATGTATCAGGCCAAGAAGCAAGGCCGTAACCGGATTTGCTTTTACGATCCGGCTGAAGCAGTCAACCGTACGAGCAAGGAAGTTCCTTCGCACGAGTCATAACCAGCACGATGATCAAACTGAAACTGCACTGGCAAATCCTCATTGCATTGCTGCTGGCCGTTATAGCTGGCACGCTGGCGGGCACTGGCTCGGAATTGTTCGGCGTGACGTTCTATGCTGTATTTGATTTCATCGGCACGCTATTCCTGAATGCGCTGAAAATGCTGATCGTGCCGCTGGTGGTGTCATCCATCATCGTCGGCATTGCCGGTATCGGTTCCGGCGGAGCGTTCGGCAAGCTGGGGGTGAAGACTCTGCTGTATTACATGAGCACCAGCCTGCTTGCCATTCTGGTGGGACTGGTCATCGTGAATCTGGTTGCGCCGGGCATGGTGGATGGCGAACCGGCAAAACAACTGATAGGGCTGTCCGAAAATACCGCTGATGTGGTCGCCAAAGTGGAAGGCAAGGGGGTGGCGGATCTGGTGGAAATTTTCCTGCGCATGGTGCCCACTAACATCGTTGCCGCCGCCGCAGAGGGGCAAATGCTGGGGTTGATTTTCTTCAGTCTGCTGTTTGGTTTTTTCATGACCAAAATCGAGGAAGTCTATGCGGAAAGCGTTTACAACTTCTGGCAGGGCACATTTCAGGTGATGATGCGTATCACCGACTGGGTGATGCAGTTTGCGCCCATAGGGGTATTCGGGCTGGTCGCCAAGGTGGTGGCTGGCACCGGCTATAGTGCTTTTGTTCCGCTGGCCTGGTTTTTACTCAGCGTGCTGGCGGGGCTGGCGGTGCATTTCCTGCTGGTGTTGCCCTTGCTGCTTTATTTTGTCGGCCGGGTTAATCCCCTGCGCCACTATCGCGCCATGGCTCCGGCGCTGCTGACCGCTTTCTCCACCAGTTCTTCGGCTGCCACCTTACCGCTCACCATGGAATGCGTGGAAAAAAATGCCGGCGTTTCCAACCGCACCAGCAGCTTTGTGCTGCCGCTCGGTGCAACGGTCAACATGGATGGCACGGCCCTGTACGAATGCGTGGCGGCGATGTTCATCGCTCAGGCCTATGGCATCGAACTGGGTTTTGTGCAGCAATTCACCATTGTGTTGATGGCTCTGGTTACCTCTATCGGCGTGGCTGCCATTCCCTCTGCCAGTCTGGTCGCCATCGCCATCATTCTGGCCGCTATCGGCCTGCCGGTTGAGGCGATCGGACTGATACTGGCCGTTGACCGCGTATTGGATATGTGTCGAACCTCGGTTAATGTATTCAGCGATTCCTGTGGCGCAGTGATCATTGCCCGGCTGGCCGGGGAAGATAATGTACACGGCGAACCTGCCCTGCAGCACACAGAAAAATCGGGTTAATTTCGAAATTGATGTGCTGAGTTGCGGACAGTTTCGGGTAAGATGACGGCGGGTTAATAGAAAAACTTTTTTGTGCAAATTTCCTGGAATATTTCTTTAGTCGCGCTGTCCGTTCTGGTCGCGATAATAGGCTCGTTTGCCGCACTTACCCATGCGCAACGCATGCGCGAGAGCACTGGCCGCCTGGCAACATTGTGGATGCTGGCCGGTGCCAGCACGCTGGGTGTGGCCATCTGGTCCATGCACTTTATCGGCATGCTGGCATTTCATTTGCCGATACCGATTGCGTTTGATCAGACCCTAACCTTTCTTTCCGTATTGCCTGCGATGATCGCCGCCCTGGTGGGATTCAAAGTACTCAGTTACACGCATATCAGCAACAAGCGTATCGCTGTCAGCGGATTATTGATGGGCGCGGGTATCAGCCTGATGCATTACACCGGCATGGCTGCGCTCAAAATGTCTCCGGCGATTGAGTATGATGCGCCGATTTTTGCCTTGTCTGTGGCGATTGCCATCCTCGCTTCCTGGGGGGCGTTGCTGATGATGTATCAGGGCGAACGCGTCAAGTTGCGGCCTTTTCTGCGCTTTGTGCTGGGTGCAACCTTCATGGGCGGAGCGATTTCCGCCATGCATTACACCGCGATGCTGGGTGCATACATTCCGCCCGGCAGTGTCTGCCTGTCGAATGTGTCCAGCCTGGAACCGCACATGTTGTCCATGTTGGTGTCGGTGACGGCTTTGTTGTGGTTCAGCGGCGGTATTCTTGCCAGCTTGTTCGACCGGCGTATGGCGCAACAAAACGCTCAGGCCCTGGGCGAACTGGAGCAGCAATATCTGCATTTGCTGACAGAGACCGAGCAACAGGCGGTTGCCATGACGAAATCATTGCGTGAAAGCGAAGAACGCTTGCGCATGACACTCCGATGTGCGCCGGATGCGGTTTTCATTTGTAAGAAGGACGGGCGCATCGTTTACGTCAATGATGGCGTGACCGCGATGCTGGGTTATATGCGCAAGGAACTGTATACCATGACGGTGTTTGACCTGGTGCATGAGGCCAGTCGTGACCTGTACCGAAAAAAAATGCATCGCTTGTCACTGGATCACAAACGACGTGTTTACGGGATATACCTGGTCGGCAGGGAAGGTAATAGCATCCCGATGGAATTGAATGCCGTGCTGTTACCCAATGGGCAACTCTATGGTTCATGTCGCGATATCACCGAACGAAAAAAAGTGCAGGGGGCTTTGCGGGATACGCAGGAAAATTTGCAGAGCCTGCTCAATTCTGTCGCGGAGGGTATCTACGGCGTGGACACCCAGGGATACTGCACTTTCGTGAATGCGGCATTCTTGCATATTTTGGGTTATCAGGATGCCAGCGAGATCGTCGGCCAGCATATACATGATCTGATACACCATACGCGCGCCGATGGCACGTCCTATCCGGCCAGCGAATGCCGGATGTATCAGGCCTTTAAGGCTAACCTGCCTGTCTATGCAGACGATGAAGTGTTCTGGCGCCAGGATGGCACCTCGGTAACAGTCGAATACTGGTCGCACCCCATCGTGAAAAATGGCGTCGTACGGGGTGCGGTAGCGACCTTTTTGGATATCAGTCAACGCAAACTGGCGGAGCAAAGAATTCATCAGCTGGCGTTTTATGACGAGCTGACCGATTTGCCCAATCGTCGCCTGTTGCTGGACCGATTGACCCAGGCCATGGCAGTCAGCGATCGCAATGCCCGTTACGGCGCCTTGATGTTCATCGACCTTGATCACTTCAAGACGCTGAATGACAGCAAAGGTCACGACATAGGGGATTTGTTGCTGGTCGAGGTGGCTCGCCGTCTGCAACAGTGCGTGCGTGACGGCGATACCGTCGCCCGTCTGGGCGGTGACGAATTCGTGGTCGTACTGGAAATGCTCAATGCCCGGGTGAACGAGGCGGTGACGCAGGCTGAACTGGTTGCCGAGAAGATACGAGACGCGTTGAATTTGCCTTATCAGTTGAAACAGCATGCCTATCGCTCCACGCCCAGCATAGGCATCGTGCTCTTCATGGGACACCAGGAAAATACCGATAACTTGCTCAAATATGCTGATATCGCGATGTATCAGGCCAAGGCGGCGGGACGCAACTCGATACGTTTCTACGATCCGGACATGCAATCAGCGCTGGAAGCGCGCTTACAGCTGGAAAGCGAGTTGCGCAGCGCACTGGAAAAACAGCAATTCTGTCTGTACTTTCAGGTGCAGGTGGACAGCATGCGCCGTCCGATAGGCGCGGAAGTATTGCTGCGCTGGGAGCATCCCGAACGCGGACTGGTTCCACCGATACAATTCATCCCGCTGGCCGAAGAAACCGGACTGATTTTGCCGATAGGATTGTGGGTACTGCAAACCGCCTGTATCCAGTTAAAAGCATGGAAGAAAAATGTATTGACCCGCGATCTGACTCTGGCCGTCAACGTCAGTGCCCGGCAATTCCGCCAGCCCGATTTTGTGGCGCAGGTGCAGCGCGCCTTGCTGGAAAGTGGCGCCAAACCGTCACATCTCAAGCTGGAACTGACTGAGAGCATCGTGCTGGAAAATGTTGAGGACACCATCAGCAAGATGCGGGAAATCATAATGCTGGGTGTGAGCTTCTCCATGGACGATTTCGGCACAGGGTATTCATCGCTGCAATATCTCAAGCGCCTGCCGCTGGATCAGATCAAGATCGATCAATCCTTCGTGCGTGACATCACCACCGATCCGAATGATGCGGCGATCGTGCAGACGGTCATCGCGATGAGCGAAGCGATGGGACTGAATGTGATCGCCGAAGGGGTGGAGGCCGAATCGCAACTGGCCTTCCTCGATCTGCGCGGCTGTCATGCCTTTCAGGGTTATTTATTCAGCAAGCCGATACCAATCGAGCAGTTTGATGCCTGGATGCACATGCCCAGACTGGTTAATTGACGGCGCGGCCGGAGCAAAGCAAGCCGACGGGCTGGAGAAATCGTTTATGCCTGTCCGGAATCGCTGCTAGTATCAGGAAGCTGCTATGATGGTCACACGAGTAGTGAGGAGGAGCAGTGCTAGAGCCAGCCACACCCTTTGATGAAGCAAGCCGCCTCGCGACCCTGCGCGGTCTTGAGATTCTGGATACGCCACCCGAGGAGCGCTTCGATCGCTTGACGAGGCTCGCTCAATATATCTTCGGCGTGCCCGTTGCACTGGTCTCTCTGGTTGACAGCAATCGTCAGTGGTTCAAATCCTGCCAGGGGCTGGATGTCTCCGAGACGCCTCGCAGCATCTCATTTTGCGGTCACGCCATACTCGACGATCAAGTTTTTATCGTCCCGGATACCCTGCTTGATCCGCGTTTTGCAGACAATCCTCTGGTGACGAGCGCGCCACATATCCGTTTTTATGCAGGCCATCCGCTCAAGGCAAAGAATGGCAGCCGATTGGGCACGCTGTGCGTAATCGATAGCAGACCACATCATTTATCTCCGATCGAACGTGATTGCCTGCGCGATCTGGCGCAATGCGTGAGCGATGAACTGGAGCGCGACGTACGGCAGGCATACCTGACGGAACAGGCGTTGATTCAAGCCAGATATGGTTCCATCATCGCATCGTCTGATGACGCCATCATGAGCAAGAGTCTGGATGGCATCATCACGAGCTGGAATCCTGCTGCTGAAAGGCTATTTGGTTACACAGAGCAGGAGGCAATCGGCCAGCCTATGCTGATGCTCTTTCCGGAAGAACGAGCGGACGAGGAAGCATCAATCCTCGCGCGTATCCGTAATGGCGAAAGAATTCATCATTTCGAAACGACCCGGATCAGAAAAGACGGTAGCAAGATTGATGTGTCGGTCAGTATTTCGCCGCTTCTGAATAATAAAGGGGAGGTCATAGGTGCCTCCAAGATCGTCCGCGACATCACGGAACGTAAGCTGGCGGCACAGGCAAAACTGGAGGATGAAAACCGTCTGGCTGCGATCCTCGATAACGTGCTGGACGGTATCATCACCATCAATGAGGTAGGTAGTGTCGCGTCGTTCAATAAAGCCGCCGAGAATATTTTTGGCTATAGTGCTGCCGAGGTGATAGGCCATAACGTCAAGATGCTGATGCCGGAACCGTATCATTCCGAGCACGATGGTTATCTGCACAACCACATGTCCACAGGTACCAGGAAAATCATAGGCATAGGGCGGCAGGTGGTCGGGCAACGGCGTGATGGCTCGACTTTTCCTATGGATCTGGCGGTCTCCGCAATGCAGCTGGGAAGTAAACGTATGTTTACCGGCATCGTGCGCGACATTACCGAGCGCGTCAGAACAGAACGCATGAAGAGCGAGTTTATTTCCACCGTCAGCCACGAGCTGCGCACGCCGCTGACTTCGATACGCGGCTCCCTGGGGTTGCTGGCGGGTGGACTGGCCGGAGCGCTCCCCGCACAGGTCAAAACACTGATAGACATTGCCCACAAGAACAGCGAACGCCTGATCCTGCTGGTCAACGACATTCTCGATATGGAGAAAATCGAGGCAGGAAAAATGGAATTCTTACCCGCGCCGACCCGACTCATCCCCTTGTTGCACCAGGCGATAGAGGGCAATCGCGCTTATGCCGAACAATTTGGAGTGGTATACGAACTGACGGATGCACTGCCAGACGTGGATGTGAACCTGGATGCGGATCGTTGGCAACAGGTGCTGTCCAATCTGCTGTCCAATGCCGCCAAGTTTTCACCGGCGGGTGACAGGGTGATACTGTCGGCCACGAGCGATGGCGAGCGCGTGCGTATAACGGTGAGCGATCACGGCAGCGGCATTCCGGCACAATTCCAGAGCCGAATTTTCGAGAAATTCTCACAGGCCGATTCATCTGATACGCGCAAGAAGGGTGGTACCGGCCTCGGTCTTTCCATTACCAAATCCCTGGTCGAACAGATGGGAGCTTGCATCGGCTTTGAATCACAGCCCGATGTGTTGACTACATTCTGGGTTGAATTCCCCGTCTGGCACAAAAAGCTGGTGCCTGAATCCGACCATTCGGGTGCAGGCAAGCGTGTACTGGTGTGCGAGGATGATCAGGATATCGCTTCATTATTGTGCCTGATGCTGGAACAGGCGGGTCTGTCTGCCGATGTGGCTGGCACTGCCATGCAGGCCAAGCAAATGCTGGCTCTGCATGATTATGCCGCGATGACGCTGGATCTGGGTTTGCCGGATCAGAATGGCCTGTCACTGATTCGGGAGTTGAGGGCGGCTGAAAAGACTGCCACATTGCCTATCATCGTCGTTTCAGCCAATGCCGAAAAGGGCGGTCGTGAATTGAGCGGTGAGGCATTTTGCATCATAGACTGGATCACGAAGCCTATAGACAGGGATCGTCTGGAGAGCGCATTGACGCGCGCTATGGGGAAGTTTGCTGCAACACGGGCTAAGGTATTGCATATAGAAGACGATCTGGATATTTCCCGGGTAGTCCATGCCATAGTGGGCGAATTCGTCGATATGGATAACGCAGGCAGCCTGGCTGAAGCGCGAATCCTGCTGAAGCAAAAATGCTATGATCTGGTCATCATGGACATCACCTTGCCGGATGGTACGGGTATGGACTTGCTGAATGACTTGAATAGCTCGACTCCGCCGATACCCGTGATGGTGTTCTCGGCGCATGAAATGGGGCTGGACGCCATCCGGCAGGTGGGCGCGTCACTGGTGAAATCGCGCACCGAAAATGCGCAATTGCTGGCGACTATCAAACACATGATAGGGGTCGAATAAGTTGAAATTTGTCGGTACGAGTTTTTCGCCTCGACAACTCGTACGGTCAGTGGAGGGTGCGGCATGTCTGAAAAATTAACGCGGGTATTGTATGTTGAGGATGAACCTGATATCCAGGTGGTGGCGCGGCTTGCGCTGGAAATGCTGGGCGGTTTTACCGTTGAAATATGCGGTTCGGGAAGTGAGGCGCTGGACAAAATGTCCAGTTTCAATCCCCAGTTAATCCTGCTGGATGTCATGATGCCGGGTATGGACGGCCCGACCACGCTGGGAAATCTGCGCAAACTGCCGCAATTCGCCGCCACTCCGGTGATTTTCATGACAGCCAAGGTGCAGCCCTCCGAAGTGGCAGGCTACAAGGCGCTGGGTGCGATAGATGTGATTCCCAAGCCATTTGACCCTATGACCCTGGCGGGGCAGATAAGCGAAATCTGGAAGTATAGCCATGAATAATTCTGAAAAATTTCGGGAAGCACTGAAGCAGTTGAGTGATGCGTATACTGCGCAATTGCCTCAAAAGCTCATAAATCTGGAACTGATCTGGGATAAGTTTCCACAAGATCAATGGGATGAGGCGTGTTTTCAGACGCTGTATCGCATGGTGCACAGCCTGTCCGGATCAGCCAGGACGTTTGGTTTTCCGGCACTGGGCGATGCCGCACGAACGCTTGAAAATCATCTGAAAATGCTCGGAGAGGCGAAGCGGGCTTTGAGCAGTACCCAGCGCGATCAGGTGTATGAACAACTGGCTGCCTTGAATCAATTGGCCATTCGTCAGGAGCATACCGACGCCGACAGTTCTGCAGCGGTTTCTGCTGAGAGTGCAGTCGTGCACGCATCTCACCAGATCTTTATCGTGGAAGATGATAGCGACCTTGCAGTCGAACTGAAAATCCAGCTGAGTTATTTTGGTTACGATGTGAGTGTCTTCAATGCACTGAATGATTTTAAGGCGGCGATGCAGCAGAGCAGGGATGTCGTGGTGCTGATGGATATCAACTTCCCCGAAGACCCGCTGGGCGGCATTCATGCCATGAACGAGGTACAGCGGGGACGCGCGACCCCCATCCCGGTGATATTTTTGTCTGCTCATGGCGAGTTTGACATCAGACTGGAAGCGGTGCGGGCGGGCGGCATTGCTTATATGAACAAACCCGTGAATATGGGTGTATTGGTCGGCAAGCTGGATGAACTGACCTCTGTACAGGCTGCCGAAGCTGATCGTGTGCTGATCGTGGACGATGAAGTCACCCTGGCCGATTATTATGCTGCGGCTCTGGGGCAGGCAGGCTTGTCGGTAAGGGTGGCCAACAATCCGCTGCATGTATTGAATTATCTGGTTGAATTTTCACCCGACCTGATATTGATCGACATGTATATGCCTGAGTGCAATGGCATGGAGCTTGCGAAGGTTATCAGGCAACTTGATGATTTTATTGGTATTCCTATTGTTTTTCTGTCTTCAGAAACAGATGTGGATAAGCAGCTTGCCGCCATCGGCATAGGTGGAGATGATTTTTTATGCAAACCGATAGCCGCGCAGCACCTGGTTTCTTCGGTGACCAGCAGGATCAGGCGTTCGCAGTTGTTGCGTTCTTTTATGGTGCGCGACAGTCTGACGGGGCTGCTTAATCACACTGCGATCAAGGATCAACTGGCTCGTGAAATAGCACGGGCAAAACGTCTCAATAAACCCCTGTCTTTTGCGATGGTGGACATCGACTTTTTCAAGAATGTCAACGATAGTTATGGTCATCCGGTCGGCGACAGGGTCATCAAGAGTTTGTCCAGGCTGCTCAAGCAGCGCCTGCGCGAGATCGACGCAGTCGGACGCTATGGAGGTGAGGAATTCGCAGTCATACTCGTCGATACGGATGGACAAACCGCGATGAAAGTCATGGATACCATACGCCATGATTTTTCCCTGCTGCGTCATCTGGCAGGGGAGACGGAATTCTCGGTGTCGTTCAGTTGCGGAATCGCCGATATTTCTGATTATGTTGATGTGTCAAGAATGGCAGATGCGGCAGACAGGGCGCTTTATCAGGCCAAACACGCTGGACGCAACCGGATTGTGCTGGCCGATGGCGAATCTACCCGATAAACCAAAGTGCCGTTTGCTGAGGCACAAAGCTATGCGCGTGTCCCTCTCTTAGGAGGGGATGACTCGAATGCGTTTCCTGCCGAATTGTCCGATGAATTTCTCAAAATGCCCGGCAATGGCGCTATGGCAGTCCGGGCAATGACCGTCGGGCGTGAGCCGGTAATTTTCGATGCGGTACCAGTCGCGCACGATCAGCTCACTGCCACAGGACGGGCAATAGGTGGTGTCTCCGGTGACGTTGTGCACGTTGCCGGTATAGACTGTCAAACAGCGCCCAATACTTTCCACTAGTCAGCGTCCAATTGTTTCCACTTTTCCAGCCTTCTGAGATCGATTTTTGCGCTGTTTGAAGCGGTAAGAATCATTGCCTGTTTCGAGGATTTCGCAGTGATGGGTGAT
>JAUXWM010000037.1 GCA_030681375.1 Gallionella sp.
AGGACTATGCAACGAAATGGATGTGGACTTACAATCACGAACGCCCCAACATGGCACTCGGCGGCATCACGCCGAAACAGAAGTTAGATTTTTTAACCAGCTCTACTTTTGACCCCAACTAAAAATGGGGGGATTACCATATGACTGTCAAGATATACGTGTATATGACGGCTCTACTTACACGACATTAAGCGATTATGCAGACGATAACGCATTAGATATATGCGCAAGAATACGCGATTATGTAAATCTAGATTTTCAAGACTTTATCAGAGAAATCGAGTTTTTAGCTTCGAGCAGATACACGATTGAAGAAATCGCGGAATACTTAGAAAAGCGGGATAATCTTCTGATTTATGTTTGACCTAATCTTTTCCTTTTAAGTGTTGGCAAATTTTTAACGTCTTCTCTTTCTTTTACTCTGTCTGCAAACTGCATATCAAAAATTTTGATTTCGAGTTGTTTCTTTCCAAGACTTGCGCTTGTTGTAAAAAAAATATTTTTACCATCAAAAACTTCAATAGGAAATTTGTGAATACAACAAGCCCAACGCATTCCTGTCGGTCTTGTTGTATCGTCGATAATAATCGCAATATAGTTTTCAGCATCTGCCATAAACTCAAAATTATAAGCATCAGCGTCTTTAAATTTCTTTTTTATCCATTCTGTCATAGCTAAAATTCATTTGTTTTTAAAGTTTCAAAGTGTGCGTTGCCCCACCGATTGTTTCTTGATAAATCAATAAATCTATTCCATCGTGTTTAAGTCGTTGTATCGTTTTAGGAGCTAAATAATTTTTCTCATTTGCTCCGCTTTGCTCGTGTCCCATAAGCGTATAGCGTATTTCGGGAGTTATTGCGCTAATAAGTTCACAAGCGTTGTTAAAAGTATCTCTGAGTGAGTGAAAAACTTTCCCTCGGTCACTGTCTTTTCTTACTCCGATTTCTTCAAGATGTCTGATAAATGCTTTTGAAATCGGGTTGCCGTAGCCGTTTGCATTTCGTTTGAGTTCAGGCCAAAGAGCGGGTGTTTCTACACTCCGCACATAGTCCAAAAACCCCATTTTTAGCAGTGTCGGATGAATCGGGATGGCTCGGATTCCTGCCTGTGTTTTTACCGATTTTCCGCCGTTGCGATTTATGTCAAAAACTTCGATACCTTGAATCGTTTTGATGTCTTCTTTTTGCAGTTGTGCGATTTCTTCTAAACGCATACCCGTAAATAATGCTATCAACGGAAACCAAAAGCGGGGATTGCTCTTTTTCTTCGTGTTGAGTGTGTAATAACTGGCGTAAGCGATGGGGTCAAAAATTTTATTAAGCTCTTCGACTTTAAACCGCTCCGCGCCTCTGTTTTGTGTTTCCCGTTCCGTCTTCGTCATTGTAAACTTTCCCTTTGTTGCTAGTGGCTTTTGGTCAGATAAGTAGTTGTGTTTTAAGCACCAAGTCAAAAGGCTTTGTAAGGCTTGGAGGCGAATATCTACGGATACGGGTTTAACGCTTTTGAGCAAATCGGCTTTCCAGTTCACCACGTCCACGCCTCGGATTTTATGCACTTCACTATTGCCATGAAAGACAATAAAACGATTGATAAAAGACGCATAGTTAAAGCGGGTTTTTTTATTATTGAGCGTGAGTAGATACGCGGTTAATGCTTCCGTAATTAAAATCGTATGCTCAGGCTGAGGTTCTGCGTATTGCTGTTGAATGGGGGCGGGTTGCGGTGCTTGCATTATCTGCATGGTCTTAATGACTGCTAACGCCTCCAATGCTCTGGCGTGGTCTTCTGCTCCGTCTGTTTTGAAAATCCCTCTTTGAATGTCGATTTCATATGGTCTTACGCTGTCAGCGGTTGGAAATGAAGACGGGTCAAAGGGGTTAAAGCGTGTTGGGTCGTAAGCCATTTTTTCAAACAGGGCGTTGGTTTGGGAGGTGAGAGTATATGCGAGTTTGCGGGCTTTGGCGGGGTCGCGGGTGTGGAGTGAATACATAACCTCTTTTTTGCCGAAATAGGGGCGTAAAGGGGCTGGGATTGTGTAGCGAAAGTAATAAATGCCGTGGCGTGAGGTTTTGAGGTGTGTAGCGAGGGTGATAGACATTAAAAAGGGGACTCCAACCGTCAAGTTGTGTCCCCTAATCGTTTCACCATCATTTTAAAAAGTGCTTTAAAATCAATGGGTTTACGCTGTTTGGCGGAGAAGGGGGGATTCGAACCCCCGTTGGGATATTATCCCAAACACGCTTTCCAGGCGTGCGACTTAAACCACTCATCCACCTCTCCGAAGGGCGCGCAGAATAAACCAGATTGGCATTTACTGCAATCGGTATCTTCAGAAATTATCCCGCCATTCGCGTAATGCCGCGAAGACGGCAGCCGGGCTGGTGTCATTCAGGCCGCGTTGTTGCAGGCAATGGATGATGGCGGGCTCGCTACAGCGCAGGAAGGGGTTGGTGGCTTTTTCCAGTGCGATAGTGGAGGGGACGCTGGGGAGTCCGGAGGCGCGCAGTTGTGCGGTTGCGGCGATGCGCTGTTGCACGGCTGGATTGTCGGGTTCGCAGGCTATGGCGAAGCGCAGATTGGATGCGGTGTATTCGTGCGAGCAGTACGCCAGCGTGGTTTCAGGCAGTCCGGAAAGACGTTGCAATGAGTGGTGCAACTGCTCAGGCGTGCCCTCGAAGTTCCTGCCGCAACCCGCGCCAAACAACACATCGCCGCAGAACAGGACTTCTGGTAGGGTATTCGCTGCGAAGTAGGCGATGTGGTCATCCAGGTGGCCGGGCACTGCAATGATGTCAAGTTGCAGACCGAAGGCATCCAGTTTCAGCTGTTTACCCTCACGCAAATCATGGCTGATGTGCGGATTTTTCTCATGTCGTCGTCCATACACCGGCACGTTGTATACTGCGCGCAATTGGGCGATGCCACCGATGTGGTCGTGATGACGATGGGTGCAGAGTATGGCGGCCAGCGTCAGCCCTTGTTCCTCCAGAAATTTCAGTACGGGCAGCGCATCACCGGGATCCACAACAACCGCCTGCTCGTCGTTGTGTATGGCCCAGATGTAGTTATCCTGCAGGGCGGGAATAGCGGTGATTTTGAACATAAGTCCTGAAAGAATGGGAATTGAGTGATGTCGGATTGTAATTCAACGGCGAAAAGTTTGAGCGCATGGTTTGCCACCGAGCAGGGGGGCTATGTGCTGGCGCGCGAGCAAGGCTGGTTTGATCAGACGGTGAATGATATTTTCGGTTACAACGCGCTGCAACTGGGCTTGCCGGAGCATGATTTTTTGCGTAACAGTCGCATTCCTTTGCGCATTGTCGGTGCGGATCAGGCGGGTGCGGCAGTGCGGCTGTGCGGTGCCGAGTTGCCAATTGCCTGCGGGTGTCTGGACTTGGTGTCGCTGCCGCATATACTTGAGTTCGCCGAATATCCACACCAGATTTTGCGTGAGGTAGAGCGGGTGCTGAGACCGGAAGGCAGTCTGATTGTCAGTGGCTTCAATCCGCACAGCCTGTGGGGTTTGCACCGACTGCTGGGCCGACGTCGTGGTTACCCGTGGCGCGGTCATTTTATCGCGCTGTCGCGTCTGAAAGATTGGCTGGCCTTGTTGGGATTTGAGGTGGTAGAAAGTCGCTTTGCCGCCTATGCGCCCCCTTTCCACCAGAAAAAATGGCTGGAGCGTTGCGACTTCATGGAAGCAGCGGGCGGCCGCTGGTGGCAGGTGAGCGGGGGCGTTTATTTTGTGCATGCGGTGAAACGCGTGCCGGGTATGCGGTTGATTAAACCCAGATGGAACGAGGGGCTAGTTAAAAAGTTGCTGCCGGCCACACCGAAACTGAACAATAAAATCCCGCAGCGCAACACGGTGGCGGAATGTACGAAAATGACCGGACCTGACAGGAATGGCAAGTGATAACGATAGACAGGTTTGATAAATGACTGAAGAAATTGTAGACATATACACAGACGGGGCGTGCAAGGGCAATCCCGGCGTGGGCGGCTGGGGTGCGTTGTTACGGAACAAGGGGAAGGAGCGCGAGCTGTTCGGTGGAGAAGCACATACCACCAATAACCGCATGGAAATGATGGGGGCGATCGCGGCGCTTGAAGCATTGACGCGGCGCTGTCACGTACGCTTACATACTGACTCCAAGTATGTGCAGCAGGGCATCACCACATGGATGGCCGGCTGGAAGCAGCGCGGTTGGAAGACGGCGGACAAGAAGCCGGTCAAGAACGAGGACTTGTGGCGCAGGCTGGATGCGCTGTCGGTGCAGCACGAAATCGAATGGTTGTGGGTTAAGGGGCATGCCGGTCATGTTGAAAATGAGCGTGCCGATGTGCTGGCCAACCGGGGCGTGGAAATGATACAGGGGCAGGGCAATGCGTAAAATTGTACTCGATACCGAAACAACCGGGCTGGACCCCAGACGCGGTCACAGAATCATAGAGATAGCCGCAATTGAACTGGATGGACGCAAAGTCTCCAAACGACATTTTCATCATTACCTTGATCCTGAACGCGAAGTTGATGAGGAGGCCGCTCGCGTACACGGTTTTACCTGGGATATGCTCAAAGGCAGAACCAAGTTTGCCGACATCGCGAGCAGCTTTCTGGAATTCATTGAAGGCGCGGAATTGATGGCGCATAACGCGCCATTCGACATGAGTTTTATCAACAACGAACTGCGCTTGCTGGAACTGCCGCCCCTGCACAATCCGGTAGTCGATACGCTCAAACTGGCGCGTGAAATGCATCCCGGAAAAAAGAACGGTCTGGATGCACTGTGCAGCCGTTATGAGATAGACAACACCCATCGCGCCCTGCACGGCGCGTTGCTGGATACGGAATTGCTTGCCGAAGTGTATTTCGCGATGACGCGCGGACAGGAGAGTCTGCTAGGTGATGACACGGCCCCGGTAATCCGTCAGCCTGCTGTACTGAGCACGGATGCATCGCGTCCCAGGTTACGGGTATTGCAGCCCGGCGCTGATGAGCTGGCTGTCCATGCACAACAACTGATAGACATCGACAAGGCCAGCAAGGGTGCATGTTTGTGGACACGGCTGGAAGGCACGGCATGACGGGCTGGATGCGGCGTGTTACGGTTGCGTTAAGTGTCGTGTTGCTGCTGTATGCCGCCGCCTGCGGCTATATGTGGGCAACGCAGATGGAGCAGGTATTTGAACCCACGGTCGAATGGCAAACCACGCCGGATCGCATGGGCATGAAATATGAGGCATTGCGCATTCCCACAGGCTCAGGCGCTGATCAGGGAGAACTGGATGCCTGGTGGGTCCCCTCTGAGCTGGCGGATGCACCTGTCGTACTGTATTTTCACGGTAATTATCGCAACATCGGCAATAATCTGGAACATACAAAGCGTTTGCATGAACTGGGCTACAACGTGCTGCTGGCAGATTATCGCGGATACGGCAGGAGCACCGGCGGCAAGCCAAGTGAGCACAAGGTGTTTGAGGATGCGGAAACCGTCTGGCGCTATTTGATCACGCAGCGCGGTGTTCAGCCGGGAAATACCTTTATTTACGGACATTCTTTGGGCGGAGCGATAGCGATCGACCTCGCAGTGCACCATCCGGAAGCGGCGGGGCTGATCACCGAAAGTACGTTTACTTCAATGCAGGCGATGGGTGAGCTGGATTACGCTTTTCTGCCGATAGGGTATCTGCTGCATCAGCGTTTTGACTCTGTGCAAAAAGTGCCGCAACTTAACATTCCCGTGCTGTTCATACACGGCACATGGGATAAAAAAGTACCCGTTGCGATGGCCAGGCAACTTTATGCGGCCGCTCCTGAACCCAGGAAGCTGCTCCTGATTGAAGGCGGAGAACATAACAACAGCGGTGCTATCGGCTGGGTAGAATATCGCAGTACGCTGTCCGCTTTCATCAAGCAAAACGCACGCTGAGTTAAAAAAGACCATATAATCCGAATATTACGCAGAATCAAACACGCTTTTGGCGTCACCTTGTCCAGCATACTCAATAATTAATCAAAAAACGCCCGATCAGGGCAGTACGGAACAAACATGAAATCAGATGTCATCATTATCGGTTCAGGCGCGGCAGGCCTGATGTGTGCACTACAGGCAGGACTACGCGGTCGTTCCGTGGTATTGCTTGATCATGCCAAGAAGCTGGCGGAAAAAATCCGCATCTCAGGGGGCGGACATTGCAACTTTACCAATATCAACACCCGTCCGGAAAATTTCATTTCCGCCAATCCGCATTTCTGCCGTTCGGCACTGGCACGCTACACGCCGAATGACTTCATCGCGCTGCTGCAAAAGCACAACATCGGTTTCCACGAAAAAACGCTGGGTCAGTTGTTTTGCGATGACGAATCCGAAGTGATTATTGCCATGCTGCGCAGCGAATGCGATGCGGCTGGCGTAAAACGCTTCATGAGCTGCGATATCGCAGAAATTAAACACACGCCGTATGCAGCGGATGCGGGCATCGGTAAAAAGGCCAAATTTTACGTTTCCACCTCGCGCGGTGAATTCGAGGCGGTCTCGCTGGTGGTTGCCACCGGCGGTCTGTCGATTCCCAAAACCGGCGCGACACCGTACGGTTATCACGTCGCCGAACAGTTCGGCGTGCCGATCACCAAGCTTAAAGCGGGGCTGGTGCCGCTGACCTTCGCGCCGGATGAATGGAAGCCGTATGCCGATCTGACCGGCGTTTCATTCCCGGCCATCGTCACCACCGGCAAGCAGTCATTTCGCGAAGACTTGCTGGTCACGCATCGCGGTTTGAGCGGCCCGGTGATCTTGCAAGCCTCTTCTTACTGGCAGCCGGGTGAGGCTTTGCACATTAATTTGTTGCCTGATCTGGATATGGTTGAGGTACTGGATGAGCATAAAACCAGCAAGAAACTGCTCTCCAACTTCCTGACGCAATGGTTCCCGAAGAGCTTTGCCGATGTGTGGTGCATGGACAATAAACCTTTCGAAAACAAGCCATTGAACCAATATAATGACAAACAACGTAAAGTCATTGCGACGCAGTTGCATGACTGGGAGGTAACGCCTTCAGGCACCATGGGCTACACCAAGGCCGAGGTCACCTGCGGCGGCATCGACACTCAGGCGCTGTCCTCCAAGACCATGGAATGCAACGACGTTCCGGGCCTGTATTTTATCGGCGAAGTCGTGGATGTAACCGGGCAGTTGGGCGGCTATAACTTCCAGTGGGCCTGGGCATCCGGCTACGCTGCGGGTCAGGCGGTTTAAGCCTTGAATCAAACTTCCCTTATCGGCAGAGTGGTTGCGCTCATCGTAACCATCGCCCTGATTATTTTTGGCTTGATGTTTTCGGTATTGCTGATTGCTTTCATCGTGAGCGCAGGTCTGCTCGCCTGGGGCTATTTGTGGTGGAAAACCCGTGCACTGCGCAAACAGATGCGCGAACAGAGGATGGCTGCCGAGCAAAGTTACAGCGAAGTATTCAAGGGAGAGGCCTTTGAGGGCCAGATCATCGAAGGCGAAGTGATACGCAAAGAGGTGAGTCTGGAAGAACACAAACGCTGATTGTTCCTGTTCGTGAGTGTTTATGTTTCGATGGCAACAATGTTCAGGCCGGACCGAAATTCATGCCTATCGATAAGCGTCTGTGTTCACTTTGGTTGCTGCTCACCGAGTGCAGTACTGCGGGAGCAAAAAATACGAACATGCCGGATTCCGGGGTGACTTCTGTTTGGCTGTAGCGGTCGTGGATGATCAGGCTTCCCGAATTTTCGGGAACGTGGACGTAATAGACAGCCGATAGCAGTTCGTCGTATTCGTCGTGGTCATGTTTGGTCGTGGATTGACCCGGCCCCATGTCGTTAAACCAGAATCCGCGTTTTAAAGCCTGTTCCGGCAATCCCAGCAAGGCCGCTGCAAAAGTCGTTGCTTGCGCCAGCACCTGCCCGAGTGCGGGGATGCGCTCATGATCGAGATACAGGTTTTCAAAGCGCCCGCCGAAAAAATGGCTGCGACGCAGCATATCCTGATCGCCCAAACCGCTATAACTGTCCATGATCTGCAGATTGATTGCTCCGGCATCCGGCAGGAAGCCGATGTATATGCTGGAGTTCTGTGTGAGATTCGACGTTATTTGCGTATTTGCAGCGCTTAATAACGGGACGTTTTCATTCTTTTCCATCTGATCAATCTCGAATTCGTGCCAGCACGGTGCGCACCAACTGCATCGCTCGCTCCTCGTTTGCCGCCTCACAGTAACAGCGCAATTCCGGTGCGTTTCCGGACGGGCGCAGGTGGACGATTTCGCCGTTATCGAAGCTGATACGCAGCCCGTCTGTGGTGTTGCAATCAAGCTGCTTTGCATCGTCGGGCGCCAGATAGCGTTGTAACGCCTGCGGGTCGTTGTTCAGTTCCAGTATCAGCTGACGACTGCTCGCCACCGGGAAATCCTGCAACCGGTCGCTGGCGGTGTAGCGGGCGGGTAAACCCAGCATCAGAGATGAGACTGAGCCATTACCTTCGCGCGCAGCCGCGAGGACAGCAAGCGCAGGCAGGACGGCATCACGGGTGGGCAGCGGTTCGAGTTTTCTTCCGTCACGCGTAAAGCGCGAGCCCACCAGAAAGCCGCCATTAGCCTCGAAGCCGACCACCGCATCGTCGATACCGCAAGCGATTTCCTCCATGCCGGCAATCACATAGGGCGAGCCTATGCGGGTGCGCAACACAGTTTCAAACGCACCACAAAGTTCGATGGCCGTGTTGCAACTGACCGGCACGACCACTTTTTGCGCTCCCAGATAGCGGGCGCAAATCAGACCGACGATGTCGCCGCGCAGCCAGTTGCCGGTTTCGTCGGAAATCAGTGGCCGGTCGCCATCGCCGTCAGTAGAAATGATGGCATCGAAATGGTGTGCTGCAGCCCAGTCTTTCCCTCTTTGAATATCTACTTCAGCAACGGCTTCGGTATCGATGGGCACGAATTGTTCGGTGCGCCCGAGTGAAATGACTTCAGCGCCTAGTCCTTCCAGGATTTGTCTCAAAGCATCGCGCGCCACGCTGGAATGCTCGTACACGCCGAGGCGCATGCCTTTGAAATGCTGTTCCGGGAAGAAATCCAGATATCGCTGCACAAACTGTTGCAGCGCGGCGGGATTAAGCTCGGGTAACGCGGCTGTGCTGCCATCTAATTGCACGGTGCTGTCTCTGATTGCCAGTTCGTCTGCCTTGGTGATTTCGCCGTCAGGCCGGTAAAACTTGATGCCGTTGCGATCAAACGGGATGTGGCTGCCAGTGACCATGATGGCGGGAATGCCCTGGTTTTGCGCATACAGCGCGAGCGCGGGCGTGGGCAATGCGCCGCAGTAGTCTATCGTGATTCCTTGTGATTGCAGCGCGGACGCACACGCTGCCGCGATACGCGGGCTGCTGGGCCGCAAATCGATCCCCAGTGCCACGCGCGTAATCGCAAAAGACTGACTGATGACTGACAGAAACGCGACCGCATAGGCGGCGCAAACTTCATCCGTCATTGCGCTCACCAGACCGCGCGCACCGCTGGTGCCGAAGGCCACGCCGCTGCTGTCCATTACATCGCTGATTTTGACTGTTTTCAATTGCATCGCTCCCGGTTTGTCGGCAAAGACTGCTTAATTTTGCAGCGTATGACGAATATTGTACCGCGACTGACTATGCCGGATTTGGTGTTATAGTATTGCCGCTTTGATATATCCAATTTCTAGGGGAATGATGATGCGCACCTTATGGCTGGTTTTGCTAACTCTGTTGCTCACAGGCTGCGGCTATAACACTTTTCAGACTACCGATGAACAGATCAAGGCGAGTTGGGCCGAGGTGCTCAACCAGTATCAACGCCGCGCCGACCTGATTCCCAATCTGGTGAATACCGTCAAAGGCTATGCCGCGCAGGAAAAAGACGTGCTGCTGGGTGTGACTGAAGCGCGCGCCCGTGTCGGCGGCATTCAGGCCAGCCCTGAGCTAATCAATGATCCTGAAGCCTTCGCCAAATTCCAGGCGGCCCAGGGGCAACTGACTTCCGCACTGAGTCGTTTGCTGGTGGTGTCTGAGAATTACCCGCAACTCAAATCCGATCAAAATTTCCGCGATTTGCAGGCACAGCTGGAAGGCACGGAAAACCGCGTCACCGTGGCGCGCAACCGTTACATCAAGGCGGTGCAAGAGTACAACGTCGCGGTACGTTCTTTCCCCAGCAATCTGACTGCGATGATTTTCAGTTACACGGTGAAGCCGTCTTTCACGGTTGAGAACGAGCAGGCCATTTCACACGCGCCGACCGTGGATTTTAACGCGCCCAGTCCTGCACCCGCCGCAAAATGAAAATCCTGTACGCGCGAGTCTTATTGCTTGCGCTGCTGTTAGTTGGAGCGGCACATGCCGAGGTGGCGGTGCCACCGCTGTCGCAGCGTGTCACCGACCTGAGCGCGACGCTGGATGCGCAGCAAATTCAAACGCTGGACGCACGGTTGGCGGCTTTCGAAGCACAGAAGGGCGCGCAGCTAGCCGTGCTCATCATTCCCACCACGCAAGCTGAAACCATAGAACAGTACGGCATACGCGTGGTCGATGCGTGGAAACTCGGACGTAAAGGGGTGGATGATGGCGCGCTGCTGCTGGTCGCCAAGGATGACCGCACCGTGCGCATTGAGGTGGGCTATGGCCTGGAAGGTGCGCTCAACGATGCCACCGCACACCGCATCATCGATGAGATTATCGTCCCGCATTTCAAAAACGACGAGTTTTATCAGGGGGTCGATGCGGGCCTGTCAGCAATGATGCAGGTCGTCAGCGGAGAACCCTTGCCTGTACCGGAACGGGTGGGAGCAGATGGCAAGCAAGATATTGAATCGCTGATGTTTATGGGCTTCGTGATTGCAGTGGCGCTAGGCGGCATGCTGCGCGCGATGCTGGGGCGTTTACCGGCGGCGCTGCTGGTCGGCGGCGTGCTGGGCGGGCTGGCCTGGCTGATCGTGGCATCCGGAGTGATCGCGCTGTTCGCGGGTATAGCGGCCTTCGTGTTCGTGCTGCTCGGCGGCGGACGCGGTATCGGTACTCACGGCGGAGGATTTGGCGGCGGGGGCGGCTTCGGTGGAGGAGGCGGGTTCGGCGGTGGAGGTGGCGGGTTTGGTGGAGGCGGTGCCTCGGGGCGGTGGTAATGAACATACAGCGTATCGTGAAACATCTCTCAACCGGTCGTGCGACCGTGCGGCGCGCATTCCCGCGCCATACCTTGCAGGCAATAGAACATGCTATCCGCACAACGGAAAACCGACACGACGGACAAATACGCTTTGCGGTCGAACCTGCATTGGAGCTGGCGCCACTGCTGGCCGGGCAGAGTGCCCGGCAACGTGCGATTGGGGTCTTTTCCGAGCTGCATGTCTGGGATACCGAGCACAATAACGGCGTGCTGATCTATCTGCTGCTGGCAGACAGGGATGTCGAGATCGTCGCAGATCGCGGCATCCATGTCAGGCTGGAGAATGAGGTCTGGGAGGCGATATGTCAGCAGATGGAAGCGGCGTTTCGTGCAGGCCGGTTTGAAGCGGGGGTGTTGTATGGGGTGCAAGCCGTGGGTGAGCATCTGACGCGCCATTTTCCAGCGCGCAGCGATAAACCCAACGAAATGCCGGATAGTCCGGTCTTGTTGTAGCCAACTGAACCTGTGTGCGGATTTACAGGATGCTGGCCGCTTCCTCGAAAGGCAAACGCGGGCCGCGCGGAAATAATTTTGTTGCATCCCCATAGCCCAGATTGATCAGAAAATTGGATTTGATCTGGGTGCCTGAGAAGAACGCCTGATCTACTTTTGCATTATCAAAACCTGACATAGGGCCTGCATCCAACCCCAGCGCGCGCGCGGCGAGGATGAGATAAGCGCCCTGCAAACTGGCGTTACGGAATGCGGTGGTATCGATCAACGACGTGTTGCCGACAAACCAGGCGCGGGCATCGGTGTGCGGGAACAGGACAGGGAGTTTTTCGTAAAATTCGTAGTCCTGAGCAATGATGACGGTGACTGGGGCGCTACGGGTCTTCTCCAGATTTTCCGGAATCATGGCGGGCAGCAGGCGCTGTTTGGCCGACTCGCTCTTTACGAACACGATGCGCGCCGGACTCGAATTGGCACTGGTGGGCGCCCATTTCATCAAGTCGTAAATCTGGCGCAATAAATCGTCGCTTACCGCTTGATCCAGCCACGCGTTGTGGGTGCGTGCCTTGCGGTAGAGCAGGTCCAGGCTGTGGTCGTCGAGTTGCATGTGCTTTCCTTTCGTCTTAAATGCAAAGCACCCTCCCCTTCAAGGGGAGGGTTGGGGCGGGGATGGGTTAATTCAGCTAATGAACATTAATTCGGGTTTACTTCAGCTTGTCTATGCCCATCATTTTAAGGATGCCGCCTTCGTAAAATGGCTCGGAAGTGCCTTTCTTCATTTTGCGGATGAAGTATTTTTCGAATGCCACCTTGGCCAGATGTACCCATTTGCCTTCAGAGAACCAGTTAACATTGCGTGGCGGAATTTGCGGGATGGCCACGAAGGCGACACCGCTTTCACCGAAATCGGCCAGACATACGGCGTTCCAGGTCGCTTCCTTGTCGGCAGGTTCGCCCATCAGGTCGGCGCGGATGTTGTGAACGGTGGCGGTCACCATGGATTCGATCATGTAGCCCGTCTTGGGGGTGCCAACCGGAATGGGGGTTGCTTCCACCGGCGGGATGGCAACGCATACGCCCACCGCAAAGATGTTTTTGTATTTTGGGTTGCGCTGATGTTTGTCCACGATGATGAAGCCGCGCGCCTGAACCAGTCCCTCTATACCAAACACGGCATCTACGCCCTTAAAGGCGGGCAGCATCATGCTGTAGTTGAATGGCAATTCGTGTTTCTGTTTCTCTACGCCCAGGTCGTCGTGTTCGGTGACATACATTTTCCCCGCTTCGACTTTGGTGACTTTGGCATTGCATATCCACTTGATGTGTTTGTCGCGCATGCCCGATTCCAGTATCCCCTTGGAATCGCCCACACCACCCAGGCCGAGGTGACCGATGTAGGGTTCGGATGTGACGAAGGTCATCGGTACTTTGCTGCGGATCTTGCGGCGGCGCAAGTCGGTTTCCATGATGAAAGCATATTCATAGGCGGGGCCGAAGCAGGAAGCGCCTTGCACGGCACCGACTACGATGGGGCCGGGGTTCTGGCAGAAATTTTCCCATTCGTCGTGCGATTTCATGGCGTGATCTACATGGCATACCGAATAGGTGTGACCACCGTGAGGCCCCAATCCTTCGATTTCCTCGAAGGCGAGTTTGGGGCCAGTGGCGATGATAAGATAATCATATGCGACGGTATTGCCATCGTTCAATTCAAGCTGGTTGTTGTCGGGATGGACACGCTTTACACCCGTGGAGATGAAGTTAATTCCCTTGCGCTCCAGATAGGCGCGAATCGGAAATTCGATCTGCTTGCGACTGCGCCACTTGACCCCTACCCAGGGATTGGACGGCACAAAGTGAAAGTTCTCGCTGTTCGAGACGACAGTGACCTTGTCGCCTTTGCGGATCATTTCCTGCATTTCGTAGGCTGCCGGCATGCCGCCAATACCCGCTCCCATGATTACGATGTGTGCCATATCTTTCCTCTCTTCGTATTGATCAAATGATAGTCATATGTTGATTCAGTGCACTACTTTATTCGCCACTTCCCACTCACTACCAGCCACTTTCAGTTACGTGTCACCGTTTCCTCGTTATGCGTCATGCCCTGTTCTTTCGTGAACAGGACGGCTGCCTTTACGCGCGAAGACAGATTAAGCTTGTTCAGAATGTGGCGCACATGCTGTTTTACAGTGTCATAGCTGATGTGCAAAGTCAGTGCGATGGCCTTGTTGCTTTCGCCGCGTGACAGTAATTGCAATATCTCGCGTTCACGTTCGGTCAGTAATTTAAAGGAGTCTTTCGGTCCCTGCTCGGGTTGATCACCGCGCAACATTTCAATCATCTTCACCGTCATGGTGGGGGCGACCACCAGTTCGCCCGCGGCAACCCGGCGGATGGCATCGACCACCTCATCCGGAGCCATATCCTTAAGCAAATATCCGCGTACCCCAGCGCGTATCGCGTTCCCCAGATCGATCTCAGAATCGCTCATCGTGAGCATGATGGCGGGGGTCAGATAGCCTTCGCTACGAAGTTGCTCCAGCAGTGAAATGCCGTCCAGTGGTTTCATGCGCAGATCGACGATCAGCAGATCAGGTTTCTGGTCCAGCAAGGTGCGTAGTTCGTCTATATTGCCGGTTGCGCCCAACACGTCGAAACCATAACAATTGGAGAGTAATTCACTCAACCCTTGCCGACACAGGCATTGATCATCTACCAGTACAACTTTTATTTTGTCAGTCATTTACAACTCTCCAGTCCAGCGGTGGTTCAGGGAAAAATAATTGTACCTGCGTACCCAGGCCTGCGGCGCTATCGACTCTGATCTCGCCACCTATCCGGTGTGCACGCTCACGCATGATCATCACGCCGTAATGGCCTTCTACGGGTGTGAAGGTGCAAGCGCCCGTGCCGTTATCTTCGATGGTGAATACGTAGTAGCCAAATTTGGAGGCAACGAACAGGCGTGCATGTGTCGCTTCGGAATGGCGGGCGATGTTGTTCAACGCCTCGCGTACGATGTAATAGACCTGTATTTCGTGTTCGAGTGGCAGTTCGAGATCAACCAGTTTATTGTGATATTCGAAAACGATGTTGTTGCGTTTGCGAAATTCGCTGGCCAAGTCATGTAGTGCAATGGAGAGTCCGCCGCGATTCATGTCGCAACGAAAATCGGCGATCAGCTCACGCGTGCTCTTTTGTCCGATTTCAAGCGCCTCATCCAGATCACGCGCATATTTGCTTGCCATTACCTGGTTGCCGGTACGGATGGACTCCAACAGCAGGTTTACGCGCATGCGCGAGTAGGTTAGCGTCTGGGCCACTGAGTCATGGATATCGTTGGCGATAACCTGACGTTCGGCCAGCAGCTCAAAGCGTCTGACATCGCGGTTAACGCGCGTATGTTCAATGGTGGCACTCATCACTTCTGCAAAGGAGGCCAGCGTGTTCATGACCTTGCTTGCGGCAGCGCGTGATACATCGAAGAAAATGGTCAAGATGCCGAGCGGCGCACCGGACGAGTCCTGTACTTCAAGCGGGGCGGCAACCAGAGACTGGAAGCGGCAGCTGGAGTGTGGGCAGTTTTGTCGTGAATTGCATCCGCTGATGTCCGACGCGTGAACGACATGGCCCAGTGTGGCATTGTCGCTGACCTCGCAATCCAGCTCGACATAATTTTCAGCTTCTTCTTGTAGATCGGCAGAGAGCCCCGCCGAACTGATGATTTGCAGGGTGCATCCATCGGGGGATAACAGACGGACCACTCCTGCCGTGGCATTGACCGTGCCGATAATGCTTTCCAGAAAAGTTTCCAGTAGCGTTTTGAGATCGCCTGCGCGCGCGGCCGCGAATTCATGCGTCAGACACACTGCCACGCCACCATCTTCTCCGGGTGGAGTGAAGTCGGGATCGCGCACCCACAAGAAGGTACTGTGATTGGCAATGGTGATTGGAATCGTTTTTTTCTGCATCAACGTGTCGGTCAGTTTCATAATGCTTGGCGCAGACTAAGTCGAATCCTTAAAAATATCAACACGCTGGATGAAAAAGTAGCTTATTTACCCGTTCGGGTCATGCGTTATCCCACCCGACATGGGTATAGACGCGCGACTGTATGATTGCGCCTAATGGCCAAGTTTGCGAGGATGCGCAACTACAATGCTATCAGGAGGGGCTTAAGTGCGTACAATGGTTATTTGCGTGCCCGCAGTTGACTGATGAAGGCTGGGCTTGTTCATGGAGTTAATTTATTATCTGCAAGCTGCCACAAAAATTTAAATTGAATTTAAATAGTTGCAAGGCGTTGTCGCCTGAAATCAGACTGTTGGCAGGCTGCATGCCTTGCGGGATACGAAATAAATGAAAATCTGTATCGTTTCAGACAGTCATGATCGTGCGGAACCTCTCGCGGCGGCGATAACCAAGGCGCAGTTGCTAGGTGTGCAGGCCGTCATTCATTGCGGTGATCTGATCGGCGCGAACACATTGCGCACTTCGCTCAAACTAGGTATTCCGCTGCATGTCGTGCATGGCAACAACGTCGGTGACCAGATGGCGCTGCACCGGATGATGATGAAGACTGGCGGATTGCTGACTTATCACGGGCAGGATATGGAGCTGGAGTGGGCAGGGCGGCGCATTTTCGCAACCCACTATCCGCACTATGCTCGTGGTATGGCCTGCACCGGAGATTATGATCTGGTTTGCTGCGGGCATAGCCATGTCGCAGAGATTATGCGCCAGAGCAACATCAAAGGGGGGCAGACGCTGCTGGTCAACCCCGGTTCGGTTTCCGGCATTGGCGCGCCGGGCGTGGAAGAAATGTTTACCTGGATACTGGGTGATCTGGAAAAGATGGCTTTCGAAATACATACTGTGCAGTATTCCGAGCCTGAAGCTTGATAAGCCTGATATACGGCGGGAGTGCCAAACAGGCGGGTCTGGCGAGAATATTATCTACTCGCAAAAGCTGCGTGACATTGCTTCCATGTGAAGAGGCAACACTAGCCGTTCCGTCGTGAACTGCAGACTTTTTGTACAACTCACACGCCAGCGGTTATCATGATCGGCCCGTTCATTCAGGAGAGCTGTACATGCAACACTTGACCCCCAAAGAAGCATACAAATTTCTGCAAGACAATCCAGAGGCGGTATTTATCGACGTGCGCAGTGAAATGGAGCACATGTTCATCGGTCGTCCGGAAGGTTCCATGCTGATACCCTGGGTGGATGGTCCAGATTGGGATTACAACCCGGACTTTGTCTCGCATGTGAAAAAGGCCGCCAGTGTTAATCGTCCTGTCGTGCTGATCTGCCGTTCGGGCCGCCGCTCGGTGGATGCCGGTCTGGCGCTGGAAAAAGCCGGACTTCAGGAAGTCTATAATGTGTTGCATGGCTTTGAAGGCGATCTCGATGAACATCACCACCGTAACTCGCACAACGGCTGGCGCTTTGATGGCCTGGCTTGGGCACAGACCTAGGAACTGAGAGTTTTTAACGACTTCAATTTGCTTGTCTATGTTTATATACAACATTGGTTGAGGGGCAAAGTGCCCCCAGTTTAGCCAGCGAGCGTAGCGTGTTGAGCATGATGCTGGTTGGCTGCTTTGAGATTGAACCAGCCCGATAAGACAGAGCTGACTTTCTGATTACTGCGTACAGCAAAAGAATCAAAGCCAACCTGATACTGGTAGGTCACATTGCTACGCGGCACATCACCGATCGCGCGCAACTCACCTCTGAAGCCGTAATGTTCACGCAGCGTACGAGCGGTTGAATAACTCTTACCGTCGGCGAATTTGTCGAATTCCACCGCTATCACAGTAAAATCATCGATGTCGCGCCCAATCTCATCAGCACTTTCTTCGGCATCCAGCCAGACACCCAGTGGCCAGCCATGTTCATATTCGCGGTGTATCAGTTCGGCGCGGCGCGCTTTCCAAACCGATAGCGGCACCAGCACCGGCCCCACGGGGATTCTGATGTTCTGCGGCGTATCGCCTTCCGCAAAAGTCAGAGTTTTCCATACGTCAGAAACGATATTGCCATTCTTGATTAGCTTGAACATAGACTGCCTTCCTTTTGGTGGTTGGATGGATGCTTCGACACAACTTGTTGAAGCGCAGTCTAGTGGTGCTTGATATACCTGTAAAATACTTTATTGTTGATATTAAATAGCTAATTAGAATATAGGAATTTGTGAGTGATGAGATCAATCACTGGCATCTTCGTTCATGAGCGTATGTAAGCCTTAAATTAGAGCAATGCCGGTAAGCCACATGAATTTGCCGAAATATAGTTACGGTTAATTTTTCGCAGTTAAAATAAGCACGCTTTTTATAGCGTGCTTATTACAAAACCAATCTGAATTTAATCGCCGCGCGACCGCGTGCGGACAATTGCTTTAGGGCGTCTTAGGCGTGGAGTAGGGCACTTCTTTCTGTGCCGGTTCCCAGGTGGTTTCATAGCCGACAAAAAACTGTCCCGGTACGATTTCTTTCTGACGGGTGGTTACGCGGTATGCGTGACCATCAGGAATCTTGGGGCGGCAAAAAGGTTTTTTTTCTTCACTCATGATTTTTACTCCTTTGGTTGAAAAATCGGTAGCCGAAAACGGGAGGAGGGCCTCCAAATTTCCGGTGTAGTGTACTCGTTAGCGTGTGTAATGTCCCTTCTTCGGGATCACATGCCGCACGCCCCCTTGTGGCTTCTCAACGTCCCCTTTGTAGCGGGGAATAATGTGAATATGCACATGGAAGATGCTTTGCCCGGCCGCCAGCCCCACATTGACGCCGATGTTGTAGCCATCCGGACTGAACTCCTCGTCGATGAGTTTTTTTTCCTCTTGAATGAGGTGCATGCAGGCAGCGACTTCTTCCGCTGTCAGCTCGAAAAAACTGGCAACATGCCGCCGCGGGATGACCAGCGTGTGTCCCGGGCTCGTCGGGTAGGAGTCGCGTGCACTGAAGGCCAGTTCATGCTGTATCGATAACCCGCGCGGATCTGTGCAAAACAGGCATGGATCATTGGGGTCTCTTTTCTGTGTTGCGTCAGATGATGACTGCACACCTGTTATACTCGGACGAGGAAAATCATCGACGAGGATAACATCTTGGCATCGAACAAAGGACGGGCTTATTTTGCACTGCTTGGTTACCATTTCAACCCCGACGACATTACACGCCTGCTTGGGATAGAACCCACATCCGTCAATGCTGCTGGCGCATACAGCGGGTTGGACAAGCCCGCCATCAGTTCCTGGGAGTTATCAACGGAGACCACTGCTGGAGAGGTGGATGTGTTTGCCTTGACCGACAGCCTCGTCAAGCAGCTGGAACCCCTCAAGGAAAGTATCGTTGCAGTCTGCAAAAGCCACAATCTGTCTCCGCGTATAGGCGTGGCGCTAACCTTGTCCATCGATAAGGGTGAATCCAGCCCGGAAGTCGGCTTCGGTGCGCGCACGATCCGCTTCCTTGCGGATACCGGCTCATTCATCGAGGTGGAGAACAAACTTTCCGGGCGGGTTTGAGTCATTATTTACCCCACCGCCTGGCTGCTTAACGCGGTCTGTGACTGCGCCAGTCTCAGTTGTTCCTGGCAATGCTTCAAACAAAGCGGCTGTAGCGCGTGGCGGAAACATTCAATAATTACTTCGAATTCATCCGCGATCTCTTCCGCGAGCACAGCATCATTCATTAATTGAGCCAGTACATTCTGTGCGGTCGCCTTGTTTACACGGCAGATGACTGCCACATGGATAGGTAACTGCTGTTCCATGCTGACCGTTAATGCCTTCTCATATGAATTGATCGCTTCTTTCAAACGCTCCGGGTTCTCTTCCGACTCGCCGAGATGTTGCAGGGCGGCAGCCCGATTGTTATGCGCGGCAGTCAGCTCTAATGCGTAATTGTCTGCGTCGAGCACGGCCAGCGCATTCTTGTAGGCAACAACGGATTTCTGGAATTGGCGATTACCTTTGAGCAATGTTCCGAAGGTATGCAAAGTGGCACCCAGCTGATGCAGGGTATGCATCCATTCCTCCGGGTACGCATCCCGCGTCCAGACTTGCAGTGCATTGGTATAGGCATCGACAGCGACCTTCAATGGCCTTGTATCATCAAGTAAGCGACCCAGCGCCTGATTGGCCGTGCCCAGGCTGTATTGCGTAGCTGCCCACTCCAGGGGTGAGAATTCCTGTTTGAACTCTGCTAATGCATAGTTGAAGCACTGTACGCCCCGTTCAAACGATTGCGCATCTCTGCGCTGCTGGCCCTGTGCCGCAAGGATGTTCCCCATATTGTTCTGGGTCTCAGCCCACGCTAGTGGTTCCTGTTCGTGAAATTGGTCTGTCAGCGATAGCTCAAGCGCTTCGAGTAAACTCTCGAATATCCTGGAACTGAAACGGTGCTGCTCATAATTGCCGCGTGTGTAGCGAAAATTATCCGCAACAGCGACTTTGGTATCCGGAGCCGCTGCAGCGGCTGTCTCAGCACTCAGCAGAGCTAAGGTGCGCGCGATGGAACGTTCCAGCGCCTTGTTCTCAGGGTAGAGTAGGTAATTCGTTGAGAATCTCATTTTGCTCGATCAAGTATCTCGTTCAATTCCGGATCGGCACCGACCGCACCGCCCAGTTCGATCTCTTCCTCGGTGGCATCACGTATGGACAGCACTTCCAGCATGAAAGTGACCTCTCTGCCGCAAAGCGGGTTGTTGCCGTCGACAGTCAATGTCTTGTCGTCGAATCGGGTGACGATGAAATTCCTCGGCACACCCTCTTCATTTTCCATGGTGATGGTCATGCCGATCTCCCGATATTCTTCCGGGACATTTTCTATATGATCGGTGAATACCAGCGATTCATCCCGTTCGCCGTACAGCTTGGCTGTGTCGATAGACACCTCGATGATGTCGCCGATTTTTTTACCGTATAGCTCCTTGGTCACTTCTTCGGACATCACATCATTCACGCCATGAACATAACCCAGCGGATAATCCACGGTAACCAGGATGTCGCCGGTCTTGTTATCGATGACCTTGTAATTCAGTTCTACGAATTTTTCGTCTTCAACGGTATCTGACATATCAAATCTTTATATAAACCTTGAGTTAGAAAATGGTGGCGCCAAATATCCTTACCTTGTCCTTTTCATACCCCAGCACCAGCCTTCCCAGCCATTCTCCGGGTTTTTTCATGCTTCTCTGTTTGTAGAGCACGGTGACATATTCGCCGCGACGTATGATGCCCAGATACTCATGGTCTGCTGACAGGTTTTTCGCCAGTTCGCTTCGTGCGAACTGCTTGCCCATTTCCACTTCGTTCGCACCCGCAATAAGCGTACTGGAAAAGTTGCGCGTGAACGCGCCGTAGTTACCCTCGTTCGAGTATTTGACCAGATCCGCCCACATCGGGTGTGCGAGTTCCAATATCTCTTCATCTGTCCTATCAATGATATTCATCAAACCAACTCCAATTTTGCGAAAGAGATAAAAAGAGGACCAACATGAAGCATGCCGGTCCTCTTTAATGTACTACCAAGTTATCACAAATATCTTTGCGTAAGCCTGATTTTACAAAACCGGTAAATCAAGCCTGCGTTACCTAGTGGTGGTCTGTCGGTGG
This sequence comes from Gallionella sp., assembly GCA_030681375.1. Taxonomy (GTDB): domain Bacteria; phylum Pseudomonadota; class Gammaproteobacteria; order Burkholderiales; family Gallionellaceae; genus Gallionella. Next base: position 21,302 of record JAUXWM010000037.1, read on the forward strand.
CGCTGTCTCCGCATCACCTACCAAGTGGTAGAGCGGTGCTTTCTCCATTGTGTACTCACCCGTCTCAGGATCGCGACGAGATACCGTGAGCACATGCCAGTTCTCATCATCCAGCTTCATTGCATCGCCACGGTAGTAGTATCCCGGCCAACGTGTTTCCTTGCGGAACAAAGTGTGATGGAACACGCTTTCAGAGGTAAGGAAGCGATGCTTCAATTCCCATGCGCGCAATAACTCGTGAATATCCGAAGCGGCGACTTTTTCCAGATCCTCGCCCAGTATGGACATCTTCTTCAGACCGATATTCAAAAGCTTGTCGTTAGTCATGTAGTTGACGCCAAAACCGCCACAGTACTCATCCATCAGTTTCTGTAAACGATCCAGTCCCTGTTTCGGATTGATGAAGTTCGGATTGACCGACCCGCCAACGACTTCGTTGCTATAGACACGATAGGTTTCCAGTGGCTTGAAGATCTGTTCCCCGCGACGATTGATTTGCGCGTCGGAAACACGGATGCCCTCGGCTTTGCCATCGTCGATATATTTGCAGGCAGCCTTGGCAGCCAGGCGACCCTCGGTGAAGGAGCCTGATGAGAACGCGTGTGGCGTACCGCCAACCGCATCGCCGGCACCGAACAGGCCTTCGATGGTCGTCATGCGGTTGTAGCCCCAGTAGTACTCCGGCGGCGATATGTCTTCCGGACCAGAGCACCATGCACCGCAACCGGTGGCGTGTGAACCCATGACATAAGGTTCGGAGGTGGTCAGTTCAGGGTTCTCGTACTTGGGATCCACGTCGGTGGCTGCCCACAGCACGGCCTGACCGACGGTCATGCCCAGGAAGTTGTGCCAGCCTATCTCTTCCAGATGGGGATCCTGGAAGGCTTCCATGGTTACCATGTGGATAGGACCGCGACCGGCATTCACTTCGTTGATGATCGCGTGGTTACGCAAGCAGGTCGGAATAGGACGATGCGTGCGGTGCGAGACTTCCGGATCCAGATACTCCTTGCCGACCATTTCCTGAAGTGCAGGGAACCACTTGGATTCGTACTCTTCACCATAGGCATTCTGCGTGTAGGTCTTGAGGTGCAGGAAGTAGGCGCCGACAGGGCCGTAACCATCGTTGAATCGGGCCAGCACGATACGGTTTTCCATTTGAGTCATCTTCGCGCCTGCTTCAATCATCAGGCCATAGGCAGAACCCGATGACCATGGGGCGTACCAGACACGGCCCGCACCTTCGCCGACGGAACGCGGCTTGAAGATGTTGGAAGCGCCACCGGCACCACAGACAACAGTCTTGGATTTGAATACGTGGTAGTTGCCCGTGCGGACATTGAAGCCCACAGCTCCCGCGACGCGGTTTTTCTTGGACTCATCCATCAGCAGGTGGGTCAGACAGACGCGGTTGAAAACCTTGTCGGCCGACTTCTTGGCCGCTTCGGCAACGATAGGCTTGTAGGATTCACCGTGGATCATGATCTGCCAACGCCCTTCACGCAGATATGAACCCTTCTGTTCGTTGCGCATAATGGGCAGGCCCCACTCTTCGAAGTTGTGCACGGTGGAGTCGACGTGGCGCGCCATGTCAAAAGCCAGATCCTCGCGCACCATACCCATCAGGTCGATACGTGCATAACGCACATGATCTTCGGGGTTGTTCTCGCCAAAGCGTGTGCCCATATAGCAGTTGATTGCATACAGACCCTGGGCTACCGCACCGGAGCGCATGATGTTCGCCTTTTCGGCTATGACGATTTTTTTGTTCTGACCCCAATATCTTGCTTCAAATGCAGCACCCGTACCGCCCAGGCCGGCACCGGCAACCAGGATGTCGATATCGTCTTCAATAATTGTCTGGTAGCAGCTCATTAGTATTGCACTCCCTCTTTGATTTCCAGTCCATTGGATTCCAGTGTATGCAAACCACCTTCATCCATGCGGATATATTTCGGTTCGTTGAACAGTAATTGACTGTCCCGCATCTCCTTGCTAGGAGCAGGCTCGTCCGCGAGTTTCGGTGTCGCCGAGCCCCAGGGCTTGGTCGTGATAGGCGCCAGCAGCTCCATATCTTTCTTGCCGTTACGGAACTTGATGCGCCACGCGATGGTGCCTTTGTCTTCGTCACGGATCACTCGAACGCTGTGTCCAAGTGGTGCAAAGTCGGCATAGCCACGCACGTCAATGGCATGATGAGGGCAGGCTTTTACGCAGGAGTAGCACTCCCAGCACATATTTGGTTCGATGTTGTATGCACGTCGCAGCTTCTTGTCGATGTGCATAATGTCCGATGGGCAGATGTCAACGCATTCTCCACAGCCATCACAACGCGTCATATATACAAAGGTTGGCATGTTATTCCTCTATTCTTTATAGATAATTGTTAGAGTCAGTGTCAGTAGTGGTTTGCTCTTTCAGCCTTGATGCAAAGCCCCATCTTCGGCGGATTCTTGCCCATATACGTGGGAATGTCCGGGAATTTGCGCTGTACTTCAGGATCCGTCAGATCATAGTCGGGAGGCAAATTCTCGCGGGAACCATCGGCGCGGGTGATCTTCTTCTGATGGGCCGCAGCAGGCTTGAAGAACATGTGGGCAAACTTGGACCAATAGACACCGCCAAACAGAACGGTGCTGGACAGGATGAACAAGGCGAAGGGGATGCCCAATCCACCGCCGGTGAACGACCAGATCAATGCGAAAGTCGAGGTGGCAAGCAGCGAGACAATAAACAAGTCTGCACGCTCGAAACGGAACCATGGAAGTCCTTCCGCAGACACATCTACGCGGATAAAAATCCAGAACCAGTATCCGCCAACGGCTAGCATCAGTGCGCCGATGTGCCATAGCTGTGGCAGCAGGGCAGGGGTGGGTGTTTCAGGCGTCGGGTAGGCGAAAATCATGATCGCGGTCGTCGCGGCGAAAATGATGAACCCGTACATGGTCAACAGATGGGAAAGCCTGCGCCTTGGATTACTGAATTCGCCAGACGTCAAAACTTCATTCATCAGTACTGAAGCGGCGATTACAGCTTTCTCTCCGCCACTGACTGACCGTATTGCGTTTTTCTTGGCTTTTTTTGCATTCTCGAAAAAATACTGCGCGCTTTTCTTATGCATCATGTCCAGTATTGTCCCGCCCATGACCAGCAGGACCATCAAGATGATGTACCCCTGCATGACAACGGTTGGAATTGATGCCGAAAGTTCGGCAAAGGGGTTGCTCATGAACATTAGGTTCTCCTTAAAAATTTAAACGCAAGATTAAAAATCATCATTCACAAAACTCTTGACCCTACGAACCTACCACCATTACTTCACTGAATCATCCAAATAAAAATTGGCAACCATGGGGACAAATGAACAGCTCCCTGTCCACCCCCGTATGCGGAGTTGTTGCCGTTTCAGCGGCTATACAACCACGATCCAAGGGGATGGGGTATTTTCTAGCGTCCCGAGTGCCCGCTGAGTTTGACTTCCACCTTTTCATCGTCAGCCAGACCGGCATAGTAGGCGCGCAGCACTTCCAGTACTTCAGGGCGGCTGAACTCGGCCGGCACTTCGGAATTTTCCGAGAGCATCTTGCGCAACTTGGTGCCGGACAGCAGCAGGCGGTCGCTTCCCTCGTGCGGGCAGGTACGTGCGGAGGCCATGCCACCGCATTTGTAACACCAGAATGTCCAGTCTATCTTGAGCGCCTGGGTCTCCAGTGCGTCCTTGGGTATTTTGTCGAAGATGTGGTGGGCGTCGAACGGGCCGTAATAGTTGCCGACTCCGGCATGGTCGCGGCCGACGATCAGGTGCGAACAACCGTAGTTCTGGCGGAACAGCGCATGCAGCAACGCTTCGCGCGGCCCCGCGTAGCGCATGTCCAGCGGGTAACCGGCCTGTACCACGGTCTGACCGACAAAATAATTTTCGGTAAGCGTGGCTATGGCTTCGGTGCGCACGTCGGCGGGAATGTCGCCGGGTTTCAGATTGCCGAGCAGAGAATGGATCAGCACACCGTCGCAAATTTCTATCGCTATCTTGGCCAGATACTCGTGCGAGCGGTGCATCGGGTTGCGTGTCTGGAATGCGGCCACCTTGCTCCAGCCCATGGCCTCAAAGGTTTCGCGCGTCTGCTGCGGTGACATGAAAAGTGAACCGTATTTTTTATCGAATCCGCCCTGTGAGAGCAATCTGACCGGACCGGCGAGATTGACTTCGCCTTGTTCCATCACCATCTTCACGCCGGGATGTTCCGGGTCTGTGGTGCTAAACACCATCGCGCACTCGTGCTCTTTATCGATGGTGTATTTTTCGGTGATGCGCATGGTTGCCAGCAGGCTGCCATCGTCCGGGTCAAGCAACGCGATATCGCTACCGGTATGTAGAGTTGAAGCGAGGGTATTGTCTATGGAGAGTGTGATGGGGATGGGCCAGAACAGGCCGTTTGCCATTTTCATGCCGGCACATACACCTTGCCAGTCAGTGTAGGACATAAAGCCGTCAAGCGGGGTGAAGCCGCCTATGCCCAACATCACCAAATCACCTTTTTCGCGTGAACTCACCGTTATTTGCGGTAATGCCCGTGCACGTTCCAGTTCGTCTGCGAGTGCCTTCCCTTTTAGTAAAAGGGGATTTAACTCGCCGCCGCCGTGCGGTTTAACCAATGCCATTCATGACTCCTGTTCATCAATTCTTGTTTGACTGCTGGAATGTAATATGCTCGACTCAACCGCTGCGCAATGCTAAGGCTATTGATGTTAAATCACGATACCCCTTACGGGTTATATGCCATAGCTCATCACGGCTATGGCTAAAGTTGCCCTCTATTGCGCATACTTGGCGGCCTTTAAAAAGGCTCTTTTTTCGTCTGGAAGACGTCGGATTTTGTCCCTTACTCATTGTTTTATTGATGTGCATTTTATTAAGACAAGTTAATAAGTTGTTGAAAATCAATAAATTGAATAATTGCTAAATTCAATGACCGACTGATCCCCAGGATAGTTATAATCAAGCGTTCACCACCAGTGGGGCGCTTACCAGCGGAACTTTGCATGAAAACTCATCATCCCGGAGACTCATCCAGCACGATTTCACCTTTGCACGACCCGTTTGCATCCCCGGTCGAAAATGCCAAGCTCGAAGTGAAAAATACCACATGCTATATGTGCGCCTGCCGCTGCGGTATCCGCGTGCATCTGCGCAATGGTGAAGTGCGTTACATCGACGGCAACCCCAACCATCCGCTGAACAACGGCGTGATTTGTGCCAAGGGATCGTCCGGCATCATGAAGCAATATTCGCCCGCACGGCTGACCAAGCCACTGCGCCGCAAAGCGGGTTCCGAACGCGGCGCGGGCGAGTTTGAGGAAATCAGCTGGGAAGAAACATTTTCTATTCTCGCCGAGCGCCTGGGCAAGATACGCGCTACCGATCCGAAGAAATTCGCGCTGTTCACCGGGCGCGACCAGATGCAGGCGCTGACTGGCATGTTTGCGCGTCAGTTCGGTACGCCCAACTACGCGGCGCACGGCGGCTTCTGCTCGGTCAATATGGCGGCCGGCATGATCTACACCATAGGCGGCTCGTTCTGGGAATTCGGCGGCCCCGACCTGGAACGCTCCAAGTTGTTCATCATGATAGGCACGGCGGAAGACCATCACTCCAACCCGATGAAGGTCTCGCTGTCGAAATTCAAGCGTGAAGGCGGACGCTTTATTTCCATCAATCCGGTTCGTACCGGTTATTCGGCCATTGCTGACGAGTGGGTGCCGATACGTCCCGGCACCGACGGTGCTTTATTGCTGGCGATTATTCACGAAATCATAGCGCTCGGTCTTTATGACCGCGAGTTCCTGGTGCGTTACACCAACTCCGGGCAATTGGTTAATCTGGATGCCGAACATGATGAGTTTGGCATGTTTGTGCGCACCGAGGTACCCGAAGAAGAGGGCTGCTACGACCCGCAGAACAAGCTGTGGTGGGATCGCAACACCGACAAGCCTGTGGTGACGCATCTGGATGGCGCGGATCCCTATCTGCTGGGCGAGTTCAAAATGCCGGATGACACCATAGTCAAGCCTGCATTCCAGTTGTTGCAGGACAGGGTGAAGGATTACACCCCGGAATGGGCTGAGCAAATCACCGGCATCCCTGCTGACACCATCAAGCGTCTGGCGCATGAGATGGGCATTACCGCGCGTGACCAGAAGATCGAGCTGCCCATAGCCTGGACTGATTCCTGGGGCAAGGAGCACGACACGGTTACCGGCAATCCGGTTTCTTTCCATGCGATGCGTGGGCTGGCGGCGCACTCCAATGGCTTTCAGACGATACGCGCGCTGTCCATTCTGATGACTTTGCTGGGCACGATAGATCGACCCGGTGGCTTCCGTCATAAAGCGCCGTTCCCGCGCCCCATTCCACCTTGCGCACGCACGCCGAATACGCCGCTGGCAGTCAAGCCGAACACGCCGCTGGACGGCATGCCGCTGGGCTGGCCGGCCGATCCTGACGATTTGTTCGTCAACCCGGACGGCACCCCGGTGCGTATCGACAAGGCCTTCTCCTGGGAATATCCGCTGTCGGTGCACGGTTTGATGCACAACGTGATTACCAACGCCTGGCGCGGCGATCCCTACAAGATAGATACGCTGTTGCTGTTCATGGCGAATATGGCTTGGAATTCGAGCATGAACACGTCCGAGGTGCGCAAGATGCTCACCGACAAGGAAGAGAATGGCGAACACAAGATTCCGTTCATCGTGGTTTGCGATGCTTTTCATTCGGAGACCACCGCATTTGCCGATCTGATTCTGCCCGATACCACTTACCTCGAACGCCACGATGTCATGTCCATGCTGGACAGGCCGATCTCGGAATTTGACGGCCCGGTGGATGCGGTGCGTATTCCCGTGCTGCCGCCGACGGGTGAATGCAAGCCGTTCCAGGAAGTGCTGATCGAACTCGGCACGCGCCTGAATCTGCCTGCTTTTGTCACGCCGGCAGGCGAGCGCAAATATCGCGACTATCCCGATTTCATCGTCAACTGGGAGACTGCACCGGGTTCCGGTATCGGATTCCTGTCCGGCTGGCGCGGCAAGGGTGGCGAAAAGAGTATGAAGGGTGAGCCGAACCCCAACCAGTGGGAAATGTACGCCAAGAACGACTGCGTGCACCACGAGGTGTTGCCGCGTTCCTATCAATTCATGCGCAACTGGAACCAGGGTTATCTGGAATGGTCGCAGCGCAACGGTATCACGCGCTATGCCGAGCCTATCCTGATTCATCTGTATTCCGAGGTGTTGCAGAAATTCCGTCTGGCCGCGCAGGGCAAGAGCATCACGCGTCAGCCGCCCGCGCACCTGGCGAAGCGCGTAGAGACCTACTTTGATCCGTTGCCGTTCTACTACGAGCCGCTGGAAGTGCAGACCAACGACAAACTCAAATACCCGCTGTCGGCGCTGACGCAACGCCCGATGGCGATGTATCACTCATGGGATTCTCAGAATGCCTGGCTGCGCCAGATACATACGCACAATTTTCTGTACGTCAATTCGCGTACCGCCCAGGACGCGGGCATCGCCGACGGCGACTGGATGTGGTGCGAATCGCAATGGGGCAAGGTGCGTTGCATGGCGCGCTACAGCGAGGCGCTGGAGCCGGGTACGGTGTGGACCTGGAACGCGGTCGGCAAGGCGGCGGGTGCGTGGAATCTGACTCCCGATGCCAACGAATCGCAGCTGGGTTTCCTGCTCAACCATGTGATTTCCGAAGAACTGCCACCCAATGCGGACGGCACGCGTTTTTCCAATTCCGACCCGATTACCGGGCAGGCTGCGTGGTATGACGTGCGTGTGCGCATCTACAAGGCGGAGGAGGGCGAACCCGAGCAGACCTCTCCGCAATTTAAACCGATGACCAAATATCCCGGCATGAAGACGCATCCGAGCTGGCTGGCCTATTTCGGCGGCAGCAAGAAGAAAGGCGGTGTGAAATGACACAATTAGCACTTGTAATCGACCTCAATGTTTGTGTCGGTTGTCATGCCTGCGTGACCAGTTGCAAGGAATGGAATACCTCCGGCTCGGCCGGGCCCTTGTACGATGAAAACCCCTATGGCGCTGATCCGACCGGCACGTTTTTCAACCGTGTGCAGACTTACGAAATCGGCGAATTTCCGAACAGCGAAACGCTGCATTTCCCCAAGTCCTGTCTGCATTGCGAAGATCCGCCGTGCGTGCCGGTGTGCCCGACCGGTGCATCCTACAAGCGTAAGGAAGACGGTATCGTGCTGGTGGATTACGACAAGTGCATAGGCTGCAAATACTGCACCTGGGCGTGTCCTTACGGCGCGCGTGAGATCGACGAGAAGCAGCAGGTGATGAAGAAATGCACCTTGTGCGTGGATCGCATCTACGACATGACGATGGACGAAGCCGATCGCAAACCGTCCTGTGTGAAGGCCTGTCCGACCAGCGCGCGCCTGTTCGGCGATATCCACGACCCTGAATCAGTGGTGTCCAAGGCGATCCGGGAAGACGGCGGTTATGCGCTGATGCCGGAGTGGGGTACGCATCCCGCCAATCATTATCTGCCGCGCCGCAAGACTCATATCAAGATTCATCAGGATGAGCTGGAACGCGCGGATAACCCGCTTAAAGTAGACCGCCAGTTGCCCAAGCCGGGCAAAGGTGAGTCTTCAATGGAAGATGTATCTGCCTGGTAAATAAACGATGAAACCTGCATTCTCTGTTATTTTTCTGACTACGCTGATCGGTGCAGGGCAAGGCCTGTTCCTTGCGCTGTTCACCCATCAATCCTATGCGCTGTTCGGCCTGCTGCCGATGCAGTCTGACGCCTTTTACGGTTATGGCAGCGTGCTGGTCTTGCTGTTGCTGGCGGGTGGACTGGTCGCTTCCTTTTTTCACCTCGGGCGGCCGGAACGCGCCTGGCGTTCAGCCACGCAATGGCGTACTTCCTGGCTGTCGCGTGAAGTCATTGCGCTGCCCGCATTCATGGGCATGGCACTGCTGTACGCAGGATTGCATCTGACCGGAATACGGCCTGAAGTGGTGACCCTGCCCAGCGGCCTACTGATAGACCTGAGTATCGTGATCGGCGTTATTGCGACTCTGCTGGCCTTCGTGCTGTTTATCTGCACCGGCATGATTTACGCCTGTCTGCGCTTCCTGCGCGAATGGAATTCGCCGCTCACGGTGATCAATTACACCCTGATGGGGGGCGCGTCCGGCTTCACGCTGGCAGCATTGTATGCCGCCGTGACCGCACCAACGGAAGCCGGTTTCTTCGCCGGTTGGGCGTTTATCATTACGCTGCTGGCCTTCATCGGTCGCTTTGCATCGCTGGTACGCAACGCACGTCTCAAGCCTAAATCGACGATACAGACGGCCATTGGCGTCAAGCATCCGCGCATCACGCAGCGTTCAATGGGATTCATGGGCGGCTCATTCAATACTCGCGAGTTTTTCCACGGCAAGACACCGGCGTTTTTGCGTACCATCAAGCCCGCTTTCCTGCTGCTGGCCTTCGTGCTGCCGATGGCATTGCTGGCGTTGGGCCTGTTTACACCGGCATTGCTGGCTATTGCGTTTACATTACAATACATCGGGCTGCTGGCTGAACGCTGGTTCTTCTTCGCACAGGCCAATCATCCGCAGAACCTGTATTACCAAACCGTAGGTTAAATGAACGATATTTATGATAAAACGTTCGCGAAAATATTGGTTGTACCATTTGTTGCCGTTCATGCAATGGCGGCATCTGGTTGATCGCAACAGCAATCGCGCCGATCTGATTGCCGGTCTTACCGGGGCGCTGATTGTATTGCCGCAAGGGGTGGCGTTTGCCACCATCGCCGGAATGCCGCCGGAATACGGCCTGTATGCGGCCATGCTGCCAGCCATCATTGCCGCATTGTTCGGTTCGAGCTGGCATCTGGTATCCGGTCCGACGACGGCCATTTCCATCGCGGTATTCGCCGCCATCAGCCCGCTGGCTGAACCCGGTTCGCCGCAGTTCATCAGCATGGTGCTGACACTGACCTTCCTGACCGGGCTGTTTCAGTTAATCCTGGGTCTGGCCCGCATGGGTGTGCTGGTCAATTTTATTTCGCACACGGTGGTCATCGGCTTCACGGCGGGTGCAGCGATTCTTATCGCGGCCAGTCAGGTGAAGAGCTTCTTTGGTATCGATATTGCACGCGGCGCGCCGTTTCATGTGGTGCTTGAGCAGCTTTATCTACAATTTGGCAATATCAACCCCTACGTCACTTTTATCGGTGTCATCACGCTGGCTGTAGGCCTGCTTTCCAGACGCTATGCACCGAAATTACCCTATATGATCGTGGCGATGGTGGTGGGCAGTGTGGCGGCTTATCTGGTTAATATGGAATTCGGTGCAGCAGTCACGCAGATCAAAACCGTGGGCGCGTTGCCTTCGCATTTGCCGCCTTTTTTCGCGCCTGACTTTTCCTACGAGACAATACGGCAAGTACTGTTCCCGGCACTGGTAGTGACCATGCTGGCTTTGACAGAAGCGGTATCCATCGCGCGTTCTATCGCAGTCAAATCCGAGCAGGGCATAGACGGCAATCAGGAGTTCATAGGTCAGGGTCTGTCGAATCTGGTGGGGAGTTTCTTTTCCAGTTACGCATCCTGCGGATCCTTCAATCGCAGCGGCGTGAACTATGAAGCGGGCGCACAGACTCCACTGGCGACGGTCTATGCGTCGGTCTTTCTGGTGCTCATACTATTGCTGGTGGCTCCGCTGGCCTCTTACCTGCCGAACGCCGCGATGGCGGGGATCTTATTCCTGGTGGCCTGGGGACTGATTGATTTTCATCATATTTTTTCCATCATACGCACCAGTCGTGCGGAAACGGTTACCCTGTTCGTCACGCTGATTGGTACCACGATTGATCTGGAGAAAGGCATCTTCTTCGGTATTTTGCTCTCGCTGGTGCTGTACCTGTATCGCGTCTCGCGTCCGTCCATCGACCCCTCCGTGCCTGCGCCCGAGGAAGGCTCGTATCACTTTATCGATGCGCATGGACATCCTGAATGTCCGCAGTTCCGCATTGTGCGCATCAATGGCTCTATCTTTTTCGGCGCGGTGGACTACGTGCGTAGCGGATTGATGCAGATAGACGAAAATAACCCGCGACAGAAGACCGTGATGATACTCGGTGGCGGGATCAGTTTTGTCGATGTGGCGGGTGCCGAAATGCTGGAGCAGGAAGCACGGCGGCGGCGCAAATTGGGCGGCGGCTTGTATTTCTACCGTTGCAAGGATTCCGTTTACAAGTTTTTGCGCAAAGCGGACAAGCTGGATGACATCGGTGCTGAAGGATTCTTTCCCGCCATGTCAAACTGGATAAAACCGGTTTACTCTACGCTGGATCCTGCAGTGTGCCGTACCTGCAAGACACGCATATTCTCGGAATGCCACATCGCGCTTCCTGACGGCGAACCCATAGTTCCAGAGACTAAAGCGTCATGAACACAAATCTCACCCGCTTTTTGCCTTTTTTTTCTTGGTGGCCATTGCGAGGTGAGACAACACGGGCTGACCTGATTGCGGGCATCACCGTCGCGCTGGTACTGATACCGCAATCCATGGCCTATGCGCAACTCGCCGGATTGCCTCCCTATTACGGCTTGTACGCGGCCTTTCTGCCGGGCATCATCGCTGCGCTGTGGGGGTCGTCGGCTCAACTGGCCACCGGGCCGGTCGCAGTGGTATCGCTGCTGACCGCCTCGGCGCTCGCACCCATGGCAGCCTCCGGCTCCAGTCAATTCATCGCATTAGCCGTCCTGCTGGCCCTGATGGTCGGCATTATTCAGCTTGCCCTGGGCCTGTTCAAGCTGGGCGTGGTGGTGAACTTCCTCTCTCATCCGGTCATCGTCGGTTTTACCAATGCCGCAGCCATCATCATCGCTCTGTCGCAGCTCAACAAGCTGTTCGGTGTCTCCATGGGACGAAGCGATCATTTCATCGAAGACATATGGGGCGTGTTGCAACAGATAGGCGACACTCACTTGCCCACGTTGCTGATGGGTATTTCAGCTTTCGCAGTCATGTGGGGCATGAAAAAATTCGCCCCCAAAATGCCCGGCGTGCTGATAGCCGTCGTACTCACAACGCTGGTGAGTTGGGCTATCGGTTTTGAGCATAACAGCCGTGGCAAAATCGACGAAATTATGGATGTCGAGGTGAAGACTCTCGCCTACAAATTTTCGCGTACTGAAACTAAGATGGTGGAGTTGAATAACAGACTCGGCATCAGATCGGCAGAGCTCAAGCAGCATTTAAAAACGAATGAGGGCGGTTCTCAGCGTGCCGCCGCACTGAACTACGAAATCGAGTTGCTCAGATTGGAACTCAAGGATGCTGAGGGTGAGAATCGCAAGATTGCCCGCTCTTTGCGCAATTTCATCTTTGAACAGGTGACTGCGGTCGAAGGTCAGCCGGCAAGACTCTATCTGACGGGGCAGGTGCCGCCGGGTGAAAAAGCCGACGGTTATCGCTGGCGTATCAAGAAAATTAACCAGGGAGAAATTAATCTCGTGGGCGGCGGCGAGGTGGTGGGAGGGATACCCGCCGGATTGCCACAGTTTGATCTGCCGACATTCAACTGGGATATGATTTCTGCACTTCTTTCCAGCGCGCTGGTGATTTCTCTGGTGGGTTTCATGGAAGCGATTTCCATCGCCAAGGCGATGGCCGCCAAAACCCGGGAACGCATCGACCCCAATCAGGAATTGGTCGGGCAGGGATTGGCTAATATAGTAGGCAGTTTCGGTCAGTCCTTCCCGGTCAGCGGTTCTTTTTCACGTTCGGCGGTTAACCTTAATGCCGGTGCCGGAACTGGTCTGTCCAACGTGTTTGCCGGCCTGATCGTGCTGCTCACGCTGCTGTTCCTCACTCCTTTGCTGTACCACCTGCCACAGGCGGTGCTGGCGGCGGTGATCATGATGGCGGTGGTCGGTCTGATCAATTTCAAGGCGATTCGCCATGCCTGGCACACGCACAAGCATGACGGCGTGGCCGCTATCGTTACCTTTGTCGCGACCCTGGCGTTTGCGCCGCACCTCGATAACGGCATCATGGTGGGCGCCGGTCTGTCCATCCTGCTGTATCTCTACCGTACTATGTCGCCGCGCGTCGCCATCCTGGGACGTTATCACGATGGCACCCTGCGCGATGCCAAGGTGAATAATCTGCCACTCAGCGAAAAAGTCATCGCCATACGCTATGACGGTTCGCTGTATTTTGCCAACGTGCCTTATTTCGAAGATGCCATTCTGGAGGCGGTATCTAAAAGTCCTCGTGCCAGCCATCTGTTGATCGTGTCGGATGGCATCAATCAGCTCGATGCATCGGGCGACGAGGTGATTCATCATGTGGTCGAGAGATTGCGCGCCAGCGGCATTCGTGTGGTATTCAGCGGCTTGAAGAAGCAAGTGATTGATGTCATGCGCCATTCCGGACTGTTCGATTACATCGGCCAGGAAAACATCTTCGCCGATGAAGACCGGGCACTCGAATCCATGTATGCAGAAGTACTCAAGGTCGATCCCGATGCGCAATGTCGTCTGCTGAAACAGCACATCGGCGGTGCCGACGGTGTGAGGACCTGGTTATAATCGAACGGTAATCTTACAGATGCTGGAGAATTCCTGGTGACGATTTTTTCGACCCTGCTGCCCATAGATACTGCGCTGGGAGTGGTTGTCTGCTGGCTGTTGCTGGGGCTTACCGGTTTGCTGTTGCAAAACACTGCGTTGATTACCCGCTATATTTTCCCTGCCGGTGCGTTGGCCGCGCTGCTGCTTGCCGCAGCCGCACTGAACAATCTGGGTGGTGATAGCAACGTGGCGGTGCTGGCGCTCGGATTGCCGGACTTGCCTTTTCATCTGCGGCTGGATGCGCTATCCGCATTTTTCCTGTTGCTGCTCGGTGCGGCCAGTGTCGGTATCTCGCTGTATTCGGCGGGCTATTTCCGCGACATGAAGGGCGGCGCGCTGGGTTTACTGTGCTTCGAATACCACATCTTTCTTGCCAGCATGGCGCTGGTATTCATGGCTGACGACGCCTATTTGTTCATGGTGGCATGGGAAACCATGGCGCTGTCTTCCTATTTTCTGGTCACCACCGACCACCATGTGGCGCAGGCACGACGTGCCGGCTTTCTGTATCTGCTGATCGCTCATGTCGGCGCGATTGCCATTCTGCTGAGCTTTGGCGTGATGCAGGGCGGGCAGGGCGACTATACTTTTGCCAGCATGCGTGACGCGCAGCTGAATGCCTTCTGGGCCAGCGTTACCTTCCTGCTGGCGCTGTTCGGCTTCGGAGCCAAAGCCGGTATCCTGCCGCTGCATGCCTGGTTGCCCGAAGCCCATCCCGCTGCGCCCTCACCTATTTCTGCGATGATGAGCGGCATCATGCTGAAAACGGCCATTTACGGTATTTTGCGTGTCAGCTTCGATTTGCTTGATGCTCCGCAGTGGTGGTGGGGGGCACTGGCGTTGACGCTGGGATTGCTCACTGCGCTCTATGGCGTGCTGTTTGCCGCCGTGCAGACCGACATGAAGCGTTTGCTCGCCTATTCCTCGATTGAAAATATCGGCGTTATTCTGACGGGCATCGGTCTTGCCATTATCTTTCATTCCTTTCAGAAAGAAGCGCTGGCGGCGCTGGCACTGACCGCCGCCCTGTACCATTCGTTCAATCATGCCTTCATGAAGGGCTTGCTGTTTCTCGGTACGGGTTCGGTGCTGCACGCCACCGGTGAACGTAATCTGGGCAGGCTGGGCGGACTGATACACCGCATGCCGAAACTGGCGCTGCTGGTACTGGTCGGCACGCTTGCACTCGCCGGTTTGCCACCGCTGAACGGCTTTGTGTCTGAATGGTTGTTGTTGCAGGCCTTTTTGCTCTCTCCGGGCTTGCCTCACTCCTACCTTAATATGCTGATACCGATTGCGGCCGCCGCACTTGCACTGGCTGCCGCGCTCGCAGGCTATGTCATGGTCAAATTTTATGGCGTGATTTTTCTGGGGCAGCCACGGGGTAGTGATGTCGTCGGGCAGAAGCCTTTCGATGAGGTGCATGATGTCGGTATCTGGGAGCGCATCGGACTGACCTGGCTCGCACTGGGTTGTATCCTGCTTGGAGTTTTTCCGGTGTTCTTTATTCTGCTTATCGATTTCGTCAGCCAGATGCTGGTGGGGCACACACTGGGTGTCAGCGCCGCCCAGACGGGCTGGCTGTGGCTGACTCCGATTCAGCCGGAACGCGCCAGTTACAGCCCGCTGATCCTGTTTGTGATTATCATCGCCGGGGTGCTGTTTACTCTGTATGGCGTGAAAAAATTCTATCACGCTCGTCTGCGCCGGAGTCCGGCCTGGGATTGCGGCTATCCTGAACAGACTGCCCGCATGCAGGACACTGCCGAAGGTTTCGGTCAACCGATACGGCAGATATTCCAGTTGTTTTTCGGCATTACCCGCGAAGTGCCCGGGCCGTTCGACAAGAAACCCCACTATCACGGTGAAACCAGTGACCGGTTGTGGGAATGGTGCTATCTGCCCATCGCGCGGCTAACCGACAAAATTTCCGCGCTGACCGGCAAGTTGCAGCATGGCCGCATCCATGCTTATCTGCTATACAGCTTTGTCACCTTGCTGGCCTTGCTGGCCTTCGTCCGATGAACAGCCTGCTCTTACAACTGATTCAGGATACCCTGGTGCTGTTGATCGCACCGTTGTTGCTGGGCTGGGTCAACCAGTGCCGGGCCTGGCTGCAAAACCGCAGCGGCGCCGGGGTGCTGCAACCCTATCGCAATCTGATCAAGCTGTTCCACAAGGACGCCGTGCTGGCGAACAATGCCTCACCCTTGTTCCGTGCCACGCCCTATATCCTGTTTGCCAGCATGTGGCTGGCGGCATCGCTGGTGCCGGTCATCGCGACGGATCTGCCGCTTTCGCAAGCGGTGGATGTCATCGCACTGGTTGGTATTTTTGCGCTGGCACGGGTGTTCATCTCGCTGGCGGCGATGGATGTAGGTACTTCCTTCGGCACGATGGGCGCGCGGCGCGAAATGCTGGTCGGCTTTCTCGCCGAACCCGCCTTGCTGATGGTATTTTTCACGGCGGCGACCATCAGTCATTCCACTTCGCTGGTCACTATCGTGGAAACCCTGGCACACAAACAATTTGTGATTTACCCCAGCCTGGCCTTTGCCGGCATCGCTTTTGTCATGGTGTTGCTGGCCGAAAACGCCCGCATTCCGGTGGACAATCCGGCCACGCATCTTGAGCTGACCATGATCCACGAGGCGATGATACTGGAGTACTCAGCGCGCCACCTCGCGTTGATCGAATGGGCGAGCGCGCTCAAATTGCTGGCCTATTTCACTATCGGCTGCGCGTTGTTCATGCCGTGGGGCATCGCCGAGGTGGGCAATCTGGCTGCGCTTCCCGTCGCACTGCTGGCGCTGTTCATTAAGCTGATGCTGGGCGGGGCAGGGCTGGCGTTGCTGGAAACCGTTACCGCCAAAATGCGTATTTTCCGCGTCCCGGAATTTATGGGTACGGCTTTCCTGCTTGCGGTGCTGGGCATGCTGATTCATTTTCTGCTGGGGAGCTGAGATGCTGAATTTTGCCGGACAGCTGATTAATTTGTTTGCCGCGATGCTGCTGCTGATTTCCTTCGCCATGCTCTCGCAGCGGCGGGTGCTGTCGTTAATCAACCTGTTTGCCTTGCAGGGTTTGGTGCTGGCGGTTAGCACCATGGTCGTGGCGTATTCTTCCAGCCAACATCATCTCTACTATTCGGCCGGGTTGACCCTGCTGCTGAAAGTGCTGGTCCTACCATGGATATTGCACCGGCTGATACGCAAATTGAACGTCAAATGGGATGTCGAGACGATGTTCAATATTCCCACCACCATGCTGGTCGGCATCGTGCTGGTGGTGTTCGCTTTTAATCTGGCCGCGCCGATCTCGCAGATGGCTGGCACCATCACCCGGGGTACGCTGGGTATCGCCATGGCCTGTGTGCTGTTGTCCTTCCTGATGATGATCACGCGCAGCAAGGCCGTGCCGCAGGTGATCGGCTTTCTGGCCATGGAAAACGGTTTGTTCTTCGCCGCCACCAGTACCAGTTACGGTATGCCCATGGTGGTGGAACTGGGCATCGCGCTCGATGTGCTGATCGGCATGTTCATCCTGGGTATCTTCTTTTTCCAGATACGCGAGACTTTCGATAGTCTGGATCTGAAACACATGGAAAAACTCAAGGAAGACTGACTTGGAAATTATCTGGATATTGGCGATACCCCTGACAGGCGGCCTGCTGCTGGCGCTGTTCGGCTGCCGTTCCTTTGCGCCTGAGCTCAATGCCATGATGAGTTTTGCCACCTTCGTGGCCTCGGTATTCCTTGCCATCCGGGTTGTCAATGACGGATCGTTCAGCGCATATAACGAGCAGTTTTTCGTCGATTCCTTCAATGTGTTTCTGGTCGCGCTGACCGCCTTCGTGTCCTTCACCACTTCGTTGTTCTCGCGCCCCTACATGCGTATCGAACAGGCGCATGGCAAACTGAGCATCAACATGCTGCGTCTTTATCACAGCATGTACCAGTTGTTCACCTTCACCATGCTGCTGGTGCTGCTAACCAATAATATGGGCATTATGTGGGTGGCGATGGAGGCGGCGACGCTGACCACCGTGCTGCTGGTTTCGCTGTACCGGACACCGGCCAGCCTGGAGGCGGCGTGGAAATATTTCATCCTGTGCGGCGTGGGGCTCGCGCAGGCATTGTTTGGCACGATCCTGCTTTATTTTGCGGCGGAAAAAGTGCTGGGAGCAGGCGGCACGGCACTGCTATGGACGCATCTGGATGCGGTCAAGCACCAGCTCGAACCGACCGTGCTGTCGCTGGCCTTCGTGTTTCTGCTGGTGGGTTACGGCACTAAAGTCGGTCTGGCGCCGTTACACAGCTGGTTGCCCGATGCACATGCCGAAGGGCCGACGCCGGTTTCCGCCGTGCTTTCCGGCTTGCTGCTCAATGTTGCGCTGTATGTCGTGGTGCGTTCTAAAGTGCTGGTTGATGGTGCGCTGGGCACTCATTTTGCGGGCGATTTGATGATGGGCTTCGGGCTGTTGAGCGTCGTCCTGGCGGCCTTTTATCTATCGCGCCAGAAGGATGTCAAGCGCATGTTCGCCTACTCATCCATCGAACACATGGGACTGGTTACCTTCGCCTTCGGCATGGGCGGCCCGGTCGCGACCTTTGCCGGGATGTTGCACATGACCGTGCATTCGCTCACCAAATCGGCAATCTTTTTCGCCGTGGGTCACGCCACACAAAAATCCGGCACGCAGTTGATGGAAAATATTCGCGGCCTGATTAGCACCAACCCCACCATAGGCTGGGGGCTGGCGATAGGCACGCTGGCCATACTTGGCATGCCGCCGTTCGGCGTGTTCGCCAGTGAGTTCCTGATTATCACCACGGCCATGCACGCCTATCCCTGGACCACGCCCTTCTTGCTGATCGCGCTGGGCGTGGCCTTTGCCGCGATCTTCAGTCGGATGCAGGAAATGGTGTTCGGCCCGGCCACAGGTCAGCGCCTGCCGCATCCGCCCGCCCTGATTCCGGTATTCGTGCATCTGGGGTTGGTGTTGTTGCTCGGACTGTATATTCCGCCTTATCTGGCAGACTGGTATCGTCAGGCTGCGGCGTTGATCGGATAACCTAATATGAAACAAGACGAAATTATCGCTAATTTTCCCGGCTTGCCCGGAGCCTTGATGGTTAGGCGCGGCTGCGTGGAAGAGGCGCAATTCCGCAGCCTGTTCGAACAGCTGAAACAGGACGGTTGCAGGCTGGTGGCGTTGTGGGGCAGCGATGAGCGGACAGACGATGCGGGCTATGCGCTGCATGTTGCACTGATCGACAGCGCAGGTATGTTGTGTCTGACGCTGCCAGTGAGTGCAGAACGCCCGGCTTATCCGGATATCAGCGATCTGTTTCCCGCCGCAAGCCGCATGCAACGCGCCGTCGCCGATCTGCTTGGCTTGCATGCCAGCGGCGCGGACGATCAGCGTAAGTGGCTGCGACATGCGAGCTGGCCGGGCAATGTGCACCCCTTGCGCAAAGACTTTGACGGTAGCTGTGCGTTTCCGGCAGAAACCGATGCCTATCCCTTCGTTACGGTGACTGGCGATGGTGTCCATGAAATTCCGGTCGGCCCCGTACATGCGGGGATTATTGAACCTGGGCACTTCCGTTTTTCCATCATCGGTGATCGCGTGTTGCGTCTGGAGGAAAGGCTGGGGTACAAGCATAAGGGTATCGAGAAACGTTTCGAGAGCATGAGTCCGGAGCAGGGGGCAAAACTTGCCGGCAGGGTGAGTGGCGATAGTACCGTGGCCTATGCCTGGGCCTATGCGATGGCGCTGGAGGGCATCGCCGGAATCACGCCGCCGGATCAGGCGCTGTGGATGCGCGCGTTGTTTCTGGAACGGGAACGGGTCGCCAATCATCTGGGCGATCTGGGTTATCTGGGCAATGATGTGGCGCTGTCGTTCGGCTTCGCGCAATTCTGGATATTGAAAGAGCAGGTATTGCGCAACAACGCCGCCTTGTTCGGCCATCGTTACCTGATGGATAAAATCATTCCGGGCGGTGTGAATATCGCTCTGCAGATGTCGGACAAGCGCGTGATTATTGAAGAGTGCAGCATGCTGGAGCGCGAATTGGGCGTACTGCGCAGCATTTATGAAGAGCATGCCGGCGTGCAGGATCGATTTATCGGTGCAGGGCAGGTTACCCCCGCACTGGCGGCACAACTCGGCCTGTGTGGTTTGCCGGGGCGCGCCAGTGCGCAGGCCTGGGATGCGCGCGTGCAGTTTCCGTGCGCGCCCTACGACAAGTTGGATGTGCGGATGGCGACCCATATCAATGGCGATGTGGCTGCGCGTGCCGCCCTGCGTTTTGAGGAGCTGTTTGAATCGTTGCGCCTGCAACGCGAGATACTGATCAATCTGATTGGTGGCGATGAATTATCGATGCCGGTCAAACAGCTCCCCGGTAACGCTTTTGGCGTCGGCATGGTCGAAGGCTGGCGCGGCGAGGTGATGGTGGCGATTCATACTGATGCGCAGGGCAGGCTGGCACGCGTACATCCGCACGACCCTTCCTGGCAGAACTGGCCGGTGCTGGAGCATGCAATACTCAACAACATCGTGCCGGATTTTCCGCTGATCAATAAATCGTTCAACTTGAGCTACGCCGGACAGGACTTGTAAGCATGTACCAGATCATCAAACAGATATTGAAGACCGGCATCAAGACCGAAGCCGCCCCGCAAGCCGATGATGCGCTGCGTGTCGAGGCGCAGCGATTGCAGGAAAAGATATTGCGCCATGTCGGGCGCGCGCTGACCATACGTCATGTCGATGCGGGTTCCTGCAACGGTTGCGAGATGGAGATACACGCGCTCAACAACGTCTATTACAACATCGAAGGTCTGGGTATCCGCTTCGTCGCCAGCCCGCGCCATGCGGATATGCTGCTGGTGACCGGGCCGGTTTCACGTCATATGGAGGTCGCGTTAAAACGTACTTATGATGCCACCCCCGAGCCCAGGCTGGTGGTCGCCGTCGGTGACTGCGGCTGCGGTGGCGGCCTGTTTTCTCCGGTTGATGATCAGAGCGGCAGCTACGCCAGTTGCGGCAAAATAGCCAATGTGATTCCTGTGGATGTCGCCGTACCCGGTTGCCCGCCCACGCCCATCATGCTGATGCAAGCCATACTCACCGCCATCAGCAGCGGCGGCAAAACATGAACTGATTTTTACCTGTTCATCGGGGATAAGGCAGCCTCCCCGCCCCAAGACATGACATCGTCCAAGGCCTGCTCTTGTTTGGATAGGGAGAAGTCATGGACGTACCAGAGTTTACCGAAGATACACAAGCGCCCCAACGGGTGACGCTTAAACAAGCCTTTCTTTATTGGCTGAAGCTGGGTTTCATTAGTTTTGGCGGTCCGGCCGGACAAATCTCCATGATGCATCAGGAATTGGTGGAAAGGCGTCGCTGGATTTCGGAGCGGCGTTTCCTGCATGCACTCAACTATTGCATGCTGTTGCCGGGCCCGGAAGCGCAGCAGCTGGCTACTTATATCGGCTGGCTGATGCACGGAGTGCGTGGTGGCATCATGGCGGGTGTGCTATTTGTACTGCCGTCGCTGTTCATTCTAATTGCGCTGAGCTGGATTTATATGTCGTTCGGCAATGTGCCTGCGGTGGCAGGTGCTTTGTACGGTATCAAGCCTGCGGTAACGGCTATTGTGGTGTTCGCCGCATGGCGTATCGGCTCGCGTGTGCTCAGGAACGGTATGTTGTGGAGCATGGCTGCCGCCGCGTTTTTGGCGATTTTTGTTTTCCATGTCCCGTTCCCGGCCATTGTGCTGGCGGCCGCCATACTCGGTTATATCGGCGGCCAAATAGTGCCGGATAAATTCAGCGCAGGGGGACATAGCTCATCGGGCAGAGATTACGGCCCGGCACTGATCGATGACCACACGCCGCCACCATCCTACGCGCAGTTTTCGAAAGCGCGGCTGGTGAAGTACAGTCTTATCGGTTTGGCGCTGTGGGCGTCACTGATAGGCATATTGGCGGCGCAATACGGGTGGGGCGGAGTGCTGACGCAGATGGGTTGGTTCTTCAGCAAGGCGGCACTGCTGACTTTCGGTGGTGCCTATGCCGTGTTGCCCTATGTGTATCAGGGGGGCGTCGAGCACTATCACTGGCTTAGCGGGACGCAAATGATCGATGGGCTGGCGCTGGGCGAGACCACGCCCGGGCCGTTGATCATGGTGGTGGCCTTTGTAGGTTTTGTCGGAGCCTGGTCAGCTGAATTGTTCGGTGCGGAGAATTTGTTACTGGCGGGTACTGCGGGCGCAATGGTGGCCACGATATTCACTTTTTTGCCTTCTTTCCTGTTTATCCTGATAGGCGGACCAATGGTGGAGGCGACGCATGGCGATCTCAAATTTACCGCGCCGCTCACTGCCATCACTGCCGCCGTGGTAGGGGTAATCTTGAATCTGGCGGTGTTCTTCGCCTATCACGTATTGTGGCCGCAAGGCCTTGCTGCGACGTTTGAATGGGTTTCGGCGCTGATAGGTATTGCCGCTTTTGTCGCACTGTTGCGTTTTAAAATGAGCATCGTGCAGGTGATAGCGATCTGTGCGCTGGCAGGAATGAGTATGGAATTATTAGTTTGAGCAGAGACCCCTGTTTAATTTGCAGGCAGGGTGTAGGGTGGCAAGTAACACGATGGAGTTAATCAACAATGTAACGATAGCCCGTTAGGGTTATTCCCGCTGTCTCAGTAAGGCGATACCCTTCAGCGGAGCGCGCTATTTGTTTTTGTCTGCTGTTTACGGGGAGAGTGATTTGATAAACATGGAACGTCGCAAGGCGATCAAGGCGGGCAGCGGTCTGGGCTTGCTGGGTGTGTTGGCTGTTCTGGGGCTGGTGCCCGGTTCGGCTTGGGCGGGGGTAGGACGGGCAGCGCTGGAAGCAGGTAATTTGAGTGATGCCTTCGATGCGCTGGGAGTGTCCATTCCTGAAAATAGTGAGCTGATCACGCTGACGCTACCGGATGTCGCCGAAAATGGGGCTGTAGTGCCCGTTACGGTGGAGAGTTCTCTTGCACACATCGAACAAATTTCCATTCTGGTAGATAAAAATATCAACGTGCTGGCGGCAAATTTCGTCATCCCCAAGGGGGTCGCCGGTTTCATTACGACACGCATCAAGATCGGTCAGACTGCAACAGTCGTTGCGCTGGTCAAGGCTGACGGCAAGTTTTATCGCGCATCCAAAACCGTTCAGGTAACTCAGGGCGGCTGTAGCGCATAGATGAGATATTTCGTTTTACAACAATTCAGGACGAGCAGACATGAGTGAAGCAACCAGAATTCGTGCCACAGCCAAAGACGGGTTAACCGAAGTGAAAATGCTGATGCAACACGAGATGGAGACCGGGCAGCGCAAGGATGCGGCAGGCAATAAAATACCCGCCTGGATTATCACTGATGTGGAAGTTTTGCACGAAGGCAGAACCGTACTGGAAGCGCAATTCGGTACGGCGGTATCAAAGAATCCCTATCTGGTTTTTCGCCTGATCGGCGGCGTCAAAGGGGAAAAAATATCTGTGCTGTGGACCGATAATCGGGGTGACAAGCGCACGGATGAAACGGTCATCGATTGACCGTGCAGGGGAGGTGTGCCCGAGTCGGGTGTTACCAGGGTGGTTGTGTAGTTCAACTAAAGTGAGGATAAGAAAATGATTATGTCTCGAACGCTGCTCGTTGTTTTTGGAATGCTGTTTTGCACCGCCGCTCAGGCTGACGTCGATAAACATGCTCGCAATCTCGCTGCGTCCTGCTCTGCCTGTCACGGCACGGGCGGTAACAGTGAAGGTGGTATGCCGGTATTGGCCGGGCTGGACAAGGTGCTGTTCGTCAATCAGATGAAGGATTTCAAATCGGGTGCACGGCCTGCAACGGTGATGCATCAGCATGCCAAGGGTTATACCGATGAGGAATACGAGTTGCTGGCTGACTTCTTCTCCGCGCAGAAACGCCACTAACCTCGTGCCTCAGGGTGCCTCAGAAATCAAATAGATCAAGGGAGTCCAATATGTCATTCAGCCGTCGTGATTTTTTGAAAGCCAGTGCAGCCGGGATTGCAATCGGCGCATTTCCGGGACTTGCGTTCGCATCCGGCGAACTTATCAAGAAGAAGGGCCAGCGTGTCGTCGTTGTCGGTGGCGGATTCGGTGGTGCCACTGCCGCGAAATATATCCGCAAGTGGAGTAATAACAAGATTGAAGTGGTGTTAATCGAGCGTAACCCGATGTTCATTTCATGCCCGATGAGCAACACCGTGTTGGGTGGCGGTCGTACCATCGACGATTTGACGATGAGTTATGAAGAACTTAAGAAGAAATACGGTATCAAGCTGATTAAGGGTGAAGTGACCGCGATCGATCCGGAAAAACAAACAGTTATGCTGGCCAGCGGTCATCTGAAATACGACCGCCTGATCGTTTCGCCGGGCGTGGACTTTATGTATGACAAGGTTGAGGGTCTGAACGAGAGTGTGGCTAACATAAGCATCACGCACGCATGGAAAGCGGGTGCGCAGACCGTCTTGTTGCGCAAACAACTGGAAGCCATGCCGGACGGCGGTGTTTTTGCCATCAGTATTCCCAAGGGCCCCTATCGCTGCCCACCCGGGCCGTATGAGCGCGCCTGTCAGGTCGCCCACTATTTCAAGGAAAACAAGCCCAAGTCCAAGGTGTTGGTGCTGGACGCCAATCCGGACATCGTTTCCAAGAAGGGATTGTTCATGGCCGCCTGGAAAGAGCTTTATCCGGATATGGTGGAATACCGGCCTAACGCGCTTGTCACCAAGGTGGACGTGGTCAGCAAGACTGCCAAGACCGAGTTCGATGATGTTAAAGCGGATGTCTTGAATGTCATACCGCCGATGAAAGCCGGTGCGGTGGCCGACATGGCAGGTCTGGCCAATGTGGATGGACGCTGGTGCGGCGTGGATTTCCTCACTTATGAATCCAAGGTGCACAAAGGCATACATGTCATCGGCGATGCCGTTTCTGCTGCATTGCCAAAGTCGGGACACATGGCTACATCGCAGGCGAAAGTCTGTGCGGCAGCGGTTATCGAATTGATGCAGGGCAAGCAACCGGATCAGAATCCGACCATAGCCAATACCTGCTACAGCATGGTGAGCGGCAATGAAGCCGTGCATGTGGCCAATGTGTATCGTTTCAATGCCGAGAAGCAGGCCATGATTTCAGCGGAAGGTGGCGGCGTGTCCGCTAAACGCTCGGAACTTGAGGGGGCGTTTGCCGGATATTGGCTGAAGAATATTCTGAACGACGTCTTGCTTTAATTGAGTCTTTCGCACACCGCATGATCCGTTGGGATCGTGCCGTGTGCGTTTTCTATTCGGTGTAATAACGGGCGCGTCAGCGCAGCAGCCTGACCACTGCATGAACAAAATCATAACCCCAAGGGGTTATTTTGATGACTCTTCATGAGTATGGACGTTGGCGTGCAAATTGTTTTTAATGCACAGTGGTTTGCGCTGCATGATTTTTTGTATTGCGATTATTTTAATAATTATTTTAGGAGAACAAATAAATGAATTTTGATAAAGAATTTGATGCCAGCGGTATGTCTTGCCCATTGCCTATCGTGAAGACAAAAAAAGCGCTTGTTGATATGGCGAGTGGCCAGGTTCTCAAGGTGATCGCTACCGATTGCGGTGCCGTAAAAGATATGCAGGCTTTCGCCGATCAAACAGGGAATACCCTGCTGTCGACAGCTGAAGAAGGCGGCGCTTATATTTTTATGATGCAGAAGAAATAGTCTCTCACTTTTAACCAGAGCAGCGTTTTAACAACAAATTCCAAGGGGTGAGTATGACTACCAAAAAAATGGCGATTATCGCCACCAAAGGCACACTGGATATGGCTTATCCGCCGTTTATTCTGGCGTCCACTGCTGCTGCACTCGGTTACGATGTGCAAATTTTCTTCACTTTTTACGGCCTGCAATTGCTGCGTAAGGATTTGTCGAATGTAATGATCAGTCCGCTGGCCAACCCCGCGATGCCTATGCCTATCCCGATGCCGGTAATGGTGCAGATGCTGCCCGGCATGGAATCCATGGCGACCATGATGATGAAGCAGAAGCTCAAGAAGCATGGCGTTGCCTCGCTTGAGGAATTGCGTGACTTGTGTCTGGAAGCGGATGTCAAATTCGTTGCCTGTCAGATGACGGTTGATCTGTTTGAGTTCGACAAGAGCGAATTTATCGAACCGGTCGAATATGCCGGTGCAGCAGCGTTTTTCGGATTTGCCGGAGAGACTGACATCTGTCTGTTCGTGTAACAGCTTGTTTAGTAGTGGCAATATCAGGCAGTAAACTTTATTAAAAACACAAATTAAATATCAGGGAGATTTGCATGAAGATGAACAAACTTGTTGTTGCTATGTTCGCTGCCGGTGTCATGGCATCACCGCTGGCACATGCCACTAACGGCATGTTGATGGAAGGCTATGGCCCTATCTCGACAGGTATGGGTGGTGCATCCATGGCCTTCGATAACGGCGCGGCGGCCATGGCAAACAATCCCGCGACGCTGGGTTTGATGGAAGACGGCACAAGCCGTCTGGATGTGGCCATAGGCGGATTGCATCCAAGCGTGACCTCCAAAATGGCAGGGATGCCTGATGCGAACTCCGGCGGCAAATCCTATTTCATGCCAGCCGGCGGTTGGGTCAAGAAAGACGGTCCTCTGGCCTATGGTATCGGTGTGTTTGCTCAAGGCGGTATGGGAACCGAATATACCGCTAATGACTGGGTGAGCGCGGGTGCCGGTCCGTCACGTTCCGAAGTGGGCGTGGGCAACCTGATCGTGCCGATTTCATACAATGTAACCCCCGATCTCAATTTGGCCGGTTCTCTGGACTTTGTCTGGGGCGGTATGGATTTGCAGATGGCGATGTCTTCCGGACAAATGGGTGCGCTGGCAGCAGGCGGCAACTTGACGGCAACTGGTGCAGGTGCAGCAGGATTGCCTTTCTTCCTGGCTGGTGCGACCAACGTCGGTTATTTCAACTTTACCGACGGCAGCAGTTTCTCCGGCAAGGCCAACTCAACCGGTTTCGCCGGGAAGCTGGGCATGACTTACAAGGTCAACAAGCAGTTGACGGTAGGCGCAACCTATCATTCCAAGACCAGCCTGGGCGACATGACAACCAGTGGCGCTCAGATGAGCATGATCGATAATGCGGGTACCATGGGCCCAGCGGGAACGACCTATACGTTGAACGGTACGGTCAGTATCGTGAATTTCCAGTTTCCTGAAACCTATGGTCTCGGAATGGCTTTGCAGGCCAATGATGATCTGATGATAGCCGTCGATTACAAGCGCATCGGCTGGGCCAAGGTCATGAAGAATTTCCAGATGACCTTCAGCACTACTGGCATGGGCGGCCTCTTCATGGATATGAAAATGCCTCAAAACTGGGCCGATCAGGATGTATTCAACATCGGTCTGGCTTATCGTACATCTCCTGAGCTGACGCTGAGAGCGGGTGCGAATCTGGCCAACAATCCCGTTCCCGACAGCACCGTTAATCCGCTGTTCCCGGCCATCGTCAAGGATCATTTCACGGTGGGCGCAGGCTATACGCTGAGCAAAGTCTCTGAAGTGAACGCATCTTTGGTGTATGTGCCTAAGGTGACAGTAACCGCTCCTGCCGCATCAGGTGGTTACAGCATCGATCACAGTCAGCTCAACTGGCAGTTGATGTACAGCCACAGCTTCTAAGGTTACAGCACGAGCAGGATAACAGGCCCGTTCCTGAGAGGGGACGGGTTTTTTTACAAAAAATCTTGAGAAATTAGATACTTATGACTTGTTTTGCATCTGTATTCTCAGGAGCTGTTTAATCCGGATGACCTTGGTAAAAGGTTACCCGGATTAAACAGGAACGATTGAGGAAGTGTGTGAGCATGAAAATACGTTTTATTTCGATGTGGGTTGCCGGTGTCATGACATCCCCTATGGCGTATGCTACCAACGGTGACACGATGATGTCGGTGGGCGCGGAGAATACGGCTTTGGGCGGTACGGGTGTAGCGCATTTTGTGGGCGCGGAGAGCACCTTTGCCAATCCGGCCATGCTGGGCAAATCGACAGGCAGGGAAGTAACTGGTGGTCTGGTGGTGTTCAGGCCATCCGTTACCAACGATGGCATGAGTGGCGGTGCGCTGGTGGCCAACAGTGCTGCGAATACCAGTTATATTCCTGATATTTCATTTTCCAGCCGACTGGACGAAAACCTGACTTACGGTGTTGCCATGGCGGGGATAGCGGGCATGGGTGTGGACTATACCGGCGCACCCAAAGGCACGCATGTCGCAGCCAAAACCGCGTTGAGCATACTCAAGGTGATTCCAACCATCGCCTATAACCAGGATAACTACGGTTTGGGTTTCTCGCCTGTGCTGCAGTACGGCATGCTGGCAATTTCGTATGATACATCGGTCGCAATGCCCGGCAGTCTTGCGGTGAACGCGGCGCGCAAGCGTCTTCGCATACCGGTTTTGGCATCGCACTGGGCGGCTACTACAACACCAGTCCCGAATTGACGCTCGCCGCTTCTTATCACTCGAAGATACGCATGAATTATGGGACGCAAATGTCGGTTGCCGGTGCAGGATTCGGTCAAGTGTTCGCAGATCAGCTGGATCAACCTGCTGAAATCAAAGCCGGATTTGCATATGCAGCTGACAATAATTTCACTGTGACTGCTGACTATCGCCTGATTCAATGGGGCAGCGCGGCAGGATATAAGGATTTTGGCTGGAAGGATCAGACGGTCATCGCTGTCGGTGGCAAATATGCAGCTGACGGATACTGGCTCGGAGCGGGATACAATCATTCCGCCAACCCCATCAGCGTCTTTGCAAACGGTATTCCAGCCAATGCGACGAATGGACAGAATGGCGTGGGCAATATGTTCAACAACATGTTATTCCCGGGCATCATTAACAGCGCCTACACGCTGGGCGGGGGTTACGCACTGAGCAATAATCTTGAACTTGCAGCCTCGTTCATGTATGCGCCCAAAGTGACCGCCAGAGTAGATATCAGTGATGCCGTGCCTCCCGCTGGTGCGGCTCCCGGCACGCTATTTAATACGACGACTCACTCGCAGCAATCCTATTCGGCTTCGTTGCGTTATAAATTTTAAATTGGGGTGTCATCGCCTCAGTGGTTCTGACCTGCTGACACAGACTGTCAGTCTGTAGCGGGGTTTTTGCTGTCCAATCGTAGTTCTGTCATCTGAATGGGGAGAAGTTTGATGAATATGGAAATTGATTTGCAGCGTCGTAAGGCGCTTAAAACGGGCGGCGGGGTCGGGCTGCTCGCATTGTTTGGTGCGCTCGGCCTGTTGCAATCGGGTGTTGCTCTTGCGGAATGGAATAAAACTGCTTTTTCGGCAAAGACGATGGATGATGCCTTGAATGCGCTGGGCGTGATTGTTCCGGAGAATGGTGCCGCTTCAATTCAATTGTCGGTACCTGAAATTGCTGAAAACGGCTCGGTTGTGCCGGTCACTGTTGCCAGCACGCTCGCCGATGTCGAGCAAATAACTATCTTCGTGGATAAAAACCCTAACGTGCTGGCCGCAAACTTTACCCTGCCAAAAGGGACAGAGGCCTATATCACGACCCGTGTCAAAATGGGGCAAACCGCGAATGTCATCGCGCTGGTCAAGGCGGGCGGCAAGTTTTATCGTACTTCCAAAGAAGTTAAGGTAACCGCCGGCGGCTGCGGCGGTTAACGGACACAATTAAATCGATTACGAGGTGTAATGATGGGCAATCCAATGAAAATTCGCGCCGCTGTCAAGGATGGCGTAACCGAAGTAAAAATTCTTATGCAACACGAAATGGAAACCGGACTGCGTAAAGAGGCGGACGGTACGCTGGTGCCGGCTTGGTTCATCACCGAAGTTAAAGCACAGTATCAGGGACGTACTGTCCTGGAAACACAGTTTGGTCAATCCGTTTCCAAGAATCCCTATTTGCTGTTCCGGTTCAAGGGTGGGGCGGCGGGTGAAAAAATAACGGTTAGCTGGGTAGATAACAAGGGTGATACGCGCAGCGACGAGGTCAGCATCGCGGGATAGCATGACGAGCTGAACGGCTTGTGTCACTTTCACGAACATTTTTTCTGGGGGGTATAGATGAACACCAGCAATGTAAAAAAATTGATTCCGCTTTTGGTATTGGCGACCAGTTGTGCAGCAACGGCAGCCGAGAACGAAATTTCGGATTCGGATCGCATCGCACAATATCGGGAGATGATCAGCGATGGTAATCCGGCTGATTTTGACGAAATGCGCGGCGAAGAGTTATGGAAAACCGTCGCCGGTCCCAAGCAGGCAACGCTGGAAAAATGCGATCTGGGTAAGGGTGCAGGAGTGGTGAAGGGCGTCTATACCGAACTGCCGCGCTACTTTAAGGATACCGGCAAGGTACAGGATCTGGAATCGCGTTTATTGACCTGCATGACGACCTTGCAAGGTATTCCGGAAGAGGAGATTACAGCCAAGCCGTTCGCTTCTGACAAGAAAGCTTCCGATATCTCTTCGCTGGCAACGTATGTAGTGGGCCAGTCCAAAGGGATCAAGATGGCTGTCTCGACTAAGCATCCTCAGGCAAAAGAAGCCTACGAGATAGGCAAACGCATCTTTAACTACCGTGCGGGCCCTTATGATTTTGCTTGTTCAACATGCCATGCAACCAGCAATGTGCGTATCCGCATGCAGGATTTGCCTAACCTGAATAACAAGAAGGATGCGCAAACGGCCTATGCCGGTTGGCCAGCCTATCGTGTTTCGCAGGGCTTGACGCGCTCCTTCCAGTGGCGATTGAATGATTGCTTCCGTCAGCAACGCTTCCCTGAACCCAAGTTCGCATCTGAAGCAACGGTAGCATTAACCATGTTTCTGGCGGTCAGTGCAAACGGTGGTGAATATGCAGGCCCGGGTCTAAAACGTTAGGAGATGACGAACATGAATGCAAAATTGATTATTGGACTTGCGGTGAGTGCAGCGCTAGCCTCGATTTCCCTGTCCGCTCAGGCGGGGAATACGGCAGGCGGGCTGGACGCAAAAACGGCTGAGATCGTCAAACGTGACTTCCGCGACAAGGGGATCGCCAAGGCTACACGCGTCAATCAGGATGAGTTGCAGGCGATGTGCAGCAAGTATGTCGATAAATTGCCCGCAAAAATAAAAACCAGGCTGGAAGCTGAGCAGACCGATGCCATCAAATGGCCCGCCGACGGAAAGTATATGGGCGACTGGAAAGCGGGCGAGAAGTTGGCTCAAAGCGGCAGGGGGATGACCTGGAGCGACAAGGCGGAAGAGCCTGCGGGCGGCAATTGTTATAACTGCCATCAGTTGTCTTCCAAGGAAATCGCCTTTGGAACCATAGGCCCCAGTCTGCTGAATTTTGGCAAGATACGCGGCAACACTGAAGCCAACCAGCGTTATACCTATAGTCGCATCTACAATGCAAAGGCCGTGAATGCGTGCGCCAACATGCCCCGCTTTGGTCATATGGGTATTTTGAGCGAGGCTCAAATCAAGGATCTGGTCGCGTTGTTGCTGGACCCTGAATCACCCGTTAACAAGTAACATCATGTGCATCCTTCCCTCCGTTCGCGGCGGGAAGGATCGTTACAAAATATAATTGAGTGCGCTGAATATGCGGCACGCAATCCATTCCTGCCTTTTCAAGATAAGGGATTTACCATGGACATGAATCGTCGCGAATTCCTTCAGTTGCTGGCCATCGCATCGGCGGGTGGCTTCATGCTGAATAACAATGAAAGCTATGCGGCGACAGATGCCAGGCGTTTCTACGAATTGCCACGGCATGGCAATGTCAGCCTGTTGCATATCACGGACAGCCACGCGCAATTGAACCCGATGTATTTTCGTGAACCGGAAATCAATCTGGGCGTGGGAGGGACGAATGGCCGCCCCCCTCATCTGGTAGGTAATGCACTGCTTAAACATTTCGGCGTTAAACAAGGCTCGCCAGAAGCGTATGCCTACACCAGTCTCAACTTCATCGAAGCGGCACGCACTTACGGCAAGGTGGGCGGATTCGCGCATCTGGCAACCCTGGTTAAACAAATACGTGCGTCACGCCCCGGTGCCTTGTTGCTGGATGGCGGCGATACCTGGCAGGGCAGCGGACAAGCGTTGTGGACTAAGGGGCAGGACATGATAGATGCCTGCCTGGAACTGGGTGTGGATGTCATGACCATGCATTTTGAGTGTATGTATGGCGCGCAACGCATCAAGGAAGCCGAAGAAGGTGTGCTGCGCGGCAGGATAGAAGTGGTCGCACAGAACGTCAAAACTAACGACTTTGGCGATCCGGTATTCAAGCCTTATGTCATACGGGAAATCAACGCGATTCCGGTTGCGATTATCGGTCAGGCTTTTCCGTACAGCACTATTGCCAATCCGCGCTATTTCGTGCCTGACTGGTCATACGGAATACAGGAAGAAAATCTACAACTCATCATCGACGAGGCGCGCAAAAAAGGGGCTCAGGTCGTGGTGCTCTTGTCGCATAACGGCATGGATGTTGACCTCAAGCTGGCCTCACGCGTCAGCGGGCTGGATGCGATTCTGGGCGGACATACCCACGACGGCATACCGACCCCCATCCCGGTCAAGAATAGCGGCGGAACGACGCTGGTGACCAATGCCGGTTCCAATGGCAAATTCCTCGGCGTGCTGGATTTCGAGGTTAAGGCAGGCAAAGTGGCGAGTTTCAAGTATAAATTGTTGCCGGTATTCGCCAACTTGCTGGCAGCAGACCCGAGCATGACTGCACTAATGCAAAAACACCGCGCACCTTACGAGAGCAAATTGTCCGAGAAACTGGCCACGACCGATGGCTTGCTATACCGTCGCGGCAATTTTAACGGCAGTTTTGATCAAGTGTTGCTCGATGCGCTGATGAAAGAAAAGGATGCGCCGATCGCGTTTTCTCCCGGTTTCCGCTGGGGCACATCGCTGCTGCCGGGTTCGGCTATCACCATGGAAGATGTGCTCAATCAGACGGCCATCACCTATCCGATGACGACAGTCACCGAGATGACGGGCATGCAGATCAAGACTGTGCTGGAAGACGTGGGCGACAATCTGTTCAATCCAGATCCTTATTATCAGCAAGGTGGCGACATGGTGCGGGTGGGCGGACTGGAGTACACCTGTGAACCGAATGCGGGAATGGGGCAGCGGATTCAGGATATGCGCCTGAACGGTAAACTGCTCGATCCCAATAAGACTTACAAAGTGGCAGGTTGGGCTCCTGTTACCGAGGCGGCTCGTGACAAGGGCGGTGAACCTGTATGGGATTTGGTTGCACGACATTTGCGCGCCGAGAAGGTGGTTAAGGTCAGCGCGCCTAACGTACCCAAACTCAAGGGTATGGCGGGCAATCCCGGCATGATTTGATATTTTTGAAAGGAATCGAGATGAATAAATTACCAAGCTTGCTCGCACTGCTGCTGGCGCTTGTTATGCACGTTGCCGTGGCTGCTGAGCCTGCATCCGGACTCAGCTATACCAATGTCACCTTACAGATCGCGCGCATACAGATACAGGAAAATGTCAGTTTTGATGACGCTGTAGAATCGCTTAAGTTGCGTGCCAACCAGAACAACCTCAAATTTGTCGGCGCCAATCAACTCTACAAGGAAATCGAGGCCTTGACCGGGAAGCCGGCCAAGCGCATGGAGATTTTCAATTTTTGTGATGGTCTGACCGCACATAAAATGCTGACAGCCGACCCCATGATGATTGCCTTCATGCCGTGCCGGATTGCCTTGCTGGAAGATGCCAGTGGTAAACGCTGGGTCATCTCGATGATGATGGACCTTGAACTGATAAAAGCGATGCCCGCCGATACGCGCAAGCAGGCCGAACGCGTGATGGCAGCCATGAAGGATATGATGGTGGCAGCAAGCAAGGGTGATCTTTAATCAGGGTATGGGGCACGTGCATCTGCGCAGCGGATGCACGTAAAGCAAGCAAACAAGTCGAGGCACGTCTTCAGACTTTAAGTCTGATCCATTTGCTTAGCTTATTCAGTTAATCAATTGTTTTATATCATAAATCTATCGATTGATGTGAGCGTTTAAGCAGCTATTCCCATTCCAGCATCGGGAAAATACGGGCGATATTGCGACGGTTGGTCGTGTTGAACAATACCCATTTTCCCTGTTCTGACTGGGCGGCTGTGGCTATGGTTTGTTCCATGCTGTGACCCTGTTCGATGGCGCTGCGTACATCGCTCAGCAGTGTTGAGAGATAGCGTTCCTCGGCATCCAGCGCCGCCCGTCCATTGTCAGTGACTGCGCCATGACCGGGAACCGTGCGTGTGCTGTTGATTTCGCGTAATTGCCCTATGACTTGCAGCCAGGAGAGCAAGTCGCCATCCACAGAAGGGGTGCGCTCAATGAATAACAAATCCCCCGTCCACAGCGTGCGGGTCGCAGTATCGAATACGGTGAGGTCGGAAGGGCTGTGTGCGACCGGATAGGCCGTTAAACTCAGCGTGCGTCCACCCAGATCAAGGTCGTGCGTGGTGCTGACCGCTAGCGTGGGTGGAATGAGTTCAGTCCCGGCCGCATCAGCACCTACCCATACAAGCTGATTTTGCAGATAAATTCCACTGCGTTGCGCCATTGCTTCACTGAGTTTGCTGTGCCCGACAAAGACAGGATTATCCTGTTTGAATGCCGCATTGCCCAGCGCATGATCAGGGTGTACATGCGTATTGATGACGTACAGGATGGGCAGTGCAGTGACTTCTCGTATTGCCTGTCGCAAACGTGCGCCGATAACGGGCGAGCCGCCCGTGTCGATAACGGCGACTCCCTTGCTGCCTATGACAAAGCTGATGTTGCAGATATCACCGCCATAGTCTGCATCAATGTCCTTGTGTTCACCGTGATGCACATAAATCCCGGGTGCAATTTTTTCCACCGGCAGCGCAGCACCCAGGGCCAGGCCGGGGAGCAGGGTGATCATGGTCAACAGCAATCTGGACATAGTATCTTTCGAATGTGAGACGGTGATAGGCGTTCGACGGGTTAGCCGGACTGAATATTGTCTGGCAGCCCGCTAGACCACAAAATTTTTGGCGCTGTCGTTAAGGCGGTGCGCGGCTTCTGTCATCCGTTCCGAATCTGCAATGCATTTTGTGGTGTATTGTGCCGCGTCGTTGGTGTGCGCTTCATTTTCTGCGATACGCGACATGATAATACCGACCAGCATTTGCTGGTCATCGGCGGCTTCATGTACCGCATCCACTGAACGATGCATCACTGCGGTAGATTGCTGAATTTTCCCGAATGTCTCAGAGGATAGTTTTGAGGCGTCGAGGCCTGCGCGTACGGCTCTGGCATTTTCGTCCGAGAAGCGTACGGTGGAACTGACATCCTGATTGATGCGTTCGAGCACAAGGTCGATGCGCTTGGTGGCCTGTGCTGCTTGTTCGGACAATTTTCTGACCTCGTCGGCCACGACTGCGAATCCTCTGCCTTGTTCGCCAGCGCGCGCAGCTTCTATAGCCGCGTTGAGGGCCAGCAGATTGGTTTGCTCGGCGATAGCGCGTATCGCCGAGACTGCGGTTTCTACTTCAGCGGCGCTGACTTCCAGACTGGCGGCGTTCGCTGAAATTTTACCGCTGGAAATATCCAATTCGG
The DNA here is from genome assembly GCA_030681375.1 of Gallionella sp. Classification (GTDB taxonomy): domain Bacteria; phylum Pseudomonadota; class Gammaproteobacteria; order Burkholderiales; family Gallionellaceae; genus Gallionella. The sequence goes on from JAUXWM010000037.1 coordinate 56,747, forward strand.
AGATGGCTTGTTCCGTTGCGGTAACGTAGGAGATACCAGTGCGTATCTGATCATCGGTGCTGGATGCGCTATGACTCGCTTTATCAGATAATTCCAGAATTGAGTTTGCCGCTTCGGCCATCCCCTGAATGACTTTGGCGATCTCGGTGGCGTTCTTCTGATGCTCGCCCATATTGCAACCCAGTGCAAGCATGGCTGAGCCAATTTCACTGGCTGCCGCTTCCACAGACTGTGCGGACTGTGTCATTTCTCGAATGGTTACACGCAAGCCGGCGGTCATCGCATCGAAACCCTCAGTGATTTCACCCACCGTATCGGCGCTGCGCACGCCACATCCCTCGCGGAGATCTCCTCCCCGGATTCGTTCAGAAGCAATGGCAACCTGTCTCAACTTGCGGATCAGCAGCCATTCGAGCAGCCTGTGATTCACGATGCCTATCGTAAGCCCCGCGATGATGCAACCCAGACAGAACCAGAGCAGCATCCCCTCTTTCCAGTCTACGAAAAAATTTGCGTAGAGCGGAAAAATCAGCCCCATGGCTAATCCGAAGGCCAGAAATGAATACTGGAGTTGTTTCAGTATTGAAGAGGGTGACTTGGACATGATCGTTCTCCGTTATGGCATGGCTGTTAACGTCAATCGGGTGTTCACTGTATCGGCATCATGCGGTGAAAGATAAGCCGGGTAAGAGCGCAGTCTAGGATAAACGATCCAGGTAGCGCGCGCGATACAGCAGACGGGGGTGATTCTGGTCATCGGTGAAGGCGCTGCGGTCATGCAGTACGTTGTTGCATAGCAGGCCCATGCCGCTTTCCAGTTTCAGCTGGTGTATATGTTGCGATTCCGAAGCGAGCAGGCGTTCCAGCAGCGCGACCGCAGCCAGCGTGGTTTCGTCCTGTTTCCATTCGATACTGCGGGTACGTGCGGTGTAGCGCATGTGCAGATTTCCGGCGTCATCCTGTGAAAACACCGGTCCGGACTGTGCTGCGCGCACGCCGTCGAATTCATCTATTCGAGCGGGGATGGTCATGACATCGGGAGCAGAGAGCGCGCGTATGTAATCGGCATTCGCGTCGCGCAACATCAAATAGGCGATTTCGTGATCCATCACGCGATTTTCGCCGCCTTGACCGGCGCTCTGCGCGCAATGCAGCAGCATGCCGCGTATCTGTTTTTCAGGGAGATTGTAATAGCCATCGGTATGCCATTTAATCGCACGGTCAGTGTAGGGGATGTAAGCATGCCGTTGATTATCTTCCGTGCTGACCGTGATGTTCGTAATGCCTTGTTCACCGGCCAGCCAGTTGGCATCCAGACGCAGTAAGCCGAATTGCGCACCGAAGTGCTGCAGCGCAATTTCATCCATAGGCACTGCGCTGGCATAAACTACCATGTTGCTGCGCCGGATTCGTGAGCATAGTGCGGCGTGCTCTGCGGTAGTCAGTGCGCCGGGGTCGGCGATTTCGACTATCAACTCGCCGGAATCGATAAGGGCTTGCTCCAGCTTCTGCTCGCGCCAGCGCTGATAATTGACCGTGTCGTTCAAGTCAAACGGGCTCGCCATGCTATTCGGCGCTGACCGGCTGACGCGGTTCGCTCTCGAACAAGTCACGCATGGTTTTTTCGAGCATTTCCACGGATTTTGGCGCTTCGATGCTCATCATCTGGTCGATAATCCAGAAGCTGTCCTGTTTATCCATCACCTGTTCCATGCAGAAACCGAGATAGCGGCTGAAATGGAAAGACGGGCCATCCGCGCCGTAGTCGAAGTCGGCATATTCACCCGCACGCTGGTTAAGCTGGTCGACGAAGCGTTGTTTGCATACGCTCAGCTCACCGCCTTGCAGGCGGCTCTGGTTCTCGGCATAAGTATCGCCCACCCGGTTCACCAGTGTGCTGGTAAACGCATGGCGATCTTCTGCGGAGAGTTGCTGGTAAGCAATGCGGTCGGCAACCTGGATCAGAAATATCGTAAATTCGGCGAGGAAGGCAAAATATTGCGGTCCGATAGCGACTTCAAACTTTGCCTGGCGCGTGTTTTTCAGGGCGTTATCGGCGATCCGTGAAACAGTAAAGGACACCGCCCCGGCAAGCTCTTTCGGGGTGTGCTGGCGTCCTGCCTTGAACCAGTGGCTCTTGATGCGCATGCGGAATTAACCTTTTTCCAGGAAAAAGGCATATTCTTCCGCCGCAATTTCGGAGGTGTCGACGATTTTCACTCCGGTTGCATTGGCCCAGTCAACGATATCGGAATGTATCCCCGGGCAATTGCTGACCAGCTTGAGTACCTCGCCGGATTTCATGCCGTTTAGCAGTCTTTTGGCCTCGACTATCGGTCCCGGGCAGGCAACATCGCGAATATCCAGAATGACGTTTGCTTTGACTGATTCTCCTGTGCCTTTCCGGACATAGTAGGCCGTGCCGCCATCCGCCAGGGTTTCAGTCTTCAGTATCTGGTTGTTGGTCTGTTCCGCCCAAGCGAAAAGATCATCCCCGGTGCCGGGACAGTCAGACATCAGTAAAAGAATTTGTTCGTTTTCCAGATCATTTATGATGCGTTTGGCTCCCAGCAGCGGTGCCGGGCAGCTCAGTCCGCGCATATCCAGTTTGACGTTGGTGTGCAAATTTTGATGAGTCATATTCAAGTGTCCTGATAATTTTCGAAGGATCGCCGACGGTCAACTATTAGTAGCCGCCCTTGCCCAATGGTTGCGGTAAGCCGGCAACTTTGCATGCCTGCTTGGCAGGCCCGATAGGGAACAAATCATACAATGCCTTGCTGTCCGCTTCCGGCCAGAATTCGTTGACGGCTTTGAGCATATTGCGGAAATTCGGCGTGGCGCCATGCTCGCGGTATTGCTCGCGCATAAAATTGACGATTTCCCAATGCTTGGGGGTCAGCTCGATCCCTTCGGCGGCAGCAATGACTTCGACCACCTCATCGCTATAATCGGCTTCCAGCAAATAACCATCAGCGTCTACTTCAAGTTCGTTTCCTGCAACTATGTATCCCATCTTTTTCTCCAATTTAATGAAAAACCCACGCGGTCATCAGTCCAGATCAGTGATGACTTTGTAGGGTACAAAAATGCCGCAGCCAAAACGGCGGTCGGCGCCTAAACCTGTATATTGCAAACGTAAGGAATCATCCGGTTTGAGATCATGGATCACTAGGCTGTAACCCTGTATCGCCCGATCCGGTGCCAGCAGGGTGTTGCGCATGCCGCACAGAAGTTTTCCGGCGATGCCCAGTCCAGTCAGCTGTTCAGTTACATCTTCAAGAAACTTTACTTCATCATCGACGCCAATCACGAGATGCGCATGCAGTGTAGGATAAGCCTGTATTTTGCGCAATTTGCCACTGCCAAGCTGCAAGGTGTGATCGCCGATATTCAGCGGTTGGCCGGTCAGGCAGGCATATTCGGCAGCGAGTGATGCTGTCAGTCGCAGCACCAGCTTGGAACGCTTGGGCAGCAACATTCCCGCTTCGCTGCTCGCGGTGCGCAACGGCACCACGCCGACGCAAGTCTCATTCTGAAGCGACGGCAGGTGCTGTATCAATGCATCCCAGAGCGCAAACGGATAGCCTGCGGGAACCAGATCGCAACTGATGTCGAATACCGCATCGATCATTTCAGCTATGGATTCATTCATTGTGGGCTGTATTCTGCGTGTCCGCCCACTCATTCATGGTGCGTGCCCATAGCCTCGCCGTGTCGGGATCAATGTCGAATATGGTGAAGCGTTTAGCCTCGCGGATGCGGATGCGCATAAGGCTCATGCCACCCTCGACATGGTCGATTTGCTGTAATTCGACTTCTTGATTTCCGAGAGGGATTTTAAATTTTACCAGCTCTTTAATTTGTGCCATTATGACTTTCAGTAAAATTTCCTTGGGCCGCGAGTATATCGAATCGCAACGATTTTGAAATACTGCTTGTGGACGGTAGCGTGTTACCCGTTGGGGTTATAAAAAATAGCCGCTACGGGTAATGGTTTGCAATATGGGGAAGTCGTATCATTCTCCTTGGCAAATAATGAAGATGCAGCTTTGTAGTTAAGGATGGGCGCGCAGCAATGTGCGAGTTGGCGAACCGCAAACAGATCAACCATTTGAATCACTCCCTATTAGTATATTGGGTTATCGAAACTAAATTGTCGGCTAGTGATACTCAGCGCGCTGACTGAAAGGAAAAATTATGGCAAAGAAGATGCATGACACTCCCAATCTCGATCAACTCGAGTCCGGCCCGTGGCCCAGTTTTGTAACAGGTCTTAAAGATCTGGCGAAAGATAAGGATTACGTTGTTGATCTGCTGGGTCAGCTGGAAACATCGTACGAAACCAAGAAGGGCTACTGGAAGGGTGGTACGGTTGGTGTGTTTGGCTACGGCGGCGGTGTTATTCCACGCTTTACCGAGCTTAAGGATGAAGATGGTCAGCCAAAGTTTAAAGATGCGGCCGAGTTTCATACACTGCGCATCATGCCTCCACCTGGCATGCACTACGATACCGATATTTTGCGTAAATTCTGTGATCTCTGGGAGAACCACGGTTCAGGTTTGATCGCTTTCCACGGACAATCCGGCGACATCATGTTTCAGGGCGCGACGACAGATAACGTGCAGAAAGCGTTTGATGAAATCAACGAGCTTGGCTTTGATATGGGTGGTGCGGGTCCTGCAGTGCGTACCTCAATGTCATGCGTGGGCGCGGCGCGTTGCGAGCAGTCCTGCTACGACGAAGCAAAGACGCATCGTGCGGTGCTGAATACCTTCCTGGATGATATTCATCGCCCGTCCTTGCCTTATAAATTCAAGTTTAAATTCTCTGGTTGCCCTAATGACTGCATGAACTCTGTGCAGCGTGCTGACATGGCAGTTATTGGTACATGGCGCGACAATATGCGTACCGATGAAGCGTTGGCCAGAAAGTGGTTCGACAAGCATGGCATGGATGAGCTGGTTAATGACGTGGTTGCACGTTGCCCGACCAAAACCTTCCAGGTCAAGGAAATCGGCAAGATCAAGGCTGGCGAGCATATCACCAGTGTAGCGGTCAGCGACACCCATGGTATTGAAATCAACAATCAGGATTGCGTGCGTTGTATGCACTGCATCAATGTCATGACGGGTGCTTTGGCAACGGGCGTGGACAAGGGTGCAACAGTGCTGGTAGGCGGCAAGAGCCATTTGAAAATCGGCGGCTTGATGGGTACGGTAGTGATTCCGTTTATCAAGCTGGATTCCGATGAGGCGATTGAAAAGTTGGTTGATTTTGGTCAGCGCACCATTGATTTCTTTGCTGAAAATGCGCTGGAACATGAGCGTACCGGCGAAATGATTGAGCGTATCGGCTTGACCAACTTCCTGGATGCGATGGAGATCGATGTTGATCCATCCATGGTTAACTCACCGCGTATGAACCCTTATGTCCGTACAGACGGCTGGGATGAAGAAGTCGCTAAGATCAATGCTAAAAAACAAGCTGCCTGAGGAGAAATAGAATGAATCAAGCTGTTCAAGCTGAAAAGCCGGCTGCAAAGCGCAAGCCAAAAGAGACCGGCGTACCGGAAAATACGCAGTATCTGCACCCGCTGATGGTTAAAAATTATGGCGACTGGAAATACCATGATCGTCCACGTCCGGGTGTGCTGCATCATGTAGCGCACGGCGGTGATGAAATCTGGACGGTGCGCGCAGGAACGGCGCGTCAGATGGATGTGCATACCATTCGCAAGCTGTGCAAGATTGCTGATGATTTTGCAGAAAGCCGCGTGCGTTTCACCATACGCTCCAATATCGAGTTTATGGTGTCTGAAGAGAGCAAAGTAGCGCCGTTGATCGCCGAACTGGAAAGCCATGGCTTCCCGGTAGGGGGTACTGGTAATTCCGTGACCATGATTGCGCATACGCAGGGATGGTTGCATTGCGATATTCCGGGTACCGATGCATCGGGCGTGGTTAAGGCATTGATGGATGAGTTGTACGACGAATTCAGGCGTGAAGAGATGCCTAACCGTGTGCATCTGTCAACGTCCTGCTGTGAAATCAACTGTGGTGGTCAAGCTGATATCGCCATCATCGTGCAGCATACCAAGCCGCCGGTCATCAATCACGAACTCGTTGCCAATGTATGCGAGCGTCCTACGGTTGTAGCACGTTGCCCGGTTGCGGCGATTCGCCCTGCCATGGTTAACGGCAAGCCCTCGCTGGAAATTGATGAATCTAAATGTATGTGCTGCGGTGCTTGTTATCCTCCCTGCCCACCGATGCAGATCAATGATCCTGAATTTTCCAAGTTGGCGATTTGGGTTGGCGGCAAGAATTCCAATGCGCGCGGCAAGCCAACATTCATGAAGATGGTTGCTTCTGGCTTGCCAAACAACGCACCGCGTTGGCCTGAAGTGGGCGCAGCGGTTAAGAATATCATTACCGTTTACAAGGCAGATGCGCGTCCCTGGGAGCGTATTGCTGACTGGATCGAGCGCATAGGCTGGCCGCGTTTCTTCGAGAAGACCGGTTTGCCGTTCACCAAGTATTTGATCGACGATTGGCGTGGTTCACGGGCTAATCTGAACGCTTCTACGCATATCCGCTTCTAAACGGAGGGTAAAAGATGAAGTTCGGAATAGTAGTGAATGAAGGGCCTTATCAGCATCAGGCCAGTGATTCGGCCTATCTGTTTACCAAGGCCGCCATCGAAAATGGTCATGAGGTGTGGCGTGTATTTTTCTATCATGATGGCGTTAATAACGCGTCAAAGCTGACGGAGCCGCCACAGGATGACCGCCATATTGTGAATCGCTGGAGCAAGCTGGCTGAGGAGCATAAGGTTGATCTGGTAGTTTGTGTCGCAGCCGCTTTGCGTCGTGGGATCAAGGATGAAAACCTGGCGCAGGGTTTCCGTATTTCGGGGTTGGGGCAGTTGGTCGAAGCAGGCATCAAGTGTGATCGCCTGGTTACCTTTGGCGATTGAGGAGAGACGAAATGAGTGATGTTAAGAAGTTCATGTTCGTCAACCGCAAGGCACCTTACGGGACGATTTATGCGTTGGAGTCGCTGGAAGTGGTGCTTATCACTGCAGCCTTCGATCAGGATGTGTCGCTGATGTTCCTGGATGACGGTGTGTATCAGTTGAAGAAGGGGCAGCAGACTAAGGGTATCGAAACCAAAAACTTCTCGCCCGCCTATCGCGCGCTGGAAGATTATGATGTCGAAAAGTTGTATGTCGATAAGGAATCCATGGATGCACGCGGCCTCACCGAAGAAGACTTTCTGGTGGGCGTCACGGTACTCAGTCGCGCTGAAATGGGTGCGCTGATGGATGAACAAGACGTGGTCTTGAGTTTTTAAGGGGCAAGCATGTTACATATCGTCAACAAATCACCACTGACTAGCAATACGCTGGAAAGTTGTTTGAATACCGCAATGGGTGGGGATATTCTGCTCATTGAGGATGGTGTCTATGCGGTGACGCGTGGTACTGCAGTAGAAGCAAAGTTGCGTGCAGCGATGGGGAAATTCAGAGTGCATGTGCTGATGCCCGATCTTGACGCGCGCGGTCTGGGCGACCGACTCGTTGAAGGAGTTTTGCCGGTCGATTATGCTGGTTTTGTCGAACTGGCAGCCAGTAACAAAACTTGCCAATCGTGGCTTTAAGTAGTTCTACACAGAAGGAGAATCAGTATGTCAAGTATCGAAGTCGGCGGTAAAAGTTACGAAACGGACGAAGAAGGTTATTTGCTTAACTTGTCCGAGTGGAATGCAGAAGTTGCGGATTACATCGCAAAGACTGAAAACATCGATATGTCCGATCAACACTGGGAAGTCGTCAATTTCCTGCGTGAATACTTTGAAGAGTATCAGATCGCTCCTGCAGTTCGCGTGTTGACCAAGTCCATCGGCAAGAAGCTGGGTGCAGATAAGGGCAACAGTGAATACCTGTATGGTTTGTTCCCCTATGGTCCAGGTAAGCAGGCGTGCAAGATCGCCGGTCTGCCTAAGCCAACTGGTTGCGTTTGATCCACTAAGGATTAGGGCCCTACGATGAATGCACTGCTTGCGATTCTTTTTTATCTTGCGACTCTACTGTTCGTCGTCGGGCTGTTTCATCGCATCCGTACTTATGCTGTTACACCTGCACCGCTGAAGATACCCACCACACCTGCACCGACTACAACCGGTGGTGTGGTGTTGCGTATGACACGCGAGGTGGTGTTGTTCGAAAGCCTGTTCAAAGCCAACTTGTGGACCTGGGGGCTAGGCTGGTTGTTTCATGCCAGCATGGCACTGGTGGTATTGCGTCACCTGCGTTATTTCATCGAACCTGTTTGGGGTTGGGTCGTGTTTATTCAGCCATTCGGTATCTATGCAGGGATAGCCATGCTGCTCGGTCTGTGCGGCTTGTGGGCCAGACGTTTGTTTGTCGAGCGCATACGTTACATTTCCACGCCGTCTGATCATCTGATGTTGCTGTTGTTTATCGCTATCGCCATATCCGGACTGATGATGAAGTTTGTTGCTCATACGGATGTGATCGCTGTCAAAATATTTTTTCAAGGACTGATGCATTTTAGTATTCAGCCCCTGCCCGCAGATACGATACTCGTACTGCATTTGTTCTCGGTTGTGGTACTCCTGGTGATCTTCCCCTTCAGCAAGTTGCTACATGCACCGGGAGTATTTTTTTCGCCGACCCGCAATCAGGCTGATAACCCAAGAGAAAAACGGCATATCTCTGCATGGGCCGCCAAAATGGAATCGGAGAAATAGCATGGCTGATATTACGCCACCCGCTTACCGTAGTATTCCCATCATCCCTAAATTGATACCGGGTGCGATGGAAGGCAAGGGTCCTTTCGTTGCTACGGACAAAATTAACGAGGCGCTCGGATTTCCTGGTCATCTCGTGGATGACTGGCATGACAAGGCCATCGCCAAAATGGGCGATCTGCTGACACGCTTCCGTTCACTTAAAGTTTATATGGATGCCTGCGTGCACTGTGGAGCCTGTTCGGACAAGTGTCACTATTTTATCGGAACGCAAGATCCGAAGAATATGCCTGTTGCGCGTCAGGATTTGCTGCGCAGTGTATATCGTCGTTACTTTACGCTGCCCGGTAAATTATTTCCCAAACTGGTCGGCGCGCGCGATTTAACTCGCGAAGTGCTGGACGAATGGCATAACTATTTCCACCAGTGTTCTGAATGTCGCCGCTGCTCGGTCTTCTGTCCGTATGGCATAGACACGGCTGAAGTCACCATGGCTGCGCGCGAGATATTGCAATCAATAGGCTATGGTCAGAAGTATTCGCTGGAAATTCTCGGCAAGGTACACAAGATAGGCAACAATCTGGGCCTGCCTGCGCCTGCGCTCAAAGATACGCTGGAAGGTCTGGAAGAGGACGTAAAGGAAGCTACCGGGATTGATGTGCTTTTCCCCATGGATGTCAAGGGCGCGGAAGTGCTGTTGATTACCCCTTCGGCAGACTTCTTCGCCGAACCGCATATAGACAGTCTGATCGGTTACGCCAAGGTGTTTCATGCGACGGGCACCAGCTGGACGCTTTCGTCCATGTCGTCGGAAGCAGGAAACTTCGGCATGTTCATAGGCAACTACGATCAGTTGCGCCAGGCCGCTTTGCGTATTCGTCAGGCCGCGCTGGAGCTGGGTGTCAAGCGTATCGTGGTCGGAGAATGTGGCCATGCCTGGCGCGTTGCTTACAGCTTCTGGAACACATTGACCGGTGTGGGTGATGGCGCGGATGCCAATGACCGTTTTGCACAGATGCTGCAAAAACAACTGGATCATCGCTATAAACAGCCCGCGCATATATGCGAATTTACCTGGGACATGATAGAGGATGAGCGTATTGAGTTGGATAAATCAGCCAACGACAATCTCATCGTTACATTCCACGATTCATGCAATGTGGCACGCGGATCGCGTATGGGTGATTATCCGGGCGGTCAATTCGATATTCCGCGAAATATCATCAGAGCGGTTGCCAATAATTATGTTGATATGGATCCCAGCACGACGCACGAGCGCACATTCTGTTGCGGCGGCGGCGGCGGCGTGCTGACCGATGACTTGATCAATGTGCGCGTCAAGGGTGCATTGCCGAGAATGGAAATGCTGCAACAGGTTACGGATATGCAGAAGGTAAATTTCATGGCTTGTATTTGCGCGATATGCAAGACGCAATTTACCAAGGTCATGCCTATTTACGGGTTTGATAGAAGAATGGTAGGCGGTGTACATCAATTGGTCAGCAATGCAATTGTGCTAGGCAAAAATAAATAGGAGATAGGCAATGTCAGTAGTTAGCGAAACGCCACAAAAAATCACTTTCCGCCGTTACAAAGACGGAGACAGCAAAGTGCGTAACTGGAGTGATCAAATTTTCCAGGCCAGTTACACACACAAGTGTCCAACCTACATTCAATCCACGCCTCCCTGTCAGGGAAGCTGTCCGGCGGGTGAAGACATTCGCGGCTATTTGTCTATCGTGCGTGGCACCGAAAAGCCTCCCGTTGGTAAAGATGGCAAACCAACCATGTCCTGGCAGGAATATGCATGGCGTCGTTTGACGACAGCCAATCCGTTTCCGTCGGTGATGGGTCGTGTCTGTCCTGCACCGTGTGAAACCGGTTGTAATCGTAACGCACTCGAAGATCACGTCGGTATCAATTCAGTCGAGCATTTCCTCGGTGAATATGCGATCGCCAATAATCTGAGCTATAGCACCGATGCCGCACCTACCGGCAAAAAAGTTGCCGTAATCGGCGGCGGCCCGGCCAGTTTGTCATGTGCCTATCAGCTCACCCTGAAGGGCCATGAAGTCACTGTATTTGACGATCATGAGCATCTGGGCGGCATGATGCGCTACGGCATTCCCGGATTCCGTACGCCGCGTGATGTACTCGATGCAGAAATCAAACGCATCATCGATCTGGGTGTCAAGACTCGCATGAATTGCCGCGTGGGAACAGACATCACTCTGGAACAGCTGCGCAGTGAATTTGATGCGGTTTTCCTGGGTATGGGCGCACAAGCCGGTCGTGCATTGCCGCTGGAAGACAGCGCGGCACCCAACGTAGTAACCGCGACTGCTTTCCTCAAGGCATTCAATGATGGCCGTCTGCAACACGTAGGCAAGCGCGTAGTGGTGGTCGGTGGTGGTGATACTTCTATCGACGTGGCAACCGTTGCCCGCCGCCTGGGTCATCTGGAAGAGTCAAAGCCGACTGATTTCGAACAGGCTATCTCGGGGCAAATGGCACATGATGTGGCTGAAATTTCGGTCAAGCAAGGTGCCGAAGTAACGCTGACATCGATTTTCAATATCGACAAGATGCAGGCAAACAAGCACGAAATCGAGCAGGCATTGGCTGAAGGCATACACATTCGCGGTTCTCTGGTACCTATTGGCATCGTGCGCGGTGCGGACGGACGTGCCACGGCATTGCGTGTATGTGAGTGCGAGGCAAAGATGGTCGGCGGCAGGTTGGAAGTTAAAAATATCGAAGGTACGGAACAGGATATTGCAGCTGATTTGATCGTTTCTGCGATTGGACAGGCAGTTGACTTTACCGGTCTGGAAGAGTTCGACAATGGCAAGGGCGCTATCACTACAGATCGCAATTATCTGGTTAAAGGTCAAGAGGGCGTGTTTGCCGGTGGCGATATCATCAAGCCTCATCTGCTCACTACTGCGATTGGTCATGGCTCTATCGCGGCTGATGGCATCGACAACTACCTCAATGGCATGGATCTGGAAAAACGTCCGAAGATTGATGCACATCAATTCGATCTGATGCGCAAAATGCTCGAAAAAGGTCTGGATGTTAAAGAGACGCATGAGCCTTTGCGTGGCACAGACAAATCAAATGTGGCCATACATAACTTCGATGATCGTTCAGACCGTTATGTCATCCCGCACGACAAGCTGTTCATGGGGCATTTTTCCATCGTCGCCCGCAATAAGCGCAACATCGTTACGCTGGATGCGCAATCTGCACTGGGTAACTTTGAAGATCGCCTGGGCGTGCTCAGTCAGGAATCGGCTGTGGCAGAAGCCAAGCGTTGCATGAGTTGCGGCATGTGTTTCGAGTGCGACAACTGCGTGATGTATTGCCCGCAGACCGCCGTATTCCGTGTGCCTAAGGCCAAGGCTACGCTGGGCCGTTATGTTGACACCGATTACAACAAGTGTATTGGTTGTCATATTTGTGCCGACGTATGTCCGACCGGCTATATCCAGATGGGCCTTGGCGAATAGAGATGCTATGTTGAGACTGCTATCCATCCTTGCCGTGTTGTGTCTGTGCATTCCTGCGTATGCAACGGAAAGTTCGGCTATTCCCAAACTTGACATCGGCAAAGGTGGCGAGTGCGTAAAAGAACCACAGTGGATGCGTAAGAATCATATGCACCTGCTTACGCATCAACGCGATGAAGTAGTGCACAAAGGCGTGCGCGACGACAAGATCAGTCTCAAGAATTGCATCGAATGTCATGCCAGCACCAAGGATGACAGCGTGATTGCACGCGATGACAGCTTTTGTGTCGCCTGCCATCGCTATGAGGCAGTGAAACTTGATTGCTTCGAGTGTCATTCCGGTGAGCGCAAGAGCGCCTGGCTGAAAAGGAACTCAAAATGAGCGAAATCAACGTGCAGCGCAGGCAATTCCTCAAGATGTCCATGGGCGTGGCAGCCGTTTCCATTGCCCCCGGGATATTCCTGTTCGACATGGCTCATGGCAAGGCTGATGCCAACAAAGTGCGCTGGGGAATGTTGATCGAAACCGCGAACTGCGCAGAAGGTTGCAATGATTGCGTGACTGCCTGCAACACCGAAAACGGCTTGTCAGGCGGGGTGAGTTCGACAGATTCGCAATGGATACGCAAGATTGAAATCAAGGACATCAGCACCGGACGAGAAACTTCTCTGCCGATGATGTGCCAGCATTGCGAGCATCCCCCCTGCGTTGACGTGTGCCCGACGGGGGCTTCTTTCAAGCGTGCTGACGGTATCGTACTGGTGGATAAGCACCTTTGCATCGGCTGCCGTTATTGCATGATGGCCTGTCCTTACAAGGCGCGTTCCTTCGTACACGAGCCGCTACAGAATCAGAATCCGGATGTGCCGCGCGGCAGGGGTACCGTTGAGAGCTGTACGATGTGTGTACATCGCATCGATCAGGGACAACAGCCTGCTTGTGCTGTAGCCTGCCCAAATAAATCCATACTGTTCGGAAATCTAAATGATCCCGATAGTGAGATTGCCACCAGGATACGCACTGTAGCATCCGCTCAGGTGCGCGCTGATCTGGGGCTCAATCCCGGCGTCCGTTATCAGGGGTTATAAATAAAATGCACAGCCATTCTCCATTTTCGTTCAAAAATCGACTCTTTTACATGCTGACTTCGGTCGCAGCTCTGATCGTGCTCGCCGGATTGTATTCCGTGCACATGATGGAGGAACACGGTCACATCATCACCGGGATGAACAACCAGATCGTCTGGGGTATTCCGCATGTATTTGCCATTTTCATGATTGTGGCGGCTTCCGGCGTACTTAACGTGTCATCCATAGGATCGGTCTTTAACAAGCCTGCCTATAAGGCCAGGGCGCCGCTGGCCGGTCTGTTGTCGCTTGCCATGCTGGCGGGTGGATTGACTGTGCTAATGCTGGATCTGGGGCGGCCCGATCGCATCATCGTTGCAGCAACCAACTATAACCTGACGTCTGTGTTTGCCTGGAATGTGCTGTTGTATTCAGCCATGTTTGCCGCAGTTGTCGTCTATCTGTGGACCATGATGGAAGCGCGCATGCAACCGTGGTCCAAACATGCAGGCTTTGTGGTGTTTATATGGCGGTTTGCGCTGACGACCGGCACCGGCGTGATTTTTTCCTTTCTGGTGGCGCGTCAGGCCTACGGGTCGGCGATATTGCCGCCCATGTTTATCGTCATTTCCTTTGCCTGGGGACTGGCGGTGTTCCACATCGTGCAATCGGCCATTTATCAATGGAATGGCAAGATGCTGGACGAGTATGTACAGAAACGCATGAAAAATCTGTTGGGTGTATTCGTGGTAGCCGCCTTGTATTTTGTCGTGGTGTATCACCTGACCAATCTGTACTTCGCGCGCCAGGTGGAGTTCGAACGCTTCATACTTGCCGATGGCGGGATTTATCCGCTGCTGTTCTGGGCGGGGTATGTGGTGCTGGGTAATCTGTTGCCGCTGCTGCTGATCTATCTGCCAGGCTGGGGAAAAACCCAACATGTTGCCGTGGCATCCGCTATGGTCATATTGGGCGGGTTTGCTTTCCTGTATGTGTTCATCATCGGCGGACAGGCCTTCCCGTTGTCCATTTTCCCGGGTTTTGAGGTTAAAAGCAGCTTTGGCGATGGTGTAATTGGCCTGTATTCTCCTTCGCTTCCTGAAGTTCTGCTGGGCTTTGGCGGTGTAGGGATCGCTTTTCTGATTACCGCCGTCGGTATCCGGGTGCTGAATTTCGTGCCGCGCGAGATACCCAAAAAAACGCTCTGAACAGCGAACTTATGCACTGCTTCAGAGGCTACTCAATATGATCAGCCGCATGCTGATTTCCGCTGCGCACAAGTCTTCTGGCAAAACCATGGTCAGCATCGGCTTGTGTGCCGCGCTCACGGCGCGCGGTCACATGGTGCAGCCCTATAAAAAGGGACCCGATTACATCGACCCGATGTGGCTCTCGCAAGCGGCCGGTCATCCATGCCGCAATCTTGATTTGTATCTGATGGAGCGCGACGACATCGTCGCCACTTTCACGCGTCACAGTGCTGAAGTGAGTCTGGTTGAGGGAAACAAGGGACTGTACGACGGCCTCGCACTGGATGGCAGTAACAGTAATGCGGCGCTGGCCAAGATGCTCGATCTGCCGGTATTTCTGGTAATCGATGCGCGCGGCATGACGCGCGGCATCGCGCCGCTGATACTGGGCTATCAGGCATTTGATCGCGACATCAATATTGCCGGCGTCATTCTGAATAATCTTGGTGGCAGCCGCCATGAATCCAAACTGCGTGCCGTTATCGAACATTACACCGACGTGCCGGTGATCGGTGCCATACATCACGATGAACGCCTGAGCATCGTTGAGCGCCATCTCGGCCTGATGCCCAGCAATGAATCTCATGTCGCGACGGCCAAAATAAAGCAGATAGGCGAGGCGATTGCGGAGCAGGTCGATCTGGTAAGGCTGCTGGAATTGTCGCAAAAGCCGCCGCTGGAAGTACCGGCCGCAGTCATACCTTTTCCCCCCAAAGACAAAATACGCATCGGCATCGCACAAGACCGGGCCTTCGGCTTTTATTATGCGGACGATCTCGATGCGCTGGCAGCAGCGGGTGGCGAGTTGGTGCCGTTCGATACCTTGCGTGACGACAATCTTCCCGACGTGGATGCACTCTACATAGGCGGCGGCTTTCCGGAAACCTGCGCAGCCGAACTGGAAGCCAACAGCACATTGCGTGCACAAATCAAACAGGCGATTGAGAACGGTATGCCCGCCTATGCTGAATGCGGCGGACTGATGTATCTGTCACGCGGCATCGACTATCAGGGGCGTCATTATCAGATGGTGGGTGCGATACCCGGCGATGTAAAGATGCACGCCAAGCCTGTTGGCCGGGGTTATGTGCATCTCAAGGAAGAAGAGGCGCATCCCTGGCCGCGTCCGCAGTCTAACCCTGTCACACAAACAGGCGAGGGGGCAAATTTGAGCGAAAATTCTTTAATCCGCGCGCATGAATTTCACTACTCCAGCCTGGAAAATCTTCCCCACGATTCCCGCTTCGCTTACCATGTCGAGCGTGGTTATGGCATAGATGGAGAGCGCGACGGACTGGTGTTGCATAATCTACTGGCCTCCTATACCCACTTGCGCACCATAGGCAGTTGCTACTGGGCCACCCGTTTCGTTGCTTTTATCCGGCATCAAATGGAACAACAATGCCGACCAACATCAAACATCGGGAACACACTATGAATCAGCAAACTTATCAAGCTGCTCTTGCAGCTTTTGACCGGGCCAATGCCGAAGACCCGAACATGGAAATGTCTGAGGGCAGGGAATATCCGAAAGAATTGCTTTACGCACTACGCATGACCGAAATGCAGGAGCGCTATGCGCCTGAAGCATCGGAAGCCGTCAAGCTCGCCGTGCGCGCCCAGCATATACAACGCTGGAAGAGTCCGCGCAACGCCTATCCCATGGACAGAACGGGCTATCTGCAATGGCGTACCGGGCTGTACAAATTTCATGCCGAGACGGCTGGCGAGTTGATGAAACAAGCGGGTTATGACGATGAAATGATCGCACGCGTGCGCACTACCATCAGTAAAAAAGGCTTGAAGATCAACGCGGAAACACAGTTGATGGAAGATGTGGCGGATCTGGTTTTTATCGAGTATTACATGATCGGATTCGCCTCGGCTCATCCCGAGTATGACGAGGAAAAGTGGATACAGATCATCAAAAAAACCTGGCAGAAAATGTCGCCGCGCGCGCATGAATTCGCGCTTTCGGGCAAATTAAATCTGCCGCAGGCGTTGGTCCCGTTAATTTTGAAGGCTGTTCAATGATGGATTTCTTACCGATTTTTTTGAACGTCAAAGGCAAACTTTGTCTGGTAGTGGGCGGCGGCGAAGTCGCTGCGCGCAAGGCGGGGGTGTTGCTGGACGCGGGTGCTAGGGTGCGCGTGGTCGCACCGCAGATCAAGAGCGCATTGTCCGAGCAGCAGAGTGTTGAAAGCATTGTGGCCCGCTTCGACGCGCTGCATCTTGATGGCATCGCGCTGGTCATTGCGGCAACGGATGATCGCAGTGTCAATCAACAGGTGTCCGAGCAGGCGCACGCACGCAATATTCCGGTAAACGTGGTGGATGATCCTGAATTATGCAGCTTCATCATGCCTGCCATTCTTGACCGTTCCCCGCTGATGGTGGCGTTTTCCAGCGGGGGAGCTTCGCCCGTGCTGACCCGCATGATGCGCGGCATGCTGGAGAGCATGATTCCACAGAATTACAGCCGCCTGGCTGCATTTGCGGAACGCTTCCGCCAGCAAGTCAAGCAACGCGTGACCAATCCGGCAAAACGCCGCATCTTCTGGGAGAATGCGCTGGAAGGCGTGGTTGCCGAAAAAGTGCTGACGGGCGATGAAAATAGTGCGGAAGCAATGCTGCACAAAATGTTGCAGGACGAAGACAATATTCAGCGCGGTGAGGTCTATTTGGTGGGTGCGGGCCCCGGCGATCCTGATTTGCTTACATTCCGCGCGCTGCGCCTGATGCAGAAGGCCGACGTGGTGGTGTATGACAATCTGGTATCCAAACCCATAGTCGAGATGGCGCGACGTGACGCGGAGCGTATCTTTGTCGGCAAAAAGCGCGCGGATCATACCCTGCGTCAGGAAGAGATCAATGCCTTGCTGGTGCGCCTGGCCAAGGACGGAAAGCGTGTATTGCGTCTCAAAGGTGGCGACCCGTTCATCTTCGGGCGCGGCGGCGAGGAAATCGAAACCCTGGCGGCGGAAGGTATCCCTTTTCAGGTTGTTCCCGGCATCACAGCCGCTTCCGGCGTGGCCTCCTATGCGGGCATTCCGCTGACGCATCGTGATTACGCGCAGTCCTGCATGTTCGTTACCGGACACCTGAAGGATGGCACGATGAATCTGGACTGGGCTGCGCTGGCGCGACCCAAGCAGACCGTGGTGGTATACATGGGGTTGCACGGTCTGGATACCTTATGTGCGCAACTGATTGCGCATGGTATGCCGGAGACGACACCGATCGCCATCGTGCAACAAGGCACCACGCGAAATCAGCGTGTGTTCACCGGCACATTGCACACCTTGCCGGGCATAGCCAAACGTGAGCAGCCGCAAGCGCCGACGCTGATTATCATCGGCGGCGTGGTCAAGTTAAGAGAAAAATTGCAGTGGTTCCACCCGCAGGGCGATGAATAGCGTCCTGTGATGCATCCGTAAGCGGACAACATGGGAGACGTGGAGATCACATGAATGCGTTGCTAACTGTGACCCGCGCGGCACGACTGGTTGGTGTGACCCGTGCGGTGTTGCAAAAGAAAATCCAGAGCGGCGAAATGATTTCTTTCGACGGGAAAGTGACTGTCGAAAGCTTGCTGGCTTGCTATCCGGATGCGCAACTGGAAGATAACGCCGAATTCACCCGGTTAGAAAAAATCAGGGAGCTGGCTTTTGGCAAACGGGTATTTGAACGCGCCTTGCCCGATGTGGAAGTGCTGGCAAGCCGACTCGCTGAGCTTAGTAAAATATTGGCTGACAACCAGGAACAGGTCAGCCAATTTAATAAATTGTTGAATAAGCTGTGGGACAAACTCGACGCAATTAAAGAGCAGGCTAACGCCGATACGCGGCTGATGGCTGAAAACCTGAAGTTGTGGATCAAAAATGAGGTCGAATCAGCTATGGAGCCTGGTTTTAGTAATCCTCTGGCGATCAGGGACAATATGCTGCGTGTCATGGCCGCACAGGTGACGGTATTACCCAGCAAACACGACTTTCTGGTCGAAGGTCAGGACACTTTGCTGGAAGCGGCAATGCGTTCGGGCATTCCGCTCAGTTACGGTTGCAGCGGTGGTAATTGCGGCCTGTGCAAGGCAAAAATCGTTTCGGGACAGGTCAAAAAAACCCTTAACCATGATTTTGTTATTTCCGAGACGGAGAAGAGCCAGGGTTACGTGCTGTTGTGCAGCAATACGGCAGTCAGCGATGTGGTGCTGGAGGCTCCGGTGGCGGGTAGCGTGCAGGATATTCCCTTCCAGCAACTCAGCGCCAGAGTGAAAAAAACGGAAGAGTTTGCAGGTGACATGTTATTACTGCATCTGCAAACGCCGCGCACTCAGCGCTTGCGTTTTCTCGCAGGACAGAGCGTGAGTTTGCGTGTCGGCGGCGCTTTTAGCGCGGAACTGCCGATAGCCAGTTGCCCGTGTGATGACCGCAATCTGTTGTTTCATCTGCGCAGACAGCCCGGCAACCTGTTCTCAGACTATGTTTTTGATCACCTTAAATGCAATGACTCAGTGGAAGTGGAAGGCCCGCAAGGCGAATTTATTTTGCACGAAAAATCGCCCCGCGCCCTGTATTTCATTGCCTTCGATGGCGGTTTTGCGCCGATCAAGAGTCTGATCGAGCACGCCCTGTCACTCGATGCGCAGTCTATTCATTTGCACTGGATAGGATCGAGCAGGGAAGCGATATATCTGCACAATGTGGCGCGCGCGTGGGACGATGCGCTGGATAATTTTCACTACCTCGAACACGTTGCAGGTTTCGATTTGCGCGCAGTAACTGCTAAGCGCGAGGAAAACCTGATGAGCCAGTTTAGGGAAATCGTTGGCGGCGATGCCGGACTCGTTCAGGGCGATGTGTATCTTGCCGGGCCCGCGTCGGCCGTATTGCTAGCCGAGCAGTTTTTTCTGGCGCTGGGCTTGCCCAAGACGCGTGTATCAGTGGCTGTCATAAATTAACAGGGGGAACAATGGACAAAGCAGTATGCGCACAACGAGCACCTTTTGTAATGGAACTTGAAGCCGGTGAATACTGGTGGTGTTCTTGCGGTAAATCCAAATCTCAACCCTTCTGCGACGGCTCGCATGAAGGCAGTCAATTCACTCCAGAAAAAATCACCCTGGACGAGAAAACCAAAGTCTGGCTGTGTGGCTGCAAGGCAACGGCGAAGAAACCCTATTGCGATGGCGCGCATAAGTTGTTGAAGGAGTAATGTGAAACTCGCGTAGCGATTCGTTTGCCCTTTCCCTCGCTTGCGGGGGAAAGTTGGAAAGGGGGGAACGGGCATGGCGAGCTTCATTATTTAGGGTAGCTACTTGCCATGCCCGTTAGCCTGTTTCAGGTTTCAATGTTTGACGAGTATCTACCCACCAACCCACAGTAAGGAGAAACATGATGAGAATAAAAAGTATGTTGCTATCTGCAATGCTGATGTTCGCAACGACGAGTGCCCAGGCAGCCGATGTGTTGCTCAAACCTTTTGTGCTGGGCTCGAAAGCTGCCGGGACAGTCGCCGATAAAACGGCTCAGGTAAAAACCGCACTGACCGGGGGCGGCTACACCGTGGTCGGCGAATATGCGCCCTATGCCGGCGCCAATATCATCATTGTTACCAACGATGAGTTGAAGAAAAATGCGGCCGCATCGGAACATGGCGGTTATGGTGCGGTGCAACGGGTGGCGATCACTGAAGTCGATAAGGACGTACAGGTCAGCTATACCAATCCGCTGTACATGGCGAATGTCTATCGCATGAGCGGTGATTTGAGCGGTGTGGCCGCCTCGCTGGCGACAGCATTGGGCAAGGTGGAAGAGTTCGGCTCTGCCAAGGGAATGACCGCGAAACAGGCGCGCAAATATCATTACATGATAGGTATGGAATACTTCGATGAACCTAGCGTGCTGGCAGAATACGGTAGCTATGAAGAGGCGGTAAAGGCGGTGGATGCGAAGCTGTCGAGCAACACCAACGGCATCTCCAAGGTCTATCGCGTCGATATTCCGGGCAAGAAGGAAAGCGTGTTCGGCGTGGCAATGAAGGGCAGCGGCGATGCAAAATACATGGATGATAATTTCATCATGAAAGAGATCGATTTCCGTAATCTGAAGTCCACTGCGCATCTGCCCTATGAAGTGCTGGTATCGGGCAACAAAGTCTATGCACTGTATGCGCGCTATCGTATCGCAATCAATTTTCCCGACCTGAGCATGATGGGTAAAAACAGTTTCATGAACATCATGGACTCGCCGGAAGCGATACGCAAAGCGTTACAAAATACCGTAAAGAAATAGTGTAAGCAGCGAGTCATAGCACTCGCTGAGTATCAACAGTCAGGAGAGTCACATGGTTACAGAGTTGTTTGAGGCAGTGAAAACGGGTGATGTGCCGACAGTACAGCGACTGCTGGCTGCCGGAGCAGACGTCAATGCGCGGAACGAAGAGGGAGATACCTTGCTGATGCTGGCCGCGTATGCGGGTAAGCTACCCATGGTGCAGGCGCTGATAGCGGCGGGAGCCGATATCAATGCCTGCGCGGAACGTGGCTGGACAGCCCTGAGCAAGGCCGTTTACAACGCCGAGTTGAAATGCGGATTTGCTGACGTGGTACAAACGCTGATTGCAGCCGGAGCTAATATCGAGGCGCCCATTACTTATGGTGTGCGACCGCTGATGTTGGCGGCGGGATACGGTGAAACCGATGTAGTCGAATGTCTTCTGAAAGCGGGTGCGGATGTGCAGGCGCGCAACGAAGGAGACTACACCGCGTTGATGATGGTGAAGCAGAAGCATTATGTGGATGTCATCAACCTGTTGCATGAAGCAGAACAGGAGGCCGGAGTCGGCGAGGGCAGTTGTGGCAGCAAAAACGCCCCCGGTTCCAATGTCATTACTTTTCTGAAACGACCGTAAGCCCGGGCTCGTATTCGTCGCGTTACGTCAGTCTGACGTCGTGTTTGCCGTATTTTGGCTACTTTTACAGGAATCGAACGAGTAACTATGCCTTATTATATTTATCGAATTACCGCGCAGCCGATACGGCTTCTGAAAAATCTGGAGCAGCACGACAGTTATCGTGATGCGTCTGCGAGAGTCAAACAATTGCGCTCCGAACTCAGCGAGGGATCAGCAGCGATTATCAAAATGATTCATGCTGATTCCGAGTTGCATGCTGAAGATTTACTCAACGAAGTGCGTGATGTGCCTCCTGAACTGGGAGACGATTAACCCGCATGGATGAGTCTGCCTTCCGGCAGAGCATGGCCGCAGTGATCGAACACCCCTGTCCGTTCGAGAAGGCTGTGCTGACGCGTTGTGTTTCATGCGCCCGCTCGGCGCGCATACAGATTGCCGAACGCGAACTGGTCTCCTGCCAGACGCTAGCCAGTCATACCCGTTGCAGGGAATTACACCTGCACTTGCGGCGTGCCTTTGCTTTTGCGTTGGGCAAATCCGATATGACCGCGCCTTTGCCGCATGCTCAGGAGAAACGGGTTCAATGTGGCGGGCTGCAAGGAATACAGTACGTCCTGAATGACAGTGCCGAGGTGGCGAATGTAGATGCGTTACTGGACGGCAGCATGCGACAGTGGGGCGCACTCGCGGATATCCCCTATTCCGAGGTGGTACATGCCGCAGCACACTGTTATAAAGGGCGACATGGCTGAAGTTAATCTTACACAGCCCCGCAACTTTCGTTACAATGCCGACTGTTTTAGTCAACTGAATTCGGGGCGCTTTCGACCCTTTAATAAACAGGAGTAAATGATGAGTTTTACCGAAATTGATGTGCAGAATGCATTGAAGAACCTGATCGACCCGAACACCAAACAGGATTTTGTGAGCGGGAAATCGGTCAAAAACGTCAAGGTCAACGGCAACGATATCTCACTGGACATCCTGTTGGGTTATCCGGCAAAGAGTGTCTGGGACGAGATCAAGTCTATGGTCGAAGCGCATTTGTCGTCCGCCTTGCCGGGTGCGGGTAAAGTCAGCGTCAGCGTGTCCAGCAAAGTGGTGCCGCATGCGGTGCAACGCGGGGTGAAACTGGTGGCGGGCGTCAAGAACATTATCGCCGTGGCGAGCGGCAAGGGCGGCGTAGGCAAGAGCACGACTGCGGTGAATCTGGCGCTGGCGCTGGCAGCCGAGGGCGCGCGAGTCGGTGTGCTGGATGCGGATATCTACGGACCATCGCAACCGACCATGCTGGGTATTTCCGGTCAGCCCAATTCTGCGGATGACAACATGCTGGAACCGATGAGCAATCATGGACTTCAGGCCATGTCCATCGGCTTCCTGATCGATGGCGAAGATACGCCCATGGTATGGCGCGGTCCCATGGTCACCCAGGCGCTCGATCAACTGCTGCATCAGACCAAGTGGGACAACCTCGATTATCTGGTGGTGGATTTGCCCCCCGGCACCGGTGATATCCAGTTGACGCTCGCGCAAAAAGTGCCGGTTACCGGCGCGGTGATCGTGACCACACCGCAGGACATCGCGCTGCTGGATGCGCGCAAGGGACTCAAGATGTTTGAAAAGGTGGGCATTAAAATTGTCGGCATCGTCGAAAATATGAGCACGCATATTTGCAGCCAGTGCGGGCATGAAGAACATATCTTCGGAGCAGGCGGTGGCGAGAAAATGTGCGCGGATTACAACACCGAATTTCTCGGCGGCTTGCCGCTGGACATCCGCATACGCGAACAGGCCGACTCCGGCACGCCGACCGTGGTGGCTGACCCGGACGGCAATATTGCCAAGGTTTACAAGCAGATTGCCCGACGCATCGCGGTCAAAGTCGCGGACATGACGCAGGATCACAGTGCAGTCTTTCCCAAGATCGTGGTTCAAAACACCTGAACGTGCCGGACGGGCGGCGTTCTAGTCGCCCGCCCGGGCCTGCAGCAGCCTTCCTTAATCCCCACTATCCATTGGGAAATTCTTCCCCCATCCCCACCCCAACCCTCCCCTTGAAGGGGAGGGGAAAAGGCATGTACAGTGGCATACTCTCCCCCCTTCAAGGGGGGAGTTGGAGGGGGGATGGGTTAAATTCAGCTAATGAACAATCCGGGTTAATCTCTTCCCTATCGAGACGCTCCACTGACCGCGCAAGCCTTAATTGGAGTATATTTGCCGACAACTGAGCTTTATGCAGGCTGGATATGCAGATTGACTCCCTTTTTAGACTGAAACAGCTTTCCGTTGTGCTAATGGAGCGCGAATGAGTAATAAAAATCCGGCTGAAGCCGAGCGACGCAATAGCACTAATTTGCGCGCAGCCGTTGAAGACAGGCTTGCCCACAGTCCGCCGGATACGGCGTTGCCGATACGTCCGGCTGAAGAACTCTTGCACATACTGCAAGTGCATCAGATCGAACTGGAAATGCAGAACGAAAATCTGCGCCAGACCCAGCTTGCACTGGAAGAATCCCGTGACCGTTATGTAAATCTCTATGACTTCGCACCGGTTGCCTATCTCACCCTCAACCACCAGGGTCTGATTTCCGAGATCAACCTTACCGGCACCCGATTGCTCGGGCTTGAGCGCCAGAAGCTGAACAAGTGCCGATTTGCTCAGCTCATCGTAAATAGTGACCACGAGCGCTGGAACAAATGTTTTCAGGCTGTATTGAATAACATGGGCACTTGTGTCTGCGAGGTGATGCTGCGGCGTGGCGATGACTCGACTTTTTGGGCGCAGTTAGACTTTCTGTACCAGAAGGATGAAAACGGTGTTGAAAGTGTGCGCACGGTGTTGAGCGATATTTCAGTACGCAAGCACGCAGAAAAGCTACTGCACGAATCTGAAGAAAAGTTCCGCGCTATTTTTGAGGGTACTCTGGATGGTATTGTACTGGTTGACGACAGCGGCATGATAGTCGATTTCAATCCGGTGTTCGTGCAGCAAAGCGGGCTGCCACCCGAACGACTCATGCAGACACGGCTATGGGAATTGCGCCCTGTCGACCAGTTTGAACGGGCAAAAGCACGTTTTTTCAGCGTGCTGGAGACAGGGGTGGGTGGGGTGGCCGAGGTGAAATACAAGAAGCCAGACGGCAGCGTGATCAATATCGAATTTCGCTCGACCCCGATACAAATAGGCAATAAACGCTACATGCAAAGCATAGTGCGTGATATTACCGAGCACAAGTCCAGAGAACTTGAGCTTCATAATTACCAGCAACTATTGCGTGACATGGCAGCCAATAGCTCGGCATTGCGCGAGGCGGAAAGCAAGCGCATCGCTCGCGAGCTACATGATGAACTGGGGCAGCTCTTGACGGCATTACGCATGGATATTTCCTTGTTACGCATCGAATTTAGCGAGCGCGATCCGTCATTGAAAGCCAAGATACAAGATATGCTGATACTGGTGGATAAATCCATACAGGGGGTGCGCGATGTCACAGTCAATCTGCGCCCGGCGGCGCTGAATATGGGGATTGTTCCCGCCATTGCGTGGCTATGTGACGAATTTCCCGGACGCACGAATACAAGCTGTACGCTACGGGTCATCAATGAATCGGTTGCTCTGGACGACGCACGCACCGTGGCACTGTTTCGCATCGTGCAGGAATCGTTGACCAATATCGCACGCCACGCTCAGGCTACGCGCGTTGAAATTACCGTCGAGCAGAGCGGTGAGGATATCGTCCTGAAAATACACGATGACGGCAAGGGCTTCGATCCGGCCATTAACTCGTCTAATAAATCTTTTGGCTTGATGGGTATGCGCGAACGCGCTATCGCATTGGGTGGCGAGGTTATAATCGACAGCGCACCATCCGAGGGGACGGTCATTTTCGTCCGGATACCGATTTTTCATGTATGTCCCGGGAGAAGAATTGATGATTAATCTATTGATTGCCGACGACCATGCCATCGTACGCGAAGGCATCAGAAAAATAATTGCGTTGACTGTAGATATCAAGGTGGCGGCCGATGCGGTTGATGGCCCCGGGGTGCTGCAAAAACTGCACAGTCCGGCTGTTTTTGACATGGTACTGCTGGACCTGACCATGCCGGGGGCCGCTGGCATAGACTTGATCGGGCGTATCAAGGCCTGTCGTGCAAGCTTGCCTATTCTTGTTTTCAGTATGCATAACGAGCCGCAGATCGCGTCTCGCGTGATCAAGGCTGGCGCTGCGGGCTTTATTTCCAAGGATAGCGATCCCGAAATCCTGCTGGAAGCCATACGCCGCGTTGCTGCCGGAGGTAAGTATATAGACCCAGTTCTGGCTGAACAGCTGGCTTTTGATACCTTGTTACCTGAGAATCGCGCACCTCACGCCTTGCTTTCCGATCGGGAATTTGAAGTTTTCAGCCTGCTGGTTGCTGGCAAACGAGTCAATGAAATCGCCGAGCAACTGATTATCAGCAACAAAACGGTGAGCACCCACAAGCTGCATCTGATGGAAAAAATGAAATTGGGTAGCACTGCGGAACTGGTGCGCTACGCGGTCGAGCATAAATTATTTCAGGATTGATCATGCTGACGTTTTTGTCAGCATCAGCATCCACTAGACGCGATAGAGCAGCATCACAGTCCAGATTTGTGGTTGAACTGCTTGTCTCGCCTCCCCGAATCAGGCATTCAGGCGTGAGATTACCCAAGAAAATAACTTATAAAACAAATGGATAGCGCGACTATCTTTGCAATACTTCCCACTTCCCACTTCCCACTTCCCAAAGCACACTAGGGAAATTCCTACTGAACATAAGTATTGCCGAGAAATAAATCAGCATCTCCTGATGGTGACGACAGAATCGATCTGTGCATAATCAGCGCGCCTTCAGGGAATTGGAAGATGCCAGTAATCGCTTGAATCGTATTTTCTGGCGGCTCTCTGCAAGAGGGCATGCTGACCATTCAGGGTGAACGCAAGCAGGAAAAGGAGGGGGAAAACAAGAGGTTTCACCGGATTGAACGCGCTTACGGCAGTTTTGTGCGCAGCAGCTTCAGGCTGCCGGAGAATGTAGAAGAATCCAGTGTAATTGCGGAGTTCAAGGATGGCATGCTCAATGTCACACTGCCCAAGTCAAAAAAGGCAGAGAGCAAGTCCGTCAATGTGAACATCGCCTAGGGTCTGCCTTGTCCCCCTCTTCTTCCATCGGGGGGTGGAAGAAGAGGGGGCACAAGGCGGCAACAAGCAGCAGGTTTTTTTAATCGCAAGGAGAGCGTTACATGGCAACAGGTACAGTTAAATGGTTCAACGACGAAAAAGGCTTTGGTTTTATCGCTCCCGACGATGGGGGAGATGATTTATTCGCGCACTTCTCCGCGATCAATATCAACGGTTTCAAGTCACTCAAAGAAGGGCAAAAAATCAGCTTCGAAGTAGCGCAAGGTCCCAAGGGCAGGCAAGCTGCCAACATCCAGGTCGTCTAACGGATTGTTTTTCTCACGCACAATGGCAGCTGCATCAGCGACAAGGTACAATGCGGCTGCCAACTCATCCAGAAGGATGTGCAGTGTGTCTTCATTACCGGCATTAAAATCACATATCCATTTGCATGGATTTTTTTGTCGTTCTGCGTCAAGAAGTAAGCAGAAATTCGGACGGCAGCATGGCTTAGATATTGTCGGTGCGGACAGTAATACCCCCGCGATCACTCACGTCATGAAGGACGAAGCGGAAGTGAGTTTGACGAAAAATAAATACAGTATTCGGCAACAAGTCATTTTTTTGACTTTCATCCCGATGCTGGTCATGACGATCAGCCTGGAAGCCTTCTTCCTGCATACCCGCTTCTCCGATCTGGACAACGGATTGTTGGAACGGGGTAAACTCATCGCTCACCAACTAGCTTCCAGTAGTGAATACGGCGTGTTTTCAAATAACACACTATTTTTGCAGAACATCGCCTCTGGCGTCTTACAGCAACCCGATGTGCGTGCTGTGCTGATTCTGAATGCTGCTTCCGAACCATTGATTGCAGTTGGTGGAATTTTCGATACGAATGCGAATATCAAAGCAAGCGACATTATTAAAAATAACCAATTTAATAACTTACGCGATGTTAATCGCGCGGTCGATACGTTGACGACGATACGTCACAACCGAGAAGGTTTGTGGATTTTTCAACCCATACTTCCGACGCAAGTCGTATTGAATGAACTGGATTCTTTTCAGACCGCGCGACATGTAGGTGCGGCCATCGTGGAAATGAGCAATGCGCGTGTGCTGCAAATCAAGAACCAGACGCTGATCTATACCCTGCTGGCAACCTTGCTGTTTTTTTCCGCCGCGCTTTACCTGATACACCTTGCCGGTCGCCGCATTACCAACCCTATTCGCAATTTGAGTGAGGCGATCCAGACGATAGGCGAGGGCGATCTTGAAACACGCGTTTCTGTTTTTACACGTATCAGGGAGCTGAATACTCTGGCGCGTGGCATCAATAATATGGCGGAACAACTGCTGCAAGATCGCATGTTATTGCAGCGCCGGGTGGATGAAGCCACTTCTGAATTACGCGACAAAAAGGAGGGAGCGGAACGCGCCAATCATGACAAGAGCCGCTTCCTGGCGGCGGCCAGTCACGATATGCGCCAACCCATACATGCCCTGGGTTTATATCTGGCCGAACTGAGACGCAAGATTCCCGGCACGGAGCAACAGCGCCTGATCGGGCAAGTAGAGCACTCCGTCGATGCAATTTCGGCATTGATAAATTCCTTGCTTGATATTTCCAAGCTGGATGCGGGGGCGATCGTGCCGCAGAAGCAGATTTGTGATCTGTCTGCGCTGCTGGAGCGACTTGTGGCGGATTTTAAAATGTTGGCGCACATCAAGAATATCCGGCTGATGTTTCGCCCATTTCAAGGATATGCAATCAGCGATCCCGTCCTGCTGGAACGCATTTTGATGAATCTGCTTAGCAATGCAATACGTTATACCCCGCCGGGCGGAACAGTACTGATTGCCTGCAGGAAGCGTGGCAATCAGTTGCGCATAGAAGTGCGAGACAATGGCATCGGTATTGCACAGGCCGACCAGGTTAATATTTTTCGCGAATTCTTTCAGTTGGCTCAGAAACAGCCCGATACGCAAAATGGAGCCGGACTGGGATTGGCCATCGTTGACCGACTGGTCAAGTTGCTGGGTCATCACATTGCGTTACGCTCGGCACCCGGTAAGGGAACCCTGTTCGCACTGGAGCTTGCCGTTGCGCCCAAGCCTGTTGAGCAGGCTGCAATACCGGATTTTTCTGTCTTACCCGCGCCTGAACCCTGTAGTGAAGTCGTACCGTTGGCAGGGAAAAAATTGCTAATCGTGGACGACGATGAGCTGGTACTGGATAGCACGGCGACGCTACTCGCATCCTGGGGGTGTGTGGTGTCAGTTGCCGCTACACTCGAAGCTGTGCAAAGCCTGCTTGCTGAAGGTGCCGTTTGGGATTTTCTTATCAGCGATTATGATCTGGGTGATGATCTGACCGGACTCGACGTTATTGCCATGGTGCGTCAGCATACGGGCAAGCCGACACCGTGTATGCTGATCAGCGGCGATACCTCTCCGGCTATTATGAAATTGGCAGATGCCGCCGGATATGCCTTGCTGCACAAGCCGGTCAAACCCGCAAAGCTGAGGTCATTGATGCAGTACTTGCTGAAGAAAAGCGCTACGGAACAAGCTCAGCCTGACACTATTCATGGTTGACAGGCGAGCCGGATTATGGAAAGCTGCCCACATGTTACCAGCCACCCGAAAATTTATTGCAGTCCTGTTAGCCGTCTGGCTGCCGCTGTTCAGTGGCGGGGTGCTGGCGGAATCGCTATCCATGCAGTTGCAACGCGGTTCGTGCCATGAAGTTGCGCAGAATGCAGTAGCAGACGAACACACGCATCACCAGCTTGCGCCCGCTGCTGTTGACGATCAATCAACTGATCAGCATGGATCTTCCTGCAACGCCTGCGGTGTCTGTCATCTGGCTTGCAGCGGCTATCTGGCCGTGTCGGATTTGTCTGGCGTGGCTGTGCATCGGGCCGCTATTTCGGTCGTTTCATATTTATTGTCGTTTCATTCCATCACCAGTATTCCGCTGCTTCCTCCCCCTCTCGCCCGCGCCTGACGCGGGATTGCTACGCCTGTCAGTTTTGTAAACTGACATCCCATCTCGTGTCGTCTTATTTGCTGGCCGAACTGCGTCCGCAAATTGATAACTACGCCATAGCAAATCGCATTCGATGCTGATCGCCGTTCATAACTTAGGGCAATCATACTGTCTGCGTAGCGCATGGAATTATTAAATTCAATACAAAACATAGAGTTGGAGAATAGTCATGCTACATATTATTACAAGCAGTTTATTTCTTGTTTTGCTGGCCAGCACGAATGTCGGCGCAGCGGATCATCAACACATGAGCCACGATGTAGTGCAAACGGCTGATGTTGCGAAAACCATGCAATGGACAAATGGCGAGGTGAAAAGGGTGGATCACAAAAAAGGCAAGGTCACGTTGCACCACGCCGAGATCGTGAATGTTATGCCCGCCATGACCATGGCCTACCGCCTCAAGGACACGGCAATGCTGAAATCCCTGCATGCGGGTGACAAGGTGAGCTTCGTGCTCGAAAAACAGGGCGACGCCTACCTTGTGACCCATATCAGTTTGGTCAAGTAAACAACAGGCTCGGGATGCAGGCAATGTTTACCTAATCCCGAACTGATAAGGAAAAACCATGAAAAATATAATTTCCCTGTTGCTGCTGGCCTGTATTGTCAGCCCGCTCGCACAGGCTGCAGAACCGCCGTTGGGCGGGGATGTGCAAGGCTTGTTGAACTATGCCCGCGAGCATAATCCCGAATTTGCCGCGACTCGCCATGAAGCGGATGCGGCGGCGCAACGTGTAACGTCTGCGGATGCCTTGCCCGACCCGGTATTGCGCACCGAATTGATGGACTTTACCAATCGGGGCACCAACAGAGGGGCGAGTCTGTTGCCGTCACAGGTGGGCGCGACACGTTATTTGCTGATGCAAAGCGTGCCCTGGTTTGGACGACGCGATTTACAGCGTGGTATTGCCGAGGCGCAATCCGGACTGGCCAGAGGGCAAACGTCGGCGACATGGGCGGCGCTGGCGGGCAACATAAAGTCGGTTTATGCACAGTATTATTATCTGGCCGGCAGCGAAAAACTGACCCGGGAAACGCTGACGCTGATGAGCAGCCTGGAACAAGTGGCACAAACGCGTTATGCCAACGGGCTGGCTGCGCAGCAGGATGTGATACGCGCACAGCTTGAACAGACTGATTTGCGCACCGAACTGCTGGAGCTGGAAAACATGCAGCATCACATGCATGGGCGGTTGAATGTCTTGCTGTCGCGTCCTGTGATGGCAGCTTTGGTGCAACCTGCAAAGTTGCGCCCTGTCCCGGCTGCGGCGCGACTCGATTTGGCCACGCTGAATGAAAAGTTGCTTGCACGCAATCCAGAATTGCAGATGGCCGATGCGGGCATCACAGAAGCTGAGCAAAGCCGCGCACTCGCCTATAACAACCGTTATCCCGGCTTTACCCTGGGGGTGGCACCGACCCAGTCCGGTAATTCGGTGAGAAGCTGGGATTTGATGGTCGAATTCAATATCCCGCTGCAACAGGATTCACGCCGATCGCAGGAGCGCGAGGCCGAGTCTCTCCTTGCCGCATCCTCGGCACGCAGAGAGGCTTTGCTTAATCAGAGTCTGTCTGCCTTATCGGAAAGCGTGGCGGGACTGGATACGGCGCTGCGCACCGAATCATTGCTGGTGACGCGGCTGTTGCCGCAGGCCGAACTGACCTATCAATCCGCGCTGGCCGGATATGAGAATGGCCGCGTGGATTTTGCCAGCTTACTGGAGGCACAGCGCCAGATTTTGAAGGCTAAACGGCAACAGCTCAAAGCACAACTGGAAGCGCAATTGCGACTGTCCGAAATTGAAAGCCTGCTGGGAGAAGAATTATGAAAAATATCAAGTGGATAGCTGTTGGTGTTCTGGTTTTACTTGGCGTTGCGGCAGGCGGATATAGACTGGGTATTCAGAAGAGTCAGGACTCAGGACTGAGGACTGAGGCTGCGGTGCAGCGTAAGCTGCTCTACTACCGCAATCCGATGGGATTGGCGGACACCTCGCCCGTGCCCAAGAAAGACAGCATGGGCATGGATTATGTGGCTGTTTATCAAGGCGATGCAGGGCAGGATGAGGAGGGTGCGGTCAATATCAGCGTCGCCAAGGTGCAGAAACTGGGCGTGACCAGTGTGGCTGCCACGCTGCGCCGTCTGGACAAAACCCTGCAAGTCACCGGAGTAATTGCGATAGACGAGCGCCGCACTTATGCTATTGCGCCGAAATTTGAGGGCTGGGTGGAGAAGCTATACGTCAATACCAGCGGGCAGAACGTCAGCAAGGGACAGGCATTATTCGATGTTTACAGCCCGGAACTGGTGTCGGCACAACGTGAATACGCGATTGCCACGCAAGGCGCAAGTGCTTTGGAACATGCCGATAGTGATGTCAGGGCCAGCATGCAACGACTTGCACAAGCCAGTCTGGCACGTCTGAAAAACTGGGATATTTCAGAAGGAGAAATCCGGCGATTGGCGAATGAGCATCAGGCGAATGGCAAGCTCAGGCACAGCCTAACCTATTACGCGCCGGTTTCCGGCGTCGTGCTGGAAAAGAGGGCGGTACAGGGCATGCGCTTCATGCCAGGCGAGACCCTGTATCAGATTGCCGACCTGTCTTCGCTGTGGGTGCTGGCGGAAGTAGCGGAGCAGGACATCGCGCTGGTTAAAGTCGGCGGCGTCGCCCGGGTCAGCATAGAGGCCTATCCGGGTAAGGAATTTGAGGGGAAGATTTCATTTATTTATCCGACCCTGAATACCACGACGCGCACGGTACAAGTGCGCGTGGAAATTGCCAATCCTGGTGGGCAGCTCAAACCAGCCATGTACGCAAACGTGACGCTACCGGCAGGAAATGGTGCCGAGGTGCTTACCGTGCCGGTTTCCGCCGTGATAGACAGCGGCAAGCGGCAGGTGGTGCTGGTGCAACTTGCCGAAGGCCGCTACGCGCCGCGCGAGGTCAGGATGGGCAGTCGCAGCGATGATTATGTGGAAGTCATGGACGGCCTCGCCGCTGGTGAAAATGTGGTGACTTCCGCGCTATTCCTGATTGATGCGGAGAGCAATCTGCAAGCCGCCTTGCGAGGCTTCGGCAGTGCGTCCCCGGCAGCCGGACACGCTGCCGCGCCCGAAAAATTGCAAGCCGTTGCGAAAACCGGGAGCCGAAAAACAGGAATCCAGAAATCAGGAGTCAAGGCAGCAGGAGTAGGCCATCAGGCGCAAGGCGTGCTGGATGAGGTCTATGAGGACGGTTCGGTCGGCATCACCCATGAACCGGTCAAATCACTGGGTTGGCCGGGTATGAGTATGGATTTTGAGCTTGCCAACGCCTCGCTGGCAACAGGCATCAAGCCCGGCAGTGCGGTCAGCTTCGAGATCGTCGAACGTGCACCGGGCGAGTGGGTGATTACCCGGTTGCAACTTCGTAAGCAGCACGAGGGGCACTGATGATATTCGACTTTCCCTCCTCTTCAAGGGGAGGGTTAGGGTGGGGATGGGGTCGAATAATGCCTTTCACATTTGTCCCCTCCCTTTCAAGGGGAGGGTTAGGGTGGGGATGGGTTTAAAACACCCAGCCGATAACAAAGGATAAGAAATGAAAGGACAAACAAACGCTTTTATTCTGGAGAAGCAGCTGCAAAGAACATTGCGTCGCAATATGACGGATGCCGAAAAGCTACTGTGGTGGCGATTGCGCGGCTCACAGATCAAGGGGCATAAATTCAGACGGCAGCATCCGTTTGGTGATTACATCCTCGATTTTGTTTGTCTGGAAACGAAGCTGGTTATCGAGGTAGACGGAGGGCAGCATAACGAATCAGCAACAGATTTAGTTCGCGATCAGGTACTTGAAAATGCAGGGTTTCGGATTATGCGATTCTGGAATAACCAGGTTTTGAATGAGATTGAGTCAGTCGTTGAGGCTATTTGGTTAGAGATTGAAAGCCTAAACCCACCCCCATCCCCGCCTTCCCCCTGAAGGGGAAGGTGCCAGTTTCCCTCCCCTTCAAGGGGAGGGCTAGGGTGGGGATGGGGTCGAATAATGTCTTTCACGTTTGTCCCCTCCCTTTCAAGGGGAGGGTTAGGGTGGGGATGGGGTAAATGATGAACGGAGATAAATATGTTAAACACCATTATTGACTGGTCAGCACGCAACCGCTTTCTGGTGATCCTCGCCACCTTGTTTATCACCCTCGCGGGTGTGTATTCGCTATTCAAGACGCCGCTGGATGCCTTGCCGGATTTGTCGGATGTGCAGGTGATTGTTTATACGGTATATTCCGGGCAAGCGCCGCAGGTGGTCGAGGATCAGGTGACGTATCCGCTCACCACGGCGATGCTGGCCGTGCCGAAATCCAAAGTAGTGCGCGGCTTCTCATTCTTCGGCGCGTCGTTTGTCTATGTGATTTTCGAGGACGGTACGGACATCTATTGGGCGCGCTCCCGTGTGCTGGAATACCTGAGCAGCATCGCGGGGCGCATGCCCAAGGGCGTGTCGCCGCAACTGGGGCCGGATGCGACCGGAGTGGGCTGGGTGTATCAGTACGCAGTGCTCAGCGAAAAACATAATCTCGCCGAACTGCGCACCCTGCAGGACTGGTATCTGCGCTATCAGCTCACCAAGGCGCAGGGCGTGGCGGAAATCGCTTCCATTGGCGGCTTCGTGCAGCAATATCAGGTCACGGTCGATCCGGTCAAATTGCGCGCCTATGGAATAGCGCTCAACAAAGTGTCACAGGTGATCCGTGATTCCAATCGCGATGTCGGCGGGCGTATCGTCGAGATGGCCGAGACCGAATATATGGTGCGCGGGCATGGCTATCTGCGCGGCAAGCGCGACATCGAGAATCTGGTGGTGATGGCGGACCGGGGTACGCCGGTGCTGCTGCGCGATATCGCGCGTGTCGAGCTGGGGCCGGATGAACGACGCGGCCTGACTGAACTCAATGGCGAGGGCGAAGTGGTATCGGGTATTGCTATCGCGCGCTACGGGCAGAATGCGCTGGAGGTCATACAGAATATCAAGAACCGGATCGCCGATGTGTCTGCCGGACTGCCGGAGGGCGTGAGCATTCTGACTGTCTATGATCGCTCCGAACTGATAGAGCGCGCCATTGCCACCCTCAAGCACACCCTGCTCGAAGAAGGGTTGATCGTGGCACTGGTGTGCATCGTATTCCTGATGCATGTGCGCAGCGCACTGGTCGCCATCCTGATGCTGCCGGTGGGTGTGTTGATCGCCTTCATCGCGATGCGTGCGCTGGGCATGAATTCCAACATCATGAGTCTGGGCGGGATTGCGATTGCCATCGGCGCGATGGTGGACGCGGCGATTGTGATGATAGAGAACGCGCACAAACATATAGAGCGGCTCAAGGAAGGCGAGTCGCGTGCCGAAGCGATCATCGCGGCCTGCAAGGAAGTCGGCCCATCACTGTTTTTCTCGCTGCTGATTATCACCGTGTCGTTTCTGCCGGTATTCACGCTGGAGGCGCAGGAAGGGAGATTGTTCGCTCCGCTGGCGTTCACCAAGACCTTTGCCATGGCAGGAGCGGCGCTGCTTTCCGTGACGCTGGTGCCGGTGCTGATGATGCTGTTCATCAAGGGCCGTATCATGCCGGAACAGAAAAACCCGCTGAACCGGTTCATGATCAGAGTCTATCGTCCGCTGATCGCGACCGTCCTGCTCAGGAAGAAAACGACCCTCGCCCTTGCGCTTGTCGTGCTGGTGATTACGATTTATCCGGCTTCGCGTCTGGGCAGCGAATTCATGCCGACCTTGAATGAGGGATCGCTACTCTACATGCCCGCTTCGCTGCCCGGCATGTCAGTCACCAAGGCGGCTGAACTGTTGCAGACGCAGGACAAGATCATTAAGAGTTTTCCGGAGGTGGCATCGGTATTTGGCAAGGCGGGCAGGGCGCAGACCGCCACCGATCCCGCGCCGCTGGAAATGTTCGAGACGGTGATTAACCTCAAGCCTGAGGATCAATGGCGGCCGGGCATGAATATCGACAAGCTGATTGCCGAAATGGACCAGGCATTGCAATTCCCCGGCGTGGCGAATTCATGGACCATGCCGATCAAGGCGCGTATCGACATGCTGTCTACAGGAATACGAACTCCAATTGGAATCAAGGTGTTCGGAAAGAATCTTGAGGAAATGGAACGGTTGGCAAAACAGATCGAAGCGGTCGTCAAGCAAGTCCCCGGCACCAGTAGCGCCTTTGCCGAACGCCTGACGGGCGGCGCTTACCTCGACATCGAACCGGATAGGCTGGCGTTGGCGCGTTACGGGCTGACGGTAGGCGAGCTGCAGGACGTGATTGCCACCGCGCTGGGCGGAGAGAACGTCACCACCATGGTAGAAGGACTGGAGCGCTTCGGGGTTAACGTGCGCTATCCGCGCGAATTGCGCGGCACGCCTGAGCAGATTGCACGCGAGGTGCTCGTCCCGACCATGGAGGGTGCGATGATCCCGCTGGGGCAACTGGCCAGGGTAAGTCTAAGCCGTGGCGCACCGTCCATCCGCACCGAAAATGCGTTGCTGTCGGCCTACATTTACGTGGACATCCGCGATCGCGACATTGGTTCGTACGTCGCCGATGCCCGCCGTGCGGTAAATAAACAGGTATCGTTCCCGCCGGGCTATTACGCGACCTGGAGCGGGCAATTCGAGTACATGGAACGCGCGATTGCCAAGATGAAAATCGTCATCCCGATCACCTTGCTGCTCATCTTCCTGTTGCTGTATCTGAATTTCAGACGCGTCCCGGAGTCGCTGGTGGTGATGTTGTCCGTGCCGTTCGCGCTGGTCGGCGGGGTGTGGCTGTTGTGGCTGCTCAAATACAACCTGAGTGTGGCGGTGGCGGTGGGTTTCATCGCCTTGGCGGGTGTGGCGGCGGAGACCGGCGTGGTAATGCTGATTTATCTGGAGCAGGCCTGGCAGACGGTGCAGGCGCGTTGCGCCACAGAAGGGCGCAAACCAACGCGGGATGACTTGCATGACGCCATCATGGAAGGTGCGGTGGAACGCGTGCGCCCGAAAATGATGACGGTGGTGGCGATCATGGCAGGGCTGTTGCCTATCCTGTGGAGCGTCGGTACCGGTTCGGAAGTGATGCGTCGCATCGCCGCGCCCATGGTCGGCGGCATGGTCTCATCGGCTATCTTGACGCTGCTGGTGATTCCGGTGATTTATGCGTTGGTGAAGAATCGCGGAATGGAATAGTATTTTCAAGCTGATAGCTGATAGCTGGTAGCGGTTTGATGAGGAGGCGTCATGCTTAACGAATTTGTTCATGTACCCCGCATCGCCTATTTCTCGATGGAAATCGCGCTGCGCTGTGAAATTCCCACTTACGCCGGTGGCTTGGGTGTGCTTGCCGGCGATACCTTGCGCTCGGCGACCGATCTCGAATTGCCTATGGTGGCGGTCAGTCTGGTCAGTCGCGCCGGTTATTTTCGCCAGGAAATTGATGCACAAGGCCGTCAGATGGAGCATCCGGCGAGCTGGGTTCCTGCCGGCCACGCGCAGTCGCTCGATGCCAGGGTCGCCGTAACCATCGAGGGGCGCAAGGTCTGGATCGGTGCATGGCTGTATGTGATGGAAGGCCACATGGGTGGTCGTCAGCCGGTCCTGCTGCTCGATACCGATCTCGACGAGAACAGCGGCGATGACCGCAAAATCACCCATTATCTTTATGGTGGCGACAATGTTTACCGGCTCAAGCAGGAAATCGTGCTTGGACTGGGCGGCGCACGCCTATTGCAGGCGCTCGGCTTCACGATACGGCATTACCACATGAACGAAAGTCACTCCGCCTTGCTCGGTCTGGAACTGATGCGGCGTTTTAGCTATTCTGCCGAAGATTTGCGTCCGGGCGAATCCCTCTACGATTTTCCGCGCGTGCGTGACCTGTGCAGCTTTACCACCCATACCCCGGTAGAGGCGGGCCATGACCGTTTTCCCTACGAGATGGTACTGCGCGTGCTGGATGATGACTTTGACATCGGGATGCTCAAGCGCCTGGCTGGCGAGGACAGCCTTAACATGACGCGGCTGGCACTGAATCTGAGCGAATATATCAACGGGGTAGCCAGAAAACATGCCGAGATATCGAATGCAATGTTCCCCGGTTACCGGGTGCATGCGATTACCAACGGCGTACATCCCTATACCTGGACAGCGGCGAGTTTTCGTCAGCTTTACGATCATTATCTGCCGGGCTGGTGTCACGAGCCCCAGCTGCTGATGCGGGCTGACTGCTGCATTCCCGATGCGGATATCTGGCAGGCGCATGTTCAGGCAAAACAGCATCTCATCGCAAAGGTGCAAACACTGACCGGGGTGACGCTGGACCCGGCAATACCCATTTTGGGCTTGGCGCGCCGCATGACGGCATACAAACGACCGGACCTGCTGTTTTCCGATCTTGAACGCTTAAAGGCGATTGCAGTCAAGCGCCCGTTTCAGATCGTGCTGGCAGGCAAAGCGCACCCGCGCGACGAAAATGGCAAACAGATCATCGCGCAATTACATGGCCATGCCCGCGCCCTGGCTGGCACGATAACAGTCGCCTATCTGCCCGATTATGATATGGCGCTGGCGCAGATGCTAACCGCAGGTGCAGATGTGTGGCTCAATACGCCACTACCTCCGATGGAAGCCTCCGGCACCAGCGGCATGAAAGCCGCCTTCAACGGCGTGCCCAATCTTTCAGTGCTTGACGGCTGGTGGCTGGAAGGGTGCATCGAAGGGATAAGCGGCTGGGCGATAGGTAATGCGGCTGACCTGCCGGACGGAGATGCACAGGCGCTGTACGATAAACTCGATCAAGTGGTGCTGCCGCTGTACTACGATGATAACGGTGGCTGGATAAAAATGATGAAAAACGCGATCAGCAAAAACGCGTCTTACTTTAACAGCCACCGCATGATGCGCCGTTATGCGACGGAGGCGTATGTCCGGTGAGCGGTGCTGATACGCTGAGCGGATAGCAACGAACCAGGTCGCGCAGTATCGGGGGTCGCGATCAGGCTGATTGACCAGATGATCGCAAGTTTGGGTATGTAAAGGCCGAGACCATACCGCAAACTATTCCAGTTCGCCCTTGGATTTAATACGCATTCTTAGTAGTTCCGGCAGGTGTTGCGGTTACAGAAGCTAATTCTGACGGCACTTTTATGTCTAAACGTTTAGTTTAGTGTTGCTCTTCAGTTTATTCTTCATTTGTTGCGCATCTAGAGTCGCTGTTGCGCAACAACAGAAGGGCCTTTCTGCACGAATATTCAAATGCCAGTTGTTCAAGTGTTGCGTTCTTCGAGTGAAGGAGGTAGGTGGATAACCAAATCATACATCCCGCGCAAGTAGTGAAAATTTGTAAACTGTTAATTTATGTTTATAATCAACTGATTATAAACATAAATTTGCAAAATATTAGTGAACCATTTAGCATCAACAAGGGCAAACAAGTAAATGCATGTCCTTAATGTCCCGAATGGAAAAACTGATGCTAATTTTCTTCGATTGTGAATTCAGTGAGTTGGGTATTGACCCAAAATTAATCAGTATCGGCCTCATTTCCGAATGTGGAACGCATGAGTTTTATACCGAACTATCCGACACCTATCAGCCTGCCGATTGTGCCGCCTTCGTCCATGAGGCTGTCTTGCCTCACCTGCAAGGCGGCGATGCGCTCATCACGATGGACGAGCTAACCCTACGCCTTGGCAACTGGATTGAAGGCTTTGAGCAGTCCGTGCAACTGGCAACTGATTCTCTGTCATGGGACTGGCCTTGGATTCAGGAGCTTTTCTACCTGCCCGGCACCTGGCCGGAAAACCTCGATGGCAAACCTGTTTCACTATACGAAATAGCTGGTGCTCAAATTTTGGCTCAAGGTGTGGAGCTGGCTTTTCGGGATTACGTGCCACGCCTGCGCCGTCACCACGCGCTCGATGATGCAAAAGCGAATCGGCTGGCTTGGCTGGCTGCAAACGAAGCCAAAGCAAACGCGCCAAAACGAATAGAGCGGTTTGTCGGATAAGGATCAAAACTATGCTTTTATTTTTAGATTTCGACGGTGTACTGCACCACGAAAACGTCACGCTTAGTCCTTGCCACCCGGCTGAGAGGCGGCACCTCAATCCTGCCGAAAGCCGATTTCTGACGCACGACGGCAAACTTGCAAAGGGCGAGAGCCTATTTGAACACGCCGACCGTCTGGCCGATATGCTGATACCGTTTCCGCACGTCAAAATTGTGATTTCATCTTCGTGGCGCGAACACTTCCGCCCCGGCAAACTCATGAGCTTTTTGCCCGAAGCATTGGCCGCTCGCGTGATTGGACAAACGCCGGTTTACGATAAATATGGCGGGGTGGGATCTCGCTTATTAGAAGTGCTGGCATATATAGATGGCAACGGTCTTGCCGATCAGCCGTGGATTGCCCTGGACGATCAAGCGCAGCTATTTTGGGATGACACCGAGAACCCACCGGACAACCTGATTATCACAAACGCTTGCGACGGTATCACCGAATCGAACATGCGAGAACTAATCGAGAGACTGCAATCGTGAAACGCACATTTTTCACATGCGATCACCACTTTGGCCATGTAAACATCCTTAAATACGAGGATGCTAACCGGCGCAACGCGCACGGCGGCAAATTCGCATCCATCGAAAAAATGGACGAGTATCTGATTAAGCGATGGAACGCCACGGTTGCGCCCGGCGACCTAGTGTATTTCCCCGACGCAATGGGATGGCAACCTGGTTGCCGTCCTCGAATCAGGCGAGCGCATCCAGAGCGATGATGCTCACGACCTGGCTGAACGATTGTGGCTTGCTGGTGTGACCGCCGAAAGTCTAACTGTTACCGATTGGAAAACCGACCACGATCACGCGCCAGCATCCGGCCAGATAATCGCAATAAAATTCGCTTTTCGAAAAAGAGAGGCTGAAACACCATGAAAACTGAAGCCACAAAACTGATCGACCTTCTCAATCTCGCAATTCGCGACTTCATTCAAAAAGTAGAAGTCGCCCCAAAGCTATCCGCTGCCTACATTGAAAAGGCAAATTTCATCGTTGGTGCGGTTGTGCAGAGCACTCTCGCTCTTGAGCATGTCGAAAAACGCGGGGAGCGATATTACAAACAACGCCCTGAAATAGTTGATCGCCTGTTTCGTGAAGCAGCCCAGTTCGCTGCATCACTGCAAGCTAAAAGTTGCGGAATTCCGGCCAGATTATCGATCCCGATAAAACCATGATCCTCTTTCTTGATTTTGACGGTGTACTCCATCCAGAAGTCATCGGCGCACCAGATGATTTCGTCTGCCGCATGCACCTCTGGAAAATCCTGCGCACTTGCCCTGACGTGAACGTGGTATTTTCAACCTCGTGGCGTGAAATGCACACCGTTCAAGAGCTAATCAACTTCACCACCCAAGGCGGCGGTGAAGATCTCACGCATCGCTTCATCGGCTCAACGCCGTACATCGTCCATGAACCCGGCGCATTCCTTTCAAGTCCGTATTACCGCCGAGAAAGAGAATGTCGCTTGTGGCTAACCGGCAACGACCACCAGCAATCATCTTGGCTCGCTGTAGATGATTATGCCCGTTATTTTTCACCATTCCTGCCCGCCTTGTACGCTGTTGACCCACAAACCGGCCTGACCGATAAGGATGCTGAAAAACTGATTGTGAGGCTAAAAAATGATTCTCTTCCTTGATTTTGATGGCGTGCTGCATCCTCACATGAGGCATGAGCCAGATTTTTGCCGGCTACCGCAATTGTGGAAAATCTTGCGTGCCTGCCCTGATACGAGGGTGGTTTTTTCAAC
This sequence comes from Gallionella sp., assembly GCA_030681375.1. Taxonomy (GTDB): domain Bacteria; phylum Pseudomonadota; class Gammaproteobacteria; order Burkholderiales; family Gallionellaceae; genus Gallionella. The sequence continues at coordinate 98,316 of JAUXWM010000037.1, forward strand.
TTCATGGCGTGAGATTTATAGCCCTGCCGCAATGATTGAGTTTGTTGCATCCGGTGAAGGCAAGGATTTAGCGCATCGAGTTGTCGGCTCCACGCCGAGTCTTGAGAGAGAAGGCCGCTACGGGCGGCGCGACCTTGAAATTCAAGCATGGCTTGATAGCAATAACCATTCCGGTCTGTGGCTTGCCCTTGACGACATACCAGAGATATTTTGCGGTCAACATCCGAATCTATACGTTGTGGACGGCAGCACCGGACTCACCGATGCGGATGTTGCCACGATCATTCAGCGAATCAGACCTAGGATACGGAGGTGCTATACGCTTGCTGAGTTGCTTGCCGCCTCTGATTACTCACAACCGCAACCGGCTGAGGAACGTGTATGGATTGATTCGCCTGCGGTGGGTGATGAATTGATATGAGGCGGGGCGCGACAACCTACGTTCAACGAGTGTTATGCAAAATAGATACGAGAAAATATAAAGCTACGATTCCCGAATTTCTATAAATCGGATATAGTGTGCTCTATAAATTAATGCTCAAAAGGTGACAAAATGGCAACAGCCCAGAATACCATAGACCATGTGACCCTTTCCCGTCTGGTCGAGGCCAATGCCGTCAACGGCGCAACCGTCATTGGTCAGCCTGGCGGCTGGGGTGTTGTTATCAAGTATGGCATGACTGAACGTGCTTTAGCTGCCAAGCGTGGTTCTGTGCGTATCTTTCGAAAATTTGAAACGCTGGTTGGCTACCTCAAGGGAATTGGCGTTGTGAAGTATCAAGTAGATGCCAGCGGATTTGATCCGGCAGCACTCAAACTCACGCGAAGCAATGAGGGGGCAGGGACACGCATGAAAGCTGCACACGAGGCCGCAGCTTATGACAAATGGTTTCGGGCGCAGGTTCAAGAAGCTTTGGACGACACACGTCCTGCGATTTCAGATGCCGATGTTAAGAAGCATTTTGCGGCTAAACGCAAAGAGCTTGAGCAACGTATCAGGGCGACTGCCGCATGAATCTGGAATGGAAGGCCGCTGCATTAAGTGATCGTGAACGAATCATGGATTTCATCGCTCTGGACAACCCGCAAGCGGCTCTTGATCTTGACGCGTTGTTCGAGAAAAAAGCCGACACATTGATCGAACAGCCAAAATTGTTCAAAGCGGGAAGAATCAGAGGCACCAGAGAGGCCGTGGTTCATGCAAACTATGTTTTGGTGTACCAGGTATCAATCCATAACGTGACAATTTTACGTGTGTTGCATACATCTCAGGCATGGCCAGCTTAAAGGGCTGAAAACGCTAATCAGAAAACCTTCTAAAAAATTGCGAGTGTGCAGAAAATTAAAAACTGCACCGTTACCTGAAAACTAAGTCGGCTGATATTCCAAAAATATTAGTCATCCGGTGACACAAGCTACAATCCTTACTATGAATAACCAAGTGGCTTTCGGTGCTGCATGAGTCACTCCGAAAAATAGTCTTCCAAGGGTGACGTCATATCAACGTTACTTTGGATAGGAAGAGGATGAATATCCCTATTTTTGATCAGTGAAAAGCGAACTTGCAATTAAGGTGCTTGATATAATTTTTGATAACGTATAAATTACCATATCGTATAATTTATCATAACTGTCCTATGGCAAAAAAATTCGACTTGAATCGATTGCGGCAGCTAAAGCTATTGCTGACGTGGGAGGGGCGTCTAAGTAATTCTAGGCTCCGTGAACTGTTCGGCTTGAGTTCAATCAGGGCGAGCCAGTGGATACGAGAATTTCGCGATCAAACGCCTGACTGTCAAACAGCGCCCAATACTTTCCACTAGTCAGCGTCCAATTGTTTCCACTTTTCCAGCCTTCTGAGATCGATTTTTGCGCTGTTTGAAGCGGTAAGAATCATTGCCTGTTTCGAGGATTTCGCAGTGATGGGTGAT
>JAUXWM010000046.1 GCA_030681375.1 Gallionella sp.
TTCCGTAGCGTTGACCGATATGGACATGTCGTTGAGCGCGGTTTGTCGCCCCAGTCTGTTGCGTTGATTGTAAAGCAACGAGCAACCGCGATTGGGCTCGATCCACGTCAATTCTCTGGGCACAGCCTGAGAGCAGGATTTGTGACCAGCGCCTCTCGTGGTGGTGCGAGTACGTGGAAGATCTGCCAGCAGACGGGACATCAATCAGAAGCTGTCATGCAGCGATATATCCGCGACAGCCATCTTTTTACCGACAACCCGCTCGGAAATATGAAGTGAGCATCGCCGCTCTAATCACTCCGCCACCAGAAATCAATCTACGCCCCAGTCCAGGTCATCCTGCTGGGGCGTCATTTTTAAGGAATCTCTCATGAGGCTCTTGCAAAACGCCTCGCTTGAGCGGAATTAATCGCCGGATAAAGGGCAAAAAAAGGTAGAAGTGGGCGGCCATTGCTGGCAAGATCAAGGTTATAACGACTTAATCAACGCCCGATATGAATACTACCCAACGAACCGGAATCATGCAACGCTGGCGCATCGTTCAAGAAGAATTGATGCCGGAATTGCGAGCCGAGGTAGGCGCCCTGACGCCGAAATTGGTGCAAGTGGTGCATACCCTGGAGTGGGTACGTATCGAGGAGTTTGTGAGTTCGGCTTGGGGCGGATATGGACGTCCCGAGCATGATCGAAAAATGTTGGCGAGCGCCTTCGTAGCGAAGGCGGTATTGGGTTTGTCGACGACCGCAGGGTTGATTGAACGCTTGGCAATAGATGGTGCGTTGAGGCGCATCTGTGGTTTTTCGATGTGGAAGAAACTGCCGAGCGAATCGACTTTCTCGCGTGCCTTTGCCGAATTTGCTGAGGCCGGGTTGGCGGAGCGCACGCACGCGGCCTTGGTGAAAGAGACGCTGGGCGAGCAGTTGATTGGCCATATCAGTCGTGATGGAACGGCAATTGAAGCGCGCGAGAAGCCGGCCAAAAGAGACAAAGCCGCAGCGCCTGCGCCTGTCGTGGCGAAAAAGCGTGGCCGCCCATGCAAAGGTGAGGTTCGTGAAGTAAAACCGGGAAAGCTGGAATTGCAACGTGGCAAGCCACTGGCGGAACTCCTGAAAGAATTGCCGCGCGAGTGCGACCGTGGCAGCAAGTGCAACGCGCAGGGTTACAAGAACAGCTGGAATGGCTACAAACTGCATATTGATACGGCGGATTGTGGTGTTCCGGTGAGTGCGCTGTTGTCGAGCGCGTCAATGCACGACAGTCTGGCGGCGATGCCGCTGGCCATGATGACGGCAGAACGCGTGACGAATTGCTACGACTTGATGGATGCGGCTTATTGCAGCAGTGTGTTGCGGGCACACAGTCGCAGCCTGGGGCATGTGCCGCTGATTGACCACAATCCGCGCAAAGGCGAGAAGATCGAATTCACGCTCAGCGAGGCGCAGCGTTACAAGGAGCGCAGTCAGGCGGAGCGGACAAATGCGCGACTGAAAGATGACTACGGTGGCCGATATATTCGGGTTAGAGGCAATGCCAAAGTAATGTCGCACTTGATGTTCGGCATACTGGCGCTGACGGCCAATCAGTTGATGCGACTACTCACGTAGCCGTATCAAGACCGACAGGTAAAAAGCAGTAAAAGGTGCGTTGGCGAAAGTCGACGCGTTAGCCCATGGGCATAACGGAGCAAGAACCATGATTCCGGACGGGTAAAACGCAAAATGTTGCTTGAATCGTGAAAAATCTCATCCTGGGATGAGACATTCCCCGCTGAAACCATTGGGTTCAGCTATTTTGCAAGAAGCTCAGTTGTATTTATAAGGCAGGAAAACTTAACTTTCTGTTCATGGATGAAAAAGCAGAATTTAGTCAGCGGTTGCGTAAAGCAATTGAAAATGCGGGGTATGCCGTGCGCCCTATCGTATTGGAACGCGAGTTCAACACCCGCTATTGGGGGCGCTCGGTAACAGTTCAGGCAGTACGCCGCTGGTTACGCGGCGAAGCGATTCCCTCGCAAGAAAAACTACAAGTTCTTTCTGATTGGCTGAAAATTGAACCGCATGTGTTACGTTATGGTGAACAAGCTGTTCAATCGGCACAGGCTAAACAAAAATCGTGGGACGACGGTATCGGCTTTCAGGAGCGTGAAATTTTTGAGGCGTTTCTGGCACTGCCCGCCCCGCAACGCAAGGTGGTGCGCGAGGTCATTCAGGCTTTCACCAAGGCGTTTCCGGCAGAAGGTGAAACTCCCGGCAAACCCGTAAAGTCAAAAATTTGATTTAGCACGGCGCATTGCCGATAAGTTGAAAAATACCCGCACCCGTATATACTGCACGCCTCAACCAAACAGTTTCCAACTACGGATATGAACGTTATTTCATCTATTGCGCTCTCCGGCATGAATGCCGCG
>JAUXWM010000050.1 GCA_030681375.1 Gallionella sp.
CGCACGCCTTGCGAGGTCTCTTCTTCGACCAGTAAAAACTTTCCATCGCGCTCGATGACGGCGGCGACAGTAACGTTTGGTTTCCAGATCATCCGGTTTGATTCCAGAATTAGGTCTTGAAAATAAAATAAGGCAGGATAACCTGCCTTATTTTGTTTGGTGCCGGGGGGGGGAATCGAACCCCCACGCCCTTTCAGGCACCGGATTTTGAGTCCGGCACGTCTACCAGTTCCATCACCCCGGCGAAGTGGGGCGCATTATCCATGAAACAGTTACCCATATCAACTACAATTGCGCCTTTGTGAAAATGGCTGCTTGTTGATGCGTACCGATGAATTTGATTTTGCATTGCCTGATGCGCTGATTGCGCAGCATCCGCCGGAAAAACGCGGTGCGAGCCGCTTGTTGTGTGTGCAGGGGGGCGTGCTGGAAGATAGCCAGTTTGCCGCATTTATACAGAAGGTTAATCCTGGGGATGTGCTGGTGCTGAACGACACGCGGGTGATTAAGGCGCGACTGTTCGGTGAGAAGCAAAGCGGTGGAAAAATTGAAGTGCTGGTGGAGCGGGTGCTGAACGAACATGAGGTGCTGGCTCAGGTGCGCGCCAGTAAATCGCCCAAGGCAGGCAGCTATTTGAAGTTGTCGGGTGAAATGGAAGTCGAAGTGCTGGGACGCGCGGGGGAGTTTTTTCACTTGCGTTTCCTTGCCGAGACCCCGGTGCTGGAATTGCTGGAGCGTTATGGTCGTTTGCCGCTCCCTCCTTACATTGCACACGCTGCGGAAGAGGAAGATGAGGAGCGTTATCAGACGGTGTTTGCGCGCGAATCGGGTGCGGTAGCCGCTCCGACGGCCGGGTTGCATTTTGATGATGAGATGCTGCAAGCCTTGTCGCACAAAGGGGTGAGAATTGCATATGTGACTTTACACGTGGGTGCGGGCACGTTCCAGCCAGTCCGTGTCGAGCATGTGCACGAACATGCCATGCACAGCGAATGTTATGAAATCCCGCAGGCGACGGTGGATGCGATCGCGCAGGCGCGGCTTGCGGGCGGGCGGGTCGTTGCAGTGGGTACCACCAGTCTGCGCGCGCTGGAGAGTGCGGCGCAATTCGGTGAATTGCTGGCGGGAACGGGCGAGACGCGGATATTCATTACACCGGGTTATCGTTTTCGCGTGGTGGATGTGTTGCTGACCAATTTTCATCTGCCCAAATCTACGCTGCTGATGTTGGTGAGCGCGTTCGGCGGCATGGCAGAGATGCGCGCAGCCTATCTCCATGCGGTGGAGCAGCAATACCGCTTCTTCAGCTACGGCGATGCGATGCTGATCGAAAAACGGTAAGTGGTAAGTGGTGAGTGCGGCGCGTTTTTACTTACCTCTCACAGATTTAAGGCAATCAGGATAGAAAGACGTAATGGAATTTACTTTATACAAGACTTCAGGCAAGGCGCGGCGCGGACAGTTGACGCTGGCGCATGGCACGGTACAGACTCCGGCGTTCATGCCGGTCGGCACCTATGGCACGGTGAAGGCGATGAGCCCGGTCGAACTGCGCGATATCGGCGCGAATATCGTACTGGGCAATACTTTTCATCTGTGGCTGCGTCCCGGGCTGGAAGTAATAGAGGCGCATGGCGGTCTGCACGGTTTCATGGGCTGGGACGGCCCGATACTCACCGATTCGGGCGGATTTCAGGTGTTCAGTCTGGGGGCGTTGCGCAAGATCACCGAAGAAGGGGTGAAATTTCAATCTCCGGTAAACGGCGACAAGCTGTTTTTAACACCGGAAGAATCCATGCGCATCCAGCGCGTATTGAATTCCGACATCGTGATGATCTTCGACGAATGCACGCCTTTCCCGGCGACAGAGCGTGAAGCGGCGGACTCGATGCGCTTGTCGTTGCGCTGGGCGGCGCGTTCGAAAGCGGCGCACGAAGGTAATAGCAACGCTTTGTTCGGCATCGTGCAGGGTGGAATGTATGAGGGTTTGCGCGACGAATCGCTGGCCAAACTGGTGAAAATCGGATTTGACGGCTATGCGATAGGCGGCTTGTCGGTAGGTGAGCCGAAAGAGGATATGCGACGCATACTCGAACATACCGCGCCCAAACTGCCGCAGGACAAACCGCGTTATCTGATGGGCGTGGGTACGCCGGAAGATCTGGTCGCGTCGGTCGCGCAGGGTATCGATATGTTCGATTGCGTGATGCCAACCCGCAACGCGCGTAACGGTATGTTGTTCACGCAGCATGGCGACATCAAAATCAAGAATGCGCAGTATCGCCTTGACACGCGTCCGCTGGACGAGGAATGCAGTTGCTATACCTGTCAGAACTTCAGTCGTGCCTATCTGCATCACCTGTATCGTCTGAAGGAAATTTTGAGCGCAAGGCTGAATACAATACACAATCTGCACTATTATCAGCAATTAATGTCCGAGGTGCGCGCGGCGATAGAGGCCGATGCGTTTGAACAGTTTGCGGCGGATTTTGCACAACGGCGCGCCAGGCTTGCATGAAGTTGTCACGGGCTTCGTGATAGAATGCGCGCCTTTTGATCGATTACTGGAGTAAAAACAATGTTTATAAGTAATGCGTTTGCTGAAGCGGCTGCCCCGGCAGCAGGTGGCGGGATTATGGATTTTCTGCCGCTGGTCGCGCTGGTCGCCGTGTTTTATTTCATGATCCTGCGTCCGCAATCCAAGCGTGCCAAAGAGCACAAAGTCATGCTGGAAGCGCTACAACGCGGTGATGAAGTGGTGACTACAGGTGGTGAATTGGGACGTGTTACCAAGGTTTATGAGCAATATGTCGGCGTGGAGCTGGCAGAGAATATTGAAGTGACCGTGCAAAAAGTTGCGATTCAAAGCGTGCTGCCCAAGGGAACCATTAAAGCCATCAAGTAAGCACATCCTGAAAAGGCTTCTTATCCACGAAAAACACTAAACTCACGAAATAAATACCGTCTTATTTCTGTGCTTTTTCGTGACTTTCGTGGGCAAAGCTTTTTTATATCAAAAATAGAGCCGTGTCGTACGTAATACCATGAGGTCGTTATGAACCGTTATCCACTTTGGAAAAATCTGCTGATTCTGGCTGCATTGCTGGCCGGCCTGATTTATACCCTGCCGAATTTCTATGGTGAATCGCCTGCCGTGCAAATTTTACCGTTGCGTTCCAGCATGAAGGCGGATGCCGCTTTGCTGGGTCGCGTGGAAGATGCGCTCAAAACGGCCAGCCTCAACGTGGAAATGGTCGCGCTGGATGGCAACAGCATCAAGGCGCGTTTTGCTGACACGGACGTGCAGCTCAAAGCCAAGGACATCCTGAAAGCCCAGTTGGGTGACGATTATGTGGTGGCGCTGAATTTGTTGCCACGCTCACCGCAGTGGCTGACCAGTCTGCATGCGCTGCCTATGTATCTTGGTCTGGATTTGCGCGGCGGGGTGCATTTTCTGTTGCAGGTGGACATGAAAGCGGCGCTGGACAAGGCGCTGGAGGCGGCAACGGGTGATATTCGCAGCGCCTTGCGTGAAGAAAATATCGCTTATGCAGGCGTGGTTCGCGATGGCAACAGGCTGCTGGTGAAATTCCGCGATGACGAATCGCGCAGCAAGGCCGAGGAACAGCTCAAACAGCGTTTTTCCGACTATGAGTTGACCGCTAAAGATCAGGCCGGTGAATTATTGCTGCAAGCTACGCTCAAGCCGACAGCCGAACATCGCATTCAGGAGTCGGCGGTGCAGCAAAACCTGTTGACGCTGCGCAACCGCGTTAATGAATTGGGTGTGGCCGAACCGGTGATACAGCAACAGGGCGCGGATCGCGTGGTAGTGCAGTTGCCCGGAGTGCAGGATACGGCGCGCGCCAAGGACATTCTGGGACGTACCGCGACGCTGGAAGTGCGCATGGTGGATGACGAGCATCAGATCGGCGCAGGCGGCGTCGCGCCGTTCGGCACCGAGATGTTCAAGGACAGAGAAGGCAATACTCTGCTGGTGAAAAAGCAGGTGATGCTGACCGGCGAACGCATCAATGACGCGCAACCCGGTTTCGATAACCGCAACAATGAGCCTGCCGTACATATCAATCTGGACGGGGTGGGGGCGCGAAAATTCAAGGAAGCCACGCGTGAAAATGTCGGCAAGCGCATGGCGATTATCCTGTTTGAAAAAGGCAAGGGCGAGATTATTACGGCGCCTGTGATCCGCGAAGAAATCGGTGGCGGCAGGGTGCAGATCAGCGGCAAGATGTCCACCGAAGAGGCGCAGGATACCTCTTTGCTGCTGCGTGCCGGCGCACTGGCCGCACCGATGGAAATCGTTGAAGAACGTACCGTGGGGCCGAGCCTGGGTGCGGACAATATCGCGCGCGGCTTTAATTCCACCAAGATCGGTTTCATCATGATTGCGGTTTTCATGGCGGCCTACTACATGATATTCGGCACGATTTCCGTGCTGGCGCTGGCGGCGAATCTGCTGTTGCTGGTGGCGTTGTTGTCCATGCTACAGGCGACGCTGACCCTGCCGGGAATGGCGGGTATCGCGCTGACGCTGGGCATGGCGATTGACTCCAATGTGCTGATCAACGAACGCATACGCGAAGAGTTGCGCAATGGCATGTCGCCGCAGGCGGCTATCAATGCGGGCTATGACAGTGCGTTTGCCACTATTGTGGATTCGAATATCACCAATCTTATCGCCGGTGTCGCACTGTTCCTGTTTGGCTCCGGTCCGATCAAGGGATTCGCCGTGGTGTTGTGTCTGGGCATACTGACGTCGATGTTCAGCTCAGTGCTGGTGTCACGTGCTATCGCGAATCTGGTTTACGGACGTCGCGCCAGACTGACCAGTATATCCATAGGCTAATACCTGCCCTTCAGCAATCTCGGTGATGCGGGAGAGCGGGGGAATAACGAGGAAGAAATAAGATGGAATTTTTCAAGATTAAGAACGATATCCCGTTCATGAGTTATGGGCGTTACACCACGGCTATTTCGCTGGTGACCTTCCTGCTGGCAGTATTTTTTCTGGCCTATAAGGGCCTGAATTTCGGAGTGGATTTTACCGGCGGCACGGTGATGGAAGTGCATTACGCGCAGCCTGCCGATCTGGTCAAGGTGCGTGAACATCTGGCTGCCAATAAACTGCCGGAGGTGCAGGTGCAGAACTTCGGTTCCAGTCACGATGTGCTGATTCAGATTCCGCTCAAGCAGAACGTCGTCGGCGCCAAATTGAGCGAGCATGTGATGGTGATACTGCATAAGCAGGATGCCACTGCGGAAATGCGCCGTGTTGAATTTGTCGGCCCTCAGGTCGGCAAGGATCTGATCGAGAATGGCGCGATGGCCTTGCTGCTGGTCAGTATAGGCATCGTCGGTTATCTGTGGATACGCTTTGAATGGAAGTTTGGTCTGTCTGCGATCATCGCTAATTTGCATGACGTGGTGATTATTCTCGGCTTCTTCGCCTTTTTTCAATGGGAGTTTTCGTTGTCGGTGCTGGCGGCGGTATTGGCGGTGCTGGGTTATTCGGTGAACGAATCGGTGGTGGTATTCGACCGTATCCGTGAAAATTTCCGCAAAATGCGCAAGGCAGAGGTCAGCGAAATCATTGATAACGCGATTACCCGTACCATGTCGCGCACCATCATCACTCACGGTTCCACGCAGATGATGGTAGGGGCGATGCTGTTTCTGGGTGGCGAGACGCTGCATTATTTCGCGATGGCTTTAACCATCGGCATTATGTTCAGCATCTATTCGTCGGTGCTGGTCGCCAGCCCGATTCTGATGTGGCTGGGCGTGTCGCGCGAAGACTTCATCAAGCCGGAAAAAGTTGAAACGGAAGAAGTGTTGCCGTAAAAATTAGTCGTTAGTCGTTAGTCGTTAGTTGTAGGGCGGGTTGCGCCTGCTGAAATAAGAACTGGATACCCCTTGGAATTGCTGGCTACCTTTATTGACATCGTTCTGCACCTTGATGCTCACCTGATGACCCTGGTGCAAAATTATGGTGTATGGGTCTATGCCATCCTGTTTTTAATCATCTTTGCCGAAACGGGGCTGGTGTTCATGCCCTTCCTGCCGGGTGATTCGCTGCTATTCGTGGCCGGTGCCTTGTGCGGGCTGGGGGTGATGCAACTGGAGTGGCTCGCTCCGTTGCTGATGGTGGCGGCGTTTACCGGAGACAATACCAATTACTGGGTGGGGCGGCTAATCGGGCTGCGTCTGCTCGAACGCGCGAGTGGCCGGTTTATTAAACGCGAACACATAGATAAAACCCGCGAATTCTATGAAAAGCATGGCGGCAAGACGATTATTTTCGCGCGTTTCATGCCCATCATTCGTACCTTCGCACCCTTTGTCGCAGGCATAGGCCTGATGCGTTACCGTCTGTTCGTGCTGTATAGCGCGCTGGGCAGCGTTGCGTGGATAGGCAGCCTGACGCTGGCAGGCTATTTCTTCGGCAATATTCCGGTAGTGAAAAACAATCTCACGCTGATTATCCTCGTCGTCATCCTGATTTCCTTTCTCCCGGGATTTGTCGAGTATTTCCGCCATCGCAAATCGCCGAAGTAAATATCCTTGCCGGGCTTACCCCCGGTATTGATGTCCTAAAGTTTTCCGTATAGCGGACGACAACCGTACTGGTTAGTATTGATTTAACGTGAAACTCGCGCAGCGACGAGCCGTACCCCTCGCCCTTTGGGAGAGGGGGGCGGGGGTGAGGGAAGGGGCATGGCGAGTTTCATTATCAGGGGGTGGCTGCTCGCCATGCCCGTTAGTATTTTTTAAAGCCGCTACGCGATTCGCTCCAGAGGGAAGGTAGTCAAATGAAAATGAACGTCATCGTGGTGGACGACACGCCGATCAATGTTACTCTGATATCGCATCTGGTCGGCAGACTTGATGACAGTGCAGCGATTGGGTTTACTGTGCCGCAACTGGGCCTGGCGTGGTGCGTCGAACAAATTCCCGATTTGATTATTGTGGATTACATGATGCCGGAAATGGATGGCATCGAATTTATACGTCGGTTTCGTGCTTGCCCCGGTCGTGAAGATATTCCGGTGCTGATGGTGACGGCCAACGATCAGATTGAAGTCCGTCATAAGGCGCTCGAAGCAGGTGCGAACGACTTTTTAACCAAACCTATTGATAAGGCCGAATTCATGGCGCGCGCACGCAATATGCTGTCGCTGCGGCGTGGGCAGCGGAAATTGGAAGATAGGGCCGTCTGGTTGGCAGAGGAGGTAAAGAAGGCTACAGCAGAAATTCTGGCGCGGGAACGCGAGACTATCATCCGTTTATCCAAGGCTGCGGATTCGCGCGACCCCGAGACGGGAGCGCATATCCTGCGCATGTCACATTTTGCGAGGCTTATTGCAGCACAGATGGGTTTGTCGGAAGCGGATCAGGATATGTTGCTGGAGGCCGCACCGATGCACGACATCGGCAAGGTCGGTATCCCGGATAACATTCTGCTCAAACCCGGGCGTCTGGATGTGGGTGAATTTGAAATCATGAAGCGGCATTCCATCCTGGGCTACGATATCCTGAATGGCAGCCAGTCCTTAATGTTGCAGGCAGCGGCGCAAATTGCGCTGGCCCATCATGAAAAATACGATGGCAGCGGCTATCCGAATGGACTCGCGGGTGAGGCCATTCCGTTGTTTGCCCGGATTTGCGCGGTGGGGGACGTGTTTGACGCACTGACTTCCGAACGCCCCTATAAAAAAGCCTGGGAAGATGAACGTGCCATCGCGCTGTTACGCGAAGGCGCGGGCAGCCATTTCGATCCGGCTTGCGTAGAGGCTTTTCTGGCGGATTGGGACGAGGTGATGGCGATACGCGAGCGTTTCAAGGATGACGAGGGCGAGAAGAACGCTCATCAATTAGGCGGGTATTAAGCTGATACAGGTTTTGCATGGAGAGGTGTATGACTAAGCGCTTGCGTTATCTGATACTGGCTGTTCTGGCTTTGGCTGGTGCCGCTTTTGCTTTTTGGTATTCCTTGTTTGCAGGGCATGATCTACCGCAAAGCACTTGGCACCCTGCTGTCGAAAAAAATGTAGTCAACGAGCCGATTACTCCTATCCCGCTGGAAATCATGCTGGATCAGCGCAAAGTGGCGTTGGGGCAGCGTCTCTTTAACGATACACGACTGTCACACGACAACACGATTTCCTGCGCGAGTTGCCATAATCTGAGCAGGGGCGGAGAGGACGGCTTGCCACGCTCAATCGGCATAGCCGGTGCAGAGGGCGGGATCAATGCACCTACCGTATTCAACAGCGGATTCAATTTTAGGCAGTTTTGGGATGGCCGCGCGGCCACGCTGGAAGATCAGATCGACGGCCCCGTGCAGCATCCGAAGGAAATGGGCGCAAGCTGGCCGGAAGTTATCGCTGCGCTGGAAAAGGACGGCGGCTATCGCGATGATTTTGCAGCGCTGTATGGAGCAGGTATTAAACGTGAAACGGTCAAGGATGCCATCGCCACGTTCGAGCGTTCGCTGATTACGCCCAATGCCAAATTTGATCGTTTTCTGCGCGGCGAAAAAAATTCTCTGGATGGAGAGGAGTATGCCGGATATCAGTTGTTCAAGGAACTGGGTTGCATCAGTTGCCATCAGGGCATGAATGTGGGCGGCAATATGTATGAGAAACTCGGTCTGGTGGAGAATTATTTTGCGCAGCGTGGTAATGTTCAGGAAGTGGATTTCGGTCGTTACAACTTGACCGGCAAGCCAGAGCACCTCTATGAATTCCGCGTTCCTTCGCTGCGCAACGTGGCGTTAACAGCACCTTATTTTCACGATGCCTCAGCCAGTACACTGGAGCAGGCAGTCGCCATCATGGGTAAATATCAGTTGGGCGTGGAGTTGCGGGATGCCGAAATTGCCATACTCGTCAAATTCCTCAACACGCTGACCGGTGAATATCCCGAGACACAGCGTGCAGGGGTGAACAAATGAAAAAAAATTTCAGGCAGAACCGCTGGCAGCTTGCCTTGGCCGCTGCAGCGGTGGTGATTCTGTTGTGGTTGTTCGTCAAGGCGCAGCCTGTCGATCCCGATATGCACAATCGGGTGGCGAGCGATATTGCGGAGCTGCAAAAACGGGACACCGAATTGGGTGAGGCAGTGCTGCAACTGCATTACCGTCTGACCAATAATTATGACGGAGCAGTTTCGCTGATGCAGCGCATAGAAGTGTTGGGTATGGCGCTGGAGCAGCATCATAAGAACGGCCTGTTACCGGATACGCCGGAAGTGCGATGGGAGTTGACACAGATCGGGCAGCAGATCAAGCAGAAAGCTGAAAAACTGGACGAATTCAAGTCCAATAATGCAGTGATGAAAAATTCGTTGATCTATCTGCCCAGCATGGTTAACAGTGTGTTGGCAGAATTGCCCAGGTCGGATGAAAACTTGCTGGAGAAATTTGAATTTCTGCTGCGCGATGCATTGCTGGTGAGTGTCAAAGGAGATGCCGCTTCAATCGAAATATTAGAGGCAGATATTATCAAGGTCGAGCAGGCTATCCCGGGTCTTCCGGTGAAATTACAAAGGCTGGCGCGTTACGTTGTCAGTCATGCGCAAGCGCTGCTGGAAGTGGATAAAGGGATGCCGGTTTTGCTGGCTGAATTGAGTTCGTATCAAACCTCTCATCTGGGCGCGGATATGGATGGGCTGTATCAGGATTATTATCAGGAGCGGCAACGCACTGCGGGCATTTACCGCCTGTCCCTGCTGCTGGCAGCGATGCTGATGCTGATCTACTCAGTGAACATGTACTACCGCCTGAAATCGCAACGCCAGCAACTTGAAGACGCACTGGCGGAAATCAGCAATCAGCAACATGCATTGAACGAGCACGCTATCGTCAGCATCACTGACGTGAAGGGCAACATCACCTACGTCAATGACAAGTTTATGGAGATCAGCGGTTATACCGAGGAGGCATTGATCGGGCAGAATCATCGCATGATCAAGTCGGACGAGCACGGTGAGGAATTTTTCCGCGAATTATGGCGCACCGTGGCGAACGGCAAGGTCTGGCACGGGCAAGTCAAGAATCTTGCCAAGGATGGTCACTTTTACTGGGTGGAAGCGACTGTCGTGCCTTTCATGAACCATGAGGGGAAGCCCTATCAATACGTCTCGATGCGCACCGACATCACCGCGCAGAAGGCGATGGAGCAACAGGTGGAGGCTGACCGTCGGCTGCTGCAGAATGTCATGGATACCCTGGGTGAAGGTGTTTACATGCTGGATATAGAGGGGCGCTGCACCTATCTGAACCGGGAGGCGGAAGCCATTATCGGCTGGACCAGCGAAGAGCTGTTGGGCAGGAAATTGCATGATGTCATCCATTCGCAACTGCCTGATGGAACGCCTGTTGCAGAGGCAGACTGCCCGGTGCATCAAAGCATGCTGGCGAAAAAACTATTTCGCTCCGAGACGGATTACTTCCAGCATAAAAATGGCACATTGTTCCCGATCGCCATTGTCGCTTCACCTATGCTGGACGGTGAAAAAACGGCCGGTTCAGTTGCCGCCTTTCAGGATATTTCCGAACGCAAGTTCACCGAACGCGAGTTGCTGCGGGCCAAGGAGTCTGCCGAAGCGGCGAGCAAGGCAAAGGGGGACTTTCTGGCGACCATGAGTCATGAAATTCGTACCCCGATGAACGGTATCATCGGCATGACGGAACTGGCTCTTGATACCGAACTGGATGCCGAGCAGCGCGAATATCTGAACCTGATAAAGTCCTCTGCCGATTCTTTGTTGACCATCATCAACGATATTCTGGATTTTTCGAAGATAGAATCCGGAAAACTGGAGCTGGAACAGCTGGATTTCGATGTCCGTGCCCTGTTTGCATCTGCCGAGAAGGCGCTGGTGGTGCGCGCCGAGCAGAAAGGTCTTGAGCTGGTTTACGATGTGGATAGCGAAATACCTGACTTATTGACTGGCGATCCGGGGCGCTTGAGACAGGTGTTGACCAATTTGCTGGGTAATGCCATCAAGTTCAGCGAGCAGGGTGTAGTGACATTGCGCATGAAATTATTGCGACAATCAGGCAGTGAAATTCGGGTTTGCATCGAAGTGGCCGATCAGGGAATCGGGATATCTTCCGAAAAGCAGGCGCATATTTTCGAGGCCTTCACCCAGGCCGATACCTCGACTACACGGAAATACGGCGGAACCGGGCTGGGGCTGGCAATTTCCAGCCAGCTGGTTGAAGCGATGGGCGGGCAGCTGGAAGTCGAGAGCGAGTTGGGGCTGGGCAGCGTATTCAGTTTTGAAATTAACTTCCCTGTTGCCGCGGTGCAACGCGCAGCGCAGCCGTTGGTGGGTCTTGAGGGATTGTCTGCATTGATCGTGGATGACAATGCCACGAATCGCCATCTGCTGATGCAGATGCTCAGAAAATGGAACATGAAGCCTGAGGTGGCGGAGAATGCCGAGCAGGCGATGGCAATGGCATCGGAGGCGCACTGTAGGGGGGAACCGTTTAAATTGATGTTGCTGGACGCGATGATGCCTGATGTGGATGGTTTTGAGCTGGCGGAAAAACTGCGTGTATCTCCAAACATAAGCTATGGCGCCGTCATGATGTTGTCATCGGCCGGAATGCGCGAGGATGCGCAGCGCTGTCGCGAATTGAGTATTTCCGCCTACCTGACCAAGCCAGTCGAGCAGAATGAACTGATGAACGCGATCAGAATGGCGCTGGGAGTAGGAACAGATGCGGTGCCGATGCCCGGGAAAAATTCGCCGACATTGCCACGGAGACTCAATATCCTGCTGGCCGAGGATAATCTGGTTAATCAGAAGCTGGCTGTCACTCTGCTGGAAAAGTGGGGGCATAGTGTGGAGCTGGCAAATAACGGCAGGGAGGCGGTTGAGAAAAACCAGTCGCAATCCTTCGATGTGATTCTGATGGACCTGCAGATGCCTGAGATGGGTGGATTGGAGGCGACGCGGCTTGTTCGCGTGTACGAGGAGAGTGAGGGCAAGCACACGCCCATCATCGCGATGACGGCGAACGCCATGGCGGAAGACAGGCAGCGTTGTCTGGATGCGGGTATGGACGATTATCTGACCAAGCCGCTCAATTTCGATAAGCTGCAGGCCGTGTTGCAGGGCTTGCCCTGCGGAGCGGATGCAGAATCAGGCCAGCCGGTTGAGTCGGCGTTTGACTATGCGGCAGCGCTTAAGCGGGCGGATGCGTGGGTGATAGAAACTATAGGTCAGGCGTTTCTGGATGAATGCGATCAGTTAATGACGGAAATCAGAACCGCGATGGATGCCGCTGATAAAGTATCGCTGCTTCGCGGCGCGCATACCTTGCGCGGCCTGGTCGGAAATTTTAATGCGCGGGGCGTGGAAGAGGTTGCACGGCAGATCGAGGAACTTGCCGAGCATGATTACCCGCCGGGTGGTTTGTTCGCCAGATTGCAAGTCGAAATCGGTTTGCTGAAGGCGGCGCTGGCGACTTATTTGGGATCGAAGATTGAGGATTGAGAAGGGTCTTGATTCTGTTTCAGTAACAATTTGCAGCAATTTGTGTTGAACGCAACGCTAAATGACGAGTCATAATGCCGTCATGAAAATTCTGACACTTTAAGGAGTTGCGAAAATGAAAAAAAGTTTATGTGCGTTGAGTGTTGCTTCACTGTTTGGCAATGCGTATGCGGCTGATTTTGTGGATACCGCGCGCGTCATCTCCAGTACACCGATTTATGAGCGCGTCAGCGAGCCGCGTCGCGAGTGCTGGACTGAGACCGTGCAAGTCACGCCCAAAGAACGTTCCATGACGGGCGCAGTGGTCGGGGGCGTCGCCGGTGGACTGCTGGGTAGTCAAGTCGGTGGCGGGCATGGCAATACCGCTGCAACAGGGGCGGGTGCTGTCGCCGGTGCGGTAGCGGGGGATCGCGTTTCCAACCCTGATAGCGAGCGTTCGGCAACGGGCAGTATCGTTGGCGGAATAGCCGGGGCGTTGCTAGGTAGTCAGATCGGTGGCGGCTCAGGTAACAAGGCCGCTACAGCGGCAGGCGGCGTGGCGGGTGTGTTGATCGGTGACCGGGTCGCTAATCCTGATCAGCCGCGCAGCAAGCAGGTCGAGCGCTGCCGCGAGGTGGAGAACAGTCGTGAAGTCATCAAGGGCTACAACGTGACCTATCGCTACAATGGTCGTGATGTGACCACCACCCTGCCTTATCAACCCGGCAGCACGGTTAAAGTCGGCATCAGCATGATTGAGGATCAATCCACGCAACAATCGAATCGTTATCAGGACAGGCAGGATCGGAAATATAAAGATCAGCGATATATGCCGGGCGAACGTGACTGATAGTTTGCAGATATGTAAAAGCCCGGCATGCCGGGCTTTTACATTGTGCGGCTTAAACCTTTAGCCGAATCTGCCAGTAATGTAGTCTTCAGTTTCCTTGCGTTTCGGATTGGTGAATACCGTGCTGGTATCGTCGAATTCCATCAGGTCGCCCAGATACATGTAAGCGGTGTAGTCGGAAACGCGCGCGGCCTGTTGCATGTTATGGGTGACGATAACGATGGTGAAGTCTTCTTTTAGCTCGTCTATTAATTTTTCAATGTGGGCGGTGGAAATCGGGTCGAGTGCCGAGGTGGGCTCGTCGAGCAGCAGCACTTCTGGTTTGACGGCGATGGCGCGCGCGATGCACAGGCGTTGTTGCTGACCACCGGACAGCCCCATGCCGCTTTGTGTCAGCTTGTCCTTGACTTCATCCCACAGCGCCGCCTTGCGTAACGCCCATTCGACGCGCTCTTCCATGTCGTGCTTGTTCAAACTCTGATAGAGCTTTACACCGAAGGCGATGTTGTCGTGTATGGACATCGGAAAGGGCGTGGGTTTCTGGAACACCATGCCGACCTTTGCGCGCAGCTTGTTAAGGTCCTGGTTTTTATCGAGAATATTTTTACCATCGAGGATGATGGAGCCCGTAGCTTTTTGCTTGGGGTAAAGCTCGTACATGCGGTTAAAGGTGCGCAGCAGGGTGGATTTTCCGCAGCCGGACGGGCCGATGAAGGCTGTGACCTTCTTTTCGGCGATGTCCAGATTGATGTTGTTCAGGGCCTGTGCTTTGCCGTAATAAAAGTTTAGGTCTCTGACGGTGACTCTGGGTTTGACGATGTTTTCAGCGTTCATTTGCAAGCCTTGTTAATGTGTTGAAGCACTTTGACGGAACAGTACACGCGCCAGGATATTGAGCGTCAGTACACTAAAGGTAATCAGCAGTGCGCCTGCCCAGGCCAGACTCTGCCAGTCTTCGTAAGGGCTCATGGCGAACTGGAAGATGACCACCGGTAAATTGGCCATCGGTTGATCCATGTCGCTGCTCCAGAACTGGTTGTTGAGCGCGGTGAACAACAACGGTGCGGTCTCGCCGCTGATACGCGCGATGGCCAGCATCACGCCGGTGATGATCCCGGCACGAGCGGCACGCAGCGTGACGAAACTGACTATTTTCCACTGGGGCGCGCCGAGAGAGGCGGCGGCTTCACGCAGGGTGCTGGGTACCAGTCTCAGCATGTTTTCTGTGGTGCGTATCACGATGGGAATCACGATGATGGCCAGGGCAATGGTGCCTGCCCAACCGGAAAAGTGTTTGACATGCACGACATAAATTTCATAGACAAACAAGCCGATGACGATGGACGGAGCGGACAGCAGAATGTCGTTGATGAAGCGAGTAATCGGAGCCAGCCAGCCGCGCTGGCCGAATTCAGCCAGATAGGTTCCCGCCAGAATACCGATGGGCGTACCGATTGCGGTGCCGCCTATGGTCATCATCAAACTACCGAAGATGGCATTCAACAGGCCGCCTGAGCTGCCCGGTGGCGGGGTCATTTGCGAAAATACCATCGGAGTCAGTGCGGGCAGACCCCGACCCAGCAAGGTCCATAAAATCCAGCATAACCAGAACAGGCCGAATGCCATGGCGGCTACCGCGATGGTCAGGCCTGTAGCATTGGCGATGCGGCGTCGTGTGTATAGATCAATCATGATGATTACGAGGCCTTTCCTTCACGCTGCCCAAGTCTGTAGAGCATGTAACGTGCGAGTGATAACACAACAAAAGTAATAAAGAACAGGATCAGGCCTAATTCGATCAGTGCGGCGGTGTATAGCTCGCCGAAGGCTTCGGTAAATTCGTTGGCCAGAGCCGAGGAAATGCTGTTGCCCGGGTTCAGCAGGGATTTGCCCAGTTCATGGGCATTGCCGATGACGAAAGTGACCGCCATGGTTTCGCCCAGCGCACGGCCCAGGCCCAGCATGATGCCGCCAGCTACGCCGACCTTGGTGTAGGGCAATACGATGCGCAGCATGACTTCCCATGTGGTGGAGCCGAGGCCGTAAGCGGATTCCTTGAGCATCACAGGGACGACGTCAAACACATCGCGCATCACCGAGGCGATGAACGGGATGACCATGATGGCGAGTATGATGCTGGCGGTCAGGATGCCTATGCCCATAGGCGGGCCGGAGAAGAAAGGGCCGATGTAGGGCAGTACGCCGATATGTTCGTTGAGCCAGGGCTCGACATGGTCGGCGAACAGCGGTGCAAATACAAATAAACCCCACATGCCGTATATGATGCTGGGAATACCCGCCAGTAGTTCAATGGCAACGCCGAGCGGGCGACGTAGCGCGCGCGGGGAGAGTTCAGTGAGAAAGAGGGCGATACCGAAGCTCACCGGAATGGCGATGAGCAGTGCGATGCCGGATGTGATGAGTGTGCCGACAATAGGGACCAGTGCGCCGAATTGATCGTTAACCGGGTCCCAGTCCGGGCTAACCAAAAATCCGAACCCAAAGGCATGAATAGCGGGCATGCTGCCGATGATCAGCGAGCCGATAATCGCCGCGAGCAAGATCAGTACGCTAAAAGCAGCTACGCGTGTCAGATTGCGGAACAGTGAATCGAAGATGGATTGCCTTTTCAGGCGTGCTTCGTGTAAAAACATCGACATAGTGTGTGCTTTTAATTAGATAAACAGTCGCAATAATGTGAATCCCGCAGACGGGTTCATCATCGATGGTGGTTTCTTTGCCATCCACTACAGGCTAAAAACTGCGGGGGGCAAGCGCCCCCCGCAATTATAGCTTAGAGATAGGCTTTGTCAGCCATGCTCCGTTTACTTATTTCCAGATTGCCTTGCCATCTGTGCTCTTGACTTGTGCTTTCCATGCGCTGCGGATCAATTTCACCACATCGTCAGGCATGGTTACATAGTCCAGATCGGAAGCTAACTTACCGCCGTTGGCATAAGCCCAGTCAAAGAATTTCAGGACAGCCAGAGCGGACTCAGGCTTTTCCTGCATCTTGTGTATCAGGATGAACGTTGCACCGCTGATAGGCCAGCTTCCCTTGCCTGCTTCGTCAGTCAGGATTTCGTAAAATCCTGGCGCCTTGGACCATTCTGCACCCGCGGCGGCAGCCTTGAAGCTGGCTTCATCTGCGCCGACAAAGTTGCCGGAACGGTTCTTCATTTGCACGGCGTTCATCTTGTTCTGCAACGCGTAAGCGTATTCTACGTAACCGATAGAACCCTTGATGCGCTGTACATAAGACGCCACACCTTCGTTACCCTTGCCGCCGGTGCCGGCTTTCCAGGAAACCGCCGTACCTTCGCCTACCGTTGATTTCCAGTCGGCGCTTACCTTGGACAGGTAGTTGGTGAAAATGAAGCTGGTGCCGGAGCCATCGGAGCGATGCACTACGGTGATGATGTCGTCAGGCAGCTTGAGGTCCTTGTTCAGTGCCACGATAGCCGGGTCATTCCACTTGGTGATCTTGCCAAGGTAGATGTTAGCCAGCGTTGTGCCGTCCAGTTTTAATTTGCCGCTGTCGATGCCAGCGACGTTGATGACCGGTACTACGCCACCTATGATGGTTGGGAACTGCATCAGGCCGTATTTGTCCAGCTCTTCCGGAGTCAGCGGCTTGTCTGATGCGCCGAAATCAACGGTTTTTGCAGTGATCTGTTTGATGCCGCCACCGGAACCGATGGATTGATAGTTCATGTTAGTGCCGGTTTGCGCTTTGTAAGCTTCAGCCCATTTAGCGTAAGCAGGATACGGGAAAGTCGCACCGGCGCCGGTGATGTCAGTGGCGTAGCTGATGCTGGCGTAAGCCAGTGCCGTGGTAGCAGCGAGGGTAATAACGAGTTGCTTGAGTTTGCTATTCATAGTGTCTCCATTGTGTTGAGAATGATGCCTATTGCAAATTAAATCTGTTAACTCGAAATTGTCCGTTAAGCCAGTATCGCTTCGAGGTGGTGCACATCTTAGTGGTCGTATATGACAAAATTGTTACAGTTATGTCAAGCTGTCAAAAAGTGTTGCGGCTTGCAACCAGGTTGATTCTCGATTTACGTCGTTCAAAAAAACGTAGGCCGATATAAGTAATCCAACCGACGATGACCAGACCGATGGTGAAGCTGGCATAGGAGATAGACCAGGGAATGCTCTGGGTCATCATCGAATACTCGGACATGCCGCCGATACCGGCCAAAACATTGAGCGGCATGAACACGACACTAATGACGGTCAACCTCTTGATGTCCTTGTTCTGGTTGATGTTGATCGAGCTGTCCGTGGCATCCATCAAAAAGTTGATTTTATTGAACAGAAATGCGGTGTGGCCGTCCAGTGATTCGATGTCGCGCAAAATTTCGCGCACATCTTCATGTTGCGCCTCAGACAGGAATCGGGCGCGCATCAGGAAGGACAGGGCGCGTCGGGTATCGAGCACATTGCGGCGTATGCGTCCGTTGAGGTCTTCCTCTTCGGTGATGGACGCGAGTATTCCGGCCGCTTCATCGTCGGTGATATGCGAGCGAAGAACCTGCCTGCCCACGACCCCCAGTTCGGTATAGACATCCTCCAGTGCATTGGCGGAATATTCCACATCAGCGGCATACAGGTCGAGTAGGACATCTTTGTCTTCGGAAACATAGCCTGATTGCGTTCTGGCGCGTAAACGCTGCAAGCGGAAAACGGGCAGCTCTTCGCTGCGCACCGAAAATAACGTCCCTTTTTGCAGAATAAAGGCAACTGCCACATTGCGTGATTCATTTTCACGTTCAAGTAAAAAATCGGAATGCAGATGAATGGCGCCCCCCACATCTATATAGAAGCGGGCGCTGGCTTCCAGATCTGTCAGGTCTTTGGGATTGGGCAGTGCCACCTCGAACAGCTCTTTTGCCCAGGCGATTTGCTCTTCCTCGGGCGCCACCATGTCTATCCAGATGGGTTTTGCCTGCACAAGGTCTTCACGATTCGTGAGCGGTATCTGCCGCAAGCGTCCCTCGTGGAGGTCAAACACTCGAATCACCGTGCTCCGGCTTTGTGGGATAACTTCAGAAATCGCTTCCACACCATTTTGCAAGTGATGTGGAATTTCAGCTGCGTCGGGTCGTGGCATGTTTTCATGGTCACGGTAGTCTTCAACCAGCTTGTGTTTTTGCAGCAGCTTATTTACCTGCCGGAGAATTTTTTGTGTGGCTGTTTGGCCTTCATTTATATCCATTTTCAGTGCCATCCGAACTCATCGTGAACTTGCGCTGATTTTAGCTCAATAATGCTCGCATATTCGCCTGAAGTGCCAAGTTGGTTTTTGTAATAGTGGACTGATTAATACTGGTTATGTCACAGTTAAATAGTGGTCTATACTATTACCATACCAATCAACAAGATAGGTGTTGCGATGAAAACCGAAGAATTTCACGTTTTGACGGCAGAGCTTGAAAAATTGACGCCGCATCAAAGAAGCATTTTGGTAGACCGACTGCACAAGATTGAGCACGTTCAGGCTGTCAGTATGCTGGTTGAAAGCCGTGTTCAGAGCAAGCCACTGTGTCCAAAGTGCGGCCACGATCACATTGCGCGCTGGGGTTCGGCATCGGGATTGCAGTGTTACCGCTGCGCCGGATGTCATGCGACCTTCAATGCCCTGACCGGCACGCCGCTGGCCAGACTGCGGCATAAGGACAAGTGGCTGGAATTTGCGCAGCAAATGGCCGAGGGCGCCAGCGTGCGCAACAGCGCGAAAATCTGCGAAGTGCATCGCAACACCACGTTTCTCTGGCGCCACCGTTTTCTTGCACTGCCCAATGCGCAGAAGGCTCAAAGCCTGACAGGCATTGCCGAGGCGGATGAAACCTACTTCCTTGAATCGTTCAAGGGCCAGAAAAAAGACATGCCGCGAAAGCCTCATAAGCGTGGCAGCAAAGCATCGAAGCGCGGTTTGTCCGACGAGCAGATTCCGGTGCTGATTTGCCGTGACCGTACCGGTAGTACATCCGACTTTGTTCTGAAGAGGGCCGATAAGACACACATTAGCGCGGCACTCAAGCCACTGCTGGCAAATGATGCCGTACTTTGCACCGATAGTGGCCAGGCGTTGGGCGCTGCCGCACGCGAAATCGGCATTACTCACCGTCCGATCAATCTGGCCAATTATCTTGGCTGGCGGAGGATGATAGAACCCGCTCATGGCGCCTTGTCGCCTTGCGCTGTTTTGTTTGCCGTGCTGGGTATGGGTAGAGTTCAACAATTAACTGTGACATAGCCTTTACCAATGAAGCCGTCTTAGTAGCGCACTCTTCTTTTTCTGGTGGGATTGCATGCGATGCAGGATGTCGTCCAATGTCTGGATTGCCTCAATAATATGCGCGCCCTTGTTCAACATGACGCATTCGGCGCGCACACCCATGGCTGCATCAGTAATTTCAGCACGACTCGGTTTGCCGTTCTTGGATAATCCCTCCAGTACCTGGGTAGCCCATATCACCGGCAAATGAGCTGCCTCGGCTAACCAGAGGATTTCTTCCTGTAACTCGGCCATTCTTTCGTAGCCACACTCCACCGCCAGATCGCCGCGAGCAATCATGACGCCGACGGTGGGTGAGCGCAGTAATGTGAATAATAGTTCCGGCAGATTTTCGAACGCG
Source organism: Gallionella sp. (assembly GCA_030681375.1). Taxonomy (GTDB): domain Bacteria; phylum Pseudomonadota; class Gammaproteobacteria; order Burkholderiales; family Gallionellaceae; genus Gallionella. The sequence goes on from JAUXWM010000050.1 coordinate 20,005, forward strand.
GCACGCGTTTCGATTTTAAGTACAATGCCCAATTTTTCTGCGTTAAGGCGTTTCAGATGTTTTTGCAGTAACTCGATGTCAGCGGAATTCCGCACGAATGAGAGCCCGACCATATCGGCATGTTGAACGACAAATTCCAGATGCTCGATATCCTGAGTCGTCAAACCATCCAGCATAAGTCGGCTGTCCGTCAGGTTGATGCCCTTATGGGCCAGCAGTTTTTCACCGCCTTTGCGGGCCTGGGTAATTTCGGCCACTATTTCTTTTTTGCTGGCGCTGCGGATTATGCCACCGATTCTGCCATCGTCGATCAGGATGCGCTCGCCTGGTTGAACGGCGCGAAAAATCTCCGGCAGGGAACAGGAAATGCTGGCAGCACGCAGCAAATTCCCGTCGGTATCGAATTGTGCCGGCATGCCCGGCAAGGGCTCACGCGTGACGATCAGATTGTCTCCGTGGTGAAGCCGGATTGAACCGGGTGCCGGAGGCAATACACCGACATTGCCGGTACGACCCGCCCGGCGCGTATGGCCGGATGAAGAGGGGCGCAGCAGTCTAAGCTCCATGCCGGGCGTGATATAGGTGGTCTGACTGGATTCTGCCCAAAATCCTCCCCCTATCTGGTCATCTAGCTTCAAAACGCGTGAAGCTCCCCTCGCGTCGGTAAATTCAACGATGTCGCGTGATGTTGCCAGTGTGAGCCAATCCTCATTGACAGGAAGGTAAGCGTCAGCGAGAGGCGGGCAGGAAGAATCATCGCCTTCGGGGTACAGCCATATCCGTGCGGGTGCGGTCACTTTGCCATATACGTCCCGCTGTGGCTGCCATTTGAGTACGGCAGGTCTGAGCGCAATTTCACCCGTGCGCAACTTGGGCCCACCCAAGTCCATCAGTATGCGGCAGTGTCTGCCTGTTTCACTGCGAGCCAGATTAATTTGTTCAACCATGCGTGCCCATATTTCCGGATTGTCGTGCGCGCAGTTGATACGTGCACAATCCATGCCGTGCATGAGCATGTTTTTGATTAATAAATAATCATCTGCCACTTCGCCGGGTAATGTGACCATGATGCGGGCATGGCGGTGTGAGGGAGATTTTCCAAGCAAATTCCGGGTGTTGTTTTCAAGCAGGCTTGCGCCCGTTGTGGCTGCAGATGGTTTTATTTCGTCTGCCGACTGCTTGCCTAATGCGCAACGCAAAAGGTCGATGATGGCATTGAGGTTGGTGAAGACATGTGATTCCATGCGACCTAATGATGACAACCCTACCACTGACAGTCTTTCCTGTAATGAACGCATATCTCGCCGTCTCAGGCCAAGGTAGTGAATGAGATTGATAGCGCTTGCCAGATGGAGTGGATGGGTAAGTAGCTGTGTTTTTGCAGATAGATGCTCAAAATCCATCAGTTCATCCAGCAAGCCCTCCAATTCATGCAACAAGCCGTAATAAGGATGCGCATCTCGGGCGTGGTATGTGATGGATGGTTCTTTCTGACTTTGCACGCTCATGCCCACGATAATTCTCGGTCAATAAAATATAATTGATAGCATTCTAGGCGCGTTAGATTTAAGAATTATGACTTGTTGCTGACCGTGGCAAACTCAATTGGCTTTGTAGTTTACTGACAGGCTGTTCCTCACTTTTCGCTGTTCTTTACCTCGCCCATTAGTTGATTTTGTGATCCCAGGCGATGAGTTCCATTTCGCCGTTCAGGTGCTCGACGATGGCCGTACAACTGTCAACCCAATCACCGCAGTTCATATAAGTCAGGCCGCCGATATCCTTGATGTTGGGCCAATGAATGTGACCGCAGATTACGCCATCCAGTTTGTTTTCACGTGCGTGGCGAATAAGCGCATCCTCAAAGTCAAAGATGAAATTAACCGCTTTTTTGATCTTGCGCTTGGCATATCCTGCCAAAGACCAATAACCCGGACGGCGCAACGAACGACGCAGCCAGGATAGCCAGATGTTGATCCTGACCAGAAAGTTATAGAGGACATCACCGAGCAGGGCGACCCATTTGTAGTGACGCGTTACCTGATCGAATGCATCGCCATGGATCAGCAAAAACTTCCGTCCTGTTGCAGTCACATGAGTATGCGTCAGCTCGATTTGAATGCCGCCGAACGAAGTGCCAGCATATTCCCGAATCGCCTCATCGTGATTCCCGGGTATGAACATGACTGTTTCACCATGCCGCGCCCGTTTGAGTATCTTTTGCAGTACGGTGTTGTGATCTGCGCTCCAATACAGTCCGCTACGGCTTATTTGCCATAAATCAATGATGTCCCCCAACAGGAACAGGTTTTCGGCAGGATGGTCGCGCAAAAAATCAAGCAGACGATCCGCCTGACAGGCACGGGTGCCCAAATGCACATCAGATATAAATATGGAACGGACTGTAGGCATGGGTCTAGATGGATGCTATCAAGGAGGAAATTGCCGGTAAAGCGACGATGATCGTCAGGGTGCAGACGACCCCCCAGCGCACGATTTTGAAGCAGAATTGCAAGTGACCTTTCATCTTATGAACATGACAATCGCTTGGCATCATTTAAGGAAATGCTTGACATAACGGTCATTCATGCGTGACATCGGCAGCAGGATTAACAAGTCAGCAGTGTTGAATTCCGGGTCCCATGCTGGTTCGCCGCAGATATAAGCGCCCAGTCGCAGGTAGCCTTTGAGCAACGGCGGGACAGGCGCATCAAGATACTGGTTCAGGGCGTGCAGCGGTAACGGACAACGGGGGAATACGCTGTATTCAACAGGCGCGCCATATATCCTGTGCAATTTGCGATAGAGGCTGGCGGCGACATGTCCACCGTCAGCCATACTGATGCTGGCGCAGCCAATCAGATATTCGTGATTGTTGCGCTGCATGTATTGAGCCAGACCGCTCCACAATTGGGTGATCGTCCCGCCATCGCGGTAATCCCTGTGCACACAGGAACGTCCCACTTCAACCATGCTGGCGCTGAGATGCAACAATCGGGTTATATCAAATTCGGTCTGTGCATAGTACCCGCCGATTTTTTGCGCTTGATTGGGCGAGAGGATGCGATAAGTCCCGACGACTTTATTCTCGTCGCTTTCGCGCACGATCAGGTGCTCGCAGTATTTATCGAATATATCGCGGTCGATTTCTTCCTTCGCGCTGGGCAAACTGGCGCCCATTTCTTCGGCAAACACCTTGTAGCGCAATCGTTGCGCTTCCAGTACTTCGGCATGGCTATGTGCCAGTGTGGTGATTAGTCGTTGTTGAACGACAGGGTGATTTTGTCGGTTGAGTTCCAGCATTGCATCCACCTGTTGGTTTGAAGATGTTTGCAGATTACGGTGCCCCTGTTGCAGCGCGATGACGGGAATATGAAGAAAGTGTTAATGATTATCTGGGTGTCTGACCCATGTCCTGGCGGATCAGCAACGCGTAGGCTGACTGTGATGAGAGCAGCTCTTGATGAGGGTTGCTCTGCTCCGGTTTTTGTTTGTACGGAGCGATGCTTGCCAGTTTCAGTGCGATGGCTTGTTGCGCAGCACGTGACAGCACACGGCGGTTTTCGTTGGTGGTTATCAATGAGGGGGTGAATATAACGAGTGAGTTAAGCTGTTGGCAGCACAGAATCTGCCAGATGGATTGTGCAAGGGTTGTGTCACCGGTGAAAGCCGCCGCCGTGCTCAGTTCGCCTGCTTCATCCCGGTAGTGCAGCGCAATCGGGCACAGGCTGACTCCTGCATCAACCGCAGGTTGGATGAGTGCCGAATGAAAATGGCCGACCTGCTTGCCGTCCGTCGTGGTGCCCTCGGGGAATAGCCCTACACTAATGCCCTGATTAAGCAGGTTGCTGATGCGCTGATTGATCGAGGCTGCATTTTGGCGTAGGGAGCGTTCAATGAAAATAGTGCCGCTGCGTTCGCATAGCCAACCGATCAGCGGCCAGTTGCGGACTTCTGATTTGGCAATAAACAGTGAGGGATGAATCGCATTCAGCACGAAAATGTCCAGCCATGAGACATGGTTGGCGACCATCAGACAACCCGTTCCGTCGCGCGCAGGCGGCAGACCATTGATCTGGATGCCAATATTGAGGATATTCAATACTTGTCTGCTCCATCTTTGCAGGGTGTGGCGTTGTCGGATTTGGCTCAGGGATGGATAAAATATCGCCAGCATCATTCCATATAAAAGGTGTAATGCGAGGCGGCAGCCACGGAATAGGCTGACTGAATAATGAACTGAATGATTAGCCATAATGCGCAATGCCCATTTCAGATTGCGGTAATTCACGCCGCTCGACGAACAGGCTGTTGCCCGGTATTTTCTTGGCCAAATTTTTGGCGATGATAACCGCATCAGATACTTCGTGGTGCGAATCGAATCGATCGGAACTGATCCAGACCGCACCAATCGTGAGCGTAGGTAGCGGGCGATAAACGATGCGACCTTGTCGGTCTTCCGTCAAATAGCCGCCGATCGAACGGTCCTCTTTGTCGAACATTGTGGCTGACGTTTTTGCAAAGGCAGTGAGTGCCTGATCGCAACGCAACTCCCAATCTGGGCTTTGCAGGACAAGAATAAAGTCATCGCCGCCGATATGCCCGATAAAATCGCACTTGGAATCGCAGACCTTGCCGAGTAGCTTGCCGGTAAACTGGATGAGTTCATCACCCTTGTCATAGCCGTACTTATCGTTGAAGTGTTTGAAGTTGTCCAGATCGCCATAACAGACAGCGAATGATTTTCCGGATTGAAGCAAATCTTCGATGAGCTCATTGATCGGTATATTGCCGGGCAGTAAGGTCAATGGATGGGCATAGCTTTTTGTTTCGATATGCGCTTTGGTGATTTCACGCAACAAGTCTTGTCCGATGCCTAGGCCGATATAGCGGCCTTGCTCGGTGATGATGAAACCATCAGTAAAATGCCGGATATCGGATTCGCTCAGAAATTCGCTCAACTCATGGATAGTGGTGGATTTATCCACTAGCAACGGTGCTTGATTCATTAATTCGGCGCAGGTTTTTTTGCCGGGTAGTTCGCGATGGAAGGGCTGTGCGAAACTATCGAAGAATTGATGTCGGTTAATTAATCCAACGGGGCGTCCTCGCTCGACGACAGGGATGGAGCGCAAGCTTTTGTCGGCGGAAAAATGAGCGAATATTTTTTCAATCCCGGTGTCCGGCTGGAACGACTCGACATAACGTAACAGCGTTTCGACCGTGACGCTGCGTGAATTGCCCGATGGTTGTTCAACGATGTAATGGGCGTTGAACAGGCAGTCGGCTTCGGCAGAAGCACAGGGCGGCGTGATGGCGGCGGGATGCGCGATCAAATAGCTTTGTCCGCAGAGGATATCTACGTCGCGGAATTCTGCAATCGTATCTACACCTTTCTCAGCCATCTGTGTCATGTCCTTAAGTGTTCCCATCATAAACTGCCCTGCGTATGGATAGGAGCGATAGCGTAGCCGCCGGATATTTCAATTACGTTAAGATTAGTGTGGCCTTTGTCATGAGGAATCAGCGCATTTTTAAATTAAGGTTGAATGTTTTTGATTCCGCCTGTAAAATCCGCGCTCTTTTGAAAATCGGTTGGAGTAGAAGCATGGCGCGAGTATGTCAAGTTACGGGCAAAGGCCCAATGAGTGGGAACAATGTTTCGCATGCGAACAACAGAACAAAGCGTCGCTTCTTGCCTAATCTGCAGCGTCGCCGTTTCTGGGTTGAAGCTGAAAATCGCTGGGTCAGCTTGCGCTTGACTAATGCGGGTCTGCGTACCATCGACAAGAATGGTATCGAGTCCGTGTTGAGTGATATGCGCGCACGCGGCGAAAAAATCTAAGGAGCTAGAAAATGCGTGAAAAAATTAAACTTGAGTCCAGTGCTGGTACCGGTCATTTCTATACCACGGACAAGAACAAGCGCACCACACCGGGCAAGATCGAGATGAAGAAATACGATCCTGTGGTACGTAAGCATGTCATGTACAAGGAAACCAAACTGAAGTAATTCAGACCGGTTTCATCGTGCAAACAAAAACCCGCTCAGGCGGGTTTTTTGTTTTATCGATTGATTTTCATTGGCGCATTTCAAGAATCTACGTCCTTTATCCTTATGATTTCAGAAATGGCTCTCTCCAATATCATTCTGTCGGAAATATCTTTTTCACGAACTGTCTGTTTGGTAAGCAGAAGCCCATCCAGAGATATTGTCGTTACAGGGATGCCATCAAAATCAATTACTTGCGTATACTTTTTTAGTGTATCGAATGTTTCGCCGCAGGCGTTGAACATTACATCAACGATAATGTCATCTGCGACGCGAATATTTTCACCCTCTTCAAACCATGCAGGATCAATATCCTTGGCGGCTTTGTCCGGCAGGATTAGTAATGCCTGCTTAACCTTTCGTCCCGTAGCTATGGTCGGTTGAACAAGAATATCAATGTCGGTTGTCGCTCTTTGATAACCATGGGCGTAAAGTGCATAGCCACCTATCAGCAAGTAATCAACATCATTCGCGTTGAGGGAGGCAGCCAAAGACTTTAAATCATTACTTGTCGCGGGCCTCGCATATTCATCTCCATCCTTCATGGCGACATCCTGTTGATTTTGATCCAGATTTTCGCCATGTGTCTTGCCAGGCATTCATCCTGATGGAGGTTGGCTTCTTCATGCGTCCTAAAGCGATATACTCCTTTAGGAATGCAACCGGCCCTTCCATATGGCATCACCGATTGCATCATCTCATTAAAGGCTGCCGCGCGCTTGAGCGCCTCAGCGGATGCCTGTGTTTGCAGTGCGGGATCTGCTCTCTTGCCTACGGTGCGCATGGTTTTTGCCCAATCCGTTAACCCTGTGCCCATGCTTTTGCTTCATCGTAGTCGGTAAACACGCAGATTTCCGCATCGACGAACAGGCGTGACAGCAAGGCATTCCAGGTGACCCATTGGTTGTCGGTGACTATGGCGATTTTGCTGAAGTCGTGGTTGTGTTCGCTGCTGAAGAATTTGATTTCTTCCCAGGCGACATCTACTGTGTAGTCAAGCATCGCGCGCAGATCAAGCAACAGGTTGAGTGCACCGGGCGTTCTGAGTTTGTATAAGGATTGCTCTTCGAATTCCTTGAAGTCGGCGAGCGTGAATTCACCCATCACGGCGGCGTTGACGAGGTTGTCGGTTTGTTCGATGGTGATCATTTTTCTCTCTCTGTTGGTGTGGGTGATGGATGTCTGGGCGACAGGTGCAAGCTTAGCACACCGCTGGCGATGATGAGCGCCATGCCTGACCAACTTGATGGTGATAAGGTTTCATTCCATAGCAACATGCCGAACAGACTGGCGATCACAATGGTGCTATATGCCAGGCTGCCGACCACCAGCGTCTTGCCGACAAGGTAGGCGCGGGTCATCGCGAGTTGCGCGAGGGTGGCGGTGCCGCCCAGGCCCAGCAGAATCAGCAGGCCTTCCAGCGTGACGGCGTGCATGGTGTCGAATAGCATCAATGCGCCGCTGCCCAGGGTTGCGATCAGGCTGAAATAAAATACCGTGCGCGTGACGGGTTCGCCTAGCATGCCGAGTTGCTTGACGTTGAGATAGGCGACACCGGCGAGGAAGCCTGAAATCAGTCCCAGCAGGCCGGTCAGCAGCTGCTCGTGTTGCAGCGTCGGGTGCAGCAATAACACTACGCCGAGAAATCCCAGGCCGATGGCGATGGTCAGCGGCAGGTGGAATTTGTCCTTGAACACCAGCATGGTGAGCAGGGTGAGGAACAGGGGCGCGGTGTAGTTAAGCGTAATGGCGGTGGCCAGCGGCAGAACGGTGATGCAGTAGAAAAACAGTATCAGTGCCACCGTGCCGGACAGACCGCGCCACAGATGGTTGCGCCAGTGGTGTGTGGCGGCGCTGATGTGGTGTGACCGCATGATCAGATATACCAGCAGCAGGCCGATAACGGAGCGGTAAAAAACCAGTTCGACATGCGAGAAATAGGCTGCGCCGAGCTTGACGAACACGCCCATGCAGGCGAAAAGCACCGCCGCGACCAGCATCCACAAAGAGCCCATATCAAAGTAACTCCGTAGTATTAGTTAGAAAAAACAGGTGTCACGCGGAGACGCGGAGGTCGCGGAGATAAAGCCTTGGAGTAACTTGATTCCAGTTATATCACGGTAACAAAATTAGAATCCTACTTTTCCCCCACACACTTCGCATGAGAATGTGTTTTATAGGTGTGGTGCAAGATTGCGGCGCAGGTACTCGTGGAAGTGCAGCATGCCGTCCTCGGTAGGCGACTGGTACGGGCCGTGTTCTTCGATGCCGCGCTGATACAGCGACTTGCGGCCCTGGTGCATGCGCAGGCAGATGATATCGTCTTCGACCGCTGTTTCGTTGTAAGCCTTTTGCTCCGCTTCAACATATTCGCGTTCGAACAGCACGATGTCTTCCAGATAATAGAATTCAACGATGTTGGTGCAGGCTTCTGCGCCGCGCGGGACCAACGTGCTGATGACCAGCGTGCCGGGGTACCATTCGACCATGATGTTCGGGTAGTAGGTCAGCCAAATTGCGCCGTATTTCGGTAATTTGCCGCCGTGATAGCGTAACACCTGTTCCTGCCAGTCACCATACGCTGCGCTGCCGACGCGTTGCAGCGCATTCTTGATGCCGACTGTCTGTACGCTGTACTGTTCGCCGAATTCCCACTGCAAGTCGTCGCAGTCGACAAAATTTCCCAGCCCGGGGTGGAAAGGCACGACGTGGTAGTCCTCCAGATAGACTTCGATGAAAGTCTTCCAGTTGAAGGCATATTCGTCCACTTGCACGCGATCCAGCATGTAGCCGGAAAAATCCAGATCCTGCATTACGCCAACTTTGGCCAGGTCGCGGGCGATATCGCGTTTGCCCGAGAACAGCATGCCGTTCCAGTTTTGCAGTGGCGATTTGTTCAGATGCAAACAGGGATTTTCCGGGAAATGCGGTGCGCCCAGCAATTCGCCGTTGGTCTTGTAAGTCCAGCGATGCAGCGGGCAGACGATGTGTTGCGCGTTGCCGCGGCCTTGCAGCATGGTGGCCTGGCGGTGGCGGCAGATATTGGAAAGCAATTCCACACCATTCGGGTTGCGTACCAGCATTTGCGATTCATCGCGCAGCACCTGATAGTCGCCCAGACTGGGCACCATCAATTCATGGCCGACATAGTTGGGGCCGTGCTCGAACAGCACGCGTTGCTCCAGCTCCAGCACTTTGCTGTCGAAGTACCAGGCGAGTGGCGGTTGAATTTGAGTCGGGGTGAGTTGATTCAGTGTGGTGATATTGGACATACCCACATCGTCCTTACAAATAGTGAATACGTTTGTTACGGGAAAGGACGTAATTTTCCCTTAAATCAGGGGTGAGGGCAACAAAAATTGGCTCATACAGGATGCGTTGGGTAAAATGCCTGCCTTTCCTACGCAAAAGACTGAAATGGCCGGAAAACCGCATAAACCACAGGGCTACGAGTCGGCAATGGTCGAGCTTGAGCAAATCGTTGCCGATATGGAGGCAGGCAAGTTGTCGCTGGAAGATTCGCTGGCCGCCTACAAACGCGGCGCGGAACTGCTGGCCTTCTGTCGCAATCGTCTGGAAGACGCGCAACAGCAAGTGCGCGTGCTGGAAGAGGGCGTGCTCAGAGAGCTTCCGCCCGGCGAGGTTTTATGATGACAGTCGATTTTGCAGGCTGGACGGCGGCTCACCAATCCCGCTTCGAAGAAGTGCTGCGCGATTTACTGCCGCAGCCTGAAGTGTCGCCGCAGCGTTTGCATCAGGCGATGCGCTATGCCGTGCTGGATGGCGGCAAACGGGTGCGCCCCCTGCTGGCCTTTGCGGCGGGTGAGTGGGCCGGAGCGGATGTGGGGCGCGTCAATATCGCGGCGGCGGCAGTCGAGCTGATTCATGCTTATTCACTGGTTCACGACGATATGCCGTGCTTGGACGACGATGTGCTGCGCCGGGGCAAGCCGACCTGTCATGTGCAATATGACGAGGCGACTGCGCTGCTGGTTGGCGACAGTCTGCAAACGCTGGCATTTCAGCTGCTCGCCGAGCACCGGCTCAGCGATGAGGGGCAGCAACAACTAGAGATGATCAGGCTGCTGGCGGCGGCTTCCGGTTCGCGCGGTATGGCAGGCGGGCAGGCGATTGATCTGGAGAGCGTCGGTCGCGCGTTAAGCCTGCCTGAACTGGAGAATATGCATATCCACAAGACGGGTGCCTTGATACGTGCGGCGATTTTGCTTGGCGCACAGTGCGGAACCGTTTCGGCAGCACAATTGGCCAGGTTGGACCATTTCGGCAAATGCGTCGGGCTGGCGTTTCAGGTGGTGGATGATGTGCTCGACTTTGCGGCCGACACTGCCACGCTGGGCAAGACCGCAGGCAAGGATGCCGATAACGACAAACCGACTTATGTCACCCTGCTGGGCGTACAGGCTGCGCGTGGCATGGCGCACGACCTGCACGCGGAAGCCGTGGAAACGCTGGCGGAATTCGGCGATAAAGCGTTACGTCTGCGTGAACTCGCTGATTTCATCGTGTTAAGAAAGTTCTGATGTATTCACTGCTCAATACCATCAACACACCTGAAGATTTACGCAAACTGACGCGCGAGAAACTGCCGCAACTTGCCAAGGAATTACGCGAGTTTCTGGTCGAATCAGTCAGTAAAACCGGCGGGCATTTGTCTTCCAATCTCGGTACGGTCGAATTGACCATCGCCCTGCATTATATCTACGACACCCCGGAAGACAGGCTGGTGTGGGATGTCGGACATCAGACCTATGCGCATAAAATTCTTACCGGACGCCGCCAGGCGATGAATACCTTGCGCATGGCGGGCGGCCTTGCCGGATTCCCCAAGCGCGATGAAAGCCCTTACGACACCTTCGGTACCGGGCATTCGAGCACCTCGATTTCGGCTGCATTGGGCATGGCGGTGGCGGCGCAATTGTCCGGCGCAAAGCGGCGTGCGGTGGCGATCATCGGCGATGGCGCGATGACGGGCGGCATGGCGTTCGAGGCACTCAACAATGCGGGCGCGATGGACGCCAATTTGCTGGTGATACTCAACGACAACGACATGTCCATATCGCGACCGGTCGGCGCGCTGAACAATTATCTGGCGCGTTTGATGTCGGGACGTTTTTACGCGGCGATGCGGCGCGGTAGCGAGAAAGTGCTGAAGGGCATGCCGCCTATGCTGGAATTCGCCAAACGCGCCGAAGAACATGTCAAGGGTATGGTGACGCCGAGCACGATGTTCGAGGAATTCGGTTTTAATTACATCGGCCCGGTCGATGGTCACGATCTGGATGCGCTGCTGGACACACTGGGCAATATTCGTGAGCTTGAAGGCCCGCAGTTCCTGCATGTCGTCACGCAGAAGGGCAAGGGTTACGCGTTGGCGGAAGAAGACTGTCTGCTGTATCACGGCGTGAGCAAGTTCGACCGGGATAACGGCATCGTGCAGAAGCGAGCCGGGAAACCCACCTACACTCAGGTGTTCGGGCAATGGCTGTGCGACATCTCCACTCAGGATGAGCGCGTGGTCGGCATTACCCCTGCGATGTGTGATGGCTCAGGCATGCAGGAATTCGCAGAAAAATTCCCGGCGCGGTATTTCGATGTGGGCATCGCCGAACAACACGCGCTGACCTTTGCCGCAGGGCTGGCCTGCGATGGCTATAAGCCGGTGGTAGCGATTTATTCGACTTTCCTGCAACGCGCCTACGATCAGCTGATCCACGATATCGCGATACAGAATCTGCCGGTGGTTTTGGCGATAGATCGCGGCGGGCTGGTAGGCGCAGACGGTGCGACTCATGCGGGCAGCTTCGATTTGTCTTATCTGCGTTGTATTCCGAACATGACCGTGATGACACCCGGCGACGAAAATGAATGCCGTCAGATGCTGTACACCGCAATCACGCTGAATACGCCGAGCGCGGTGCGTTATCCGCGCGGCATGGGGCCGGGCGTGGCGATAAGCGGCGAGATGCAGGCTTTGGTGGTGGGCAGGGGGGAGTTGCTGCGCACGGGAAAACGGGTGGCGATACTGGCTTTTGGCTCCATGCTGGCGCCCGCTTTGCTGGCGGCCGAGCAACTGGATGCGAGCGTGGTGAATATGCGCTTCGTCAAACCGCTGGATGCCGAGCTGGTGTTGCGCATGGCACGCGAGCATGAGCTGCTGGTTACGGTGGAAGAAAATGCCGTACAGGGCGGGGCGGGCAGCGCGGTTGCAGAATGCCTGTTGCAGCAGGGCTTATCGCTGCCGTTGCTGCAACTGGGTTTGCCGGATAAATTCATCGAACAGGGCGATCCGGTACAGATGCTGGCGGACTGCGGGCTGGATGCCGCGGGGCTGGTTGCCGCAATAAATGGAAAATTAACCAAGTAATCTTGTCGGGATTGGTTATAATCCCGCCTATCCGTAATTTGATAGAAAGCACACCATGAATACACAAAAATCCATTGCCGATGTGCAAAGCTCGGCTGATTTGCGCCAGATAGCGATCAACCGCGTTGGTATCAAAGGGATCCGTCACCCGGTTAAGGTTCAGGACAAGAGCGTCGGCGTGCAGCACACCATCGCGACTTTTAACATGTATGTGCATTTGCCGCACAATTTTAAAGGCACGCACATGTCGCGCTTTGTCGAGATACTCAACCGGCATGAACGTGAAATTTCCGTGGAATCATTCGAGAAGATCCTGCGCGAAATGGTGGTGTTGCTGGAAGCGCAGTCCGGCTATATCGAGATGAATTTTCCGTATTTCGTCAACAAGACTGCGCCCATATCCGGCGTACAGAGCCTGCTTGATTACGATGTGACCCTGATCGGCGAAATGAAGGACGGCGAAGCGCATGTGACCATGAAGGTATTGGTGCCGGTGACCAGTCTGTGTCCCTGCTCAAAGAAGATTTCCGAGCGCGGCGCACACAACCAGCGTTCGCATGTGACCATCACCTTGCGCACCAACAGCTTCGTCTGGATTGAAGAGGTGGTCGATATTGCCGAGAAACAGGCTTCGTGTGAGCTGTATGGCTTGCTCAAACGCCCCGATGAGAAATATGTCACCGAACGCGCTTACGATAACCCCAAGTTTGTCGAAGATATGGTGCGCGACGTGGCTGCGGTACTCAATGCGGATGATCGTATCGATGCCTATATCATCGAATCGGAAAACTTTGAATCCATCCACAATCACTCGGCTTATGCACTGATTGAGCGGGATAAAACCAAAGAGTAAGCGGTGTTTCCTGAGCCGCTGATACGGCTATACAAGGCTTGAAAAATATCAAAATCGACAATGCAGACGACAGGCCGGTCATAAGCTGCGCCTCATGCAAGGCATGTTGCTGCCGGCTGGAAGTGATGCTGATGGGCGACGACAATATTCCGCCCGCAATGACGGAACGGGATCGCTGGGGCGGGTGGATCATGGCGCGTCTTGACGACGGCTGGTGCTCGGCTCTGGACAGGCGCACCCTGCTATGCACGATTTATTCGCGCAGACCGATGATTTGTCGTGAATATCAGGCGGGCGACAGCGACTGTATCGAGGAAAGGCGGATACACAATTAAAGGCCTGCACCTGCTTCGCGGGTTGCGGCGCCTCATTTGGTAATTTCAGACTATGGATATGGCAAGTTTGCTTTTAATGCTGGTGTTGGTCGCGCTGGCTTGGTTCTGGTTCGATAGTTTGCGCGCGCTTGAGGTCGCGCGGAGCGGAGGGAAGCAGGCCTGTAGTGAGGCGCAGGTGCAGTTTCTTGACGACACGGTCGCCAGCGTCGCACTGACACTGGCGCGCGACAAAGACGGGCGTCGCGTGCTGCGCCGTACCTATCGTTTTGAATTCAGTGAAACCGGCAATACCCGGCTGGAGGGGCAACTGATTCTGCTCGGCGACAAAATCGACTCGGTCACGATGGAACCCTATCAAATACTGCCTTGAACAGGGTTCAGGCCTTGATATTCAGCAGCGTTCCCAGCATGGCGTTGTTGGCCTTGAACACCGACAGATTGGCCAGATAGCTGTTTTTGGCTTGCAACTGCTGCACCATGTCTGTTTCCAGTTCGACACTGCTGCCAGCACTGTCGCTAACCTGGGCAAGCGTGCCGCCTTCAGTTACCGTACTCTGCGATACTTCCTGACGCTTGAATCCCGGCGTATTGAGATTGGCAATATTGTGCGCCGTAGCCTGCAAGCGAGTCTGTGCAGCATTCATGCCGGAGAGCGCAATGGAAGAAATGACGTTCATGTTCGCATTGAAAAAGTTCAGAGGAGGCGACAGTATATAGGATAGCGTGGCTTGTATGTTTTATGAGCGTGCCCAGAAGATAGGCATAAGGCTATGAAAGAAGCCAATGAGCCACAATTTCACGACTTGAAAACTATGTATTTTCCCTATTCAGCTGTTGATGAATTGTATGCTTTGTGCCAAAAATGCAGGCTGACAAGCAAAGCAGTGAACGAAGATTTTCTCGATTGCTTTATGGAGCCGTGCTTGAGCGGGTTGCCGCTTCATTAGACCAGAGAAATCAAAGGCTGGCGTTATTGTCTGACTTCATCGCTTAGTCGATTAACCGCATGCCGCAATGTTTGGCGGCACCGCGATCGAATGTGCTGGTGTGGCTGCATCCGGCATCATTCGCTGAGCGCTCGATCAGGCAGTCGGCAAAATCAGTTTTCCCTTCCTTGAATATCCGTACTGCCTTCCATACGCTGTCGGCATTGGCGACGATGATTTCTTTGGTGCGCAGCAGCGTTTCCAGCACTTCAGAAATTTCGCTTATGCTTGATCCGTAGCAACCGCCCAGCACCCAGACTAATTCCACCACGGAAACTACGCTGATGTAGCCGGGCGATTCTACTGTCAAGGACTCGATCAACGTACTTGCCTTGGGTGATTGTTTGGCGTCGTCTTGTGCTATATAGCGAACGAGTACGTTGGTGTCGAGGCCGATCATTTTGCTTTAGCCCCTTGGCTTGCGATCGCCTCGTTCATCTGTTCAATCGTGACGGGCGAAGCAGGTTTTTTTACCATTCCTTTCAGTGCTTTTACGGATCGCGTAGCGGCTACTAATTCAAAATGTCCGGGTTCTATCTGGATAAATTCCAGTCTGTCTCCGGTCGCGACGCCCAGCGCGGTTCGCACGATGGCAGGAATGGTGATTTGGCCTTTGCTGCTCAGGGTCGCAGTTGACATAAGTAACTCCTTTTTGAATTCGCCTTACTTTATAGCAAGGGATTGTGAGAATCAAGAAGCCCATATCTCGGCACCGGGCGCAAAATAAGTTGGAGAATTTCGATGGGGCTGACGCAGAAGGCGTAAAACCCGTAAAATGCGCTCCTTTGCAATTGCTCAAAATCACACGATGCTCACCTTTCAGCAAATCATCCTGACACTACAGAATTATTGGGACAAGCAGGGTTGCGCGCTGCTCCAGCCTTATGACATGGAAGTTGGCGCAGGCACCTCGCATACCGCCACTTTTTTGCGCGCACTCGGCCCTGAGCCCTGGCGTGCGGCTTATGTTCAGCCTTCGCGCCGTCCAAAGGATGGTCGCTACGGTGAAAACCCGAATCGCCTGCAGCATTACTACCAGTTTCAGGTTGTGCTTAAACCCGCCCCTGCCAACATTCTTGAGTTGTATCTCGGTTCGCTGGAGGCACTGGGTTTCGATCTCAAACAGAACGACATCCGCTTCGTCGAAGATGACTGGGAGAATCCGACGCTGGGCGCGTGGGGATTAGGCTGGGAAGTATGGCTGAACGGCATGGAAGTCACCCAGTTCACTTATTTCCAGGAAGTCGGTTCGCTTACCTGCAAGCCGGTGCTGGGCGAGATCACCTACGGGCTGGAGCGTCTGGCCATGTACTTGCAGGGCGTCGAGAACGTGTTCGATCTGGTGTGGGCGAAGTACGGCGACACGGTGGTGACCTACCGCGACGTGTACCACCAGAACGAGGTGGAGCAGTCGAAATACAACTTCGAACATTCCAACGTCGAGATGCTGTTCCGCCATTTCAACGAATACGAGAGCGAAGCCAAGCGCCTGATGGATGCGGGCTTGCCGCTGCCGGGGTTCGAGATGGTGATGAAGTGCTCGCACACCTTCAACCTGCTGGATGCGCGCGGCGCGATCTCGGTGACCGAGCGCGCGGGCTATATTGGCCGCGTGCGCGCGCTGGCACGGCAGGTGGCGCAGGCTTATTACGATTCGCGCGAAGCGCTGGATTTCCCGATGACCAGGGTCGGAGGGAACGACAAATGAAACAGACTCTGCTGATCGAACTGCTCACCGAGGAATTGCCGCCCAAGGTGCTGGAAAAACTCTCTACCACGTTTGCCAACGAGGTGGCCGCCGCGCTGAAAGAGCAGGCGTTGCTGAGCGAAACCAGCGTTTGTACGCCCTATTGCACGCCGCGCCGCCTGGCGCTGGGCATCACCGAGGTCGAAGCGCAGCAGCCCGACCGCATCATCGAGCGCAAGGGCCCGGCGGTGGGCGCTGCGCTGGATGCCGAAGGAAAACCGACCAAGGCGCTGGAAGGGTTCATGCGCTCGGCGGGCGTGGCCAGTCTGGCGCAATTGCAGCGCACGGGCGAAGGCAAGGCGGAATATTTCGCCGCGCGCATCGAGCAGAAGGGCAAGGCGCTGGACGAATATATTTCCGACATCGTGGCGCAGGCACTGAAGAAGCTGCCGGTGCCCAAGCTGATGCGCTGGGGCGACTCCGAGCACCAGTTTGTGCGGCCGGTGCACGGCCTGGTCGTCCTGCACGGCAAGCGCGTGGTTGCCGCCGAAGTGCTGGGACTGACCAGCGGCAACGTCACCAGCGGCCACCGCTTTATGAGCAGCGGACGCATTACCATCGAGAATGCAGACGACTATGAAGCCGTGCTGGCGCGTGACGGACGCGTGGTCGCCAGCTTCGCGCAGCGGCGCGACAGCATCGTGGCGCGCCTTGACCAGATGGCCGAAGAGAACGGTGCGATCTGGGTCGGCCATGCCAATTTTGACCTGGAGAAACTGCTCTCGATGTCGAACGAAGAACGCAGCGTGCTGAGCGGGCTGCTCGACGAAGTGACCGCGCTGGTGGAGTGGCCCGAGGTGTATGTCGGCGAGTTTGAGAAAGAGTATCTCGACGTGCCGCAGGAATGTCTGATCCTCACCATGCAGCAGAACCAGAAGTATTTCCCGCTGCTGGATGCGGCTACCGGCAAGTTGCTGAACAAGTTCCTCATCGTCTCCAACATGCAGGTGAGCGACCCGCATCACATCATCGAGGGCAACCAGCGCGTGGTGCGTCCGCGTCTGGCCGATGCGCGCTTCTTCTTCAACCAGGACCGCAAGCAGAAGCTGGAGTCGCGTGTCGAAAAGCTCGGCAACGGGGTCTATCACAACAAGCTCGGCACGCAGTTGCAGCGGGTCGGGCGCATCACCACGCTGGCCGGCACCATCGCGCGCCTGCTCGAAGCGGACAAGGCCAAGGCTGAACTGGCGGCACGGTTGTGCAAGGCCGACCTGATCACCGACATGGTCGGTGAATTCCCCTAACTGCAGGGCATCATCGGCCGTTATTACGCCTTCCATGACGGCGAAGACCTGGAAGTGGCGAACGCCATCGAGGCTCACTACCATCCGCGCTTTGCCGGGGATTCCATCCCCATGGGTGCGGTGGCCTGCGCGGTTGCGCTGGCGGACAAGCTGGAAACGCTGGTCGGCATCTACGGCATCGGCCAGATACCGACCGGAGACAAGGACCCGTTCGGTCTGCGCCGTCATGCGCTGGGCGTGCTGCGCATCCTGATCGAAACGCCGCTCGACCTGTCGCTGCCCGCGCTGCTCAAGGCGACGGCGGACAATTTCCCCAAGGGGACGCTGGACGCAATGGTGGCGACCGATGTGGAAAGTTTCATGCTGGATCGCCTGCGCGGCTACCTGCGCGAGCGCAGCTTCGAGGTGTCGCATATCGAGGCGGTGCTGGCGGTGCTCGACGGCCGTATGCATGAGGTCGTGCCGCGCCTGCAGGCGGTGCGCAGTTTTGCGACGCTGGAGGCGGCCAAGGACCTGGCGGCGGCGAACAAGCGCGTGCAGAACATCATGCGCAAGAACCACGAAGAGCTGGGCGCGGCGATGGCAAACGCGGTGTTCGACCCCGCGCTGATGGCAGACGAGGCCGAACGCAATCTGCACCAGTCGCTGATGGACATTACGCCCTTCGTGCAGGGCTATTTCAACCGCGGCGAATACGGACAGAACCTCAAGGCGCTGGTCACGCTCAAGCCCTTCATTGATGATTTCTTTGACCAGGTGATGGTGATGGCGGAAGACCGCAAGCTGCGCATCAACCGCGCCTTGCTGTTGAAGCAACTCGGCAACCTGATGAACCAGGTGGCGGATATTTCGAAACTGGCAGCATGACGGCAGTCGTTAGACGTTAGTCGCTAGTTTGTAGTTAAAACCCGCGCAGCGACAACACCAACTAACGACTAACAACTAACGACTAACGACTATATGAAGTTAATCATCCTCGACCGCGACGGCGTCATCAATTTCGATTCCGACCAGTTCATC
>JAUXWM010000065.1 GCA_030681375.1 Gallionella sp.
ATAGGATCCCCAACCTTCTCAACTGCTATGCATACGATGACATGTAAACCGACGTTTCGAAGCTCCAAGAGATAACGGGCCGTGCTTTCCGACAATTGCCCGTAGGGTGCATGTGCCACGAAAAGACAAATCTCTGCATCGGCTGAGATCATGCCCGCAGGTGGAAAAGCACGCCAGCGTTGTGCCGCAGGACCCTGCATGGGTCCGGACGATGCCTGTTTTTCAGCCGCCGTTGCGAAAAAGCCGGAAACGCCATCTTTCTGGCGCAGAACATCCCCCGAATTTCGACAGAATTCTTCTGCGACAAGGACACGGATAGCACCGTGACGCGCGCAAATCCTTCGAAATCCATCCGAAAGCAGAGCCGCCCGCTGTTCAGTCGCAACGCTTCCTGACTGTAGGTGATGCACATAGACGTCATCGACCAGACAAGGAAAAAGACCAAGATCAATCATGCGAAGCGCCAAATCCTGCACTTCCCAATAGCCGCGTGGATAGTCAATTGCATCCAAAGGCCCCGCGACATTGTAGTGATCTCGCCGCACCATTAAGCAGAACCCGCTTAGAAACGGGACTCTGGGATAGGCAGCCAAACCATTCGCACGGACAAAGGCCGCGCGTTTTTCAATTATTCGAACGTCATGGGCACCTGCCGCAGTGTTCATAAGATCTGGCTGCGAAATGGATTGGAAATATGCGAGATTTGACAGCGGTCCAGCCATCGCATGGTCCTCGCGGGCGGTGATCCCACGCCAAAGGCCCGTTATCCAGCCATGCGAAACAATGGTATCGCTGTTGAGCATGATGAAAAAAGGCGCTTCGCTCGCCTCGATTCCAGCGATGACGCTGCGTGTAAAACCAAGATTTTCGGCGTTGCGCACAAGAATCGTGTCTGGGTTCGTAGCAACAAAGCGATCCATCCAATCCTTAGTCGTTTGGTCGGATGCATCATCAACCAGAATGATCCGCCTCAGCGCCAGATCGGGATAGCGGCGGAGCGAAGCGATGCAAATTTCCAGGTGATGCACCGCATTGTAAACCGGGATGATTACATCAATCGACGCAGCCTCGGGTTCGAAACTCTGGCGGCTGGCGTTGCGATTGTTCGTATCGTCAAAAGATAGTCCAAGCGCATCAAGGAATTCGTCAATACGCTCTTTTTGCCCAGAGGTGATGAACGCCTTGAAACTTTGCTCAAACAGCTCTCGCGCCAGAACAAGGTCATCTCTTCCGTCGATCAGATCGGAAAGCTCTGCAAGAGCAACTTCGTAATTTCCTTCGGCGACCATAAGCCGATGTTTCAGCATCGCGTGCATATGTCGGAATTCCCCACCCGAAGGATACTGGCCCAACAGGGACTGCGCACGGCTGAGATCATTTTTGCGGACGCTGGCCTCAATCTGGACGGCAAGCGCGGCCTTGAAGGTTGGGTCCGCCGCTAAGACGGCGTTCGAGTACTTCACTGCATG
>JAUXWM010000072.1 GCA_030681375.1 Gallionella sp.
TCAGTGCTGCTTGGAGGTCGGATGACCCAGATAGAACTTTTACTTTATCCGCTTGATACCAGTCCAGCGCCGCTCGCCGGACTACATCAACTCCGATTTTCTGACCAAATGACTTCATAACAGCCTTTGAAACTAAATTCAGGGCATCGCGCGGAACACCTTCAACTGCCCGCACAAATTCTTCGAATGCGCGTTTTTCAGTGAATAATAGACCAATCAGAGCAGCACTATTCTTAACTTCAGATGTATCACCACCGAGAGCAATGTAATTACGATAAATTAATTCTCGAAAAAATGTTAACGCCTTATCCTCATCATAATCGAACACAAGAAATTCATCTAGGTTAAGATCAGCGGCGATATCTGCACCCAACTCAAGACCAATATATCTTCCATTTTCACGCGGTTCGATAAATGAACTGCGTTGTTCGATCGCGGCAATTTTTACAACTATACCCTTGGTTGGAAGCAACGTTTTTCGAATAAGGTCTGCCAAATACGGTTGAACTTCACGAGGCAATTCGCTCCATTCGTCAATGAGTAACCAAAATCGCCGTACCCCAAGAATTGATAGCAAGCCAGAAAGAGCGACCTGCACTCTTCCAAAGTCAATCGACCTCACGAATCCATCATGCGAAATTTTAGTTTCAGTCTCCTGACTGCGCTTTGCTCCAAGATTCAGATGTAAACCGACATCAGCACCAGTCAGTGCTATAGCTGCCTTCAACCCAAGAGCTGCATCGCTTTCCGATTTTCTCCTCGATATTTCTTCAATCTTAGGGGTTCCCGAAAGACGGACCTCACTAATTGCCGTAGAAAAATCATCTATTCTAATAGTTATTTGCTCTGGATTTAACGCTACCGATATTTTAGAAATTGCAACCTGTAGCAACTCATCATGAAGTGCCGCCAGAATATCTGTTACAACTGACAATCCCCTCTCGTAAAGGGAAATTCCTTCATCTGAGTAAAATGACGCATTAGACCCGATAGTGCGCAAATCCAAATAGACTGCTGTTTCTCCACTTTCACGCGCTTTTGCCAAGCTAAATCTGAGGGCATGGGTCTTTCCAGTTCCTCGTCTTCCAAACATAATCTGGTTGAGCGGTGCGCAAATAACCTCAACCAATGGAGCAGCATCGACAAAGGTTTGCGAAATTATTTCATCCGGCTTATTTTCGGCTCGTTTCTCGAAGTTTAACAATACTTCATGAATATCACGAATGGTTGTCATTTCAAATCAGCCCTCATGATTGGCAATTATCACACATCGCAAGCGCCGAATATCCACACTCTCTCTAAAAATGGACAGCCTAGCTGTCCATTTTTAGTGCGCTGATAAACGCTTCCTGCGGAATCTCCACCTTGCC
>JAUXWM010000074.1 GCA_030681375.1 Gallionella sp.
CGGCGAATTTCGTAAATGATGTCCATATAAAACACTCCAGATACCCCCGGCTCAAACGCCGGATGGTTACATACTGAGGTGGAAACTATTGGACGCTGTTTCCACCCCTAATCTGGAAAGTGTTGCACGCTGTTTGACAGCGGTGATGATGCCGTTCAGTGCAGAATTCAACGTTGTGTACGACGCCCTTCAAGCTGCAGCCGATACCGCCGGCATGCGATGTTTACGTGCCGACGACATCTGGGATGACGACGTAATTATCCAGGACGTAGTGAAGCTCATCGGTACTTCACGGGCCGTGATCTGCGACCTGACCGGCAAGAACGCCAATGTCTTCTACGAGGCCGGAATTGCGCATACCATAGGCCAAGATGTCATCCTAGTAGCGCAGCATGAATCCGACATCCCATTCGATCTTCGGCATATTCGACACATCAAGTACTTGTCCAACGAACAGGGGCTTAGAGAGTTGGCACAGAAGGTGTCGAATCGTCTAGCAACTCTGGTTAGCAAGTAGCTGAGTGCTCGACTAATGCTTAACCCATCCATCAACACGGACTGGCGCGATAAGGCTGTGCCAGCCGGTATGTCAAACGTTAACCGTCCGGTATTGACCAGATAGCTGCCGCCATCTCGGACGACCCGGAAGGGCCGCTTTGGCCGATAACCAGAAGGTAACGAAACTTTCAACGAAAGAAAAACGGCGACTAGGGTTTCAAAACCCCAGTCGCCGTTATCAATTAGGCACTCCATCAAAAAACAAAGCATTCAAGACGGAGCTGCTTAAAAAGTCACAAAACAGCTGTTTAGTTACGGATATATTATTAGCGATGTCGAAAAAGTTACGGATATATTCGACAGGTTACGGATATATTCTCGCCAAACACAAACTCCACCTTATGCGAAGTTTTTAGCGACGAAATCCCAGTTCACCAGATTGTTCATATAGGTTTCGACGAATTTGGGGCGTACGTTACGATAATCGATGTAGTAAGCGTGTTCCCACACATCCACGCACAGCAGGGCTTTGTCGCCGGTAGTCAGCGGTGTACCCGCAGCGCCCATGTTGACGATATCCACTGAACCGTCAGCCTTCTTCACCAGCCATGTCCAGCCTGAGCCGAAGTTACCTACAGCCGAAGCCTGGAAGGCCTTCTTGAATTCGCCCAGACTACCCCATTTCGCATTGATCGCATCGGCCAGCGCGCCAGTCGGTGCACCGCCGCCAGCGGGCTTCATGCAGTTCCAGAAAAAGGTGTGATTCCACACTTGTGCCGCATTGTTGTAGATACCGCCGGCAGGTGCTTTCTTGACGATCGCTTCCAGTTCCAGCGCCTCGTATTCAGTGCCTTTGATCAAGTTATTCAGATTAGTCACATAAGCCTGATGATGCTTGGCATAGTGATATTCAAAAGTTTCCTTGGACATGTGAGGTTGCAAAGCATCCATCGCGTAAGGCAGAGCGGGCAAGGTATGTTCCATATTATTTCCTTCCATTAGAGTTAATTGCGGGTGGCTAAATAATACCACAGCCTTTTAGTCAGACTTCAGCCAATTTGCCATCGGCGAAAATCAATGCACAGCGCACAGCCTTATGCGGATGTATGGTCTGCATCGCCACACGGTATTCTTCAAGCTGAAGCGAATAAGTCTGCGAGGTCGTATTTTCGCCTGTTTTATAGTCCAGCACCCACACCTCGTTTTCGAATTCGACCAGACGGTCAATGCGCCGCAACTGTCCGTCTGCATTCACATAGGCCAGCTCATTACTGGCCGTCAGATGCTGTCGCGCATCGAAGAAGCGTTCCAGAGCGGGTGCGTTCAACAAGTCCAGCGCATGCTGCCAGAGCGCGTCCATCCGCCCGGATGGGATGTTCAGTTTGCGCTGTAGCGCGCCCTTCAGCACGTCGTCAATTTCTGCCGAACCCGGCAAATGCTCCATCAGGCCGTGCAGCCAGATACCGTAACGCTGCGCCTCGTTCATTACGGGCTTGCGCGTACCGACCGGAAAGGCCTGACACAAACGGGAATCTACGACATAAGATTGCGGACTGAGGACTGAGGCCGCAAGGTCGCAGGGCTGAATATCATGCGACATCACCGCCCCTCCCTCACGCTGAGCAAGCGGATTTTCCGTTGTTTCAACAAGCACGGCGGCGATGCGCTGATACCACACACCCTCAAGTTGCGCGCCATTACCGCTGACCAGCAGCGCCTGTTTAGCTCGGGTCATCGCGACATACAGCAGGTTCAAGTCCTCGCGCTGCGCGAGTGCGCTCTCTTGCTCGAAATAATGCTCGCGTACCTGTCCGCGACTGGCGCGGTCAGCGTACAGCGAAAAATGCGCCGGCCCTGTTGCATCGGTAGGCCAGTCCACCAGGACGTCATAACCCCTGTCGGCTGGCGGTTTGGCATTGGTATCGAGCAGCCAGACTATCGGCGCCTCCAGCCCCTTGGCCTCATGCACCGTGTAGATGCGTAGCGCGTTACCCGTCTGAGCAACCTTGCCCTCATCGGGCGATTCGTTGTCGTCAGCCTTGCGCAGCTCGGTCAGTTCGCGCAAAAAACCCGGCAGACTGGGATAACGCCCGGCATCCACATCCAGCGCAATTTCCAGAAATGCCTGCAAATTGGCCAGTACCGTGGCACGCATCACCTCCGGCACGGCGCTGGCATAACGGTGCTGCGCATCGCCCTCGAAATAGATGCGGTCCAGCAGATCATGCACCGGCAATTTATCTGCAAGCAGCAGCCAACCCTGCAACAAGCGATGCGCGCGTTGCAAGGCGGGCGTGGCCGCGTCCTGTTTGACCAGCTGTTTCAGACGCAACCACCATGAAATTTGAGGCGCAAGGCGCAAGGCGCAAGGTGCAAGTTCGACTGCACCCGGCTCATCACAACGTGTTCCTTGTCCCTTGTTACTTGTTCCTGCAATCCTCATCAGATCGTCGTCGCTGCATGAAAAAATCGGCGTGCGCAAGGCATGCGCCAGCGCCAGATCGGCAAACGGCGTGATCAAAAATGTCAGCAGCGCCTGTATATCCGAGGCTTCCAGCGTATCCAGCAGGCCGCCTCGACGCGAAGTCAGAAAGGGAATGTTCTGCCTGCGCAAGGCATGTTCATAAATTCTGAGATGGGTGCGACGGCGCACCAGCACCATGATGTCCGAGTAGCGTGCCGTACGCACCTGCCCTGCATCGTGTATCTGCCAGCCCCCCACAATTTGGGTGATTTTTTCGGCAAAACGCTGCGCTTCCAGTTCGCGCGCGCCCGCCTCGTCATCTAAATAAGGTTCGGTAAGCGGATTGCGCAAATGCATATCCGCTGTCTCGGCAGATATCGTCGGCGTGTCCGTCAGTTCGGCCAGCGGCAATGCCTCGACATGCCCCGGCAAGTCGTGCTGATGCGACAGATGCGTCTCAAAACCCTCGTATTCCACCAGCCCGTCGAATACCCCGTTCACCGCAGCCAGCACGGCGGGCGCGTTGCGGCGCGTCTCGTTCTTCTTGAGATGCACGGCCTGATAATGATCATGCAAAAACTCGCGCACCACGCCGAACAGCCGCGCATCGGCACGGCGAAAGCGATAGATGGATTGCTTGGGGTCACCCACCACAAAGACGGTCGGCGTGCTGTCCACCGCAGCCGAAGCGGAAAACCAGGATTGCAGTATCTGCCATTGCAACGGATTGGTATCCTGAAACTCGTCCAGCAACACATGGCGATAACGGCTGTCCAGCTTGTATTGCAGATATTCTGCGTGGTCGCTGTCGCGCAGCAGCTGACACACCCGCCATTCCAGATCACCGAAATCGAGCAATTGCTGGCGCTGCTTCAATTGCTGATAGGCATCCAGCAAGCCCACCCCGCAGTGCAGTGCACGCTGATTGAAGCGATAAATGGCTTGTGCCTGTAATTGTTTCAGAACCGCCTGCATCCCGAAATGCGCACTTTCGCACGCCAGTAAATATGCCGACTCATCCTGTTTTTTGGTTGGCTTGAAAGTTTTGCGCGGCTGATCTTCCCGAGTACACAAGAAGGCTCGCAACGCAGAAAAACGTTCCTGACAATCGGCCAATTCGGTTATCAACAGCAACTCCTCGGCCTTTCGGGACTGAGCATCGGTACCGTTGTTGGCCAACTGGCGCGCAAAATCCAGCAAAACGCATTGCATATCTGTGTCGTCGGAATATTCTGCAATCACATCTGCGTCCAAATCGACTTGCCATTCATCGCGCAAGTTCTCCAGCGCAAAATCCAGTGCGCCCTCTCCTCCTGCGGACGAGGGAAAGTTACTGGTGTACGCCCACCATTCGCTGCGTTTGTCGGCAAATTTACGCAGCAATGTCTGCGTATTGGCAAGCCCCAGCTCCCTGAACAATTCCATCATCGCCTGCGCCGTTTCGCTCTCCGGCTTGCCGTGCAATCCATCCAGGAAGGTCTGCCAGGCTTCCTGCCACAATTCGGCGGTCTGTTCGACCAGTTGCACCCCGCCCGCACTATTGAGCGGCGCGCGTTGCAGTATCTGCATAAACCAGCCGTGGAAGGTGCTGATGGTAACCGGAGGTGTCGCATGCAAAAACTGCTGATACAGCAGCCGCGCACGCGGCAGCATGCGTTCTATATCCGACTCATCTACCGCGCGCTGACGCAGAAATTCGCGCACATAGCCATCGTCTTTCGAGGCGAGCTCATACAACCAGTCGCGCAGCCGCGCCTGCATCTCCTGCGCCGCGCGTCGCGTAAAGGTGATCGCCAGTATCTCCCCGTGCGGTACGCCATCGAGCAGCAGGCGCACCACGCGCGAGACCAGCAGCCAAGTCTTGCCGCTACCCGCACATGCCTCGACCACCACGCTTTGCTGCGGATTGAGTGCCTCGCGGTTATCCATGCATTTCACCTGCGACAATTCGCCCCTCGCCCCCGGTGGCTCGACCCTCAGTCCTCAGTCCTCGCTCCTGCCTCTCTTCCCATTCACCCCGGCGACACAACCCTTGCATCTCGCAATAACTGCATACTTTTTCCGCACCGTGAGCCGGCATGGACGCGCCGCTGTGCAACTGTTCGAATATGGCCTTCAGTCGTACCGTATTGAGCCGCGCCAGTTCGACCATGTCCTGCACGGGCGCGACCGCCAGCACCTTGTCGTCCTCCAGACTGACAAATGCCGCCGCAGCCGCCGCTGCGGCCTGCGCGTAGCACGCCAGCTGCACATCCTCGCCCGGCTCTTTCAGCTTGTTTTTCAGCACGTTTACCGATTGCGTCTTGTAGTCCAGCACGGCTGACATAGCCGCATCATCAACACGCACATCGATACGGTCTATGCGTCCGTTCAGCAGCAGATTTTCAGCTATCTCCAGTCTGATAGGCTGTTCGGCGGCCTGATAGCGCCAGCCTGCATCCTCGTTGTCCCGCTGCCAGTCCAGATAGGCCGGGATCATCGCCTGCCAGCGCAGCAGCCAGGCTTGTGCGAGATAGTCGCGCGCCAGCGCGTCAGCAAACACCTCATCGCTGATGCGCCGCAACACCTGTTCCGCCTCCGCCTGATCGTTCAGCAGCGGGATTCCCGTGTGAAAACGCTGCAACACCTCGTGCACCCAGGTGCCGTAATCGCGCTTGTCCAATTCTTCGCGCACCTCATCCAGTTCGTTCAGGCGCAACACATGGCGGGCAAAATACTGGTAGGGGCAGGCTACCAGACTGTTGTAGCCGGACGGCGAGATACGCGTCGGCAGCATCTCCGCCACCACCACAGGACGCGGCATCGCATTCGAGGGCTGAGGGCTGAGGGCTGAGTCCCGAGTCCTGACTTTTGCGTGTTCCAGCATCCCGCCCAGCTCCGTATCCATCAGATCATCGCCAAACGCCAGCAGGTGCAAGGCTCGCAACATTTCAAAATGCGGGCTGAGCAGATTCGGTTCGCCGTTCCGGCTAGCCTGCCAGGTCACCAGCACGTTATCGTTCATTGCCAGCAATCCCAGCAAGTCGTCGCGCACCTGCGCCTGCTGCCTGTTGGAGAGCGGCAAGCCCAGCGTGGCGCGCACCGCATCGTTGAACAATAGACCGGCATTCACGGGGGCGGGCAAATGCATGGCATCACAGCCCAGCAGCAACAGCGCATCGAAGCTGCGCCAGCGTGTGGCCGGCAGATGAGTAAACAGCACCGGGCTGTCCACCGAAACATCGCGAAAGGTATTCAGGTCGAGTTGCTGCGACAGCCAGCGGCGCCATTCCGCGAAGCTGCACAGCGTCGTGTTAGATTGCAACTCATCCCTCCACAGCGCCAGCAATTGTTGCAGCTGCTGGCCTGCCGCGTCCTGTTGCCAGCCCTGCACCACACCCAGTATCTCAAGACTGGCATGCAGGGCGTGCAGCCAGTCAGCCAGCGGCGCGCTCTTGACGGGAATGGCCAGCCTGGCCTGGCGCAGTCGCACCAGAGGCAGCACCAACTCGGGCGCATGAAGCTCGGCGATAGCAATGAAATTCTGTAAATGCGCGACCACGCCATGCTTGCGCACCAGTTGCTCGAACTGGTAGGCGGCCTGTTTGCGCTGTGCCGGGTTTTCGGCAAACAAGAACGGCGATTTGAGCAAATCGAGCACGTCCTGATAGTAGAAGTCGCCCTGCACCGCCTCCAGCCAGCGCATCAGCACCGTGCTGACCGACAGCGTGGCAAAGGTCCAGCCAGTCTCATCCTGCACCGACACCCGCGCGCGCTCCAGCAAGGCGCGCAGTCTGCGCGCCACCAACCTATCCTGCACCACCACCGCGATGGATTGCCGGCCCTCCAGCAACCAGCGCCGGATTTGCACATCGGCGGCTTGCGCCTCCTGTTCCATGCCATGCGCCCCGAACAGTCGCAAGCGTCCGCCCAGTGCAGCCTCAGGCTTAAATCCTGCCGCCGTGCTGAGCAGATCAGCACTATTCATGTCCTGTTGCAAGGCGCTCGCCAGCAGCGCGCAGTTGGGTTCAGCCGCGACCATTGCGCGCAAATCGAACACGGTCACCTCGACCCGCTCGCGGCAGGCATCCAGAAAACGCGCTTCAGTTTCGTCCGGATCACAGGTCCGCAACACATACAGCGGGCTATCCACCTGCTGAGCCAGTTGCGCCAGACGCTGCTGACTGGCGCGCGAGACATCCAGATCATCGGATGCGGCCATCGCATACCACAACTCATGCACGACTCTAGCCTCAAACTGCATTGCCTGCCCGCTACGCGCCTGATAGGCCGCAGTCAGTTGCCGGGCAAATTCTTCAGTTGTTTCAGGCAGGACTACATGATGTCGTGTCAATTCATCCATCAGCGTCAATAATTCACGCGACAGACTCCATAAATCCGCATCGGGGAACCAGCGACGCTCACGCAGCGCCTGATAAAGTGTGGCGATACGCTGAGAATCAGGCTGAACGGGAAGCGTGAGGGGAACCGACTGAGCCCAGTCGGCAAGCGTGAGCATCTGCGGCGGCAGCAGCAGCGCCCCGGAGGCGGCGCTTAATGCCTGCGCCAGCGGCAGAGCGACGTGGTAATTGTCCAACAGCACCACCGCCGCGCGCAAATCGGGGGGCGCCTGACGGGACAGGATGCGCTGAGCGACAGCACGATAAAAGCGCACTCCCGACCGCCGGGTATCTTGCAATGTTAGCGTTCTAGCAGATGCAGCTTTTCCTTGACGCCCAGCCACTCATCCGCGTCAGCAGGCGAGTCCTGCTTTTCGACGATGACCGGCCACAACTTGGAAAGCTCCGCGTTCAAGGCGACGAAGTGAAGCTGTTCTTCAGGCAAATCATCCTCGGCAAAAATCGCCTCGGCGGGACATTCAGCCACGCACAGCGTGCAATCGATGCACTCATCCGGATCAATTACCAGAAAATTCGGGCCAACATGAAAACAGTCAACCGGACACACATCCACACAGTCGGTATATTTGCACTTGATACAATTTTCCGAAACAACGTAAGTCATGGCACTACTCCAGATAAGCAAAAGTTTCGGCATTTTAGCAGAGCCTTTGCAGAAAAAAGCAGGCAATTTCCTGTGGCTATTCGACACGCGAACAATTTGTTTACATTAGCGAATGCTGTTATTCTGCGCGTATTGTCAATTAGTCGTTCAATGATCGAGTTAGAAATCAAACAGATCACCCGGCATGTCGTATCCGATTTCCGGTTTGGCCGCGCTGATGCAATATGCGCTCTTCACAGCGCGACGTTTTTTAGATAGGATGCGCACTACGAATTCAAAATCTTATCCGAGTACCACCGCATCACAATTTTTGACCCATCCCAATTCAAAGCGAGATTCAATCATGAGCGAACATATCATTTACGTCACCGATGCAACTTTTGATGCCGAAGTTACTCAGGCCGCACTTCCCGTGCTGGTAGATTACTGGGCTGAATGGTGCGGCCCCTGTCGCATGATTGCCCCGATTCTGGACGAAGTCGCCAAGGAATATGCAGGCCGCCTGACGGTCGCCAAACTGAATGTCGATGAAAATCAGCAAACACCGCAAAAATTCGGCGTGCGCGGCATCCCTACACTGATGTTGTTCAAAAATGGCAACATCGAAGCCACCAAGGTCGGCGCGCTATCCAAGTCACAATTAACGGCTTTTATTGACAGCCACATCTAAAGCGTTTACTGTCACACCCGCATCGCCTTTCTGGGGCGCTCTTCCAGACACGATAATAAATAACAAACACGTCCTGGCCATGCGGGTGGCTACCCCACCCCGACTCAGCCTACCTCTATCTATTCAATCACCCTTCGCGCGTCGCCATGCATCTATCTGACATAAAAACCAAACATATCACCGAACTCGTTGAAATGGCTGCGGCCAATCAAATCGAGAACGCCAACCGAATGCGCAAGCAAGACCTGATGTTCGCACTGCTGAAAAGTCACGCGAAAAAAGGCGAAAGCATCTACGGCGACGGCACACTGGAAATTCTGCCGGACGGATTCGGCTTCCTGCGCTCACCAGACACCTCATATCTGGCCGGTCCGGATGACATTTATGTCAGCCCCAGCCAGATACGCCGCTTCAACCTGCATACCGGCGATTCAATTGAAGGCGAGATACGCACCCCGAAAGACGGCGAACGCTATGTCGCGCTGGTCAAGGTAGACAAGGTCAACGACGAGCCACCCGAGAATGCCAAGAACAAGATTCTGTTTGAGAATCTCACCCCGTTATTCCCGACCCAGCCGCTGATACTGGAACGCGATATTCGCGCCGAAGAAAATATTACCGGGCGCATCATCGATATCGTCGCGCCCATCGGCAAGGGTCAGCGCGGCCTGCTGGTAGCTTCACCGAAATCCGGCAAGACGGTCATGCTGCAACACATCGCACACTCCATTTCCGCCAACAATCCCGATGCCACGCTGATCGTGCTGCTAATCGACGAACGCCCGGAAGAAGTAACCGAAATGACGCGCACCGTGCGCGGCGAAGTGGTTGCCTCGACCTTCGACGAACCTGCCAGTCGGCATGTACAGGTCGCAGAAATGGTGCTGGAAAAAGCCAAGCGCCTGGTCGATCACAAAATAGATGTGGTGATTCTGCTCGACTCGATCACCCGTCTGGCACGCGCTTACAACACCGTCATTCCATCGTCAGGCAAGGTACTGACCGGCGGTGTGGACGCCAATGCGTTGCACCGCCCCAAGCGCTTCTTCGGTGCGGCACGCAACATCGAAGAAGGCGGCAGCCTGACCATCATCGCAACCGCGCTGGTCGATACCGGCTCACGCATGGACGATGTGATTTACGAAGAATTCAAGGGCACCGGCAACATGGAAATCCATCTGGATAGACGCATGGCCGAGAAACGCATCTATCCTGCGATCAACATCAACCGCTCGGGCACCCGCAAGGAAGAGTTACTGATCAAGTCGGATGTATTGCAACGCATCTGGCTGCTACGCAAGTTGCTCTACCCCATGGATGAGCTGGAAGCAATGGAATTCCTGCTCGGCAAGATCAAGGCAACCAAGAACAATGCCGAGTTCTTTGATTCCATGCGTCGCTAAAACAAAAACCATCATCCACGGAAAACACGAAAATATAACAAGCATCTGAAGAATACAGTGTTCGTTTTTTTGTATTTTTCGTGAACAGAGTTTGTCTTTAATCTATTTTTATAACAAAAGGTTTTTGACGAGGCCGGATTTTTCTGTATAATCCTCGCTTTCGCAAAATCCGCAATCAATCGAGGTTGTTATGTACGCAGTCATTAAAACCGGTGGTAAGCAATATCGCGTCATTACCGGTGAAACTTTAAAAGTTGAAATCATTCCCGGCGACATCGGTTCAGCTATTGTGCTGGACAAGGTGTTATTGGTCTCTGATGGCGAGAAGCTGTCTGTAGGCAAGCCATTACTGCTCGGCGCGACCGTTGCAGCAACCATCGTTTCCCATGGTCGTGGCGACAAGGTACGCATTTTCAAAATGCGCCGTCGTAAGCACTATCAGAAGAACCAAGGTCATCGTCAAAACTACACTGAAATCCGTATCGACGGCATTTCCGCGTAATACTTGTAAGGAGCAGATAACATGGCATCAAAAAAAGGCGGCGGCAGTACCAGTAACGGACGCGACTCACACTCAAAACGACTGGGCGTTAAGCGTTACGGCGGCGAACTGATCAGCGCAGGCAGCATCATCATTCGCCAGCGCGGCACTGAATTCCATCGCGGCGAAAACGTCGGCATGGGCAAAGATCACACCCTGTTTGCCAAAGTTACCGGCAAGGTGGTATTCGCCATCAAGGGCGCACAAAAGCGTAGAACCGTTTCCATCGTTGCAGCGTAAGCTGTTTCGTCAGAAGCAAAACAGCCCTATCGCAAGGTAGGGCTTTTTTTATTGGTGGCACAACATGAAGTTTATTGACGAATCCAAAATCGAAGTCTTTGCAGGTAATGGCGGAAACGGCATTGCCAGCTTCCGCCGTGAGAAATACATAGAAAAAGGCGGGCCGGATGGCGGGGATGGCGGACGCGGCGGCAGCGTGTTTGTGCAAGCAGACCGCAACATCAATACCCTGGTGGATTTTCGTTTTGCGCGCACCCATAAAGCACGCAACGGCGAATCAGGCCGCGGTTCGGATTGCTATGGCAAAGGCGCGGACGATGTCATTCTGCACATGCCGGTCGGAACGGTTATCACTGATATCAACAGCGGTGAAGTGATCGCCGATCTGACCCATGACGGTGAAAAAGTCTTGCTGGCCGAAGGCGGCAAAGGCGGACTGGGCAATATTCATTTCAAATCCAGCACCAACCGCGCACCGCGCCAGCACACGCTGGGCGAACCGGGTGAGGAATGGGAACTGGCACTCGAGCTGAAAGTGCTCGCCGACGTCGGCCTGCTGGGCATGCCCAATGCGGGCAAGTCGACTTTCATCCGCGCGGTGTCGGCGGCGCGCCCCAAAGTGGCGGATTATCCGTTCACCACGCTGGCGCCGAACCTGGGCGTGGTGCGGGTCGATAGCGAGCGCAGTTTCGTGATTGCCGACATTCCGGGGCTGATCGAGGGGGCGGCCGAAGGCGCGGGCCTCGGCCACCAGTTTCTGCGGCATCTGCAGCGCACCCGGGTGCTGCTGCATCTGGTCGACATTTCACCGCGCTGGGAAGACAGCGGCGACCCGGTGCACGATGCGCGCGCCATTGTCGAGGAGTTGCGCAAGTACGACCAGCAGCTCTACGACAAGCCGCGCTGGCTGGTGCTGAACAAGCT
>JAUXWM010000083.1 GCA_030681375.1 Gallionella sp.
CGTTGCGTAGTATTCATATCGGGCGTTGATCAAGTCTTCAGAACCTTAATCTTGCCAGCAATGGCCGCCCACTTCTACCTGTTTTTTGCCCTTCAACTGGCAATTAATTCCGCTCAAATACGGAGTTTTGCAAGAGCCTCAGATGATAATGAATCTAAAACAGACCAAGGGTGAACTCGAAAAAAGCCAGGGGCAGTTGCAAGCCGTTATCCACAATGTGATGGATGGCATCATTACCATCAATGAATCCGGTGAAATTCTGGGATTCAACCCGGCTGCAGAGCAGATTTTTGGCTACACCCAACAGGAGGTGCTGGGGAAAAGTGCCAGAATGCTGATACCGGAAGCGGAACGTAACGAATATGAGGCATCTCTCAGCCAGCATTTGCATAGCTCTCGTGACAAGACAATAAGCCTACGCGGCTTTGAGGTAATGGCCATCCGTAATAATGGCGAGCAGTTCCCCGTGGAACTGTCCGCATCAGAAATGACTCTGGGTGGATTACGCTATTTCATCGGCATCGTCCGTGACATTACCGAGCGCAAGCTGGCCGAACAGAAAATAGCGCACCTGGCCCACTACGATTACCTGACCGACCTGCCTAACCGCGCCCTGTTTCTGGATTACCTCGCACATTCGCTGCAGCTGGCCAAACGCAATAAATGTAAACTCGCCGTGATGTTTCTTGATCTGGATGGCTTCAAGCAAGTGAATGACACGCTGGGTCACGATGCGGGCGACCTGTTGCTCCAGGCTGTCTCAAGAGTGCTGAAGGAAATCATTCGCGCCTCGGATACGGTGGCACGCGTGGGCGGAGATGAATTTACCTTTATCTTGAATGAGGTGGGTTCAGACGAAAACGCGGCCTTGATCGCCAATAAAATCATTGTTGCCCTGTCACAGCCGTTGGAGCTAAAAGGACAGACTTGCCAGATAGGCGCCAGTATCGGCATTGCCCTCTACCCTGATGATGCGCAAGAGACAGACATGCTCATCAAGCAAGCCGATGAGGCCATGTATCTGGCGAAAACCAGCGGGAAGAACAACTACAAATTTTATCGGGACGTATCAGGCGCACAAACCGATAAACCCAAATAGTTCATTTGCATCGTCATTCCCGCAAAAGCGGGAATGACGAGTTTTAGGGCTGATGAATACAACCGACGCCTTGCACGGCATGACGGGCACTATTCAGGCAGGCCCAACTTAGCCCAGCCCGCATGCCCCAGCCTGTTCAGCGTCTCGATATTGTTATCCGCTATCCGGTCCGCATCCGGAAAGGCATCCACGGCACGATCCACGCTGTCTTCGCGCAATAAGTGCAATGTTGGATAAGGCGAACGATTGGTGTAATTTTCAATGTCGTCCAACGCCGTTCCGGCGAATTGATACAGCGGATGCAAACTGGCAACCTGGAAGGCATCGCCAAATTCCGCTTCGGCCGTAGCGATATCTACTATATCCAGAAAATCGTTATAGTCGAGGAAATCAGCCAGCACATAGGGGTGGATCAACAACGTCGTATCCAGTTCCTCGGGGTTCGTCTTCTGCAAATGGCGCAATTCGACCAGCAATGTTTCCAGCAGCGCCTCTTCTGTCGTGGCCGTACTAACCACGTAGCGTATCTGTTTTTTGACGTGTACTGCCTTGGCAAACGGACACAGGTTCAGCCCGATGACCGCTTTTTCCAGCCAGTCCTGAGTAGCGGCGATGATAGCTTCGTTAGTCATTTATTCTTTCCCGATTCGTCATTCCCGCGAAGGCGGGAATCCAGTTGATTAATAAGCCCCGCACGCGGGACAACACTACCCTAGGTAGCCACTTCAACAATGTAATGGCGGTTCATCCATCAGCGCAATCTGTTCGCGCAACTCCAGGATTCTATCCTGCCAGTAGCGCTGGGTATTGAACCAGGGGAAGGCCACCGGAAACGCCGCATCGTCCCAGCGCCGCGCAATCCACGCCGAATAATGAATCAGCCTCAAGGTGCGCAACGCTTCGAGCAGATGCAGCTCGCGGGGATGGAAATCATAAAAAGCCTCGTAGCCCGCCAGCAGGTCTGCGAATTGCCTAGTTTGTTCGGCGCGCTCACCCGACAGCAGCATCCACAAATCCTGTATCGCCGGCCCCATGCGACTGTCATCGAAATCCACGAAATGCGGGCCGTCATCGGTCCACAGCACATTGCCGACATGGCAGTCGCCGTGCAGGCGCAGGATTTTGACATCACCAGCACGGTCATAACAGCGGCGCACGCCTTCCAGTGCCAATGCGACCACACCACGATAGACTTCAAGCAATTCGGACGGGATAAAGTCGTGCGCCAGCAAATACGCGCTCGGTTCCACGCCGAAGCTCTGAATGTCCAGTGCGGGACGATGCTGATACGACTCCAGACTACCTAGCGCATGAATGCGCCCGATAAAACGCCCCATCCACTCCAGCGTGTCGCGATTATCCAGCTCCGGCGCACGACCGCCATGCTTGCTGAAAATCGAGAAGCGAAAACCGTTAAATGTGTGCAGCGTATTGCCGTTGATTCGCAACGCAGGCACGACCGGAATCTCGCGCTCAACCAGAGTCGCGACGAAATCATGCTCTTCCAGTATGGCTTCATCGCTCCAGCGCCCGGGGCGGTAGAATTTTGCGACCAGTGCAGGCCCGTCGTCCATGCCGGCCTGGTAAACGCGATTTTCATAACTGTTCAGCGCCAGCAGGCGGCCGTCGCCGATGAGACCGACGCTATCCAGCGCATCCAGCACGGAATCCGGCGTGAGCGAACTAAAGGGGTGGTGAGTATGCATGGGCGGCATTGTACGGTAAGCAGACGCGGGCAATTCATGAATTACCGCTACCTCAGCAAACTCGCCAGCGACAGCATGAACAATATGACCAGCCAGACCACCAGCGAGCGCCACACCAGCCCGATAGTGCTTTGCATGGAGGCGACATCGGCCTTGTTGTTGCCGACACCCAGCTCCGGCCTGTTCAACAACGCGCCATCCTGCCGTATGGGCAGACCTAAACGCACGCCCAATGCTCCCGCTCCGCTGGCCAGCAGAATGCCTGTCTCGCCATCAGGCCAGCTTGCCGCCTGAGAGCGCCAGCAATACGCGGTATCCTCGAAATTGCCGACGATGGCAAAAGTGGCTGCGGTCAGGCGGATCGGCAGCCATTCCAGCAAATAAAACATTTTCCGCGAATAAGCATTGTATTTCCCCTCGCCCAATTCCTCGTCATTGAATTCATCCGCCTTCTGCGTGCGCAATCCAAGACCGAGTCGATAGAGCAAGGCACCTGCTGCGCCCCCCAGCCCCAGCAGGCTGAACAGGAAGAACCAGATAATCACGCCAAACAGATGGCGCAGTGCCGAGATCAGTGCCTGCTCGGTGGTCACGCGTGCAATTTCATCCGCATTCAATTCGGACATCGCCCTGCCACGCCACTGGCTCAACAGTTCACGCGCCTCTTTCAACTGATTGCTGCGCAATGCCTGCTGAATAGCGGTAAAGGACTGAGCGAACGGACGAAAACCCAGAGTGAGATAGAGCACCAGCACATTGAATGCCCATGCAAGGAGCGGATGCAGGTGATATAGCCAGCCATATACCACGATCACGCCGATGAGCAATGGCAACACGGCCAGCAACCAGGCCACCCGGCCATGGCTGTATTCACCGGCATTAAAATGATGCTGAAAAAAACCGGCATAACTGCTCAGCCAGCCATGCCCGTATTTACGGGAAGAGACAGGGTTAAGCTGCTCCAGCAACAGCGCGACGATCAAGGCAAACAAGCTCATGGCATCAGAAAACGTCAACAGAATAAGTGGGCATAAAGATAGCACACGTTAGCGCCGCTTGTCGTCGCCGTACTGTAGTGGTATAAAACGATGTCCTCATCCGCTGCTAATCGCGAGGCCATATGCGCTACCTGTTCGGGATTTTCATTCTTGTTGTTCATCTGTCCGCTTATGCCGGCAGCCAGGCGGGTGGCGCGCCGCAGTTTCCCGCCGAGCAGATCATCCAGTTTTCCAAACAGGTAGAAAAAACACTGGCCGCAAAAGGTGCGCATGTCGCCATTCTGGCGCGCATGGGTCGTCCTGCTGCCGAACTGCCAGAAGGAATGCATTTCACCCATGTCGCCTTTGCGGTGTATTCGCAAATCACCACGGCGGATGGCCGCAAAATACCGGGTTATGCGATATACAACTTGTATCAACAAAATGGTCGTCCGGAAATCAGCGATTTGATACAGGATTTCCCGGTGGATTTCTTTGCGGGTGTGGCCGTGATGGAAGCAGGCGTTATTATTCCTTCCACAGATCTGCAAAAACGTCTGTTGGAAGTGATCAATTCGCCGACCTATTCAGCATTGCACGATCCGCATTATTCTCTGATCGCCAATCCCTACACGCTAGGAAAACAGAACTGCACCGAGCACACGCTGGATGTCATCAATGCAGCCATCTATCAGACCAGCGACATCAAGGTCATCAAGGCAAATGAAAAAGCGTATTTCGAGGCTCAAGTTGTTAACGTAAGCCCGCTCAAACTGGTACTGGGCTCAATGTTCAGCGCTGAAGTATCCACATCGGATCAACAAGGCAAACCGGTTACTGCGACATTTGAGACCATAGGCAGGTATTTGCAGAAGTATGATAGCGGTTCAGAACTCATGATCGTCACCCCGGAACGCTAGTTCTGCGCACGTAAAAAACCGCACGGCGTCGCGTGCGGTTTTTTGAGCGTCAGAAGCCTACCCGCTCAGTTTTTCTGCAATTTCGATCTCGGCTGCAGCCCAGTGCTCCGTGGTGCTACCCTGAAAACCGGAGCGTTCGGCGATGTAGTAAGCCGCCGTTTCCACCATGCGATAGCGTTCCTGAGCAGAAGGTTGCGCCACTGCCTGTTGCTTGGCTGGCTTGGCGGCGACCGCTTTCTTTACCGCAGGTTTTTTTTCAGCGGCAGGTGCCTTCTTTACAGCCGGTTTCTTTGCAACGGTGGTTGCCGCAGCAACTGCCTTTGCCGGTTTCTTTACAGCGGGTGCTACGGTTGATGTTTTCTTTGCTTCAACAGCTGTTGCGGGGAAAGGCCAAACAGCAGCAGCCTCTTTTTTCGCTGCAGGCGCTTTTTTTACTGCTGGCGATTTTTTCTCAGCCACTTTGGCGCCTGCCACACTGCCCGTTGTTGCTGCGCTAACCTTTTTGCTGACAGCCGCTTTTTTGACGGCTGGCTGTTTCTTTTCTTCTACCATGATTGCGATCTCCCGGATAACAACATTAGTTCAAAAAACCCCTTGTGGCGACGCATAGTATTGCGCCATACCGTTGCAGTCAACAAATTGCGCTGTAATCAGTTCAGCTCTATTGCGTAAATTTTATCTACATATACGCAATAAACGGCACCAGCCAGGCCTTATTCCTGACGCTGCCGCAGCGCGACACGCTTGATATACGCCTCGCGGGCGATTTGTGCATCTTCCAGAAAGTAAGGCAACTCTTTCAGCAACATGGCTTGCGGGCCGTCCACCAGCGCTTTGGGCGGCACCGGATGAAAATCCACCAGCACCATATTGGCGCCCGCCAGAATACCCTGCGCCGTGACATGCATCATGTCCATGATGCCGTCGGGCGATGCGGCGCGCGAACCAACCGAATGCGAGGGATCGACGCACACCGGCATACGGGTCAGGCGCTTCACCACCGGCACATGGGCAAAATCAACAAAATTGCGATGCGGGTCCGCCATATTGGTCTTCATGCCGCGCAGACAGAACACCACATTGCGGTTGCCTTCGGATGCCAGATATTCTGCGGCATTCAGCGATTCATCCAGCGTGATTCCGAAACCGCGCTTGAGCAGCACCGGCATCTTGGTCTGACGCCCGACAATCTTGAGCAACTCGAAGTTTTGCGTATTGCGCGTGCCGATTTGCAGCATCACACCAGTCGGCTCCCCGGTCTGATGCAGTGCTTCGTTGATTTCATCCAGATGCGACTCGTGGGTAATTTCCATCGCCATCACCTTGATGCCGTACTTGCCCGCCAGCTCAAACACGTAGGGCAAGCAGCTCTTGCCATGCCCCTGAAAGGCGTAAGGACTGGTGCGCGGCTTGTAAGCGCCCATGCGCGTGCACACCTGACCGTTATCGCGCAACGCGCGCAGCATGATTTCGACATGCTCGCGATTGTCCACCGCACACAATCCGGCAAATACATTCAGCGTGTCCTGACCGAAACGCACGCCGTTATATTCAAAATGCGTAGGCCGCTGATCGTCCTTATGCCGCCCCAGTATGCGATATTCCTCGGACACCCGCACCACTCGTTCGACACAGGGCAAATTCTGCATATCCTCGATATCCAGCAGTTTGGTGTTACCGATCAAATAGATTTCCGTCAGGCTCTGTTCGCTGCCACGCTCGATATGCACTCGCGTCTGTATGCCCTGCATCGCGGACAGATGGGCCAGCAACTGCTGGTATTCCTGAGGCTTTTCACTTACATCGGAACTGAGTATCAGAATCATGCATTTCCCCTCGAATTATTCACCAGCCTATGCATCATGCCCGGCAGCTGCACGATGTCACTGATTTTTACGTCCACGCAAGCTGGAAGCTTATTGCCCGCATTGACCCAGACCGTGCGCATCCCCAGCCGTTTGGCCGCCTGCAGGTTTTCCAGACTGTCTTCAATCATCACACACTGCGCCGGCCTGGCACGATGCCGCTGCATCACATGCCTGAAACCAAAAAAATCGGGTTTGGGACGATAACGCGTATGCTCCACAGCCACCACATCATCGAACAAATCTGTCACCCGCAACAGTTTCAGCACCGCATGCGCATAATGCTGCGGCGCATTTGAGAACACCACTTTTCTGCCTGGCAAAGCGCGCAATACATGGCGCAAACGCGGCTCGCGCAACACCATGTGCCGCAACTCGGGAAACTGATGCGTGTGCCAGAGAAAATGTGTGGGGTCCGTGCCGTGATGGCGCATCAAACCACTGAGTGTCGCGCCATAACGCTGCCAGTAATGCGTGCGCAACGCATTCGCCTCAACCTCGTCCAGTTGCAGATGTTTCTGCAAGTAAGCCGTCATACTGCGATTGATGTGCGGGAAAATGTGCGGACTCGCGTTGTGCAGCGTATTGTCCAGATCAAAAATCCACAGCGTGGAAGTCATTATTTGCTTTTAATCAGCGTGCCCACGCCCTCGTCGGTCAAAATTTCCAGCAGCAGAGCATGTTGCACCCGCCCGTCTATGATGTGTACCGAACGCACTCCGCCGCGCGCCGCATCTAGCGCAGAGCTGATCTTGGGCAACATGCCGCCGGACAGGGTGCCGTCCGCGACCAGGTCGTCGATCTGCTTGGGCGTCAGCCCAGTGAGCAGCTTGCCATTCTGGTCCAGCACACCCGGCGTATTGGTCAGCAGCACCAGCTTCTCGGCGTTCAATACTTCCGCCAGTTTACCCGCCACCACGTCGGCATTGATGTTCAGCGTTTCGCCGTCTGGCGACACGCCGATGGGCGCAATGACCGGGATGAAATCGCCGGAATCGAGGAAATTGATGATGGACGGGTCAATCTTGTTGATGTCGCCAACTAGGCCGATATCGAGCATCTTGCCCGGTTCCTTGTCGCTCTCCAGCAGCAACTTCTCGGCGCGGATGAAACCACCGTCCTGCCCGGTCAGCCCCACCGCCTTGCCGCCGTAACGGTTGATAAGATTGACGATATCCTTGTTGACCTTGCCCAGCACCATCTCAACCACGTCCATGGTCTCCTCGTCGGTGACGCGCATGCCCTGGATGAACTCTCCCTGCTTGCCGACCTTCTTCAGCAAGTCGTTGATCTGCGGGCCGCCGCCATGCACCACCACCGGGTTCATGCCAACCAGCTTGAGCAACACCACGTCGCGCGCGAATCCCTCCTGCAGCTTGGGGTCGGTCATGGCGTTGCCGCCATACTTGATGACAATAGTCCTGTCGAAAAAGCGCTGGATGTACGGCAGCGCCTCTGAGAGGGTGTGGGCTTTCTGGGCTGCGGTGGCGTCTGAAAACGGCATGATTTTTCCTTAAAAGGGGGGGCGAGTTGAAGCTCAGTGGACTTCAACTCGCCAAAATTTGGCGCGAATTTTACACCAGAAGAAAATATGCTGCGCTGACTATCATGCCGCTTCAGGCAGTTTCGCCAATCTGATGACCAAAATCACTTGCTGACCTGAAATGACGGCGGCACATAGCCGCTCCCGGCCAGTACGCTCGGCACCGTCGTCGCATTGCCGTCACGCACTGCATAGTAATGTGGCGACATGATCTCAACACCGGCGGCATCGAATTTTTCCAGAATATTTCTGTGCAGGTTTGAGTAGATGACGGCCATACGTTCGGGATTCTTGGTATAGGCATTGATCTCGTAACTGACATACCAGTCATCCAGCGAGGTCTGCAACACAAACGGCACAGGCTGACTCAATAACTGCTCGGTAGCCAGTGCCGCTTCAATTAGCAATGACTGCACCTTTTGCCACGGCACATCGTAACCGATCGTCACCGAAGTATGCAGAATCACTCCAGCCCCCTCCGCTGCAGAAGTGCTGTAATTGACGATTTGCGCGCCCATCACCAGCGAGTTGGGTATCGTCACCACCACATTCTTGATGGTCATGATGCGCGTGACCAGCAAGGTCTTTTCAACCACGTCGCCCGTCGTATCCCCAAGCTTGATGCGGTCATTCAATCTGAACGCACGGGTATAGGTCAGGATAATGCCGGCCACGATATTCGAAATAGCCGATGAAGAGGCGAATGAAATGATCGCGCCCAACACCAAACCCACACCCTGAAAGGCTTCCGAACTGGAACCCGGGATATAGGGATACGCGCTGATCAACGCCGTCACAATAACCACAAAACGGATGATTTGATAGGTCGGGCGCGCCCAGTCATCATGAAACCATTCAAACTTCAACTCGCCACGTTCAACCAGCTGGAACACATAGGAGATCAGCTTGATCGTATAAAATGCGAATACGCCGATGACAAAAATGTAAAACATGTTCGGAATATATTTGACGATCGTGTGAAAGATCGTGGCGAACGGCGTAATCAGATAGTCAAAGAGTGTTGAGCCCAGAGCGCGAGTCTCGGGAAAGAAGCTGAGTATCAACGGCAGGAAGAAATACCAGCACATCAAAACGACGAAAATGCGCAACGCTTTCAGCACGAACAACACAACACGCTCAATCCGGCTGGCTGACAGAACCTCAACCCCCTTGAAATACAGCCCTTTGTCCCAGTAGGCATGCATGCCTGAAGCCTTGTTCCTCAACCAACTAAACGCCCTGTTATTCCAGTGTAGTGCCTGCCACAGGCCGATGATGGAAAAAATCGACAAGGCCATGCCTAAGCCATAGGTTTTCCAGGTGTTCCGGGCGCGATAGTCATCCACGGCAATCTGGATGCGTTCCTGCACTTCCTGTGCCAGCAATGCTACGGGCTTTCCTACCGCATCAGCATCGCGTTCAGTGAGCACCATCAGCATATTGTCATCCGTGCCTATCCCCAGCCCTTCAGGCAGCGTAATCAGACCGAGCGGTTTCAACTTCTCCTGACTGTCGGCATAGCTCTGAATGTTTTTCTGAATGATTTCAGCACGATTTTCCGGCTTGAGCGAACCTAGCGGAGTGGTCAGGAC
Source organism: Gallionella sp. (assembly GCA_030681375.1). GTDB lineage: Bacteria > Pseudomonadota > Gammaproteobacteria > Burkholderiales > Gallionellaceae > Gallionella. Next base: position 9,703 of record JAUXWM010000083.1, read on the forward strand.
AACAAAGATTTCGCTATCCGCAAAGCGTACCGGAAATCCGACAGGCGGGGCAACCGCCTGATCCACGGCAACCGACACTGCCGGCACGGCTGACTGAGCGGCGATATTCTTTTGCTCGGCAGACAGCACCGTGTTTGAACACATCAGCGCAACCAGAGATATCAGCAATACAACTTGTTTCAACATAATTCCTTCTCCGGCCATTCTTTTCAGTTATACAGCAATACATGCGATGGCCCTGCCCTGCGCCCCGATCATGGCCCGGGCGCACATACACCCAACGCGGGGATCAGGCCTGAGAATTGCGTTTCTCGATTTGCAGTGACAAGGGTGGCAAATCAGAAAGTTCCACCGTAGTAGAACCTATCTGCACTTTGCCATTGGTTTCCTCTATCCCAGCCAGAATGCGGGTAAATAATCGGTCTTTGGTACTCCTGCGAACGCGATAATCCACCACATAACGCAAGGTAAACTCGATATAGTTAGAGTCGAAACTCATCGTCACCGTGGGTTCCAGACTGGCCTCCTCGACGCGATAATGGCGCACAAAATTGCGCCATGCTTCCTGCGCCGCCTCGCTGATTTCCGACAATGAGGAACCTGCCGCCTGTTCAATGATGCTGCGCGCCAGTTTATGGTCGGATACCGTTCTCACCGGAATAACGATTTCATCCCACAAAAAGGGGAAGTCCGTGGTGTAATTAAGAATGTTTTCCTTGAATAGCAGACTATTCGACAAACGTATCAGGCGACCATTGTATAAATCCGCCTTCACCCATGATCCGCACTCCATTACCGTGGTGAACAGTATTCCAATGTCGATCACGTCGCCCATGATGCCGCCCATCTGTATCCGTTCGCCGGGCTTATACAAACCCCAGAATGACAGGGCGAGCCAGCCGATGAAACTTTGTATCACTTCGCGCAATGCAAAACCGATACCTACACTGAGCGCACCGATGATGACTGTCAGGTTAGTCATCTGCGCACTGAAGATAGTCAGGATGACCCCCAGAACGAGCACACTACCCGTCAGGCCGATAGTCTTGCGCATTTTGTAGCGCAGATCCTTGTTATCGATTTTTTTCGAGGCGGCCGCCTGTGCAATGCGCACCACCAGAAAAATTAGCAGCGTAGCTAACAGCGCCTCCACTCCTTTCATGAAAAGCGGGTGCGAAATAATATTACTGAGTAGGAATTCCATTATATTTTTACGGCGCTATAGGTTTCGAACAAGGAAGAGCCCATTTACATTCATTCTGCCGCGAGCCACTAAGCACGGCTGACCGATGCGCGCATTATGCCACTGTTTTCTCGCAAGCACGCCCCCCGAATACCGGACTGAATTCGCATGCTTCACCCGGGCGCGGCAAGGTATTTTTTGCCACTTTCAATTAAAACATTAGGCATATAATCACTTGCCTAGTCGCCACCCATTACCCAGATTCAATTCATGTCCATAAGGTAGCAAGGCGCTTGATGCGGCTCTAATTTGGAGGATGACACCATGCTTAAGGTCATTGGAGGTTTTATCGCGGGAATGCTCGTTGTTGCCGTGCTGGGCTACAACTTCATGGGAAGCCTGATGTTCCGGGAAATTCCCAGTCCGTTCGGCGTGGAAGAGACCGTCGCCCGCATCCAGCAGAACATCCAGAGCACCGGCAACGGCTGGGCGTTATCCGGTCTGCGCAATCCGGGCAAGGCTGTCGAAGCCGATGGCGGCAACACCTTGCCGGTGATGATGATCGAAGCCTGCAGCACCCGATATTCCGGCCCCATACTCAAGGACGACTCAGTCCGCTTTCTGTCCATCCTGATGCCCTGCAAAATATCTGTTTACAAGAAGAATGACGGCGCAACCTATATCGGCATGATGAATGCTGGACTGATGGGCCGGATGTTTGGGCCCATGGTGGGTGAGACCATGGGCCACGTCGCAGAAGATCAGGAGAAATTCGTCCAGTTCGATGCGAGCAAGCCCGCCCCTGCAATGATCAAGGCTACGCCGGGCGGTGGTGCTGGCGATTCCGGCAGCGGCGCGGCGGGCGGTTGCTAACCCGGCAAAAAACACCCGCCTGCATCAAACCGGAAAAGTCAAAGGAAACTTCATGCTATCTGGAAAAATAATCTTGCTGTCGGCGCTGGTCAGTTGCGCCATGCTGACGACGATGAGCACGTTTTCCGCGCCCGCCCAATCCGATGCCATGTCAGCCGCCACCCCGCTCACCCGACAAAAGAGCGCTTCCACGGCAGATCACAGCAAGTTCAAAGAGCTGGACCAGGCTTTCAAGACCGGCCCTGAAGTCACTGTAGCCTGTTTGATTTGCCACACTGAAGCGGCCAAACAGGTGCAGCACACCAAACACTGGACATGGGAGTCCGTTGACCCTAAGACGGGGCAGAAACGCGGCAAGAAAAACATCATCAACAACTACTGCACCTCCCCTGTCTCCAACGAGAAGGATTGCATGGCCTGCCACGCGGGATACGGATGGCAAGATAGCAGCTTCGACTTCACGATAGAGAAAAATGTGGACTGCCTGGTGTGCCACGACACAACGGCCACTTACCGGAAATTGCCGGGCGATGCCGGCCACCCGATTTATGAACGCCGTGAATTCCCGCCCAAATCAGGCAAATTTGTCGATCCCGCCGACCTGAAGAAAATAGCGCAAAACATAGGCAAACCCAGTCGCAGCAACTGTGGTTCCTGCCATTTCTTCGGTGCGGGCGCCAACGGCGCCAAGCACGGCGATCTGGACAGCAGTTTGCAGCATCCCAACAAATATCTCGACGTACACATGGATGAGAAAGGGCTTAATTTCGACTGCACGACCTGCCATGCCACATCAAGCCATGAGGTATCAGGCAGCCGTTACAACATGGCAGCCGCGACCAAAGGGCCGGCACACATCCGCGGCAATCCCGACAGCTCGCCGGCTGCGTGCCAGTCCTGCCACGGCAACAAACCCCACCCGCAGCATATGACCAAACTCAATCAACACACGGCAAAAATAGCCTGCCAGACCTGCCATATCCCGGAATACGCACGCAATGACATCGGCACCGAACTGAGCTGGGACTGGTCGAAAGCCACCCGAATGGGCGAAGATGGCAAACCTTTCGTACGCAAGGACAGTGCCGGACGGCGCGCCTTCGACTCCAAAAAAGGCGAGTGGGTGTGGGATTCCTACGTCATCCCCGAATACCGCTGGCTCAATGGCGTTTCCACCTATACGGTGATAGGCGACAAGATCGACCCGGGCAAGACCGTGCAAATCAATGAAGTGGGCGGCAGCCCGAACGATCCGGATTCACGCATCTGGCCGACCAAGGTGCATCGCGGCAAGCAGCCCTATGACACAGTCAATAACACCCTGACCGTTCAACACACCGCCGGCGAAGACGATACTGCGCTGTGGCACAACTACGACTGGCAAAAAGCCATCCGCGCCGGGATGAAAGCAGCCAATCTGCCCTACAGCGGAAATTTTGATTTCGTCAGTACCGAGCTGACCTGGCCTGTCACCCACATGGTTGCCCCCAAAGAAGACGCGCTAAGCTGCGCCCAGTGCCACAGCAAAAACGGCAGGCTGAAAGACATTCAGGGGGTGTACATGCCGTCCCGCGATGCCAACAAATTGCTCGACACGGCGGGTTGGGCACTGGCGCTGCTGACCCTGATCGGCGTGTTGATCCACGCAGGCATCCGTATCCTTACCAGCAAGAAAGCAGGGTAATAGCATGGCAACAAATAAAATATACGTGTTCAAACGTTTCGAGCGTTTCTGGCACTGGTCTCAGGCCATGCTCATCATCTTCATGCTCATTACCGGCTTCGAGGTGCATGGTTCCTACCAGCTATTTGGCTTCGGCAGGGCGGTGGAGTTGCACACCCTCTCCGCGTGGACGCTGATCGGTCTGTGGGTGTTCGCCATCTTCTGGCACTTCACCACGGGTGAATGGAAACAATACATTCCGACCACCGAGAAAATGATGGCCATGATCCAGTTCTATTCGGTCGGCATCTTCAAAGGCGCACCGCACCCCTTCCGCCCGACGACTCTGAAAAAACACAATCCCTTGCAGCGACTGGCCTATCTCGGCGTATTACTGTTAATCGGCCCGCTGCTCTGGCTGACCGGATGGTTCTACCTGTTCTATGCTGAATGGCAGGCGTGGGGAGTGGGCAGCTTCCTGTCGCTGGAATGGGTGGCCCTCTTCCACACGGCGGGTGCCTTTATGATGCTGTCTTTCCTGATCGCCCATGTTTACCTGACCACGACCGGCCACACCCCGACCTCACACATCAAGGCGATGCTCACAGGCTGGGAAGAAGTGGATTAAGCCGTTCGTTGATCCTTAAAAACGCACTCCCCCGCCTATTTTCCTGACCGTGCGCTCACGTCACGCAACAAGGGCAAATACTGCGACCACCCCGAAATGGCGCCCACATGCGAAAACACCACGATCCCGTGTTTATCCAGAATATAGGTGGTCGGAAACGCAGCCGCCATGTCGCGATCGCCTACCGTCAATCCGTCAGCCAGCGGAAGCGCATCACCCGACTTGTCCTGCACGCCCGAATCGTACAGCGGAAGTTCAAAGTGCTGTTGCCGCGCCCACCGACGAATTTTCCGGCCGAAAGAAATCCACGGTAGCCCTCCATACCGGCACTGTCGAGATGCGGAACGGCTGTGACATCATTCAATGCGGCAGCACGCGATGGCTGGGACGGCAGAATGAAAAAAATTGCAGTCAGGATCGCTGACTGCAATAAATTCAAACCTGCGCTATTTTTCACTCGCACCCTACACTCGCCCACATCAACCGTGCGCGAGCTGTGCGTTAATTCAATGATGCATGTGTTCATCATGCTTAGGCGCAGTCCGGGTTCCGGTCAGTGGGATCACATCAGCCTTGACTGCGATCTTCAATACCTCTTTGGCGACTTTGATATTCAGAATCAAAGGCACGCTTTCACCGGCTTTGAGCGGTGCCTTAAGCCCGATCAGCATCAGATGATATCCGCTCTTCCCCAGATCAACGCGCTTACCGGCTGGCAACGCGAGCGATTCGACTGCGCGCATTTTCATCATGCCGTTTTCATGCGTCATGCTGTGCAATTCGGCCGTCTTGCAACTCGTGCTGGAAACGCCAATCAACGTTGCCTCTTTTACGCTGCTAATCGCCAAATCCACCATGGCAACATCCTGACCGGGCGCGGTAGCGCGCGACCAGGCAGCTTCGACCTGAATGTCGCCCGCATAAACAGCGCCACTAAACAACATTGCGCCCAGCAGAGCACTGATAATCTTATTCATGATGAATTTTCCGTCAAATTTTAAGAAAGCGAATTATACGCGGCGCAAATCCAATAGAGAATGAAAAATGCCAAAAGCCGCATCGCATTTCCGGTCAGGCACTGGCCGTGAAAATCACGGCGGCGGGCTGTTTGTGCTACTTTCGGGAGGAGACACAATACTGGGATTCAATATCAACCCACCCCGAAAACACGGATGCAAGCATTTTGGCAGGACAAATTATTATCCGAATAAATCGGTTTGCAAATGCGGCATATTGTCGCACCCTCGCACAGCTGCGACAATATGCCGCATCTATCTGCGCCAGACAACTATTACAATCGCGCCATGAACCTATTTTCCACCCTGCCCGGACATATCCAGTTACGCCGTCTGGTTAACTTGCGCAGCCTGACTGTCTCGGCACAATTGATCACACTGCTCGCCGCATGGCAGATACTGGAAATGGATCTGCAGTGGTTGCACATGCTGACCGGCATCGCAGCGCTTACCCTGTTCAATATTTTCTCCCTGCTGCGCCTGCGTAACAATAAGCCTGTCTCCCACCTTGAACTGTTTATACAACTGGGCTGCGATGTGCTAGCGCTCAGCGTCCTGCTGTATTACGCGGGAGGTTCGACCAACCCGTTTGTTTCGCTGTATCTGCTGCCGCTGGTGATTGCCGCCGCCACCCTGCCCTCCCGTTTCACCTGGGCCATGGCTGCGCTCACCACGGCGTGCTACAGCCTGCTGATGGTTTATTACATTCCACTGCCGCACAATCACCAGGACATGGATAGCGCCTTCAATACGCATGTCATGGGCATGTGGCTGGGCTTTGTCATCAGTGCGGTAGTCGTTGCCTATTTCGTGGTAAAAATGGCCGAGGCCGTACGCAGCCGGGATGAATTGCTGGCACAGGTGCGTGAAGAAATTTTACGCAATGAGCGTATCGTGGCTCTCGGTACGCAAGCCGCCGGTGCAGCACACGAACTGGGCACGCCGCTGTCTACGATGGCGGTGGTTATAGGCGAATTACAGCATGATGCAGATGCCAGCCCGGCCGAATTGCGCGAAAGCCTGACCCTGCTCGACGAGCAGGTGCGAAGTTGCAAGCGCATTCTTGACAAAATTATGCTGACCGCCCAGGGCAGCGGCGCAACCACATTACAAACAGCCGATGATTTAATGGCGGAAGTACTAGATGAATGGCAGCTACTCAGACCCGCCGCAAATTATCAGTACAACAGCAGCCCTCAGCCTGCTCCACGCATCAGCGTGGATGTCACCTTGCGTGCCGCGCTGATGAACCTGCTCAACAATGCAGCCGATGCCAGTCCGCAAGCGATTGAAATCAACGCGCTATGGGATAGCGCTAATTTCATACTGAAAATTCACGATAACGGCGCGGGTCTGAGCAATGAAGTCGCGCTCAAGGCCGGCTCGGCCTTCTTCACCACCAAGCCAGAGGGACGCGGCCTGGGACTGTTCCTCGCCAATGCGACACTGGAACGCATGGGCGGGACAGTACGCCTGTTTAACCGTGAGCACGGCGGAGCAACCACCGAACTGATCCTGCCTGTCACCGGAGCTGCGCCATGAATCAGGCCTGCGAAGAAGCCGCTTCACTGCTGCTGGCCGATGACGACGCCACTTTCTGCAAAGTATTGAGCGCTGCATTGGTGAAGCGCGGATTTTGCGTCAACGTCGCCCACAGCGTGGAGCAGGCCCTGCCTATGGCGGAGACAAATCCACCGGAATTCGCGGTCGTGGATTTAAAAATGGGAGGCGCGCCGGGGTTGGTGCTGGTTAAACGACTGCACGAACTCGATCCGAACACACGGATTGTCGTATTGACCGGCTACGCCAGCATCAGCACCGCCGTTGAAGCCATCAAGCTGGGCGCGACGCAATACCTTGCCAAGCCTGCCAACGCCGATGAAATCGTCGCGGCCTTCAGTCATACTCCGGACGACAGCACGCCGCTCAATGCGCAACCTACCAAAATAGGGCACCTGGAATGGGAACACATCCAGCGCGTACTGCTTGAGCATGACAACAACATCTCGGCCACGGCCCGCGCGCTCAACATGCACCGCCGCACCCTGCAACGCAAATTGAACAAGCCCCCTCTCGGCAATTGAGGTCGTTTTCATTCCCGCAAAATTGTACCGGATCGTTCTCAGCGCACCCTCCCCGCCCCCCGACCGACACACGCCTGTGACTAATCCTCTCGCACAATCGTTGAATCTCTCGTATATTCCAACCTCACCGCTTACGCTACCCGCACCCCAAGAGATACCAATATGACCGCAGAACAAACCCGCATCAGGCTTACGCTTGCCCTTTCCAACATCGATTCCCTGCCTGCCATGCCTGTCATCGCCCAAAAACTGCTGGCGCTGCCCCTGGACACGGACGAGGGCGAGGCGCAATTACTGAAGCTGATTGAACAAGACCCGCAAATTTCTGCCAAGCTGATCAGTCTGGCCAATTCACCCGCGATGGGTGTGTCACGCAGAGTCGGCAGCGTATCGGATGCCGCGATATTGCTCGGCCTGACGCGCGTCAAGGCTGTATCGCTCGGCATTGCCGCGATGTCAAATTTTGCCAGACTGCCTGGCTCACAAAATTTCGCACCGCAGGATTTATGGTTACACAGTCTGGCCATTGCCGTCTCCATGAACACGCTTGCACGTCATATGCCTGCACGCCTCCGGCCTCAACAGGATCATATTTTCCTGGCCGGATTACTGCACGACATCGGTTATATGGCCATTCACCATGTGGACAGTATTGCAAGCAACGAGCTGCACCATCAATTCCGTCTGCAACCCAAACGTCCTGTACTGGAAATCGAAATGCAGATTTTGGGCGTCTCTCACTGCTATATCGGCGCACAACTGGCACGGCAATGGAATTTACCGGAAGAAATCATCACCGTACTGGGCTACCATCACGCACCCTACGTTGACGAGGTATCCGCCGACAATCCTCTGGTGCGCATGGTCAATGTGGCCGAAAAATTATTGCCCAGTTTTGGCATCAGTGAATACTGTGGCACGGATATAGCTGATCAAGAATGGCAGGAATTGGGCATAGACCCTGATGATGCGGAAGAGCTGCGCAACAGCGTCAACGAACTGGCACTGCAAGTGGTGCAGATAGCCGATATATTTTAATGGGACTGAGGAATGAGAACTGAGAACTGAGAACTGAGAACTGAGAACTGAGAACTGAGAACTGAGGACTGATGACTGAGGACTGAGGACTGAGGAATGAGAACTGAGAACTGAGGACTGAGGACTGAGGACTGAGGACTGAGTAGTAATAATACTGCGGTTTGTCCTCAATCCTCGCGCCTGTTTCTCTCACTCCAGCAACAGTCTGTTAATTTGGCTCAATGACTGGAGAATGTTGTGCAGGGCATGGCTATATTCATTTTCAAACAGGGCTGTTGCACCCGTATGATCGCCCGCCTTCAGTTTATCGACCACCACCAGCGCCAGACGATGAAACTGTTCATGCGCCACGCGTAACTGCCGGTATGCGTCCTTTTCGTGAAAAGCAGCGAGCGCCGTACCGTTGATCAGGCGACCCAACTGGCAAATGCCGTCCTGCCCGAGCAGAGCCGCCCCCAGCGGTTCGTGGCTGACGCCCCGCACATGATTTCCCAGACGGTTTTTCCACACCACATGCGCTTCTGCTGCGGCGATGATATTCAAACGATCGCGTAAACCCCGCTTGGCATAGCCGTCAAAATCAGCCACCTCGTATTTTCTGGTGACATCCTGCGCAATGGACACTGTTTGCATCATGTTTCTCCTGTGGTGCTATTTTCGATCATGCTTTATATCAGCCTCAGACAAAAGAACAATATGCCCAAAGGCCTATATGCTGGCCGGCGGCGGCACGAAACCGGCATCTCAACCCCTTTCCGACACGTTACGACTATCGCCGACGGCAGCTCAAAGACTATAATCGACAATCGCTAAAACTCACCTCATTATGAAAGCTATCCTGTCACTCATCAGCCTGTTGCTATCCGCAACGAGTTACGCACTGCCCGCACCACTACCGGAAGCGCCCGTTCTGGCGGCAAAATCCTACGTTTTATACGACTACTCCAGCAATCAGATATTGCTCAACCAAAATGGCAACACACGTCTGGAACCCGCTTCGCTGACCAAACTGATGACAGCCTACCTTGCGTTTGCTGCAATCAAACAGGGGACGCTCGCGCTGGATCAAAGCCTCACTGCGCCGACTGAGGCCACCACCAATAACAGCGGCGAATCACGCATGCTGCTTAAAACCGGACAAACAGTGACCGTCGATGAACTGCTGCATGGTCTGATCGTGCAATCCGGCAATGATGCTGCGATCACACTCGCTACCAGCATTTCCGGCAATGAGGCCAATTTCGTCGCGTTGATGAATAAAGAGGCCCAGCGCATCGGCATGAAAAACACCCACTTCACCAATCCCGTCGGCATGCCGGACGCACAGCATTACAGCAGCGCTTACGATATGGCGATGCTGTCAGCCGCCTTGTTGCGCGACTTCCCTGAACACTACCCCATATTCAGCCTGCGCGATTACACCTTCAACAATGTCACGCAAGCCAACCGCAACCGTCTGCTCTGGCTGGACCCTTATGCCGACGGCTTCAAGACCGGACACACCGAAAGCGCCGGATACTGTCTGGTTGGCTCTGCCAAGCGCGACAAACGTCGCCTGATCTCGGTATTATTCGGTGCAGATTCCGATAGCCAGCGCGCCTCCGAGAGTCAAAAACTACTAAATTTCGGCTTCCAGAATTTTGATGCGGTACGACTCTATCAAAACAGCCAGCCCGTCACCCAAGTGCGTGTCTGGAAAGGCACGGATCGTCAAGTTGCACTGGGTTTCAGGCATGACCTGTTTTTGACCATACCTAAAGGCCAGTTTGCACAACTCAAGGCCAGCATAGAAACCCGTCAGCCCCTCCTCGCGCCGATCACTTCCGGCCAGCAACTGGGCGTACTCAAACTCACCCTGGCAGGCAAGCCCTATGCGGAATTCCCGTTAATCGCACTGGATAGCGTGACACTGGCCAACGTATTTTCACGCGGCTGGGATAGCATACGACTGCTGATACAGAAATACAGTCCCTGGTAAACGCGATGACCATCTATCTGAACGGACTATACCTGCCGGTCGAGGAAGCCAGGATTTCCGTGCTGGATCGCGGCTTCATCTTCGGTGACGGCGTATATGAAGTCATTCCGGTGTATTCGCGCCGTGCATTTCGCCTGAGCGCTCATTTGCAGCGCCTGCAACGCAGCCTGGATGGAATCCGACTCGCCAATCCGCATAGCCTCGCCCAATGGACGAGCATTTTCGATGAACTCATCGCACAGTCTGAGTCGGACGATTCATACCTGTATCTGCACATTACGCGCGGCGCCGCGCCGCGCGATCAGGCTTTCCCGAATCCGCCCGTCGCGCCCACCGTATTCGTGATGTGCAACCCCTTATCCCGTCCATCGGCCGCATTACTGGCCAGCGGCGTATGCGCAGTCACGGCACAGGATAACCGCTGGCTGCGTTGCGACATCAAAGCCATCTCGCTGCTGCCCAATGTGCTGCTGCGTCAGCTGGCAGTAGATGCAGGCTGCGCGGAAACCGTCCTGATCCGCGACGATTCCTTCCTCACTGAAGGCTCGGCCAGCAATATATTTGTGGTAAAAAACGGCACTCTGCTGGCGCCGCCGAAAGACAATCTGATGTTGCCCGGTATCACCTATGACGTGATACTGGAAATCGCCGCAGCCAATTCGATTCCGCATGAAGTGCGCAAGATCAGCAAAACCGAAGTGTTCGACGCCGATGAGTTACTGCTCACCTCATCGCCCAAGGAAGTGCTGGCGATCACCCGACTGGACGGCCAACCGGTCGGCAACGCCGAGCCTGGCCCCATGTTCAAACGACTCTACACCCTGTATCAAGAATTTAAACGTGACGTGATGCGCGCCCCATGAAAAAACCACCCGAAAAATTCAGCCCGGAAATGCCCGTGATTCCGCACGACCAGAGCCTGATCGAGTATCCCTGCGACTTCCCGCTCAAGATATTCGGCCTGCAACATCCCGACCTGGCACAGTCCGTACTGGACGTAGTGATGAGACACGCCCCGGATTTTGACGCTGCGAGCATGGAAATGCGCGCCAGCAAGACCGCGAAATACATCAGCCTGACCTGCACCATACGCGCCACCTCGCGCACGCAGCTGGATGCGGTGTATCAGGCCTTATGCGATCACCCGCTGGTAAAGATGGTTTTGTGAGGGGCGAGGAATGAGGAGCGAGGAGCGAGCGGCACAGCACAATACGCCAATGAGCGACGAACCATCTCGTCCTCAGTCCTCAGTCCTCAGTCCTGTCTTTCATCTCCCCCATCCTGTCGTCCACACCCTCGGTCTGGTCGAATACAAGCCCACCTGGGATGCGATGAAGAAATTCACCGCCGAACGCACCCCCGATACGCGCGATGAAATCTGGCTGGTACAGCATCCGCCCACCTATACGCAGGGGCTGGCCGGCCTGCCCGAACATCTGCTTAATCCGACCGACATTCCGGTCATCAAAATCGATCGCGGCGGGCAGATCACCTATCACGGCCCCGGGCAGATCGTCGCCTACCTGTTACTCGATCTGCGCCGCTGGAAGCTCAACGTACGCGAACTGGTCAACCGGATGGAACAGGCTGTAGTGGATGTGCTGGGCGAATACGGCGTGGCGGCTCAGGGTCGCGTGGATGCACCCGGCGTGTATGTCGGTGATGCGAAAATCGCCTCGCTGGGCCTGAAAATCAGGCACGGCTGCTGCTATCACGGACTCGCACTCAACGTGGACATGAATCTGACGCCGTTCAGCCACATCAACCCCTGCGGCTACCAGGGCCTGCGCGTCACCCAGTGCGTAGAACTCGGCATCACCGCAGGCATCAGCGAACTACAGGCGCAACTGGCGCAGAATCTGATACACGGATTACAGCAACACTACGATAGAAAGCAGACGCATGAGCAACAATGAACACAAACAAACCGGCGCGGCCAAGACGGCGCGCAATCCGATCAAGATCGTGCCGCTGCAGCAGCGTCTGCGCAAACCGGAATGGATACGCGTCAAGTCAGCTAGCGGCACAGGCTACAACGATGTCAAAAAATTACTGCGCGAACACAGTCTGGTCACGGTGTGCGAGGAGGCGTCATGCCCGAACATCGGCGAATGCTTCAGCAAGGGCACGGCCACCTTCATGATACTGGGCGATGTGTGCACCCGGCGCTGCCCGTTCTGCGACGTGGCGCACGGCAAGCCGCTGCCGCCGGATGCCGAAGAACCCGCCAACCTGGCGCGTTCCATCGGCCTGCTCAGGCTCAAATACGTGGTCATCACCAGCGTGGACAGAGACGATCTGCGCGACGGAGGAGCTGCGCACTTTTCCGCTTGCCTCGCCGCGATCCGCGCCAGCTCGCCGTCCACGCTGCTGGAAATTCTGGTCCCGGATTTCCGCGGCCGTCTGGACGAGGCGCTGGATGCGCTGGAAATCAGTCTGCCGGACGTGCTCAACCACAATCTGGAAACCGTGCCGCGCCTGTACAAACTGGCGCGCCCCGGTGCCGACTACGCACACTCGCTGAAGCTGCTCAAGGATTTCAAGGCGCGTTTTCCCGGCATACCGACCAAATCCGGCCTGATGCTGGGTCTGGGCGAAACCGACGAAGAAGTGCTGGATGTAATGCGTGACCTGCGCACACACGATGTAAACATGCTGACCATAGGCCAGTATCTGCAACCGTCGGACGGCCATTTGCCGGTGCTGCGCTACGTCCCGCCGGAAACCTTTGCGATGTTCGAGCGGGAAGCCCGTGCGATGGGTTTCAGCCACGCCGCCTGCGGCCCCATGGTACGCAGCAGTTACTACGCCGACGAACAGGCGCATCATGCCGGAATCAGTGCGTGCTGACATCATGCAAAATGACGAAAATCTGATGGATAACCACGCTGCAGACGCTTTTCATGCTCGCCTGAAAGGAACCTTCTACGGCATCCTGCAATGGCAACAACTGGATATGCTGTGGGCGCGCGTCAAAGAAAATCTGTGGTTCTTCTATCAGGTGGGAGAACCCCTGCCCGTCACACCGCTGAGCGGTGATGAACTCACCGTCCGCATTGAGGCACTGAACACGCTGTTACGGCATGAGCATGACTACCACTACTGCGGCATCGTCTATGTTGACAACGTCGAGCGCCCCACGCTGATCAAAGTCTATGACCCGGGCACGCTGGGTTCTTCATGCAGTCACAACCCCACCCCCACGCCGCCGCGCTGGATACTCAGCATCGCGCAGCCTGCTCCCATCGAGGTGCACGCGCCTGTACCCAACAACCGCAAGCGCTGGTGGCAACTTTTTTCAGACTAACGCTGTACATTATTGCGCGTCATTCACGGAACCATGCACGTGATGAATGGTCTACATCCGCGTCTATGTGGCGCGCAGCTTTATTAATAAATGGTTAGGTGTACAATTCGCGCATCATTTTTTTCCAAGGAGACTGTTATGAAACTTCGTTATGTCATCGCATTAACCGCTGCACTGTCCGTTTCTGCTAGCGCATTCGCTTCAGATGAAGGTGAAGCACTGTTCAAGAAAAGTAATTGCGCCGCCTGCCACGCTGTAGCCAGCAAATCTGTCGGCCCATCAATGAAAGACGTTGCCGCCAAATACAAGGACGACAAGGACGCTCAGGCCAAAATGGAAGCCAAGGTGCGCAATGGTGGCAAGGGCTCTTTCGGTGGCATGCCTATGCCTCCTACACCACAGTCAGTCAGCGACGAGAACATCAAGACCCTGGTAAAATGGGCGCTGAGCCATAAGTAAAACGGTTCCAGCTCCACAACAAGCCGACGCAAGTCGGCTTTTTTGTTGTCTGCGGCAAACCGTTTGATGATGGCCGAACTGTTATAATCTGTGCCAATTTTTTTCGCACGCATCCATGAATATCCTTTACGAAGAAGACGGCAGCTTTAAGGTCGGCAGCATCATGACCGACAATACCACCTCACTACAGATCGAGAGCCTGTCCGGCAAACGCAGCAAGATCAAGGCAACCAACGTGATGCTGCACTTCACCCAGCCGGAGATGGCCGACTTTATTCCTCAGGCCGAGACGCTGGCAGCCGACATCGATGTGGAATTCCTGTGGGAATGCTGCCCGCCGGAAGAGTTTGGCTTCGAGCAAATCGCCACGGAATATTACGGACACAAGCCGAGTTCGCTGGAAGCGGCGGCCGCGCTGATGCGCCTGCATGGCGCGCCGGTCTATTTCCACAAGAAAGGCCGTGGCCACTATCGCGCCGCGCCGCCGGAAATACTGAAGGCAGCGCTCGCGGGCGCCGAAAAGAAGCGCCTGGCGCTGGCGCTGCAAACCCGTTACACAGAACAACTCGTCAACTTCGAATTGCCCGCCGAGTTCGCCGACCACATCAAACCACTGCTCTACAATCCGGATCGCAACACGCTGGAAGTCAAGGCGCTGGAAGCCGCCTGCGCCGCCACGCATATTTCTGCCGCGCATCTGTTGCATCGCTGCGGCGCGCTGCCTTCCACGCAGGATTATCATCTGCAAAAATTTCTGTTTGAGAATTTCCCCAAAGGCACCGGTTTTCCTGCTATCGAACTGAGCAACTGGGATGAATTGCCGATGGGCGCGTCCAATGCCTTCAGCATAGACGATGCCACCACCACGGAAATCGATGATGCCTTCTCGGTGGACAAACAGGCTAACGGCAACTGGCGCATCGGCGTGCATATCGCCGCCCCCGCCCTGGGCATGCCGCGCGACTCGGAGGGCGACAAACTCGCTGCCTCACGACTTTCCACGGTGTACATGCCGGGCGGAAAAATCACCATGCTGCCGGACAGCGTCGTTGAGGTCTTCACGCTGACAGCCGATCGCGTCTGCCCCGCGCTATCGATGTACATCGAAGTCGATGCAGACACGCTGGAGATACTCAACTACGAGAGCCGCGTCGAACGTGTGCACATTGCGGCGAATCTGCGTCACGACACGCTGGAACCGCTGTTCAACGAAGCAACGCTGGCCGAGGAAAAGCTCGATTACCCTTATGCTAATGAGTTGACACTGCTATGGCATCTGGTTCAAAAAATGGAAGCCGGACGCGGCAAGTCCGACAACAACATGCAGCTGGACTACAACTTTCATATCGAGGACGATAAAGTCAGCATCACCACCCGCCGTCGCGGTTCGCCAATAGACAAGGTGGTTTCCGAGCTGATGATTCTGGTGAATTGCGAATGGGGAAAGCATCTGGCCGAGCATGGCTTCCCGGGCATCTACCGCACCCAGCAGGGTGGCAAGGTCAGGATGAGCACGGTTGCCGCCCCTCATCAGGGCCTGGGCGTGGCGCAATATATGTGGTCCAGTTCGCCTTTGCGCCGCTATGTGGACATGGTAAACCAGCGCCAGATCATCGCCATGTTGCGCGACGAAGCCGCGCCGTACCCCAAGAACGACACCGCGCTGTATGCCACGATGCGCGACTTCGATACCATGTACAGCATCTACAACGACTTCCAGCGCAACATGGAACGCTACTGGTGCTTGCGCTGGCTGCAACAGGAAAACATCGACGAGTTTGAAGCGACCGTGATACGCGAAAATCTGGTCAGAATGAGCGGCATTCCGCTGGTATTCCGCGCCCCTTCCCTGCCCGATAAGCTGCCTGCCCATACCCGCGTGCAACTCGCCGTGACGGGGATATATCTGATCGATCTGTCGTTGCAGACACGTTATGTCGCCACGCTCGCCACCGGCGATGGCATCGAAACCGAAGAAGATGCTGCTGAACTGGAACAAACATCCGCCGAAGCGAGCGTAACCGTCGAAACGCCGCTGGCGCCCGCCGGGGAAACAGCTTGCTAGACACGCTGAAATCGGGCATTTCGCTGGCGATGGTTTTTTCCGTCGCACTGCACGCGTTCGCCCTGTTCGGCATCACACTGGTATTGCCCGAACCGCGCAATGCGGCGGACATCATGCAGCCGCTGCATGTGGTGCTGGTCAACAGCAAGTCGAGATCCCGTCCTCTTCAGGCCGACGCATTGGCTCAGGCTAATCTGGACGGCGGCGGAAACACCGAGCAAGACCGTCAGGCCAAGACCATGCTGCCGAACACCCCCGATGAACAGCAAATTTCGCCCGAGCAAATTGCGAGGAAAGTGGCACATCTGGAAAAAGAAACCCGGCGCGTGCTGACCGCGCCTAATAGCGATTACCAGCTGAATCAGCCGCAACCCAAGAAGCAGCAATACAACGACACCGCCGACGATCTGGTGCAACGCAGCCTGGAAATCGCCCGACTGGAAGCGCAAATCAATAAGAACAATGATTTTTATCAAAAACTTCCACGACGGAAATTTATCGGTGCACGCACCCAGGAATACCGTTTCGCGCAATACATCGAGGACTGGCGCGTCAAGGTGGAACGCATCGGCAACCTGAACTACCCGGAGCAGGCACGGCGCGAACAACTCTACGGAAAATTGCAGCTCAGCGTCTCCATCAGGGCGGACGGCAGCATCGAGAACATCGAAGTCAGCCGTTCTTCCGGGCATCGCATTCTGGATGCGGCGGCGATGCGCATCGTCAAACTCGCTGGGCCTTTTTCCCCGCTCCCCCCCAGCATCACCAAGGACATAGACATCCTGACCATCACCCGCACCTGGTCATTCACGCCATCCGATAAACTGGAAAGCGAATAAGTGCTTGTCCGGTATCGTTTTGTTGGTTAAAGTGCGCGCCATGCGTCATTCACTATTTGCCAGATTCCTGCTGATTTTTGCCCTGCTGTTCGCGCAGCTGGGCGGCCTGACGCATGGCATATCGCATACGCTGGCTGACCAGTCACAGGACCAATCTCTGCCGCATGACAAGCACTGCGACCTGTGCGCAGCATACGCGCAACTAGGCAGCGCAATCGGTAGCAACACCCTCCATTTCTCGCCGGTCGACAGTCAGGAAACACGGCTACACCCGCTTTTTACTGCCAGCACTTCCGTCTCCTTCAGCGCCTTCTCGGCGCGCGCCCCGCCCTACTCCGCATAAATTATCTCTTTCCAACACGCTACGAGCTACCGGCTACGAGCTGAGATTTTCTATTGCGGAGAAAAAAATGTTCAAGAAAACCTATTTGAGCGCTGCACTGACCGTGCTGTTAAGCCATTCGTTCGCCGCATCCGCCGCGAACGACCCTGATCTGCAAGCCATTCGCGAGCAAATTCAGCAATTAAAACAAAGTTATGAGCAACGCATCACTCAGCTCGAACAGCGTTTAGCACAGGCCGAGGCCGACAGCCGTGTGCCGGTTCAGGCACAGCCCGCCGCGCAAGCCGCGAGCGAAAGTGCATTTAACCCGGCCATCTTACTGGTACTGGGCGGCACATACGGGCAACTCCAACAGAACCCCGATGTCCCAGCCACCGGCTTCGCCATGAGCGCCCATCCTGGCCACAGCCAAGGATTCAATCTCGGCGAATCCGAATTGAGCATTGCTGCCAATATCGACCCCGACTATCGCGGTGTCGCCACCCTGGCACTCGCATCGACAGGCGGCGTGTCGGTGGAAAACGCTTTCGTGCAAACTTCCGCAAATGGCCTCAAACTCAAATTTGGTCGCTATTTCTCCGGCTTGGGCTACCTCAACGAGCAGCATGCCCATATCTGGGATTTTGTCGATCAACCGCTGGTATATGCCTCGTTGTGGAACAATCAACTGGGCGAAGACGGCGTACAAATCAAATGGCTGGCACCCACCGATACCTTCATCGAAGTGGGCGCTGAGCTAGGACGCGGGCGCGGCTTTCCCGGTACGGATCGCGTGAAGAATGGCATCGGCTCCGGCGTACTGTTCGCCCATATCGGGGATGACCTCGGCGTCGAACACAGCTGGCGCGCGGGCGTATCGCTGCACCAGACCCGGCGCGTAGATGCAATCAGCACGGCTATAGCGGATTTGCCCGGCACACTAGGCGGCGTGAGCAACAGCTTCAGTGGCGACAGCCGCACAGCCGGCATGGATTTTGTCTGGAAATACTCGCCCGACGGCAACAGCCGCAATAGTTATGTCAAAGTGCAGGGCGAATATTTCCGCCGCCGCGAAAGCGGCCTGCTGACTTACGACACCGCCGTTGCCAGCATCACCGACAGCTACAGCGTGACGCAAAGCGGCTGGTATCTGCAAGGCGTGTATCAGTTCATGCCGCATTGGCGCAGTGGTTTACGCTATGACAGGCTGGATCCGGGTATCGCCAGCGTTGGCGCATTGAATGCGGGCAATATCATCAGCAACTACGGCTTTCAGCCCACACGCACCAGCCTGATGCTGGACTACAGCCCCAGCGAGTTTTCGCGCCTGCGTCTGCAAATGGCGCGAGACCACTCGCGACAGGGCCTGCCTGACCATCAGTTCTTCGTGCAATACATCATGAGTCTGGGCGCGCACGGCGCACACTCGTATTAAGGAAAATATCATGAATAAATTTCTGTTCCTGACACTCTTGTTTTTCAGCACCGCCAGCCACGCCGCCCTCAACGTGTTCGCCTGCGAACCGGAGTGGGCGGCGCTTACCCGGCTGCTCGCGGGCGATAAAGCCAGCCTGTACACCGCCACTAGCGCGCTGCAAGACCCGCACCGCGTGGAAGCCCGCCCCAGCCTGATCGCCCGCGCCCGCCGCGCCGACCTGCTGATCTGTACCGGCGCCGGACTGGAAACCGCCTGGCTGCCGGTAATCGTGCGCGAATCCGGCAACGCCGCGATACGCCCGGGTAGCAACGGTTATTTTGAAGCCGCCCGCTACGTGCAGATGCTGGAAATTCCCACACGCCTGGATCGCAGCGACGGTGATGTGCATGCCGCAGGCAATCCGCATATCCAGACCGATGCACGCAATTTTTTACCCGTAGCCGATGCGCTAAGCCAACGCCTGATCTTGCTCGACCCGGCCAACACCGGCTATTACCGGCAACAACTTGCGACCTTCAACCAGCAATGGCGTGACGCGATTGCCAAGTGGGAAAAACAGGCTGCGCCGCTCAAGGGTATCTCCATCGTCGCGCAGCACCGTGGCTTCCCCTATTTGAACAACTGGCTGGGGCTGAAACAAGTCGCAGAACTCGAAGCCAGGCCCGGCATGGAACCCAGTGCCGCACATCTGAGCCGTGTGCTGAACGAACTGCAACAGGCCAAAATGGTGCTGCGCGCCGCCTATCAGGATGAACGTCCTTCGGCATGGATCGCGGAACGCGCGCGCATCAATGTCGTGGTATTGCCCTACACGGTCGGCGGCACGGTGCAGGCAATTGATTTATTTAGATTATTTGACGACACCATCGCGCGACTGCTGGCGGGGATGAAATGAACCCGATCGAACTCGACATTTTAATTCCGGCCTTCCTGGCCGGGCTGCTGGTGCTGGCCACCCATATTCCGCTGGGCATGAAAGTCATGGAGCGCGGCGTGATTTTTGCCGATCTGGCCGTGGCGCAGATGGCAGGCCTGGGCATCGTACTGACCGGACTGCTGGAACTAACCGATCAGCCGCTGCTGGTGCAAGGCATCGCCGTACTGAGCGCCTTGTGCGGCGCGGCCTTGCTAACCTGGATAGAACGACATCTGCCCGAGGTCAAGGAAGCCTGCATCGGGCTGACCTTCGTACTTGCCGCCAGCGGCAGCATCCTGCTGATGAGCCGCGACATACATGCCGGAGAACACCTCAAGGACCTGCTGGCCGGCCAGATACTCTGGGTCAATCCGACCCAACTCATCGCCACCGCGCTGCTGAGTGCCGCGCTGCTGCTCGTCTGGCGCTGGAAACAGCTCAGCCACTCCGGCTTCTACGCCCTGTTCGCACTGGCGGTCACCGCTTCGGTGCAACTGGTCGGCGTGTATCTGGTGTTCGCCAGCCTGATCGTCCCGGCACTCGCCACTTATCGCATTGCACAGAAACGCATGGGCTATGCGTTTGCCATCGGCGTTGCCGGATATGCGGCAGGCCTGCTGCTCTCCGCCCGCTTCGACCTGCCCGGCGGCGCGGCTATCGTCTGGGCGATGGCCATAGCTGGTGGAATCGTCGCCACCCTGACCCATAAAAAAGAATTGTGAACACGGTGGGCATAAGCCCACCCTACGCCTTTACAATGCGCACCTTGGAATTTTTCATACATCAACACCATGATCGAAAAATACGCCGTCATCGGCAACCCTATCTCGCACAGCAAATCGCCGCTGATCCATGCCATGTTTGCCAAACAAACGCATCAGGACATCAGCTATGAAGCCATCGAAGCGCCGCTGGACGGCTTCGCCGCCACCATCGAACGGCTGCGCAGCGAAGGTTACAGGGGCTGCAATATTACGGTGCCGTTCAAGTTTGAGGCTTTCAATTGCGCCACCGAATTGAGCGAACGAGCGCGGGCGGCACAGGCGGTAAACACCCTGTGTTTCGAAGGTGAAAAAATCATCGGCGACAACACCGATGGCGCAGGGCTGGTGCGCGACATCGAACATAACCTTGGCGTGACGCTGAAAGCTAAGCGCGTGCTGCTGATGGGCGCAGGCGGCGCGTCTTACGGTGTGGTGTTACCGCTGCTCACCGCGGGCGCTGCGATAACTATCGCCAACCGTACCACCAGTAAAGCCGTCGAACTGTCGATGAAATTTACCGGCACAAGCATCCGTGGCGGCAGTTATGAGGATTTGTCCGAACAACGCTTCGATGTCGTCATCAACGCCACTTCCGCCGGACTGACAGACAGCGCAGTCCCCCTGCCGGATGGTATTTTCGCCCCCGGCGCGCTGGCCTACGACATGATGTACGGACGCGAGACGCCGTTCATGGCGTTTGCCCGCGCACAGGGCGCGCAGGTCGCAGACGGCCTGGGCATGCTGGTCGAACAGGCCGCCGTAGCGTTCACCATCTGGCGCGGCGTGCGACCTGAGACGGCCACTGTCATCGCAGCACTCCGTAAATAAAACATGAAGACACTCTGGGGCTGGTTATGGCGCGGCATCGCTGCATTGTTTATCTTGCTGCTGGTTTATCAGCTATGGATATTTGCCCATGTGCTCTGGTGGATCAAATTCAATCCATCCACCAGCGCCTTTATGCAAGACCGGCTGGAGCTGATGCAGGATAAAAATCCCGATGCCGAGCTCAAACACCGCTGGGTGCCCTACGCAAAAATATCCAACAACCTCAAGCGCGCCCTGATCGCCTCGGAGGATGCCAAGTTTGTCGATCATGAAGGCTTCGACTGGGAAGGCATACAAAAAGCCTACGAGAAGAACATGAAGAAAGGCAAAATCGTCGCGGGCGGCTCCACCATCAGCCAGCAACTCGCCAAGAATCTGTTCCTGTCCGGGCGGCGCTCGCCTTTCCGCAAGATCGAGGAAGCAGCCATCACCCTGATGCTGGAGGCGGTGATGGACAAACGCCGCATCTTCGAGATTTATCTCAACGTGATCGAATGGGGCAATGGCGTATTCGGCGCGGAAGCCGCCGCGCGTCATTACTATCACAGCAGCGCGGCGCAGCTCTCGCCCGCTCAGGCCGCCAAACTCGCGGCGATGGTACCCAATCCGCGCTATTACGACAAACACCGTCAGGCGCGCGGCCTGATGCGCAAGACCGGCATCATCATGGCAAGGATGAACAGCGCCGAAATTCCCTGAGCAGCCGAATGGTGTTTTCTTTACAATAGCGCGCTAACCCGAGAATGCGTGCCATGACTGATCACACCTCAGAAAACCACCACACCGACAATGTGCAGCACCATCTCAAACAGGTGGAATTGCTGCTGCACAAACACGCGCTGCTGGAAGAGATGGCACGCAGGCAGGAGATGCCGCGCAAGGAGCGTCATGCCCTGGTTGACAGCCTGCTGCACAAACAACACCTCGCTGAATTACGCCGCAAACTGGAGAGCCTGCATCCGGCGGATATCGCCTATATTCTGGAAGCCTTGCCCATAGAGCAACGCCTGCTGGTATGGGATTTAGTCAAGGCGGAGCGTGACGGCGAAATTCTGATCGAGGTTTCCGACTCGGTGCGCGAGTCGCTGATTGCAAGCATGAACAGCGAAGAGTTGCATGCGGCCACCAAGCAGCTCGACACCGACGAAATTGCCGACCTGGCACACGATCTGCCGCGAAACGTGATGCGCGATGTGTTTAACTCGCTGCCCATAGAGGAACGCGAGCAGTTGCGTTCCGCGATGTCGTATTCGGAAGACTCCGTGGGCGCACTGATGGATTTCAGCATGATTCAGGTGCGCGAAGATGTCACGCTGGAAGTGGTATCGCGCTATTTGCGGCGCTTCGACGAACTGCCCGATCACACCGACCAGGTGTTCGTGGTGGACAGGCACGATAAATTCAAAGGCGTGCTGCCGATCAACCTGATCGTGGTCAATGAACCGGAACTGAGTGTCGGCAGCCTGATGCTGACTGACATTATCCAGTTGCACCCTGAAGAAAAAGCCGATCAGGCCGCCCAGTCTTTCGAGCGTTACGACCTGGTTTCCGCACCCGTCGTGGACGAGAATGGCACGCTGGTGGGACGGGTGACGGTAAACGTGGTGCTGGACTATATCCGCGCCGAATCGGAATACGACTTGCTGAACCAGGCCGGTCTGCGCGAAGAAGAGGACATTTTCGCGTCGGTATGGAAGAGCGCGCAGAACCGCTGGGCGTGGCTGGCACTGAATCTTTGCACTGCATTCTTCGCCTCGCGGGTGATCGGCGGCTTCGAGGACACCATCGAAAAACTCGTTGCGCTGGCGGCTCTGATGCCCATCGTGGCCGGTATTGCCGGCAACTCGGCCAACCAGACCACAGCGATCATCATCCGCTCGTTGGCACTGGGTCAGGTCAATCCCGGCAATGCGCGCCGCCTGCTGATCAAGGAAATGGCCATAGGTGGCTTGAACGGACTGGTATGGGGCGGCGTGACCGGACTGTTCGCTTACTTCCTGTATCACAGCGTGTCGCTGGGTATCGTGATGACAGGCGCCATGGTATTAAATCTGCTGGTTGGCGCCTTCGTCGGCATGGCCATCCCGCTGGCCATGCAGCGCTTCGGTCGCGATCCGGCCATCGGCTCCAGCGTAATGATCACCGCCATCACCGACAGCGGCGGGTTCTTCATCTTCCTGGGACTGGCGACGATCTTTTTGATTTAACAAAGCCCCCCTCCGTATCAACGTCATTCCCGCTTTGCGAGCAGCCGCTTCGCGACTTGCCTGCTTACCCCTCTGCGCGGGAATGACGGAATATGTTTACGCGATGATCTTTTCCCCGGCAATCAACTGCTGCACGGTTTCGCGTTCACGCACCAGATGCACGGTTTTGCCGTCCACCATTACCTCGGCGGCGCGCGGGCGGGTGTTGTAGTTGGAGCTCATGCTCATGCCGTAAGCCCCGGCGGACATCACCGCCAGCAGTGAGAACGGCGCAATCGCCAATTCGCGCGCGTGACCGATAAAGTCACCGGTTTCGCAGATCGGTCCGACGATCTCAAAAATGGAAGGGGTTTTCGCGCTTGTCCCCTCGCACGCTTGCGGAAGAGGGTTGTTATCTACCGGCAAAATGTCGTGATAGGCATCGTACAAGGCCGGACGCATCAGGTCATTCATGGCCGCATCCACGATGGCAAAATTCTTTTCTTCACCCGGCTTGATATATTCCACGCGCGTCAGCAACACACCGGCATTACCGACCAGCACCCTGCCCGGTTCGAGTATCAATTTTTGCGTGCGTCCCTGCAACGCGCCCAGCAAGGCCGCGATGTAATCGGCAATCGCAGGCGGTGCTTCATCCTGATAACAAATTCCCAGCCCGCCACCCAGATCGAGATGCTCCAGTGCGATCCCCTCGTCCGCCAGCGCATCCACCAGCACCAGCACCTTTTCCACGGCGGCAATGAAGGGGCTGGTCTCGGTGAGTTGTGAGCCGATGTGGCAATCCATGCCGGTGATGCGCAGATTGGGCATAGCATGCGCCTTGCGATACAGCGCAACGGCCTCGGTGTAGGCCACGCCAAATTTGTTCTGTTTCAATCCGGTAGAAATATAAGGATGCGTTTTTGCGTCCACGTCCGGGTTCACCCGCAAGCTGATCGCCGCGACTTTACCCATGCTGCCGGCAACCTCGTTGAGGCGATCCAGCTCGGCCGCCGATTCCACGTTAAAGCACAGAATATTTGCCTCCAGCGCCATACGCAGCTCGGCGACCGTCTTGCCCACACCGGAAAACACCACCTTACGCGCATCCCCGCCTGCCGCCAGCACGCGTTGCAGCTCTCCGCCGGAGACAATATCGAAACCTGCGCCCAGACGGGCAAACACGTTGAGAATCGCCAGATTGGAATTAGCCTTTACCGCATAGCAGATCAGATGGTCGCGGCCTTGCAGCGCATCGGAAAATTGACGAAAGCCGGTAGTCAGCGCGGCGCGCGAATATACATAACACGGTGTACCATGCAGCGCCGCAATATCCGCCAGCGCAACCTGCTCTACATGCAGTTGCTTATTTTGATAATTGAAGTGATCATCCATGTTCATTTGCCTTGCGCAGTAGTGGGAGTTGCAGCTTTCTGGGCATCGGGCAGAGTCAGCGGACCTTTGCGCCCGCAGCCTTGCAGCAGCAAGGCAAAAACCAGGATAATGCCCACAGAAGTTTTGAGCCGCATTTTTGCACTTCCCTAATAGTAAAGTGCGCGATTATAAAGGTTTCCGAGGACAACTATGAACGAAAGCGAATTCAACCAGCTGGCCGACACCGCCCTGGCCAAAATAGAAACAGCCAGCGATGATTGCGGGGTCGATTGCAATCGCAGCGGCAACCTGCTGGAAATCGAATTTGATAATGGATCAAAAATCATCATCAACCGGCACGACATCAATCAGGAGATATGGGTCGCCGCCAAATCAGGCGGCTACCATTACGCCTGGCAGCAGGACGCATGGCGCAGCCAGCGCGACGGCAGCGAACTCTATGCCAGACTAACCGAACTATTCGATGCACAGGGCGAGAAAATAAGCTGGTAACCACCCCAAAGGCCGCTATACTTCTTCAGCCACACGGGCAGCGAATGCTGCCTATTTTGCTTACCAACCAGCACGTCCGGTTTGAATCCGCTCCACCATGAATATTGAAGAGATTGCCGAGCATCTGGAGCGCACAGGCTACATCATCCTGGACCAACCCTTTCCGGATTTATTGCTAACCCAATTGCTGACGCGTTGTCAGGATGACATTCCTGAACGATTTCACGCCGCGCACATCGGCAGAGGCGCGGCCAAAGTGCAAATCGATTCGATACGTGGCGACGTCATCAGCTGGCTGGATGGCGCAGACAGCATTGATCAGTCCTATTTGGCCCGGATGGAAATACTGCGCACGGGGTTAAATCGGGCGTTGTTTCTGGGATTGTTTGATTACGAATGCCACTATGCCATTTATGGCACGGGCGCGGGCTATGCAAAACATTCAGATGTACTACTCGGCAAAAAGAACCGGATACTGACCACCGTGCTGTATTTGAATGAAAATTGGCAGGAAGGAGACGGTGGCGAATTGGTACTTTATGACCCGACGAGTATTGAGGTGATCGCTACGCTTGCGCCAAAATTTGGTACGATGGTCATCTTTTTAAGCGAGTCGTTTCCGCACGAAGTGCTCATTTCCCACCACACTCGGCGCAGCCTTACCGGATGGTTTCGTGTCAGCGGCAGTTAATCCATTCGCATTGCGATAAGCTAAATGGTCAAAAATCAAAATCATATGCACGCGGAGGCGCGGAGAACGCGGAGAAAAACTCGTCATATAGCCTGAAAGCACCTGGGGCATTGGCGATAGAAGTCATTTTGTGAGCAGTTGCCTTACTCCGCGTTCTCCGCACCTCCGCGTGAAATCTTTTTTTCATGCAATGGGGCACAACAGCCAACTACGACAGAGCCTTGCGACAACCATGAACCAACACACACTACCCGATACTGCCATCGCGCTGGCCGAAAAAAACATACGCGACATTCTCACCCTGTCCATTGAGCACACCCAATCCGCAATCGTGGTTTGGGACGGTCAATGCGATCTGGCGCTGGCGCTGACCTGCGCCTACCGCCGCTGCCTCCCCGACGCGACCTTCATCGACTTTGACAGCGTGACTCCGGAGAGCGTACGCGCCGAATTTGAACGACTCGCTCCCGGTGATCTGGTGGTGCTGATTCAATCCACCAGCTTTCGTCTGGACGCGTTCCGCATCCGTGTCGAACTATTCAAGCGCGCGCTCAAGGTTATCGAACATCCGCATCTGGCGCGCATGCCGGGCGAGGAAGCACTGCTCTATATCGAATCGCTGGCCTATGATCCGGCTTATGTGCGCGGCACAGGACACGCGCTCAAGGAAAAATTCGATGTCGCGAAAATAGGCATCATCAACAGTTTTGGCGAGCAACTTGTTTTTTCAGCCGGCTTTGAGCCCGCCAAGCTCAATGTCGGCGATTACAGCCAGATGACCAATGTCGGCGGGCAATTCCCGATCGGTGAAGTATTTACCGAATCGAAAGACCTTGAGGCGTTAAATGGCCGTGTACGCCTGTCCATCTTTGGCGACACGCACTTTACGGTCAACAAACCCGCGCAACCCATCACGCTGATCGTGGACAAGGGGCGCGTCACCGGCACGGTTAATTCCACGCCAGAATTTGACCTGGTGCTCGAAAAAATTCGCGCCGACGAGGGCGAAATCTGGGTACGCGAACTGGGACTGGGGCTGAACCGCACCTTTACTCAAGACAGGCTGGTCAGCGATATCGGCACCTATGAACGCATGTGCGGCGTACACCTGTCGCTGGGCGCCAAACACGGCAGCTACAACAAGCCGCAAATCAGCAAGAGTGCGGCGAGATACCATGTCGATGTATTTGCCCTCACGGAAACGGTCACGCTGGATGAAGAGGTGATCTACCGTGACGGCCTCTGGCAGGTCTGACGTCACCCACGAGCACCTCTGGAGGCAGCTGAATTTTTCGTTTAACCTCCCCTTGCGTAGATTATTACCGTCACTTAGACTTGCACCTGTTTTTCTTCAATAAAAGCACAGGACGATATACCCGATTAACCATATGCGCGCTTTTTTCGAGTACCATCAAATTGAAGTTCTGCTGGTCTACGGTCTTTCCTTCATCGTCCTGGGCGCAGTCCTGTTTGTGCTTCCCCGGCAGCATGACAGACTGCCTTTCGTCCGCCATTTGCCGCTGCTCGCCGCCTTCGGGCTGATACACGGCACACTGGAATTCGTCATCCTGTGGCGTGTCCTGCATCAGGCCGAGAGTCCCGCACTGGCATGGCTGACGGCCTCGTTGCTGTTCGTTTCTTTTCTGCCCCTGCTGGAATTCGGCCGCCGCACACTATGGATCGATGGCGCCACACCGGGGCGCGTCAGCCTGATCAGCCCCTGGCTCTACGCCGCGCTGTTGCTGGCGATCATCTCCACGATGCACCTTGCCAGCGACACGATAGCCGGATTCATAGCCGGCACGCGTTATTTTCTGGGTTTCCCCGCCGCGCTGCTGGCCGGACTGGCCCTGTGGAATCAGGCCAAAAACAGTCACGCAATGTTGCTGAACGGTTCCCTGCAGGGCTTGCTGTATAGCGCGGCCGCGGGACTTCTGGCTTACGCCCTGTTCACCATCGTGTTGCAAACCCATGATCCCGCGCTCCCCGCCCTGTTTCTGAATCAACAACAGTTTCTGGATTTGTTCGGGATTCCGGTGCAGGCTGCGCGCGCGCTTTGTGCGCTGATCGTGACCGTAGCACTGGTCAGAGTCGTGCGTTGCGTCAATCACGACAGCCGCAGGCGCGAAATCGAACAGATACGCCGGATAGAATATACCAACGACCTGCTGAACAGCGAAATCGAGCAGCGTACCCATATCGAGCAAGAGCTCAAATTGCTGGCGCTCACTTTTGAAACACAGGAAGCCGTGCTCATTACCGATGCACACGCGCGCATTCTGCGCGTCAATGAAGCGTTCCAGAATATCACCGGCTACAGCATCAATGAGGTGCGCGGCCAGAGCCCGCATATCCTGAGCTCCGGCCAGCACGATGCCCGGTTCTACAGCGCCATGTGGGCGGAATTGCAGGCGCAGGGAAAGTGGTCGGGAGAGATATGGAACCGGCGCAGGAACGGTGAAATTTACCCCGAGTGGCTGACCATCACCGCAGTCAAAGATAAGGCGGGCGAGATATGCAATTATGTGGGCACGTTTACCGACATCGGCGTGCGCAAAGAAGCAGAGGAAGAAATACGCCAGCTTGCCCTGTACGACCCTCTCACCCATCTGCCCAACCGCCGCCTGCTGCAGGACAGGCTGGTGCTTGCCTTCAACGCCAGCAGCCGAAACAACAGCTATGGCGCGGTGGTGTTTATCGACCTCGACAATTTCAAAAACATCAATGATACCAAGGGGCATGATACCGGTGACCTGTTGCTGATCGAAGTGGCGGCCCGACTGCAGCACTGCGTACGCGAGAGCGACACGGTGGCGCGCATAGGCGGAGACGAATTTGTTCTACTTCTGGCCGACCTGAATCAGGAAACCGATGAAGCCATTGCCCAGGTCGAGAAGATCGCCGGGAAGATTCTAGATGCGCTGAGACAGCCCTATTTGCTGGTCAATTATGAGTATTACTGCTCCGCCAGCATGGGCGTCACCCTGTTCAAGGACCATGAAATCAGCGTAGATGAACTGTTCAGACGCGCGGATACCGCGATGTACCGTGCCAAAGCCTCCGGAAAGGATGCCTGGTATTTCTTCGATCCGGCCATGCAGGCGACCCTCGAAGCACGTATCGCGACGGAGAATGCGCTGCGCAATGCGATCACCCATGAGGAATTGCGCCTGTATTTCCAGGCGCAGTACGATACCGAGCGATGTATCACCGGCGCCGAAACATTGCTGCGCTGGCAGCATCCGCAGCGCGGATTGGTAGGCCCGGGGGAATTCATCGCGCTCGCCGAAGAAAACGGCCTGATACTGCCCATTGGACTATGGGTACTGGAACAGGCATGCGCGCAACTGAAGGCGTGGGAATCCGACCCGCTCACCTGTCAATTGAAGCTTGCAGTCAATGTCAGCGCCGTACAATTCCGTCAGACCGACTTTGTCGAAATAGTCGGACGCACACTTAAACAGAGCGGTGCGGAGGCGACACGACTCAAACTCGAACTGACTGAGAGTCTGGTGCTCGATGATATCGAAGGCTGCATCGCGAAGATGCGCGAGCTTAAGCTGCTGGGCATCAGTTTTTCGATGGATGATTTTGGCACAGGTTATTCCTCACTCTCTTCACTGAAGCGACTGCCAATAGACCAGCTCAAGATCGACCAGTCATTCGTGCGCGACATCGCCAACGACCCGGACGACGAAGCAATCGTGCGCACCATTATCGCGATGGCAAAAAACCTGCGCATGGAAGTCATTGCCGAAGGGGTGGAAACCGAAGGGCAGTTTGCCTTCCTGAAGCGTAACGGCTGTACGGCCTTTCAAGGTTACCTGCTGGGCCGGCCAGTTCCTGTTGAGGATTTCGAGCGTCAGCTCCTGGCCGCTTGTTAACCGGCATCCATCTGCTAGCTCAGCGACACCGTCTTAAGTTCCCGCCGCAGCTTCGCATAGTCCGGACAGGCAACGGCGACGACTTTCCAGAAGGCCACCGAGTGGTTCATTTCACGCAGATGCGCCAGTTCATGCACCACCACATAATCGATCAGACGTAGCGGAAATTTGACCAGTTGCAGGTTCAGGCGCACCGTGCCACGCGCATTGCAGCTGCCCCATTGGGTCTTCGCAACAGAAAGTTTGATTGCACCCGGTGCAACGTCCAGCAACGCGGCATAGTGCGCCACGCGCGCCGCGAATAATATCCCGGCCTGTTGCCTATACCACTCCACTACGCGCCGCTCTATCATCGTCGCGTCCCCTTCATCCTGCACCGACACCCACAACGTATCGCCATGCTGACACGCCGGGGCGGCAAACACACTGCTTATACCCGCAAGGGGCATGTCCGGGGTGTCCCGGTCGCTGCGCGACCACCCTCCCGCCACCACGCGCAACGTCAATTGCTCGCCCAGATACGGAATGAACTCGCCATCACTCATATTCAGGACTGGCGCCTTGCGCGTCTGCCAGCTGTCCAACTTTTCAAGCACCCAGCTCGCCTTGTCCTGCAACACGCTATTCAACCAGCGCTCGGACGCGCGCAGCGGCATGCTTACGGTCAGGCCCTTATCGTTGATGCGCAGCCCGATACTGCGCCGCCTGCTGCTGCGTTTTAAGGTATAGCTGATGTGTTTACCTGCCAGAACAGCGGCGCGTTGCTCGGCGGAAGGGTCGTTGCGAAGCAACGGGGACACACCGGACGTACCCCTTCGCTCAAAACAAGGAGCGCATGGCGCGACTATGTTTTCAGGCGAAGACCCTTGCGGTCTGGCGGGCACGGCGGAAGGATCATTGCGACCCCTCGCGGGTGGAGCGGAAGGTAAAACCAGATTGCGCAGCCGTTTGAGCATGAGAAAATCTTCAAAAATCCGTTTTCACGCGGAGACGCGGAGGGCGCGGAGTAAAATACAAAATACTTAAACTTATGAAAAATACCATAAAAGACGTCAGGGCAGTTGCATTGAAAATGCTAAGGAAACGCTGATTTATTCATTGCGCCGCCATTGCGAGCGAAGCGTGTCATAATCCAGTGCTTTGATTTAAAAAGGATTCTGGATTGGCACGTCGCTGCGCTCCTGATGAAGCTACTAGCCATTCGACTAAGCCAGCAAGCTGGCAAGTCGCTGGTTATCGCAAAGACGATTTAATCAGCGTTTCCCTAAAGATGCTGCTCCTCTCCGCGTGATATGTATTTGCAGTCAATTTCAATTTTTAGTGCGGCAGTTGCTGGATCTCATTTTCAATCCACGCCTCGGTACGTGCGTTGATCTCGTCGGCCTTCAGCCCTTGCGTGACTATCGGCATCCCTATGCTCATTGTGACCAGACCCGGGCGCTTGATAAATGAATTGCGCCCCCACAGCCGCCCGGCGTTGTGCGCCACCGGCACCACCGGCACGGCGGCAGAGGCCGCCAGCAATGCGCCGCCTATCTTGTATTTGCCGCGCTCGCCAAACGGAATGCGCGTCCCCTCGGGAAAAATAACCACGAAGAAACCTTGCGCCAGTCGCTCTTTGCCCTGCCTGAGCAACTGTTTCACCGCGCCCTTGCCGTCGCTGCGGTTAATCGCAATCGGACTGGTCATCGCCAGACCCCAGCCGAAGAAGGGCAGCCACAGTAATTCGCGTTTAAGCACCCAGGCCTGCGGCGGAAAAATCACCTGCAAGGCCAGCGTCTCCCATGCCGACTGATGCTTGCACAACACCACGCAGGGCGCCGACGGGATATTTTCCATGCCCGACACCTGATGACGGATGCCGCAAACCACCCGCAGCAGCCAGAGCATCGTCCGCGCATAACTGGAAATCAGGCGGTAACGGGTCAGTGGTGAAAAAGGAAAGGTAAAGATCGCCAGCGTGGAAAAAACCGGCGTGAGCAGCAATTGCAACAGCAGAAAAATTAACGAGCGTATGACTAGCATCTCAATCCAGTTTGGGGTGATCCGATCAAGGCAGCACGGCGGCGACTGCCGCGAGGTTGGCGAAAACCAGCGTCCCCTCCGGCAAACCACCTTTAGCTTGGGTCTTGGCTCCTTTTCCGGTCAACACCAGATAAGGGGTTGCACCCAAGACCGCGGCGGATTGCAGATCGCGCAGCGAATCACCCACGACCGGCACACCGGCCAGATTAGTGTTGTAACGTGCGGCAATTTCTTCCAGCATGCCCGGATTCGGCTTGCGGCAATCACAACGGCTCTCAGCCGTATGCGGGCAGAAGAACACAGCATCTATGCGCGCCCCGACCAGCGCACACGCTTTGTGCATCTTGTCGTGGATCGCATTCAATGTGGGCATGTCGAACAAGCCGCGCCCGATACCGGACTGATTCGTCGCCACCACCACGCGGTAATCGGCCTGATTCAAGCGCGCAATGGCTTCCAGGCTACCCGGTATCGGCTGCCATTCAGCCGGATTCTTGATGAACTGGTCGGAATCCAGATTGATTACGCCATCGCGGTCAAGGATGATGAGTTTCATATTTTACCCGGTAGGGTGTGCAGGCTTAACTGCACACGCGGTTTGATAAACGGTGGGCACCACAACGTGCCCACCCTACATATTAATTTGCCAGTCTTGAAAGATCGGCCACGCGGTTCATCGCCTGATGTAGCTGAGACAATAAAGCCAGACGGTTGGCGCGCAGTTTTTCGTCTTCGGCATTCACCATCACGCTATCGAAGAAGGCATCCACTGGCACGCGCAAGCCTGCCAACGCCTGTAGCGAAGCGGTGTAATCGCCCGCAACAAAGGCCGCATCGGCGCGAGGTGCAATCAGACATAAAGCCTGATACAGCGCCTGCTCAGGCATTTCCAGCAACAGCGTAGCATCAACTGCACCGCTCACGCCGCCTTCAACTTTTTTCAGAATATTTCCGACGCGCTTGTTGGCGGCGGCCAGTGCTGAAGCTTCCGGCAACGCGGCAAAGGCACGCACTGCTTCCAGTTGTTTGGGAATGTCACCCAAACGCTGAGGTCTGGGCGCCAGCACCGCATCCACCTGATTGGCGGTATAGCCTTGTTCGCGCATCATCCCGCCGACACGTTCAAATACAAAAGTCTCCACCTCTGCCTGCGCGTTGCCCAACAAACCGCTTGGAAATCCGGCAAACGCGCTGTCCACCAGCACATTCAGACTGAGTGGCAATTCCCTCTCGATCAGCATGCGGATCACGCCCAGCGCATGACGGCGCAGCGCGAACGGGTCGCGGTCACCGGTCGGAATCTGGCCGATGCCGAACATGCCAACCAGCGTCTCCAGCTTGTCCGCCAGCGCCACGCAGATACCCACGCTGTTGCGCGGTAGTTCGTCGCCCGCGAAGCGCGGCTTGTAGTGGTCTTCGATGGCATAGGACACCTCATCGCTCAGGCCGTCGTGCTGCGCGTAATAGCGCCCCATGATGCCTTGCAGCTCAGGGAATTCGCCCACCATGTCGGTGAGCAGATCCGCCTTGGCGAGCAGTGCGGCCTGATCGGCCTGCAAGGCCAGCGCCTCTCCGCCCAGTTGCTGCCCGATGGCGCGTGCGATGGCCTGCACGCGTTCCACACGTTCGCCCTGCGTGCCCAGCTTGTTGTGATACACCACGCGGGACAGCCCCAGCACGCGCGCATCCAGCGGCTTCTTGCGATCCTGATCATAGAAGAATTTCGCATCGGCCAGACGCGGGCGCACCACACGCTCGTTCCCGCTGATGACCAGGCTGGCATCTTCCGGTCTGATATTGGAGACGATCAAAAATTTGTTGGTCAACTTCCCTTGCGCGTCCAGCAGCGGAAAGTATTTCTGGTTCGCCTTCATGGTCAGGATCAGACATTCCTGCGGCACGTCCAGATAATCGGTTTCGAACGTGCCTACCAGCACGTTGGGGCGTTCGACCAGCGCCGTCACCTCGTCCAGCAGCGCATCATCCTCAATCGGTCTGAGTCCTTCCTTGCCCGCTGCCGCAGCAAGCTGGCGTACGATTTCGGCACGACGCGCCTCGAAACTGGCAATCACCGCGCCTTCGGTTTCCAGTTGCCGTGCATAGCTGTCAGCTTCTTCCAGAACGATAGTATCGATGCCGGCCTCGAAGCGATGACCTTTAGTCGTGTTGCCCGCCATCAGACCCAGCACGCTAACCGGAATGATTTTTCTGCCATGCAGTGCGACCAGGCTGTGCGCGGGGCGCACAAAATTGACCGTTGCCCAACCGTCACCCGTGGGATCGGGATAAGTCATTACCTTGGCAATCGGCAGTCTGGCGATGGTTTCCAGCAGTGCCTGCTGCAAGCCTTCCGGCAGTTTCACGCCCGTCACTATACTGTCGAAATAAAGCGCCTCGGCCTTGCCGTCCATCTCGCACCTCAAACCCGCCACAACCGATGCATCCGCGCCCATACTGGCCAATTTTTTCAACAGCGCAGGCGTGGCATTGCCCTCTGCATCCAGCCCGACCTTGACAGGCATCAGCTTCTGCGACACTGATCTGTCCGCCGCCTGTACCGACACGCTTTCGATATGTACAGCCAGGCGACGCGGCGAGGCAAACGCCGTCACACACGTTTCTTTCAGTGCTAATCCTTGCGCGATCAGGCTGGAGGACAAGACCTCAGAAAAACTCTCCCCCAATTTTTTCAGTGATTTGGGTGGCAGCTCTTCGACAAACAGTTCAACCAGTAAATTTTTCGTGCTCATGCTACCACTCCTTCGGCACGGCTCAGGACAGGCTTATTTTTTTCGATCTGCGCCAGCACTTCATCCGCCCATTCCTTGGGTGCCATCGGGAATCCCAACCG
Organism: Gallionella sp.; assembly: GCA_030681375.1. Lineage (GTDB taxonomy): Bacteria > Pseudomonadota > Gammaproteobacteria > Burkholderiales > Gallionellaceae > Gallionella. The sequence continues at coordinate 44,628 of JAUXWM010000083.1, forward strand.
CGCGCGACTGTCGAGATACGCCGCCGCGACACTGCGCGCCAGATTGCGTATCCGGCCTATATAGGCGGCGCGTTCGGTCACTGAAATCGCACCTCTGGCATCCAGCAGGTTGAAACTGTGCGCGGCTTTCAGCACCTGTTCATAGGCGGGTAGCGCCAACCGGTTTTCCATCAGATGTTTGGCCTGTTTCTCGTAGCTGCCAAACGCGCCCAGCAAAAAGTCCACATCGCTGTGTTCAAAGTTGTAGGTGGATTGCTCGACCTCATTCTGGTGATAGACGTCGCGATAGCTGACGCCAGGCGTCCAGGTCAGATCAAACACATTCTCCACGCCTTGCAAATACATCGCCAGCCGTTCCAGCCCGTAGGTGATTTCACCGGTGATCGGCCTGCAATCAATGCCGCCGACCTGCTGAAAATAAGTGAACTGGGTAACTTCCATGCCGTTAAGCCAGACCTCCCAGCCAAGGCCCCACGCGCCAAGGGTCGGCGATTCCCAGTTGTCCTCAACGAAGCGGATATCGTGCACCAGGGGATCGATATCCAGGGCAACCAGGGAGTCGAGATAAAGCTGCTGGATATCCGGCGGTGACGGCTTGATCACTACCTGGAACTGGTAATAGTGCTGCAAGCGGTTCGGGTTTTCGCCATAGCGTCCGTCCGTGGGGCGCCGGCTTGGCTGCACGTACGCTGCGCTCCACGGTTCCGGGCCGATAGACCGCAAAAAAGTGGCTGCGTGGAAGGTCCCAGCACCCATCGGCATGTCGTAGGGCTGCAGAATCACACAGCCCCGGTCAGCCCAGTAGCGCTGTAACGCCAGGATGAGGTCCTGGAACGTCCGGGGGCGTCTAGACTGCGTCAAGCGGAAATTCCGAGGGCGGGGGCGCTGCAGTATAGCGTCGATTGCAAGACCCGTAATTGGGCCGCAGACAGCCCTGCCGGACCTCACTGGCTGCACTGTTATAGCGCAACACTTCGCCGTAGTGCACCCTTTCGATACACTGCTGCGCCACACGCATACACCTTCTCCATGATTTACAGGCACTTGGCATTCGCTCGCTTTTGGCACGGGTGTTGCAATACGATAGGGCGCCGCTGCTGGCGTCGCCCAGAATAACCCACGGACCTCGCACCGAGCAGCCACGATACCGGCGCTATTGAGCCGCCAGCAGCCAACCTGTTTCGAGCAATTTTGCAAGGAGCCGACATGACTACGCCAGCCGAAGCACTGAATCTCCTGAAGGAGAAAGAGGTCAAGTTCGTCGATCTGCGCTTCACCGACACGCGCGGCAAGGAGCAGCATCTCACGATCCCCTCACACACTGTCGATGCCAGCTTCTTCGAAGACGGCAAGATGTTTGACGG
>JAUXWM010000085.1 GCA_030681375.1 Gallionella sp.
GGATAACGGCATTTTTTCAATTTGAAATTTACCGGCCTGAATCTTTGAGAAGTCGAGCAACTCGTTGACAATATCTAATTCCAATTACAGATAGAAACAGTAATAATATAGCTTTTACCTTTGGTAGAGGCCATCATGGCACGGAAGGCAAGTGGGACGGAGCAACTTGAGGTAGCGATGGAACGGTTAAAGAAAGCCAAGACTGCGGCAGAACTTCGAGCTGCGCAAGCGATAGTGCTGCCATTGTCGCTAGGTTTGAGTCTAGAGCAGACAGCGCTTGCCATTGGCCGTTCAGTAGGTGTCACCTGCAGAATGCGTACCCGGTATGATCCAGCGACGGGAGAGGAAAAGAAAGCCACGCGCAGCAAACGCGAATTACGTAACCGGGCCAAGGCCAATCTGGAGCAGGAAGCCAGGATTCTGGATGAAGTGCTGAGTGAGGCTGCTACCGGTGGCGTGGTCATTGTTCCACCCTTGAAACCGGCGGTTGAAGCTAGGCTGGGCAAGCCACTGGCTTTGTCTACTCTGTACCAAATGTTGGCACGGCATGGCTGGCGCAAACTGGCCCCGGATAAAAGCCATCCACAAGCCGACCCAGCAGCGCGCGAGGCGTGGAAAAAAAACTCCCCGAGCGGCTAACCGAGGAAGTGGCGGCTTTTGCGGTCTCGCGCCCGCTGCGTCTAATGTTTCAGGATGAAGCGCGTTTCGGCCGCATCAGCGATGTACGGCACTGTTGGGACAAGAAGCCCCATCGTCCCATGGTACGTGCCATGCTGACGCAACAATACACCTACGCCTATGGCGCAGTCAGCCCACTGGATGGGCGATTTGATTCCCTAATCCTGCCCTGGGTGAACGGGGACTGCATGCAACTCTTCGTGGATGAAATCGCGGCACGTTACCCGCATGAAAATATCATTATGGTGATGGACGGTGCAGGCTGGCACAAAAGCCAAACCATGAAATTGGCAGAGAATATGCGAATCCTGTTTCTACCACCTTACTCGCCAGAACTCAACCCGCAGGAACATGTATGGGATGAATTGCGGGAAAAATTCTTTCATAACCGCGCCTTCGATAGTCTGGATGCGCTTGAGATACATCTGGAAAGCGCGCTAAAAAGCTTTGAATTAAACCAGGAAACTATGCGCAGCATTGCCGGATGGGATTGGATTATTAATGCTGTTTTAAAATAGAATTGGAATAATACGCGGAATCGGCTAATCCCAGTAGATCAACCAGAAGCCGTTGAGCTACTTAATAACAACCTATTTGCTTTACTGAATGCTTCCAA
>JAUXWM010000026.1 GCA_030681375.1 Gallionella sp.
ACCACTTCGACAGAATCTATCGTGACCGATTGAGGTAAAATTCAATCCCCGCGCAACATCCTTCAAACAGCGGTCACGATAGACCGAAACAGCTGGTCACGTTGAGCGAAATACGCACCTACACCCGAGGGGCCGACCAGCACCACGTTCTCACTGCGCTCGACAAAGCCCAGGCCGGCCAACTCCTCAATCTGGCTCCGCTTCACGCCTTGGGCAAATTCATAGTCGAAGTCGTCCAGCGTCTTGATAGCCGGAAATCCGGCCAACCGGGTGAGCATGTTTTGTTTTCTCACGTTGCGCCCCGCCGCCTCGGCCCTGAGCAACCCCTCCAGATAGTCGCTATAGGCCGTTTCCTGTTGCACAGCATCCTGTGCGGCCAGCGGATAGGCCTGTGCCACGAACGGCAGGTTGAGCGTCTCGCATAACGACAGCATTCTTTCGTGTTGGAGGTTCATGCCGCCACCTCCTGCGTATCGCAAATTTGTGCCAGTAGTTGCTCGTATATTGCCAGCGGGTGTTGCGCAGGCGACACTTGGGCAATCCGCTCGATAACCACCACGGGCCGCTCTGCGAGTTTGACCTCGTCCTCGCGCTGGGGGCGAGCCGCACGGATGTCGCCACGCCATGGGTTAGGTAACGGTTGCAGGCATTCTTCCGGCAAGCGTTGGGTGGGGCGGATTTGCGTCGTGCCATGAATACGTTCATTGGCGATGTCTTTGAGCCAGATGCGCACCTGGATATTGGCGGTCACCACATCCAGTGTCAGCCCGGCCTGCTTGAGCTGCGCCACCAGCGGCACGTAAAACGAGCGTCGCAAATAACCGTTGAAACGCTCGACCTTGCCCTTGGTTTTCGCCCGGTACGGGCGACACAGCTTGATCACGAAGCCGCAATGGCGGGCATAGTCGAGAAATCCGGTATGGAAGCGATGCTCGCCCTCACCAGACGTATCCCGCTCGATCACCACGGTCTTCATGTTGTCGTACAGCACGCGTTTTGGAACGCCACCAAAGGCTTCAAAGGCATGCTGGTGGCACGCGATCAGCGTCTCGACTTTCATGTCGGTGACGAATTCGACAAAGCTCATCCGGCTGAAACCCAGCGTGGCGCAGAAGGCGTAAAGCGGGTTTTTGCCTTTGCGAAACTCAACCCAGTCCACTTGCATCTGCTCGCCCGGCGCCGTCTCGAAGCGCACCACCGGATCCCACGGCAAGGCCGGCTTGAGACTGTGCATATAGGCGCGCAGCTGGCTGCCACCTCCGGTGTACCCCCGCGCCACGATTTCACGCATCAGCACCGTCGCCGGGATCCAGTCCGGATGAGCCGCCGCCTGACGCTCTTTCAGGTAATCATGAAACGGCGATAGCTTGGTTGTGCGCAACTTGTTGCGCTGGTAACTTGGCGGTGCATCAGCCTCCAAGTGGCTTCGTACGGTGTTCACCGCACATCCCACCGTTTTGGCAATCTTGCGCAAGCTCATGCCGTGTTCCCTCAATATTTCGATTTCCACATACACCTCTTTCCAGTAGTGTCCGGCAATTTTGCCAAGACGGTTATATAACGACTTGATCTGGAATAGGAAATAGTATGACTAGGGGTGTCACCGACTTGAACGTGAATTCTTTGGGAAACTGGGATTTTTTTCCCGGAGTTTCCCGTCATGTATTCAGGCCAGTTGGTGTTCGCACAACTCATGGAGCATTTACCCCTTCACACATTCCGCCGCTGTGTGCAGCGTTACCCTTCCAAATATCCCGCCAAGACTTTTTCGCATCTCGATCAGTTTCTCTGCATGGCCTTCGCGCAGCTGACTTATCGCGAGAGTCTGCGCGATATCGAAACCTGTCTGCGCGCTCACCAAGCCAAGCTCTATCACTTGGGCATCCGTGGCAACATCGCCAAGAGCACGTTGGCCGATGCCAACGAATCCCGCGACTGGCGCATCTATCAGGATTTCGCGATGAGCCTGATCCAGACCGCCAGACAACTCTACATCAGCGACAGCTTTGCGGTCGAACTGGAACAGACCGTCTATGCGCTCGATACCACGACTATCGACCTGTGCTTGAGCGTCTTTCCGTGGGCGCGCTTTCGCCAGACCAAGGCCGCCGTCAAGATGCATACGCTGCTCGACCTGCGCGGCAATATTCCAACCTTCATTCACATCAGCGACGGCAAGATGCACGAGGTCAATGTGCTCGACATCCTGATACCCGAAGCGGGCAGCTTCTACATCATGGATCGCGGCTTTACCGACTTCGCTCGCTGGTACGTCATGCATCAAGCGCAGGCGTTTTTTGTTATTCGTGGCAAATCCAATCTTCTTTTCCGCCGCGTCTACTCTCGCGCTGTGGACATATCCACGGGGCTGCGCTGCGATCAGACCATTGCATTGGCCGCGCCTGCGGCCAGCAAGGACTACCCGCAGCACCTGCGACGCATCAAGTTCTACGATGCCGAACACGACAGGCATCTGGTTTTTCTGACCAACAACTTCGACTTGCCTGCACTGACCATCGCTCAGCTTTACCGTTGTCGCTGGCAGGTCGAACTGTTCTTCAAATGGATCAAGCAGCATCTTCGGATCAAGCGGTTCTACGGCACCACCGAGAATGCAGTCAAGACGCAAATCTGGATCGCCATCGCGGTTTACGTCTTGGTCGCCATCGTGAAAAAGCGGCTCGATACCGAGGCATCGCTTTACACAATCCTACAGATTTTGAGCCTGACTCTTTTCGAGAAAACACCGCTCGATCAATTACTTAAAAATATGGAGGCGCAAATGGCCATGCCGCCAAACAATAACCAACTGAATCTATTCAATTAAATTGCCGGACACTACTGA
>JAUXWM010000027.1 GCA_030681375.1 Gallionella sp.
GTGGTGATATTTCACCATCGCCATGTTCAGTCATAGACTCAAGAATGACGTGAGCAAATGCTCGTGAGTCCGTTTCTAAGCCGTTTCGTTTTTTGGTAAGTTCAACTCTGCTTTGAATTAGAGAATATTCTAGTTGAGTTATGTTTCTCATTCTGCCTTACCATGTATACTTAAAAATTCAGTTGGCACTGTGAGATTACAGAGTCAAGGGGTGTGTCAAAGCACGACCTCGCATACACCAACCGGGCAATGTGTTGTAATTTTACCATACCCCCCTTGCACGCCCACGCCCATCGCTTATCTCCATCTCGAAGCCTGCAAGCCGAGATCACCGATGCCTGACCTGTCACCACAACCCGCACAGTGCATAAACGTGCCTGTCACCATGAGCCTCGAAGATTTTGAGGCCGTTCTTGCCACGCTTTCCCGCCTGCAAAGCACCCCCATCCAGCCCGCAAATTTTGTCCACCCTGCAACAGTCACTTCTGTAAGCAAAATCAATGCACTTAGCACCCAAAACGAAGTGTTTGACCAGTTAGGCACCCACACCACACCTCAAGCCACCCCCACGGCACCCCCTGTAACATCACCACCCACAGCACGCAGCACACCCACAGGAACAGTCAGCACCACGCCGAAGGCATGGTTGAAGCTGTCACCAGAAGAAAAGTTCCGCGCCGCCATCAAGACCACACAGGCACGGGGCGGCAAAGCGGTTTCGTTGAACCTCTCGTTCGGGCGGGAAAGCGGCTCACTCCATTCAGAGAACCCTATGCGGAACCTGTCTAGGCGCATTACTGAGGCTTTGAAGGAACAGGGTCTGTCCGGTCTGCCGATGGCGCTGCACCTTGAGGTGTCACCAGAAGGGCGGCTGCACCTGCACGGCGTTGTTCTCGCTGCACCTGATCAGGAAGCCAAGGTGAAGAAGGCGCTGCGGCAGGGCGCTGGATACGTCAGAGGCCACGCTGGCAGCACACAGGTGAAGCTGGTGCGTCTGACCGATGGCGACCGCTGGCACCGCTACATCGCCAAGGATAAGCGCTACACCCTGAATGAACTCTATGACGATCGGCTGACCTACACCTCGCAGAGCCTTACCCGGCTGGCCCGTGATGATTACGAGGAACGGCGCAAGGCTCAAATAACGACTGCTACCCCGGCCAACCGCAATTCG
>JAUXWM010000028.1 GCA_030681375.1 Gallionella sp.
ACCGAATCACCCTTGGAGAAAAATGTCCGTCGGCAAATCCGCCCACGACGGGCAGCGCGCTACACCGTAGCAAAAGGAAAGCAGGGAAAAGCGGACATTTCTACTTTGCAGGAAAGCGGACATTTCTATTTGGCGTTGACAGCTTTGCGGGTGGTCGATATCCGGCATCATGCTCCCGAGGATTCCACCGCCAAGCACAAGTATCGCCTGCGAAGGTTGCGCGTTGAGCGCGCCTGAGACAAGCAACGACGATGCACATCCCGCTGCGATATGGGTGAAGGCGAGCATCTTCCAGTCAAATTCGCTTCTGTAAATTGCTGACCCACATCCAGGTCGCCCAGCCGATGGATGCAATCGCCAGAGGAGCAACAACTGAGGGTAAAGGTATCGGCAGCACCAGCCAGATTGCCACACCAGACATCACGACCGTGGAGATGAGCACGCCTATCCTGTGACGAATGGGCGACTGCGAAGAAAACTGAAAGGTACGTATCATCCTTGTTGAATACCCGTCTATCGCCACCGCAATGGTGAATGGCATCAGGATGAACCAGAACAGCATGAGCAGATAGATGCGGTACACGATCAATGAACCCCACAGCCACGTTACGACAATCCGGTTCTGCACCCACTCCTTGAGCGGACTCGGCGTGTCTTTGCTGGCGGCTGTGTCTTTGATTGCGTCCGACACACCCTGGAGTTGACCCGCGCTTACCGAAATCATCTTGCCAAATATCCACTGATCGGCCTGCTGCCCGGACAGTTGGGTTACAAACGCACGTTCGCCTGTGAGTGATTTCAGCAGATGCTCCGGGGTAATGAACATCCATGTGCCGATTGCCACGATCAAGGCCATAACCATCCATAGGGCAGCAAAGCTCCCCTGCTCTTTCTGGTCTTTTGCCATGTCATCCGGCCTTCAAGATGGGCAATCTGCCCTTGATGATCCGCCCGCCTGACATCCTTGCCAAGAAGTGCAGCGGAGGCAGGTTGCCGAGCATCGCGGCGGGGAACAGTTCCACTTCTTCCGCCAACATGGATTCCTGATAGGACGACTGATATTCGTCCTGAATTTTTGCATCGACGCCATGGCCGTACCTGATGCTCAGTGACTGGGCTTTGATCTTTGGCATGCTGTCGGCGATGTATTGTTGCGTTTCCGCGTCGATCACGCGCAGAACAATTTGATTGTTGATGTTGGCGAGTACCTGGCGAGCCTTGTTCTCATCGCCGAGCCGTGCAGGGAAATCTGCGAATGTCTGCGCCGAAATCGTCACTCGAAAGAGCGCACCGCCGCCTTTGTTCATGAGCTGGATGGTGGGCTGGTTGATGACCTCTGCCGCTTCGTCGATGAAGAGGTTGACTGGCTTGTTTGAATTGATCCCGTAGTTGTAGCGATCACCGGCCACTGCGGTCAGATCGGCCAGCATGATTGAGCCTATGGCACTCCCGACCGTGCCATCGGCCAGGCTGTCAAGGCCGAGGTAGAGCACCTGGTTATTGTTGATGATCTTCGCCATGTCGGTCGCGTGCTTCTGATCACCTGTTTTGAATTCCGGCGACAGGAGTTCCGCCAGCGGCTCGGAGGTCAGCATGGACAGGATCGGGATGAGCGATGCGACCATCTTCTGGAAGTGGTCGCGGTTATGCTCGAAGGTGGAAATCAGGCCATCCAGGTCTGACGACTGCGCTTCATGGATGGCGGTCTGCTTGTAAAAGTCGATATAGGCTTCCAGTATCCGGTCACGATGTTTTTTCACGAAACTGCTGGAGCGCGTCTCCCATTCCGGCACGGTGTCGATGAAATGACGGCGCAACGTGTTCAGCAGCAAGTTGTCCGCGCCACCCTCAATGTAACGCTTCATGTGAACCAGATTGGGGCTCACACCCGTTGCCACCAAACCATTCACAATGTCGTTGAGGACTTTCCAGCCAAAGGCCGCGAACGGGTCTGCGCCGGTTTCGGATGGAATCAGCGCGGCAACCCGACTGGCTAGTTCTGTTCGGCGATTCCAGTTACGCATCGGATCGATGGGGGTGGATTTCTCCGGGTGGGCGGGATGAAAGTACACGAAGCGC
>JAUXWM010000035.1 GCA_030681375.1 Gallionella sp.
ATAGCTGGTAGCTGGTAGCTGGTAGCTGGTAGCTGGTAGCTGGTAGCTGGTAGCTGGTAGCTGGTAATATTTTATTTTTTAATGTTGGAATCAACGATGGAAACCCTACTGGCCCAATGTAAACGCATCGTTATCAAAGTCGGCAGCAGCCTAGTGACCAATCAGGGCGCGGGACTAGACCTTAACGCACTGAGCAACTGGGCCGAACAGATCGCCGCACTCCACGCCAACGGACACGAAGTCGTACTGGTCTCTTCAGGCGCCATTGCCGAAGGCATGCAACGCCTGGGATGGCGCACGCGTCCCACATCGGTACACGACTTGCAGGCCGCTGCGGCAGTGGGTCAGATGGGGCTGATTCAGGCCTATGAGACCTGCTTCCGCAAACACGACCTGCATGCCGCCCAGGTGCTGCTCACGCATGCCGATCTGGCCGACCGTGAGCGCTATCTCAATGCACGCACCACGCTGACAACACTGCTCAAGCTGCGCGTCATTCCCATCATTAACGAGAACGATACCGTGGTCACCGATGAAATCAAATTCGGCGACAACGACACGCTGGGCGCACTGGTCACCAATTTGATAAACGCCGATGCGCTGATCATTCTTACCGATCAGACTGGCTTGTTTACCGCTGATCCGCGCAAAGACCCTAGTGCCACATTAGTCAGCATGGCACAGGCTGGCGACGCACAACTGGAGAGCATGGCGGGAGGCGCGGGCAGCTCCATTGGTCGCGGCGGCATGCTCACCAAAATACTGGCCGCAAAACGCGCTGCTCACAGCGGCGCGCATACCGCCATCGCCTCCGGTCACGAACCAGACGTGCTGCTGCGACTGCTGCAGGGCGTATCTATCGGCACTTTGCTTACCGCGCCTACCCTGCCCCTCGCGGCACGCAAACAATGGCTCGCAGGCCACCTGCAGGTAGCGGGAACACTGATACTCGACCAGGGTGCGATCAAGGCACTGTGTTCAGACGGCAAGAGCCTGCTGCCGATAGGCGTAAAGCAGGTAATCGGGGAATTTCAACGCGGCGCAGTCGTCGCGTGCATCAGCCAAAGCGGCACAGACATCGCACGCGGCCTGATCAATTACGACTCGAATGAAGCCTGTTTAATCTCAGGTCATGCCAGTGGCGAGATTTCCACGCTACTGGGTTATGGCGGCGATGACGAAATCATCCATAGAGATAATCTCGTATTGCTATAAACAAGATTAGGTTTCGGCGACACAACAAGCATTCACAACCTGATGCTGCCCAATCCTCAATCCTCAATCCTCAATCCTCAATCCTCAGCCCTCAGTCCTCAGCCCTCAGCCCTCAGCCCTCAGTCCTCAGTCTTAATTCCTCAAAGCTGTCCGTAGTTCAGAAAAGTGACAGTGTTACGGCCCTGATTTTTGGATAGATAGAGCGCGTTATCAGCCGATTTGACCAGCATATCAACGGACAATTCGGCGCTGGGCATGACGCTGGCGACACCGCAGCTTACCGTCACATGACCATAATCTGAGCCTTCATGCGGCATATTCAATTCAGCCACATGCTGACGAATGCGATTGGCCACCCAGTGCGCACCGCCTTCATCCGTGTCACCTAGTATCATGACAAACTCTTCGCCGCCATAGCGTGCCACCAGATCACCGGCACGCGGGGCCGAACGCACCATTTCCTGCGCGACAGCTCTGAGACAATCATCACCTTCCTGATGCCCGTAGCGGTCGTTATATTTCTTGAAAAAATCCACATCCAGCATCACGATGGACATCGGTTTTTTAAGTCGCAGGCATCGTCGCCATTCTCTGGCCAGCGACTCGTCAAACATACGGCGATTCGCGATACCCGTCAGCCCATCCGTCATCGATAGCCGTTGCAGCTCCTGATTTGCGTCATGCAATTGCCCGGCCACCTTAACCAGGGCGCGCTGCATTTGCACCAGTCTGTACATCGCCCGTACCTTGGCCTGAACCACCACGCTACCCACCGGCTTCATGATGTAGTCGTCACCTCCCACTTCGATGCCGCGTGCCAGATCTTCATCCTTGGACATGACGCTCAGAAAAATAATGGCCGTCCAGTCATCCTTGCCCTGCAGCCTGCGTATTTCCTTGGCAACATCGTAACCACTCATATCAGGCAGGATGATGTCGAGCAGAACGATGTCCGGTCGCTCACTGCTATACAGCTCAATAGCCTCTTTGCCGCTCTTGGCCTTTAGCGGCTTGACGTTCATATCATCGATATAACCGCAAATCGCCTTGAGCGCCACTTTGCTGTCTTCGACGACCAGCACTTTCAACTTGGATAATCTTTTCGGCATAAAACCCGTTCCGGTATATATTCAATGCGCACTGCGCACCCTGTCAAGCAAGCAATCTGTTACAGGCAATATTCAGCTCCTGCGCAGCGGCTCCAACCGTCGCACGCAGACCTCCTGCCTCGCGCTCTCCCCTCATCGGAGCCAACTGCACCATCACCTGCTCGGAAAAACTGCGTACTATTTCATAATGGCTGTCTGCATCTTTCAGCAATGGCTGAGGGTTGATGGCCTGAAAATACAGCACGCCTGCGCGAAACCCGACGGCCAGCAGATAATGGGCTGAACCGGGTACTGCTGCTTCACGCACTTCAAAATACTGCGTGGCGATATCGCCCTCCTGCGGGGCGGTCTCGCCAAATTTTCCGGCGATAAGCTCAAGAAAGTTTCTGGTGTGGGCGAGTTGCGGCGCAAGTATGAGGTGATACTGCCCTGGACGCTGAATAATGAGCGGACTATCCAGCCGCACGGGTTTGCGTATTAGCAGGATAACCAGCGCAATCAGGATAGCGAGTAATAAAGCCTCGTACATTTTCATTAAAAAGGGGTGGCAACCACCCCTCGCATAAAGTTAGCCCCGACGCACGGCTTTTCCGTGGACATTGGCACTTTCTATCCACTTCTTGACGCGGTTCGCATCACCTATGCGGGTATTTTTCCCCGCCGAATCCAGCAGCACAATAATAACCGAGCGATGACGTATTTGCGCCTGCATGACCAGACAACGCCCGGCCTCGTTGATATATCCGGTCTTGCTCACGCCGATGTCCCACGAGGCATTCTTAACCAGCGGATTAGTATTATTGAAGCGCAACTCGCGCCCGCGCGTTCCCTCTACAGAATGCGTGACCGTGGTGGTGTACTGGTGGATCAATTTATAGTTACGCGCAGCGGCAACCATTTTAACCAGATCGCGAGCCGTTGAAACATTTTCGCTATTCAGCCCTGTCGGGTCACGGAAAGTCGTATTCAGCATACCCAGCTTACGCGCCTTGGCATTCATCGCCGCCACCGCTGCGGACATGCCGCCCGGATAACTGCGCGCCAATGCCGATGCCGCGCGATTTTCAGAAGACATCAGCGCCAGCCTGAGCATTTCATTGCGTGTAAACGTCGTGCCTATGCGCAAACGGGAATGCGTTCCCTTCAGGCTATCCAGATCGGCCACGTCCACGCTGATTTCTTCGTCCAGATCAGGCTTGGCATCCAGCACCACCATCGCCGTCATCAATTTGGTAATAGAGGCTATGGGCGCAATCGCATCAGGATTCTTGGTGTATAGCGGACGCTGCGATTGTTCGTCATAAATCAATGCGATAGACGAATTTAACTTGGGGCTGGAAACCGGCTGGAATGCCGCAGAGGAAAGCTCGCGATCAAATTTTGCGGAAATACGACTGGAATTATACTCATCAGCCTGTGCAAGCAAAGCATGACCAGCCAGAAAACACATCAGCAATCTTTTTTTCACTTTTTACTCCCGAGCAAGCACAAGGCTGAAAGGATACCCCAAAATCAATATAAATCAATAGCCAATGGGCTTCTGTTCTACACGTTTCTGAAGATTCCACATTTGCGCGTACAAACCGCCGTGCAACAACAATTCATTATGCGTACCACGTTCTACGATACCGCCTCTATCCATCACCAGAATCTGATTGGCATCCACTACAGTGGACAAACGATGCGCAACGATCAAGGTGGTGCGGTTTTGTGCGATGGCGTGCAATTCCGCCTGGATTGCCTTCTCGGATTTCGAGTCCAGCGCCGAAGTTGCCTCATCAAAAATCAAAATCGCCGGGTTTTTCAGTATTGCCCGTGCGATCGCCACACGCTGCTTTTCACCACCCGATAGCTTCAGGCCGCGCTCACCCACCCGTGTTTCATAGCCTAGCGGCAGCGATTCAATAAACGCGTGTATATGCGCCGCCTGAGCCGCCGCAACAACCGCTTCGCGGTCGGCCTCGGGTCGTCCATAAGCGATGTTGTAATAAATCGTGTCATTAAACAACACGGTATCCTGCGGCACGATACCGATCGCCGCGCGCAGGCTGCTCTGCGTCACCTCGCGTATATCCTGCCCGTTGATGCGTATCGACCCTGTTTGCACATCATAAAATCGAAACAACAAACGCGACAAGGTGGACTTGCCCGCCCCGCTCGCTCCCACCACGGCCACGGTATGCCCGGCCGGAATACTGAAATTCACATCGAAGAGAATTTGCCGGTCGACATCATAGCCGAAGCTGACATGCTCAAATCTCACCTCGGCATTACCGGGTGACAAAGCCCGCGCATCGGGCGCATCCGCGATTTCGCGGTGTTCGTGCAACAAACCGAACATCTTTTCCATATCCGCCAGCGCATGGCGGATCTCGCGGTACACGAAACCGAGGAAATGCAAGGGCATATACAGTTGCAACATAAACACGTTCACCAGCACCAGATCGCCCAGCGTCATCGTGCCCTTCACCACCTCATCGGCAGCCAGCCACATCAGCGCGGTAATGCCGATGGCGATAATGACGCTTTGCCCGGCATTCAGGAAGGCGAGCGAAGTCTGATTGCGCACCGCAGCCGTTTCCCAGTGCTGCATATTATGGTCATAGCGGCGCGCCTCGTATTGCTCGTTGCCAAAATATTTTACCGTCTCATAATTGAGCAGGCTGTCAATCGCGCGACTGTTCGCCTTGGAATCCAGGTCGTTCATGGTACGCCGCACGACCATGCGCCATTCGGTGACAAACAGGGTAAAACCGATATAGATGACCAGCGTGACAAAGGTGATTATTGCGAACCAGGCGCTGTATTTACTGAGCAGAATGGCCGCCACCAGCCCTATCTCCAGCAGGGTCGGCAGAATATTGAACAGCATGAAATTCAACAGGAAGCCAATACCGCGCGTACCACGCTCGATGTCGCGTGCCACGCCGCCGGTTTGTCTGTCCAGATGAAAGCGCAGACTCAGATTGTGCAAATGCTCGAATACCTGCAAGGCTACGCGCCGGATCGCGCGCTGCGTCACCTTGGCAAATACCGCATCGCGCAATTCGCCAAACAACGTGCTGAGCAGACGCAGCAAGCCATAGCCCAGAATCAGGAACACAGGAACCATCAATACCGCTTGCGACTTATCCAGCGCATCGATGATCTGCTTGAGCACCAGCGGAACGCCGACATTGCCGAACTTGGCCAGGATCAACAGGCTCATCGCCAGTATCACCCTGCCCTTGAATTCCATCAGGTAGGGAATGAGTGAGCGTAGGGTCTGCCAGCCGCCGCGCGTGTCGTGCTCTGAGTGTGATGAAGAAGGTCGCATAATCTGACAACAAAAAAGTAGGTGTCGATTATAGCCGCTGCTGTGTGCATAATATGACATCCTTAGCTTTGTGCCGTGCCATGAACCCTATCGCCGCCCTCTCCTACCATCTCAGAAGCCTGTTCAGCCGACTGTCAGGTCTGCTGGCAAAAAAATGGAATACCAGCTTCTATCTCTATCTGGCTGCGCTGTTCAGCGTATTGATCGTGGCGGATACGGCTTTCCTGCACTTGACCACCAATATGCGTCAGGGCGCTTTTGACATGATGGTGAGGTACAGGCTGGTGGTGCCTGAGGCAGATAAAGACATCGTCATCGTGGATATCAATGAAGCGAGCCTGGCCGCAATGGCTCAGGAATACGGACGCTGGCCGTGGCCACGGCAGGTGCTGGCTGAGTTTGTCGAACAAATTGAAAAACAGCATCCCCAAGCGGTGGTTTTCGACGTCCTGCTCAGCGATGCAGATGTTTACAATCCCGACAGCGATGCCTATTTTGATGCCGCCATCGCCGCCACCCATAACACCTATTTCCCGATGTTGCGGCTGGATCCGGCGGATGACGCCCTGAGCCAGATCAAACCGGGCATGATTCCGGGTGTCACACCGCTGAACAGCGGGGCCAGCCCGGACGCGACGGTGGCGATGGTGCTGCCTTACTTTAACTCGGTGCTGACAAGTGGCCGGATGGGGCTGCACAACATCTATCCTGATTTTGACGGTATCGTGCGCCAGTATCCGGTGTACCGCAACGACTACGGCTGGAAAATCCCCTCGCTCCCGCTGACCATCGCAAAGCAGCAGGGCTACCCCCAGCCTGATGCTGCAAGCGTGCTGCTCAACTGGCGCGGCCCGCCGTTCACTTACAATTCCGCCAGCTTCAGCGATGTCTTCAACGATTTCTCCCGTCAGAACAAACAACGCGCAGCCGATGAATTTACCGGCAAGATCGTCATCATCGGTTCGACCGCGCCCAGCCTGTTTGACATCAAACCCACTCCGCTCTCCCGCACCCATCCCGGCGTGGAAATACTCGCCACCGCGATCGACAACTTCAAACACGGCGATTTTTTGCGATTTCCGGATGCACGCATCCTATACCTGCTGCTAACGCTCTCCGTCATCTGGGCCACCGCATGGGGTTTTTACCGCGACACCGGGCGCGACAAAATAGACAGGCTGTTCGGCGCCTCGCAATTCATCCTGCTCGGCATTTCCTATGCCAGCATCAATTTCACCAACACCTACATCAATCTCACCGGCCCGGTCACGCTGGGCCTGGCCTACTTCACCCTCGCACGGCTCTATGACTACGCCACCAGCAAACAGCTGGAACAAAATACTGTGCGTATGGCACAACAACGGAGTGGCGATTTGCACGGCGTGCTGATGCTGATTCAGCTGCGCAGCGACATGCTGAACGATGCGGTGCGCGAGAAGATCCGCCTGGGGATGGAAAAAATCGGCAGTCACGACAAGAGCGTCGAAATAATCAAGGGTGAACAACAAGGCCTGTGGGATTTGTTTGAAAATACCCTGGCCATATCCTGGTTGTGCGACGCGAATGACGATGACAGCCGACTGATGATCGCCCGCGACATTCAGGCACTGCAACAGGCTATCGCCCCGCTGTTACACAAATACTGCGCAAGCAGGGATAATGACATATCCAGTTTCATCTTTGAGGGGGGCATCGCCGGCGGAAAACAGGCCCGCGAGAGCTGGCGTACACTGTTTGCCGAAGCGCTGCTGCACTGGCATGAAGAAAAAGTCGTTAGTCGTTAGTCGTTAGTCGTTAGTCGTTAGTCGTTAGTCGTTAGTCGCAAGATTATGAGGATGCCATGAAATTTTATCTGTTATTCACACTATTTATCGCTGGCGCTGCGCAGGCGGCCGAGAGCGGCACCACTGTCAAGACAGACAGCGTGAGGTCTGCGCCATTTTCAGATGCGAAAATCATCACCACGCTGCCCGCTGCCACCCGCGTCGAAATCCTCAAGAAAGACGGCGGCTGGTATCAAATCAAGAGTCCTCAGGGCAGCGGCTGGATACGCATGCTCAGCCTGCGGCGCGGCGATGTAAAAGCAGCGACCGGGCCGATATCCGGGCTGGCAAGCCTGGCTTCGGGGCGTGCCGGCACCGGCAAAATCGTCGCCACCACCGGCATACGCGGCCTGAATGAAGAAGAGCTCAAGGCGGCTCACTATGACGAAAAACAGATTGCACTCCTGGAATCATCGACGAGCAGCCGTGTGGAGGCACAAAAATATGCGGCTAAAGCCAGGCTGAAAGCGCGACAGATAGATTACCTTGCTGAACCGGGAGCATCGAAATGAATAAATTAACAGCAAAAATATTCGTCATTGCCGCGCTGGCCTTATTGCTACAAACCGCACAGGCTTTTGACTTTGGACAAGAGTTGAGAAACGCCGCCAGAGAATTACAAAAACCGGGCGGCTCCGCGAATCTCGGCGGCTATTCCGAAGAGGAAGAAGTCGCCATCGGCCGACAGATTGCGGGCAACCTGCTCGGCGCTGCCCCGCTGGTGCAAGATAAAAAACTGCAGAAGTACGTCAATAACGTCGGTCGCTGGGTCGCCATCCAGAGTGAACGCCCCGATCTGGTCTGGCATTTCGGCGTAATCGACAGCAGCGACATCAACGCATTCGCCGCCCCTGGCGGCTATATCTTCGTCACCCGCGGCCTATACAAACTTCTGAACGATGAAGCCGAACTGGCTGGCGTGCTGGCGCATGAAATCGGCCACGTCATCAGCAAACACCACCTGAAGATACTGCAACAAGGCAAAATGCTGGATTTAGGCAGCAAGCTGCTCGGCAAACAAGTCGGCGACGACAAGATCGGCAGGCTGATCGGTAGCGGCGCCGAAATCGTCTCGCGCTCACTGGACAAAGGTGCGGAATTCGAAGCGGATCGCATCGGCGTCGTGCTGGCGGCGCGCGCGGGCTATGATGCCTATGGCCTGCCCGGCGTGCTACAGGAAATCGGTCATACCGCAGCAGACGACAGCAGCGTCGCCTTGCTGTTCAAGACCCACCCGCATCCGGACGACAGACTGGCAAAGCTGGGAGAGGCGATGGACAGCCGCTTCGACGGACTCAACGGGCAAACGGCGGCCAAACGTTTATACAAAATCAAATAGCCGGGTTCGCAACCTGAGCGCAATTAACGGGAGGAAAATGGAAACCGCACCTGTGTGGCAGCTGGATTGGGATGAGAGTCTGAGCATGCACATTCCGGAGATTGATACCGAGCATCAGCGCTTTATCCTTCTGGTCAATGCGCTGAACGAAGCCATCGTCGCGCGTATGGACATGGAAGAGGTCAAGAAACGCATGCGCGCCCTTCAGGGCGACGCAGTCGCACATTTCGCCCATGAGGAGAAGTTATTCAGGGAGTGGGGCTACCCGCAAGCGGAAGAACATGCGCGCTGTCATGCAGAGATTATTCAGGCCCTGCACCATATCATGAGTATTTTTAGTGATAGCCCTATGCCTTACGAGTGCATCGAGGCTGGCCTAAAAGTAAAACAGGCGCTGATCACGCATCTGCTGACCGAAGACATGAAGTACCGCGATTTCTATCTTGCGTCACGGAAGTGAATACCCTGCACACAACAGGATGCGCAGACTACTCGCACAGCGTGCCTGATTATTCCGGCATGGCAGGACGTCCAAAGTAATAGCCTTGCGCATAATCCACCCCGATCTCGACCAGCATCTTCGCTGTTTCCTCGTCTTCGACAAACTCGGCAACGGTCTTGAGGCCGAAGCGATGCGCCATGCTGTTGATTTGCTCGACGATAATACGGTCACGCTCGTCGGCAACCATGTTGCGTACAAAACTGCCCTCTATTTTTACGTAGTCTATCGAGAGATACTTCAGATAAAGGAAGGATGAGAACCCGCTGCCAAAATCATCCAGGGCAACGGATATCTTGCTGGCGCGCAATTCTTCGAGTGCCGCCCTGACCTGGGTCAAATTAGGCAAGGCCTCACGCTCGGTAATCTCCAGCACCAGCTTGTCGCAAGGTACGCCCGCACTGCGCGCCAATTCCGGTATGCCGCTGACCCAGGCCAGATCGTTGAAGCTGCGCGGGAACAGGTTGAAAAACAATTTTGCCTGCGGATGTGTTGCATTGACCCTGGCATAATGTGCCAGCCCCTTGCGAAACACCTCACGATCAAGCTCCTTGGCCATACCCAGCTCTTCGGCGACCTCGATGAATTCACCGGCGGGAATAATAAGTTCGCCATCGCGTATCCGCACCAGCACCTCAAAGGCGATCACCTCCTTGCTTTGTACAGCGACGATGGGTTGCAGAAACGCCTCTATGCGATCCTCGCGCAACGCACTGCGCAGGAAATCACCTTGCTTGAAGACCGTCATCATGCTGCGATCCGCCAGCGTTCCCACTGTCATCACCTGATTCTTCCCCTGGGTCTTGGCCTTGTACAACACCACTTCCATGGCCGCGTAGATTTCTGCTGCTGTCTGCCCATCCTCGGGGAAGCTGACCAGACTGAAACTGGCGGTGCAGCGTATCTTGCCGACCGGCAGCTCAAAAACCTTGTCTACCAGAGCCGTATACAATTTATTCGCTACATAAAATCCTTTTTCTACTTCTGTCTCTGGCAGGATGATAGCGAATTCATCGCCCCCCAGCCGAGACAGCACATCGCCTTTGCGCAGCCCCTGGGCCAGCATCGCCGTCAGCTCCTTCAACACCAGATCGCCTATGGGATGTCCAAACGTGTCGTTGATGTATTTGAAATTATCCAAATCCACCATAATCACCGAAAAACCGCGCTGATGACGTGTGGCGCGGATAATCTCGTAACTCAGAAATTCTTCAAACTTGCGTCGGTTGTACAACCCCGTCATCGGGTCACGCGTGGACAACTCTTCCAGCTTGACGTTGTATTCATGCACAGTTAGCAGCAGGCGGTTGAAATAACTCGCCAGATTTTGCAATTCCAGCAACCATGTCTTGCTGGGCACCTGCCGCGTCAAGTCCATATCATCAGTAACCTGACGCATCACATTGACCAGATTGGCGATCGGCACCACCACCAGATAGCGCAGTTTGAAATACAGCATCAAAAACACCAATCCGATGATGAACAGCGTATAGCCAAGCACGCTGTTGAGCACGGTATTGAACGATACTTTGAGTTTACTGACCGGATAGGTGATGTCGACCATACCGTGCAACGCGCCGACATGGGATTGCGTATGACAAACCAGACATTCCTGTTTGGCGACCACCGGATAGAGATAACGAATCACTTCCTTGTTCGGAAATAACAAGGCCTCCTTGCCGCTGGCCATGGCGAGGCGCAGCTCGGCATCTTGCTCGATCACCCGGTGCTCGCCTTTCATCGCACCAAACTGCTGCGCCACGATATTGCCGCGATACACTTTGATTTTCAAATCAGGGAAATTGGCATTCAGGCGCCCGATGGATTCATTGATTTCCTGTTTGTTCCAGCCACGGCGCATATCCGAATACAGGCTTTGAAAAACCAGCTGCGAAATTTGTCGTGCGTCATCGCGCGCCAGATCATGCACCGCGCGGTCGCGCATCATGTTGGACAAGCCGAATATCAGCACAAACGCAAAAGCCACCGACAGTACCGACAAGGTCAGGAGCAGGCGCCCCAGTGAGATTTGCTTGAATAGACCGGAAAAATAACTCACTGACACCCCAAATTTATAGACGAAGGCGATAGACCCATCCGCCATGCATATTTATGCGTTAAATCATACCATCACCCGGACTGACCATAGCAAAGAAACTGCGTACGCCGACGACACGCCTGCCCTAATCTACACGCCTGCCATACCCCAGCATGCCTACCATCATGCGCACCACGGCATAACTCAGGCGGGAAACCCCGTGCACCCATGCACTCTGCTGATTCCAGTGCGATAGCTCGATGCGCAGGGCATCGTTCAAAACCGCCATCAACAGCTTGTCACGCAACTCGGTGGCGAAGCCGGCATCCATGACGGCGAGGTTGGCCTCGCGTGCCAACAACAGGCTGAAGGGATCAATATTGGATGACCCCACCGTAGCCCACACACCATCTACCACGGCAACTTTGGCATGCAGGTAGCCGGCCTGATATTCGTAAATTTCGATACCCGCCGCCAGCAATTGCTGGTAAAGCGCGTGCGTCGCGTAATGCAGCAAGCGGTGTTCCACCCGACCTTGCAGCAACAGCACCACGCGCACCCCGCGCTGTGCGGCCTGTATCAGGGCACGGCGAAAAATCCGTCCCGGTAGAAAATAGGCATTGGCAATCACCACTTCATGCTGCGCGCCCGCAATCGCCTTCAGATAGGCGCGCTCAATATCACGACGATGACGCAGGTTGTCACGCAACAACAGGCTGATATTGGACTGGATTGTGCTCCGCGCCGCATCCAGGATGAATCGCTCAATCCGCTTTCCGCGCAAATGCTGGCTGGCCCATGACACCGCGCTCCACATACGACGCATGGCCATATGAATTTCGCCCGCCACGCTGCCCTGAACGCGTACCGCAAAATCGAAACGCGGCGCACCGGCATCCTTGTTTCCCGTTGCATCATCGATGATGTTGATACCGCCGATGAAGGCCACCTCGCCATCCAGCACCACCAGCTTGCGGTGCAAACGGCGCAAACGATTGCGCCTCAGGGTGAACGGGGAAATTTTGCGCCTGAACCATTGCGCTTCGACCCCTGCCGCCCGCCATTCATCCATCCAGCGTGACGGGAATCTGGCCGAACCGAAACCATCCATCAACACGCGTACCACCACGCCGCGCCGCGCGGCTCTTTGCAGGGCTTCCGACACCTTGTAAGCGGTTTCATCATCAGAAAAGATATAGGCTTCCAGATAAATAAAGCTCTGTGCAGCGTCAATATCCGCACAGAGCTGCGGAAAATACACTGCGCCATTTTGCAACAGCGTGAGCTGGTTGCCGTCTACCTGGTGATGACCGTTAGCCATTTCGCTTCAGGCTGGCCGAGAGTGCGGCGTGATCAGACAGGCGCTGCCATGCGCCACCCACATGCACCTCGCTGTGTTGCACGGTAAAACCGCGCACGTAAATGCGATCCAGGCGAAACATGGGCAATCTGGCTGGAAAACTGCGCGCCACCTTGCCGCCATGCAGATGAAACACATCATGCATGCCCAATTCCCTGGCAAGGGGATGGCTCATCTGATTGCGCCAGTCATTAAAATCACCCGCGATAATCAGCGGCACATCGGGCGGAATACTGTTCTGTACATAGTCAATCAATGCCCCTGTCTGCACACGCCGCCCCTTGGCGAACAAGCCGAAATGCGCGCACAAACAATGTACCCGCTGCCCGTCAATCGACTCGATCTCGCAATGCAACAGACCGCGACTCTCGAAACGATGTGCGGAAACATCCGTGTTCAACGATTGCACAATTGGAAAGCGACTGAGTATCGCATTGCCATGATGCCCGGCTTCATACACTGAATTTTTGCCGTAGGCGGAATGTGGCCATAGCTGATCCGCGAGAAACTCGTGCTGTGCGCCGTCTGGGTAATTGTTGAAACGTTGCCCGTGATGCGCATGCTCGCCCTGCACTTCCTGCAAAAATACGATGTCGGCGTTCAACTCGCGCAGCCGCTCGCGCAAATCATGCACCACCACCCGCCGATTAAAGTGTGAAAAACCCTTATGGATATTGTAAGTGGCGATAGTGAGCGTCTGCATGATACGTGTATGTCCTGATTTTCGTGCTCCGAGAACGGTTATTCGCGGTATATCGTTAACGCGTAAGCATGGATTTCCAAAAGCCACACCTGAGACTACGGCTTTATGACCACATGGCCAATAATGCCTCAAATTCACCCGCCAGTGCCGGCCTACTGAACAGATACGTTTTCAGCTTATTGGCATAACGAGTTTCTTGTTCTGAATCGAGCTGCGCCTACTGAATGTCGTGCCGTTGCCCTCAAAACATCATGCATTTCATTCAGCTCGACGTCGGCACGCCTGTCTATTGGCAACAAATCAGGCGTTGCCGATGCCGCTGGTCGGCAGCTTGATCTGACGCGCAAAGTCCAGCATACGCTGTATCGGCAGCACGGCGCGCGGGATGATAGACGGGTCAACGAATATTTCATTCGTGCCGGCACCCGCAAGGGGTAGGCCGGTGAGTACCCCGCCGCTGCGCGGCGACCCTCCCGCTCTCTCTAGCACCTCGGCCAGATTGATCAGTCCGTTCATCGCCATCCAGGGGCAATGGCTACAACTGGTGCAGTTGGCACCCGCACCTGCGGTGGGCGCCTCAAGGAACAGTTTATCCGGACACAGCGTGCGCATCTTGTGCAGGATGCCGTTGTCGGTAGCGACTATAAACACCTTCGCCTCAGAACGCTGCGCAGCCGTGATCAGCTGAGTAGTCGAACCCACCACATCTGCCAGCTGAATCACGGCACGCGGCGACTCGGGGTGGACCAGCACGACGCAACCCGGATGCTGCGCCTTCAGCGCGATGAGCTCCTTAGCCTTGTACTCGTCATGCACCACGCACGCGCCCTGCCACAACAACATGTCCGCGCCGGTCTGTTCCTGCACATAAGCACCCAGATGGCGATCCGGTGCCCAGAGGATTTTTTTGCCCTGTTCCATGAGGTGTTTAACCACAGGCAGGGCGATGGAACTGGTCACCATCCAGTCTGCACGCGCCTTCACTGCCGCGCTGGTGTTGGCATAGACCACCACGGTGCGGTCGGGATGCGCATCACAAAACGCGGCAAATTCATCAGCAGGGCAGCCCAGATCGAGCGAACATTCCGCTTCCAGATCAGGCATCAACACGCGTTTTTCGGGATTGAGTATTTTCGCCGTCTCGCCCATGAAGCGCACACCCGCCACGACGATGGTTTTGGCCGAATGCCGGTGACCGAAATTGGCCATATCCAGCGAATCCGAGACGATGCCGCCCGTCTGCTCGGCCAGATCCTGCAAGTCGGGATGCACGTAGTAATGGGCCACCAGCACCGCATCCTGCTCCTGCAACAGGCGCTTAATGCGTGCAATCAACGCGGCTTTTTCCTGAGGGTTAGGCTCGTGTGCCTTTCTGGCCCACGCGGAGGCGGTCGAACATCCCGGATGATCATAAGCCACAGCAATACTGGATTCAGTCATACCGTTCAATCTCACCTGTATTTATCTGCCAGCAAACTGACAATTTGCTCATTGGCGCAAATCAGTCTCTGCGTTTGTACCCGCGCAAATGCACTGGCAAATTGAAGACGCACCTGCGGCGTAGCCAATTTCAACTTATCTGCCGGGAACTCCAAAAACTCGACGTAACTCTTCGCGATCACATCAGCCGTGTGTCTTGCCTGCTCGCCCATGATATAGGCAAACTCACCAAAACTTTCGCCTTGCTGTATCAGCCCAATCGGACTCTGATCCTTGAGCACCGCAGCTGTCCCGTTCAACAGCACAAAGAACGAATTGACCGTATCGCCTTCACGCAGAATGAGTTGGTTCTTTTCCCGCTCGTGCCATAACACGATATACGCGACTTCCGACAACTCTGCCGCAGTGAAATCATTGAAGAAAGCCAGCTCGCGCAACGTCTCCAACATAGTCCCTGAATTCGATGTCGTAGCCGCCGCACGCACGCCGGACGGTTGTTCCGGTTCCGGGTTCGACAGCGCATATTCAACCATTCCGCGAAGAACAAGGTTTGTTTCCACAACATCGGGTTTAATCCCGTTAATGGATTCCAAGAGACGACCGACCGGGGAGTTCGGCATCTCTGCATCCGAATAAAAATTCATGGCCGGCATGGCCGTATAGGAAGCCTCACCCGCTGGCGGGGGTGTGATAGGGGATAGCACCGTATCCTGCTGAACAATATATCCCGCCGCCAGCAATTGGCCGACGATCTCCACCACGCCGGAACGCACGACAGGCGGCAACATTGCCACCACTTCGTCTATGGTCGAGCTTGGACTGAACAAGGGCAAAATAAGCTGAGCATCACCAGAAAGACTGAGCATGCACAGGCGAATTTCACGCTCGCCCTTTTCGGTCAGTTCAAAAAAACGATGCGTATACACACTCTTTCCCTTCAATATCAGCAACTTAGACTACGACTGGGCAATGACAATATCGCCACACGGTTACTCGGCGAAAAAACTTTTTGCGCGGCATCCTGCCACGGCAACCACTCAAATTTCAGATGTTCGCGCGCAGATAGCGTTACCGGAATGCGGTCAGGCAACTGCAAGGCAAACACATGCTCGGTGTTTTGGGTAATGCCGTCAGGATAACGATGCCGCCAGTGCGGATAAATTTCATAGCTGTTTTGCAACTGCCAGTCGGTGAGCGGGTACAGACCGGCTTCCAGACCCGTTTCTTCGAACACTTCACGTATCGCCGTAGCGCGCAAGTCTTCATCGCCTTCACGACTGCCGGTCACGGATTGCCAATAGCCCGGATGATCGGCACGCTCAAGCAACAACACGTCAAGCGCCGCGTTATAGATCACTACCAGCACCGAAACAGGCTGTTTTTTAACTGGCATGGTTACGCAAAAAAGACCCAGAAAGGTTTGTTACGCTGCCGCCAGTACACCACCGTATCATCAAATATATCCTGCGCGATTTCCCTGTCGTTGGCAGACAAACCCAGCGTAGGGCTGACATTGCGCAACAGCAACACATAACCGGGTGCAGCATGCCATGACAAGTCGCACAACACGTCAACCAGCGCGTCCCAATTGGATCCAAATTCATCAGGATAAGCAGTGGCCTGCGCCAGCGCATTGAGCAGATTTTTCTTGCCCTTGATCCCCTTCAAATCCGCCTCGAACAACCCAAATCCGGCGGCCTGCACCGCTTCACCCAGCATTTCCACACTACAGTCCAGCTTGTGGCAGCCCGCCGCTGCCAGATTGTTCAGTTGTGGTACTGCCATGGCTACTCCCGTATGCGTTTAAAGGATTGATAATGGTCTGCGCTGTAATAATATTCACCCGGCGTGCCGCTGACAATGCGGCGCGCACCACGACTGCGCAAACCCGGTGTTTTCACCGTGTATTCATGGTAATAGCCACGCGGCTGTTTTGGCAAGATGCGCTCAAAATTACCGAAAACCACCCCGTCGCGCGAATAGGCAAACGGCCCGCCCCGCTTAATGGCACGCAAGGTGTCATGCGCCTCGGACGGCAGCTCGGCAACAGCGATCATCGCCAGCTGCCCGGCATACGGTACGGGCTGCGCATGCGCTGGCATCCCCAGCGCGGCCAGCATCAACCATGCCAGCAACAGGCGCATCATGACTATTCCTGCACGACTTCCACGGTAGCCTGAACCTGATGACGCAGACGGATGTGCAGGTCACGCAACTGCCGCTCATCCACCGCGCTAGGCGCTTGCGTCAACAGACATTGCGCGCGCTGTGTCTTGGGGAAGGCGATCACATCGCGTATCGATTCCGAACCCGTCATCATGGTGACAATGCGATCCAGTCCGAACGCCAGTCCGCCATGCGGCGGCGCACCGTATTGCAGCGCGTCGAGCAGAAATCCGAACTTAAGCTGCGCTTCTTCCGCGCCAATGTTGAGCGCACGGAATACCTGGCTCTGCACTTCTTCCTTGTGAATACGCACCGATCCTCCACCCAGCTCCCAGCCGTTCAGTGCCAGATCGTAGGCCTTGGCCAGACAGCGCCCCGGATCGGTTTCCAGGAACTGGATATGTTCGTCTTTCGGCGAGGTAAAGGGATGGTGGCAGGCTGTCCAGCGATGGGCTTCCTCGTCGTATTCGAACATCGGAAAATCAACCACCCACAACGGCTCCCATACATTGCCATTGACATGGCCTTTTTCATGGCCGATCTTGCTGCGCAATGCGCCCAGCGCATCGTTGACGACCTTGGCCTTGTCTGCGCCGAAGAAAATAATATCGCCATTTTGCGCATCGGTACGCTCGATTATGGCTTTAAGCGCCACTTCGTGCAGGTTCTTCACAATAGGCGATTGCAAGCCGGTTTCATTGAGCTGCGTGACATCATTGACCTTGATGTAAGCCAGACCGCGCGCGCCATAGATGCCGACAAACTTGGTGTATTCGTCGATCTCGCCACGCGTGAATGCCGCTCCGCCCGGTACGCGCATCGCGGCAATTCTGCCGTTGGCCGAATTCGCCACCCCGGAAAACACCTTGAAAGCGACATCCTTCAGGGCATCGGTAACTTCGGTCAGTTCCAGCGTCACGCGCAGGTCAGGCTTGTCCGAACCGAAACGCGCCATCGCCTCCGCATAAGTCATGCGCGGGAAAGGATTGGGCAATTCCACATCCATCGTTTCCTTGAATACCGTGCGTATCAGGTCTTCGGTCAGCGCGGTAATCTGCGTTTCATTCAGGAACGAGGTCTCGATATCGACCTGGGTAAATTCAGGCTGGCGATCGGCGCGCAAGTCTTCATCGCGGAAGCATTTGGTGACCTGATAATAGCGGTCGAAACCCGCCACCATCAGCAACTGTTTGAACAATTGAGGCGACTGGGGTAAGGCGAAAAACTCGCCCGGATGCACACGCGATGGCACCAGATAGTCGCGCGCGCCTTCCGGCGTGGATTTGGTCAGCATCGGGGTTTCGATGTCGATGAAGCCGCGGCTGTCCAGAAATCGGCGGAACGACATCGCCACCTTGTAGCGCAACATCATGTTCTTCTGCATCTGCGGGCGACGCAGATCGATCACGCGATGGGTAAGGCGCACGGTCTCGGAAAGATTCTCGTCATCCAGTTGAAACGGCGGGGTGAGCGCGGCGTTCAGCACTTCGATCTCATGACAGAGGATTTCGATTTCACCACTGGTGATATTGGTATTGGTCGTGCCTGCCGGACGGCGACGCACTTTGCCGGTGATGCGCAATACGAATTCGTTGCGCACCGATTCGGCGATCTTGAACATCTCGGCGCGATCGGGATCGCACACCACCTGCGCCAGGCCTTCGCGATCACGCAGATCGATGAATATCACCCCGCCGTGATCACGGCGGCGATGCGCCCAACCGCAAATGCTCACGGTCTGGTCGAGTTGATCGGTATTAAGTGTGCCGCAATAATGTGTACGCATGGGTAATCTCTAAGAAAAATTGGCTATATCAGGGCGTGATTCGGTATCGGATACCACGCCCATGGAAACGATGGTGCGCAAAGCCACATCCACCGTCATGTCCATCGCGATGGTGTCAGACTTGCGCACGAAAAAATAGAAGCCGTTAACCGGGCTGGGCGTGGTGGGAATAAACACCGCCACATACTCTTCATCAAACTGGCCGGCCACTTCATTTGGCACGTTGGTCTGGAAGGCAAGCGACCAGGCATCAGGGTGAGGATAACGCACCAGCAACACCTTGCGGAACGAATTACCACTCCCGGACAGCAAAGTATCACTAACCTGCTTTACACCCTTGTAAATGCTGCCGACAAAGGGAATATGCAACATCCCTTTCTCGGAAGCGGCCCACAAGCGCTGACCAAAAATATTGCGGATCAGCAAGCCGGTCAGCAGCACGATTGCGAAGGTCAGAATAATGCCCAGACCGGGAACATGAAAGGGCAGCAGATTATCCGGGTGCCAGTGCTCCGGCAATAACAGCAGAGTCTGATCCATCGTGGTGATGGTCAGATTCAGCACCCAGATGGTAATACCGAGCGGAACCCATACCAGCAGTCCGGTGACAAGAAATTTTTTCATGGCTCAGGAATTGGCCACCGGGCAGGAGGACGCACTGCCGCAAGGCGCACACCCTGACTTGGACTGATCTTTGAAGTCAGTTGCGTAATAACCGTTACCCTTCAACTGAAAACCGGGTGCCGTCAATTGTTTGGAGTAGGTCTCCTTGCCGCATTCCGGGCACACCTTGAGGGGCTCATCACTCATCTTCTGCATCACGTCTTTTTGCAAGCCGCAACTGGAACAACCATAAGCGTAAATAGGCATAATCTCTTCCTGCAAATTAATTTTGAAAGTCGCGCATTATACATTAGCAGACTGCTTGCCACGCACGCCAAAAGCTCAATAATCCGCAGCAGGCATGGCGTATCGGCAAACCTCCGCTTTAAAATAACCCTTCCTCCGCCACTTCACAGACTCAGGGTGTGTATAATGCGTGCGCCCTGCGTAAAACCAATCAGCGCAGCGGCCTCTTAAAAACTCCCGATCTCTTCGATCACACTATACGTCTGCCCCGATTGGTGCCGCTCTGCTTGAGCGTCAGGCCGTCGCAGGAGCCAAGCTTTGCCAAACACTACTACCTCATTACCCAATGAAATCACTTTTGCCAGCCTGAATCTGGCCGAACCCTTGATGCGCGCCATTGCCGATGCCGGCTACACGCAACCCACCCCCGTTCAGAAGCAGGCGATCCCGCTGGTACTGGCCGGTGGCGACCTGCTGGCCGGCGCACAGACCGGCACCGGCAAGACCGCTGGTTTTACCTTGCCGATTTTGCATCTGCTCAACGCCAAACCCGCCGCCAATCCGCGTCCGGGACAGCCACGCTGCCTGATTCTGACCCCGACGCGTGAACTCGCCGCTCAGGTGGAAGAATCCGTACAGACCTATGGCAAATACCTGTCGTTGAAATCGATGGTCATGTTCGGCGGGGTGAACATCAATCCACAAATCAAATCGCTGCGCTCTCAGGTAGACATTCTGGTGGCCACACCGGGCCGCCTGCTCGATCATCTCAGCCAGAAGACTTTGGATCTGTCCGCCGTGGAAATCCTGATACTGGACGAAGCCGACCGCATGCTGGACATGGGTTTCATCCGCGACATCCGCAAGATTCTCGCGCTACTGCCCAAGAAGCGCCAGAACCTGCTGTTCTCTGCGACCTTCTCCGAAGAGATCAAGACCCTGTCAGACGGCTTGCTGAATAACCCCGGCTTTGTCGAAGTCGCACGCCGCAACACCACCTCGGAACTGGTCACACAAAGCGTGCATATGGTGGCGCAAAAGCTCAAGAGCCATTTGCTCTCTCATCTGATTAAACACAACGACTGGAAACAGGTACTGGTATTTACCCGCACCAAGCACGGCGCGAACCGTCTGGCTGAAAAGTTGAATGCCGACGGCATACCCGCCGCCGCGATACACGGCAACAAGAGCCAGTCTGCACGCACCAAGGCCTTGTCCCAGTTCAAGGACGGCACGATGCCGGTGCTGGTTGCGACCGACATTGCCGCCCGCGGCCTGGATATCGACATGCTGCCGCATGTAGTGAATTTCGAACTGCCCAACGTACCGGAAGATTATGTACACCGCATCGGCCGGACCGGGCGCGCGGGCAGCAATGGCGCGGCGATTTCACTGGTGGACAGCGAAGAATTGCAGCACCTCAAGGATATCGAACGCCTGATCAAGACCCAGATTCCAAGAGTCGCTATCGACAGTTTCGTGCCGCCGACACATATCCCCGCTGAAGCTCCGCGTCCGCCCCGCCCGCAGCACGGCCAGCGGCGCCACAGCAACACCACCGCCGGCAATCGTCCGCCGCGCGAGGGGCAGAATCGCGCACCACGCGAAGGACAAGCGCCACGCAATCCTGATGCAGCAAAACCTCGCCAGCCGCGCGCTCCGCAATCTCGCCAACCGCAAGCGGGACAACCTCGTTCAGGACAAAAACCGCGCGCACCGCAATCGGCACCGAAGGCACAGCCCTTATTGTCAGAAGCGGCACGCCATCAGGCCATGCCTCAGCCCGCCCTGTTTTCACCCAGGCCGGCGGTACGACGCGGCAAGTAAGCTCTCAACAGCACGGCGTAGAATGCGGCTGTCGATATTCAGCATGAGGTGTGCATAATGGACATATTGTTGTTGATTTACAGCAAACTGACGGGGATAGCCTTAACTCCCTGGTTCAGCATCGCCGATACCCAGATCAATCTGTTCAGGCTGTTTGGTTTAGTCATCATCCTGCTGGTAATCTGGCGTGTTGGTATCGTACTTGAGCAAACCATCACCCACATAGGGGGCCGCGACCAGGACAAGGAATCCAGTCCCGGCTGGTATGCTTTAAGCCGCATCAGCCGCTATGCCGTATGGATTATCGGCTTATTCATCGGCCTGAGTTATCTGGGTTTCAATATGGCCAGCTTTGCAGTCATAGGCGGCGCCATCGGTGTTGGCGTCGGTTTTGGCCTGCAAAATATCATCAGCAATTTTGTCTCTGGCATCATTATCCTGATCGAAAAAATCATCAAGGTTGACGACTTCGTGGACCTCCAGTCCGGCGTCATGGGTAAAGTCACCGAGATCAATTTGCGCTACACGCGCATCACAACTTCGGATCTGATCGATATCATCGTACCTAATTCGGAATTCATCAGCGGGCGCGTGGTCAACTGGACACTGGGGGAACGTGCGCGCCGCCTGCACGTACCCTTTGGCGTGGCCTACGGCGTCGATAAACAGCAGGTAAAAGAAGCCGCCATTGCTGCGGCACTGAGCGTTACTGGGATAGTGCACAACCCGGGACGCGAACCCGATGTATGGCTGGTCAACTTCGGAGAAAGCAGCTTGGACTTTGAACTGGTAGTCTGGGTAGGATCGGAATCAATCGCTTCACCCGGCAAGACACAAGCTCAATTTCTGTGGGCAATTGAGGATGAATTGAGAAAAAGGAACATCGAAATTCCTTTCCCCCAGAGAGACTTGCACATACGTTCAGGCACGCTGGCTGTATCGTTGAATAAACCCTGACAGCGTCGCTCAATGACAATCATAGTCATGACATCAGGTTTTAAAAGCGCAACGATACAGCCTATTTTTTCGCCTTATTCTCTTCTTTTTTGCCAAACAGCCCTTCGGCCCAGACCCCGACCTTCGCACCTACCGAAGTGCCGACCCCCGGCCCCAGCAAGACAGTACCTATCGCCGCGCCCGTCATGGTTCCGGTAGTTGGATAGAGCAAGGGGGTAGCAACCGTTCCCGCCACATTAAGTGGCACACCGGCACTGGCGCCCATCACGTTTACCTGAGCGTTAATCCTCCCAGACAGCTCTTTTTTCGGCGAAACATTCACCTGTCCATCGACGGCCAACGCACCCGAGGCAATTTTGAATTGCGTGAAACGATGGCTGCCGCCTTCCCTGACGAGATAGCCGGACAAGTTATCGAAACGCGTTTCTCCACCCGTTGCGCCCTGTTTACTCAGATGAGTGGCGGCTTTCTGAATATCGACGCCGTACAGCACGCCGTGCTGAACGTTAAAAGCCGTTTTCAGCCGCAACGCCTTCATTAGTTGATCTGCCGATGTCGCCGACGCAGAGAACAGCGGTTTGGCACTGAGCTTGCCACTGATACGAGCCTTGGATGACAACAAGGACACGATTTTCTGTATTTCTACCCGATTGATGTCGAAATCGCCATTGAGCCGCCATCCTTTTTGCCAACTGAGGTTCGCCTTGCCGTTGGCCGCGCCGCCATAGAGCTTGGCGTTCACTACACTCAGATTGACCTCGCCGAGCGTCGCCACCCCCTTGACAAGCAATTCGTCGAACACGAGTGCTGGCCCGAGCGGCAATGTCCATGATTTTGCGCTGACATCGAGCTGATACCTTGGCCCGTCCGATTTGATAAATACCTTGAGCTGACCGTCCTGCGCGGTAATGGATGCGTCCAGTGGTTCACCCTTGCTGTTAAAGTTTACGCGTGCATCGAAGGGGCCAAAACTCGCCTTGCCTGCATTTATCAGTACATTATTGAGGTGCATGCTCTCTAACCGGACTTGCGCCGCATTGTTTGCGTTGTCTGCACTGATCCATGCCGGAATATTGCTGATCGCCTGCTGCGTCAAGATCAGCGTGTCAATCTCGATACGCTTGATGACCCGGGCAGTCTGAAATAAGGAATAAATATCTGGTATCACCCGCACGCGGTCGAGCTTGATGTCCTGGTTTTTGCCGACCGTAATACCGCCAAGCATGACATGCGGCAATGGCAATACGGAAAGCCGGATACTTTCTATCGTTACCGGCTCTTTGAGCCTGTCCGAAGCAACTTTTTCGATCTGCGGAAGATAATCGTTGAGGGAAATTAAAAACGGCAGCACCGCCGCAACAACAAGCAGCATCGCCAGCGCCATCAGTATGCGTTTAAGCCATTTCATAGCATGCCCACATAGTCAGAATTATAAATCGGCGTACCCATAGCCACCCTCCTTTAACATTAACCTGATAGCAGGCAAGTTAATGACCTGTCAATATTAACTGTTAAAGCCCGGTTAACGGGTCAAAAAAATCAAAATCACGCGGAGGCGCGGAGAACGCGGAGAAAATCCCGTTATATCACCTGTAAGTCGCAACGGTATTAGTGATGTAAGTAATTCTGCAAGGAATTGCCTTCCTCCGCGCCTCCGCGTGAAATCGCCATGCATTTGTTATCGTTATCAACAGCCAAGTGCGACAGAGGCTAAGTTAAACCAGACGCCACTCCCCCTGCGGCAGGTCATCCAGCGTCCACTCGCCGATACGGTAGCGTATCAGGCGCAGGGTGGGAAAGCCGACCGCGGCAGTCATGCGACGCACCTGGCGGTTCTTGCCTTCCCTGATCGTCAATTCCAGCCAGCTGGTCGGAATCGCTTTGCGCTCACGAATCGGCGGGTTGCGCGGCCAAAGGATGGCGGGCGCATCCATCAGGCGCACACCGGCAGGCTGGGTTGTAAAATCCGCCTTGAACTTGCTCGAAGTATCCGGCAGCGCTATGCCGGTGCGCAATTTCTCCAGCGCAGTCTGATCCGGCACGCCTTCCACCTGCACCCAATAAGTCTTGGGCAATTTGTGCCTGGGATCGGTAATACGATGCTGCAACTGGCCGTCGTCAGTTAGAACCAGCAGGCCTTCGCTGTCGGTATCCAGCCTTCCGGCGGGATAAAATTCGGGAAGGGGGATATAATCGGCCAGCGTCGGATGCAGGCCATCGCGACTGAACTGGCAGATTACGCCATACGGCTTGTTAAACAGCAAAATGCGTCCCATTTGAATTCCAGATTATTTTGGGCCGATATTTTACCGCGTATCCCGCTGCTGAGCGTTAAACCAGTCTGCATAGTCCGCCTAAAATCCGCTATGAATAAGAACCCGGGAAAGAAAAACATGACAACTCATAAAATCATTTACACCATGGTCGATGAAGCACCGGCACTGGCCACCTATTCACTGCTGCCTATCGTACAGGCCTTCACCAGCGCCGCTGGCGTCTCCATCGAAACCCGTGACATTTCACTGGCAGGCCGCATCCTCGCGAATTTTCCCGATAATCTGACCGACAGCCAGAAGATCGCTGACGATCTGAGCGAACTGGGTGAACTGACGCTAAAGCCCGAAGCCAACATCATCAAACTGCCGAATGTCAGCGCAACGCCGCCGCAATTGAAGGCAGCCATTGCGGAATTGCAATCACAGGGATATGACATCCCGAATTACCCCGATGAGCCACAGAACGACACCGAAACAGCAATCAAGGCGCGTTACGGCAAAGTGCTAGGTAGCGCCGTCAACCCCGTGCTGCGCGAGGGCAACTCTGACCGCCGCGCGGCGGGGGCAGTCAAACAGTTTGCGCGCAACAATCCGCACAGAATGGGCGCATGGAGCGCAGAGTCGAAGACCTGTGTCGCACATATGAACGCTGCGGATTTCTACGGCAGCGAAAAATCAGTCACGCTTGCCGAAGCGACCACGGTGCGCATCGAATTTGCGGGCGACGATGGCGGAATTGTCGTACTGAAAGATAAGATAACCCTGCAAACGGGTGAAATCATCGACGCGGCTGTCATGAGTCGCAACGTGCTGCGCGCGTTCTACGAAGAGCAGATGACAGACGCAAAAAATCAGGGCGTGCTGCTGTCCTTGCACCTGAAAGCCACCATGATGAAGATTTCCGACCCCATCATGTTTGGGCATGCCGTGACCGTGTATTTCAAAGATGTTTTCGACAAGCACGCGGCGTTGATCAGCGAACTGGGTGTCAACGCCAACAACGGTCTCGGTGATCTGCTGACTAAAATCGCGAAACTGCCTGATGCACAACGCAGCGAGATCGAAGCCGACATCCAAAATACCTACAAGACACGCCCGCAACTGGCGATGGTCAATTCGGACAAGGGCATCACCAATCTGCATGTGCCCAGCGATATCATCGTTGACGCCTCCATGCCCGCCATGATCCGCGAGTCGGGGAAGATGTGGGGACCGGACGGCAAGTTGCAGGACACCCTCGCAATGATTCCCGACCGCTGCTACGCAGGCATTTACCAGGTGGTCATAGAGGACTGCAGAAAACACGGCGCTTTCGACCCGCAGACCATGGGCAGCGTGCCGAATGTCGGCCTGATGGCCCAAAAAGCTGAGGAATACGGTTCGCACGACAAAACCTTCCAGATAGCGGGAAAAGGCACCGTTCGTGTTATGGATGCATCCGGCAACACGCTGCTTGAACAAAAGGTTGAGACAGGCGACATCTTCCGCATGTGTCAGGTCAAGGATGCGCCGATTCAGGACTGGGTGAAGCTGGCCGTAGCCCGCGTGCGTGCAACCGGCGCGCCTGCCATCTTCTGGCTGGACAACATGCGCGCACACGATGCACAACTTATTCATAAAGTTGAGCACTATCTCAAGGATCACGACACCGGCGGCATGGACATACGCATCCTCTCGCCTGAAGACGCTGCGCAACTCTCGGTTGACCGCATCCGCGCGGGCAAGGACACTATTTCTGTCACCGGCAATGTGCTGCGCGATTATCTTACCGACCTGTTCCCGATTCTTGAACTGGGCACCAGCGCCAAGATGCTGTCCATCGTGCCGCTGATGAGTGGCGGCGGACTGTTTGAAACTGGTGCAGGCGGTTCAGCGCCCAAACATGTACAGCAGTTTCAGCAGGAAGGCTATTTACGCTGGGATTCACTCGGTGAGTTTCTGGCTCTGGGCGCGTCACTGGAACATCTGGCGCTGAAATACAACAATACCAAAGCGCAGGTGCTGGCAGAAACACTGGATGTAGCCAACAGCAGGATACTGGGAAATAATCGTTCCCCTGCCCGCCGGGTGGGTGAAATTGACAACCGTGGCAGTCATTTCTACCTTGCCCTTTACTGGGCGCAGGCTCTGGCCTCACAAACGAAAGATCTGGATATTCAGGCACGTTTCACTGCGCTGGCAAAAAGATTGCAGGACAACGAGACCATAATCAATGCCGAACTGATTGCAGCCCAAGGAAAACCAGTGGATATGGGCGGGTATTATCATCCCGACTTCGAGAAAACCTCACAAGCCATGAGACCCAGTGCAACCCTGAATGCCGCGCTGGCCTCCATAGCCTAGGAGCGCCCATGCCGGGCACACCCGTAAAAAAAGCCCGGTACGTCAGTACCGGGCCTTTAAACAAACCGTGCCGATTAGGGCGCCTGAATGTTGGAAGCTTGCTTGCCCTTTGGACCTTGCACCACGTCAAACGTGACCTTCTGGCCTTCTTTAAGGGACTTGAAACCGCTCATATTGATTGCAGAAAAGTGCGCGAACAGGTCTTCGCTGCCATCATCAGGAGTGATAAAACCGAAGCCTTTTGCGTCGTTGAACCATTTAACTGTACCAGTTGCCATGTGATCATTTCCTTACCAAGAAAATACGGGACCCCCCGCGAAACTGTTTGAATCTAAGAGCGCACACGGCGAAACCAGTACGGCAGACACTTTGAATCAAACGCCAGTGTGCTTTTTACTCTTACTTAAGCGGATTTGTCAAATAGTTAATGTTGTTTTTTAGAACAGACTTGAAAAAGCATCGCTAATCGTTAAGCTTAACAACTCTACAAGTGTCAGAATGCGTACAGATAATATGACCCGAAAACATGACAGCAGCACCGTACTTGCGCCGGAGCGCGCCCGCACCAGGCTTCCAGGCATGTACAAGGTGATTTTATTCAATGACGATTACACCACGATGGAATTTGTCATAGAGGTGTTGCAACGTTTTTTTGCCATCAACAATGAACGTGCGCAGCAACTCATGCTCCAAATACACAACGAAGGATCAGCGACGTGCGGCGTTTATACACGCGATGTAGCCGAAACCAAGGTTGTCCAGGTAACAGAGTATGCACAACAACACGGGCATCCGCTACGATGCGCCATGGAGGAAATTTGAAATGATTGCGCAAGATTTGGAAGTGAGTTTGCACCTGGCTTTTGTCGAGGCACGCCAGAAACGCCATGAATACATTACCGTGGAACATTTGCTGCTTGCCATGCTGGATAACGCCTCCGCCGCCAATGTGCTGCGCGTCTGCCACGCAAATATCGAAGAGTTGCGTCAGACAGTCACAGAATTCATCGATACCAACACCCCGGTTGTTCCAGGCGAGAGCGATATGGACACGCAGCCTACCCTGGGATTTCAACGTGTCATCCAGCGCGCCATCCTGCACGCGCAATCCGCCAATAAAAAGGAAATTTCCGGCGCCAACATTCTCGCTGCCATGTTTGGCGAAAAAGACTCGCACGCCGTCCATTTTCTCACCCAGCGCAATATCAATCGAATCGACGTAGTGAATTACATCGTCCACGGCACAGGCAAGGAAGCGCAAACCGGCACCGCACCGGCGCAGGGAGAACCTGTAGTGGAACAAGCCGCTGGCGAGGAAAGCGCCCTGAAACACTACACCGTGGATCTCAATGCCCAGGCTCTGGCCGGCCTGATAGACCCGTTGATCGGCCGTGAGGCAGAACTGGAACGCGTCATACAAACGCTGTGCCGCCGCCGCAAGAACAATCCACTGCTGGTCGGCGAGGCAGGAGTGGGCAAGACAGCGATAGCCGAGGGACTGGCGCGCCGTATCGTCGAAGACAATGTGCCGGATATTCTCAAGGATGCGCACGTTTATGCGCTGGATATGGGTGCCTTGCTGGCTGGCACGAAATACCGTGGCGATTTTGAGCAACGTCTTAAAGCTGTGCTGAAAGAATTGAAAGACGCCCCCAATGCCGTATTGTTCATAGACGAAATCCACACCCTGATAGGCGCGGGTGCGGCCTCAGGCGGCACCATGGATGCCTCCAATTTACTCAAGCCTGCCCTGTCCAACGGTGCGCTAAAGTGCATAGGCGCAACCACCTATCAGGAATATCGCGGCATTTTTGAAAAGGATTCCGCGCTGTCGCGCCGCTTCCAGAAAGTCGATGTGCCGGAACCGTCTGTGGAGCAGACCATAGCGATCCTGAAGGGATTGAAGTCGCGCTTCGAGCAGCATCACAGCATCAAATATAGCGCGGCAGCCATCAGCAGTGCCGCCGAGTTATCCGCGCGCTTCATCAATGACCGCCACCTGCCGGACAAGGCGATAGACGTACTCGATGAAGCCGGTGCTGCGCAACGCATTTTGCCCAAATCCAGACAGAAAAAGGTTGTCGGCAAGCACGAGATCGAAGAGATCATCGCCAAGATCGCGCGCATCCCGACACGCACCGTGTCGCACGACGACCGCAACACGCTGAAAACGCTGGACCGCGACCTGAAAGCGGTGGTATTCGGCCAGAACAAGGCCATCGACACACTGGCAACGGCCATCAAAATGTCGCGCAGCGGCCTCGGCAATCCGCAAAAACCCATCGGCAGCTTTTTGTTCTCCGGCCCTACCGGTGTCGGCAAGACCGAAGTGGCACGCCAGCTCGCCTATGCAATGGGCATGCCGCTGCACCGCTTCGACATGTCCGAATACATGGAACGTCACGCCGTGTCGCGACTGATAGGTGCACCCCCGGGCTATGTCGGCTTCGACCAGGGCGGACTGTTGACCGAAGCAATCAGCAAGCAACCGCATTCCGTGTTGTTGCTGGATGAAATAGAGAAAGCCCATCCGGACATCTTCAATATCCTGCTGCAAGTGATGGATCACGGCACGCTCACCGACAACAACGGTCGCAAGTCCGACTTCCGCAATGTGGTCATCATCATGACCACCAACGCGGGCGCGGAAGCCTTGAACAAGTCGCAAATCGGATTCACTAAAACTGCAACAGCGGGCGACGAGATGGCCGACATCAAGCGCATGTTCACACCGGAATTCCGCAACCGTCTGGATGCCATCGTCTCCTTCGCTGCACTCAACACGGACGTCATCCTGCGCGTGGTAGACAAATTCCTGATTCAGCTGGAAGAACAGCTGCATGACAAGAAAGTGGATGCCGTCTTTACCGATGCGCTCAAGGCGCATCTAGCCGAACACGGCTTCGACCCGCTGATGGGCGCCCGCCCCATGGCACGCCTGATTCAGGACACCATACGCTCCGCGCTGGCCGACGAACTGCTGTTCGGCCGTCTGGCAAACGGCGGAAAAGTCACCGTGGATGTGAAGGATGGTCAGGTGGTGCTGGCGTTCGAGGAAGAGGCGGTGGTTGTCTAATAGCTTACCGTGAAAATTATCTACAAAATCACTTACCCAAACGGTAAGATTTACGTTGGGAGCGACACTGCCTACAACATCAACTATTTTGGCAGCGCGAACCCACAGTTCATTGAAAACGATTTTACTTGGGAGCAACAACAAGATTTTACGATTCGCAAGGAAGTTCTATGGTGGTCGGAAACAGCGAGCAACAGCGAAGTGTTAAAGCTGGAAATGTCGTACATCCGAGCACTGTGCTCTAACAATCCCTCCATCGGTTACAACCGACATCCTCCTTTCAAAGAGCCAGCTTAGAATTAGTAATGGACATTTCAGTGCCGTCACGAGCAAGCCGATATGCAAGGAGCCGCGCAGCGCGCAACGAGACATACCGCAGGGTAGGCGAGGCGCAAGCGAGCACGCGACACAGCAGATTGCCTGCGCAGTAGGCAATGGAACGTTCTAACTATCGCGGGCGCTTCGCTCCCTCCCCTACCGGCCCCTTGCATTTCGGCTCTCTGGCCGCCGCGGTCGGCAGCTATCTCGACGCGAAACATCATCAGGGCACTTGGTTTATACGCATGGAAGATCTGGATACACCGCGCTGCGTGCCGGGTGCGGCGGAAGATATCCTGCGCACTCTGGAGGCGTTCGGTCTGCATAGCGATGTGCCAGTCCTGTATCAGAGCCAGCGCACGGCGGCTTATGAGGAGGCATTGCAGCAGTTGCGAAACGCCGATGCTGCCTATCCATGTTGCTGTACCCGCCGCGAGATTGCGGATTCGGCACTGAACGGCATAGAGGGGCCGGTTTATCCGGGAACTTGCCGTAATGGCATTCCGGCGGGGCGCACAGGACGCGCCTGGCGGACAAGGACGGATAACGCAACGATTGAGTTTGACGATGTCTTGCAAGGCCGAATCAGCCAGCATCTTGAGCGCGACATAGGTGATTTCGTGGTGAAGCGCGCCGATGGTTTATTCGCCTACCAGCTTGCGGTAGCGGTAGATGATGCGTTTCAGCACATCACCCATATCGTGCGCGGCGCCGACCTGCTCTACTCCACCCCACGCCAGATTCATCTACAACACTTGCTGGGCCTGAGCACGCCAACCTATATGCATCTGCCCGTGGCATTGAACGCGCAGGGCGAGAAACTCAGCAAGCAGACGCTGGCCCCCGCCATTGGTCGCGATGATGTAGTCACAACGCTTATAAAGGTGCTAAAGTTTTTACAGCAGCAACCGCCCGAAGAATTGCGCGGCGCGACCATCGAACAGATATTGCTGTGGGGAGCTGCGAACTGGAGGCCTGAAAAACTAGCCTATTGCCGCCAGCTCCCGTCTGATCACTAGGATGCAGCCAGATGCCGCACCACGTCCGCAATTTTCTGTGCGGACTGTTCGACCAGTTGACGGTCTTCACCTTCTACCATCACGCGCAGCAGCGGCTCCGTGCCGGACGGGCGCAACAACACGCGACCTTTGCCATCCAGAGCCAACTCCACTTCGGCAACCGCAGCCTTGACATCGACGTGCCCCAGGCAGTCAACACCCTTGGCCACCCGCACGTTTACCAGTATCTGCGGATAGAGTTGCAATCCACCCGCTGCTTCGGCAAGCCCCTGCTTCCGGATGCGCAAAGCGTGCAACACCTCCAGAGCGGAAACGATACCATCGCCGGTGCTGTGCTTGTCCAGACAAATGATGTGCCCTGAATTCTCGCCACCCAACTGCCAGTTTTGCTGTTGCAGTAATTCCATCACGTAGCGATCACCCACTCTGGCGCGCATGAACGGAATAGCCATGCGCCGCATCGCGTGTTCAAAAGCCAGATTGGTCATCAGTGTGCCGACCACGCCACCGCGCAATTTGCCTGTTTCCTGGCGTTGTTTGGCAATCACGTAGAGCAATTGATCACCGTCGTAAAGCTGCCCTTCCGCATCCACCATCACCAGCCTGTCGCCGTCACCATCGAGCGCGATACCCAGATCCGCCTTGTGCTCAACCACCGCCTTGCGTAAGTTCGCAGGTGCCGTTGCGCCATAACCATGATTAATATTGATGCCGTCCGGATGCACACCGATGGCAAAAACTTCAGCCCCCAACTCGTGAAAAACGTGCTGCGCAATATGGTAGGTAGCACCATGTGCGCAATCCACTACAATCTTCATGCCACGTAAATCCATTGCAGACGGAAAGGTCCCCTTGCAAAATTCAATATAGCGACCGACAGCATCATCGAGGCGCTTGGCCTTGCCCAGA
The DNA here is from genome assembly GCA_030681375.1 of Gallionella sp. Taxonomy (GTDB): domain Bacteria; phylum Pseudomonadota; class Gammaproteobacteria; order Burkholderiales; family Gallionellaceae; genus Gallionella. Next base: position 32,369 of record JAUXWM010000035.1, read on the forward strand.
TCGATGGAAGAGTCGATTTTAATTTCCTGTTCCAGCCCGGCTTCGATGGCGTGTTCTATTTCATCAGGCAGTTTGGAGCCGCTGGCGGAAAAAAACTTGATGCCGTTGTCCTCGTAGGGATTGTGCGAAGCAGAAATCACGATGCCTGCCTGCAAGCGCAAGGTGCGCGTCAAATAAGCCACGGCGGGTGTAGGTACCGGGCCTGCCAGATAGACATCCACACCTGCCGCAATCAGACCGGCCTGCAACGCCGATTCCAGCATATAGCCGGAGATGCGCGTATCCTTGCCTATCAATACAGCCGAACGCTCACCAGCCGTATGTTCAACATTCGCCAACACCTTACCGGCCGCATAGCCCAGATTCATCACAAAGTGGGGTGTAATTGGAAAGTCACCTACCCGCCCACGGATACCATCGGTGCCAAAGTATTTTCTGCTCATTGTATTTCCCCGTTGATTGCATTCCAGATTTTCAAAGCGTCCACCGTCGCACGCACATCATGTACGCGCACGATATTTGCGCCGCGTTGCACCGCTATCAATGCCGCCGCCACGCTGGCCGGCATACGCTGACCCGCTTCCTGTCCCGTCAGCGCACCCAGCATGGATTTGCGTGACAAACCCGCCAGCAGCGGCACACCGAGTGCGGCCAATTGCTTCAATTCACGCAACAGCACAAGATTATGCCGCAAGGTTTTACCAAAACCAAAACCCGGATCAATGACTATGCGCTGGCGCGCGATACCGGCGGCTTCAGCCGCCAGGATGCGCGCACGCAGAAAATCACCGACTTCGCCCACGACATCGTGATAATAAGGTTGCGATTGCATGTTTTGCGGATTGCCCTGTTTGTGCATCAGACACACCGCGACTTTTCCGGCTGCGATGATGCTGAGCGCGGCCTCATCCTGCAGCGCATTGATATCGTTGACCATGTGCGCGCCAGCCGCAATAGCCTGTTTCATCACCTCAGGTTTGAACGTATCTATCGATATGGGAACAGAAGCGCCGCGCAGGCCTTCGATGACCGGCAACACGCGATCCAGTTCCTCTTGCAGGCTGACTGGCTGAGCACCGGGTCGCGTCGATTCGCCGCCGATGTCAATGATGTCCGCGCCGTCTTCTATCAGTTGGCGCGCATGCGCCATGGCGGCATCACGCCGCCAATGCATTCCTCCATCAGAGAACGAATCAGGGGTGATATTGACAATACCCATCACCAGCGGATGGGAAAGATCGAGGGTGAATTTACCGCAGGAGAACTGCATAAGGCAGTAGCTAGACGCTAGACATTAGCCGCTGGCTACTAACGGCTAACGACTAACGTCTGCTTTTCAGCTTTCCTGAGCAGGCTCAGTAGGTGTGCTGGTCACTGCGGGTTCCACAGGTGTCGCAGCCGGTGCGGTAGGTGCTTCATCCTTGGGCGGCTGTGGCGCTTGTTTAGACTGACTGGGCTTGGGTGGGCGCGGTGGATTGCCTTCCATGATATCGTTGATCTGATCCGCGTCTATCGTTTCCCATTCCAGCAGCGCCTTGGTCATCGCTTCTATCTTGTCGCTGTGCGTCTCAATCAGATTACGCGCCAGCGCGTACTGCTGATCTATGATGCGGCGGATTTCATCATCCACTTTATGCATGGTTGCTTCGGAAATGTTCTTGTGGGTCGTCACCGAACGTCCCAGAAAAACCTCTCCCTCGTTTTCGCCGTAGACCATCGGCCCCAACGCATCCGACATACCCCACTGGGTAACCATCTTGCGCGCCATATCGGTAGCACGTTCAAAATCGTTCGAAGCGCCGGTGGTCATCTGGTGCATAAAAATCTCTTCGGCAATACGCCCGCCAAATAGCACGGCTATTGTGGACAGGATGCGTTCCTTGTCCATGCTATAGCGATCTTCCGAGGGCAGTTGCATGGTCAAACCCAGTGCACGGCCGCGAGGGATGATAGTTACCTTGTGTACCGGATCGGTTTTCGGCATCAGCTTGGCGACTACCGCATGGCCCGATTCGTGATAAGCGGTATTACGACGTTCTTCTTCCGGCATGACCATGGAACGGCGTTCTGCACCCATGAATATTTTGTCTTTGGCCGCCTCAAAATCATCCATTTCTACAAAACGTTTGGCACGACGTGCCGCAAACAACGCAGCCTCGTTCACCAGATTCGCCAGATCCGCACCTGACATACCCGGTGTGCCACGTGCAATCACGTTGGCATCCACGTCCTGCGCGCAGGGAACTTTGCGCATGTGCACCAGCAAAATTTGTTCACGCCCGCGTATATCCGGCAAAGGCACAACTACCTGGCGATCGAAACGACCAGGGCGCAACAAGGCCGCATCCAGCACATCGGGGCGATTGGTCGCGGCAATCACAATCACGCCGCTCGCTCCCTCGAAACCGTCCATCTCGACCAGCAGAGCGTTCAAGGTTTGTTCGCGTTCATCGTTGCCGCCGCCCAGTCCCGCGCCACGCTGACGACCCACCGCATCGATTTCGTCGATAAAGATGATGCAAGGCGAACTCTTCTTGGCCTGTTCAAACATGTCGCGTACACGCGCCGCGCCCACACCGACAAACATTTCCACAAAATCAGAGCCGGAAATCGAAAAGAAAGGCACTTTGGCTTCTCCGGCAATCGCTTTTGCCAGCAACGTTTTACCTGTACCCGGGCTGCCCACCATCAGCACGCCGCGCGGAATACGTCCGCCGAGATTCTGGAATTTTGCAGGATCGCTCAGAAAATCGACCAATTCAGACACTTCTTCCTTGGCCTCGTCACAACCGGCCACATCAGCAAAAGTCACCCGTTCTTTGTTTTCATCCAGCAGACGCGCCTTACTCTTGCCGAATGAAAACGCCCCGCCCTTGCCGCCGCCCTGCATCTGGCGCATAAAAAATATCCACACACCGATCAGCAATATCATCGGGAACCAGGAAACAAAGATATTCATCAGGAAGGATTGTTCTTCTTCAGGCTTAGCTTCGATGCTCACGCCATTTTTCAACAGATCAGAAACCATCCATAAATCGCTGGGTGCGTAGGTGCTGACGCGTTTGCCGTCTATCGTTGTCGCCCGCAGCGTACGTCCTTCGATGACGACTTTTGCAATCTGACCATTCCTGACCTCCTCTAGGAACTGAGAGTAGTCCAAATGTGCCTGCGCCGTCTGCTGCTGGCGCGTATTGAATTGGTTGAACACGGTCATCAATACCAGTGCCACCACCATCCAGATTGCAATGCTTTTAAAATTGTTCAAGATAATTCCTTATACGACACGACTACAGAAGACTGCCATTAGACTATGTATCAGCTGATTACTCAAGCTTTCCGGTCCCCAACAGATACACTTCGCTGCTGCGATCCCGTGAGGCTTTTGGTTTACGCGCGGCCACTTTGACAAAGCGGGTGCGCATTAATTTCATATAAGTCTCGAAACCGGCTCCCTGAAAAACTTTAACCAGAAAACTGCCATCGTGACTCAGGTGTTCGAACGCAAATTCCATCGCCAGTTCAGCAAGATAAATGGATCTATCCTGATCTACCGATGCAACGCCACTGAAGTTGGGGGCCATATCTGAAATTACAAGCCCTACCGGTTTGCCTTGCAGGCTGGCCTCCAGCTTTTTCAGGACATCCTCATCACGAAAATCACCCTGAATGAATTCAACGCCACGCAAGGGATCGAGCGGCAGCAGGTCCAGAGCGATCACCTTCCCCGCCTGCCCCACACGGGTAGCCGCCACCTGGCACCAGCCACCCGGTGTCGCGCCCAGATCAACGACGACCAGCCCGGGTTTGAGCAAATGATCCTTATCATCAATCTCCAGCAGCTTATAAGCCGCACGGGAACGGTAACCCTCCTTCTGTGCCATTTGCACAAAAGGATCGTTAATATGCTCACGCATCCACTGTTTACTGGTTTTGGAAGGCTTCATCGTTTAGAATCCACGCCTTGAAAAATATTGAGAAAATTATGCTATTGCTTACCGTACAAGAACGCCTCACCCTGAAGGGTCGCGCGCACCAGTTAAAACCTACTGTAATGATAGGCAACGCGGGTTTGACCGATTCCGTCCTGAAAGAAATCGCCCTGACTTTAAAGCTCCACGAACTCATCAAAATTCGTGTCATGGCAGAACGTCCGGAACGTGAAGCTATTCTGAACGAGATATGCACAAAATTAGAGGCGGCCGCTGTGCAACATATAGGGAAAATTCTGGTGATCTACCAGCCTAACCCCGACGCAAACAAAATCGAAATCCGCCAAATGCCGCGCCACCGTGGCAAGAAACCATTGACCAAAAAACAATTGGGCAACAGATAAAGCATACAGTAGTCGTTAGTCGTTAGTCGTTAGTCGTTAGTCGTTAGTCGTTAGTCGTTAGCAAATTCGCGCAGCGACAACACCAACTAGCGTCTAACGTCTACTAACTAACGACTGCCCTTAGATATACTGAACCTCGATCAATTCATACTCCCTGATACCGCCCGGAGTCTTCACCTCAGCAATATCACCGCCACTCTTACCTATCAGTGCGCGCGCAATCGGCGAACTGATCGAAATCTTGCGTTGTTTGATGTCCGCCTCGTCATCGCCTACGATCTGATAAGTCACCACATCACCGCTGCTGGTCTCTTCCATGATCACGGTAGCGCCAAACACGCAGCGACCACTGGCATTTAATGTTTTCGGATCAATAATCTGCGCACTACCCAGCTTGCCTTCCAGCTCGATGATGCGGCCTTCGACAAAACCCTGCCTGTCCTTAGCGGCTTCATATTCGGCATTCTCGGAAAGATCACCCTGCGCGCGCGCTTCCGATATCGCGTTGATGACCCAGGGGCGGTCTACCGTCTTCAGTTTGTGCAACTCCTGACGCATTTTTTCAGCGCCAACTACCGTCAATGGAATCTTGATCATACTGAAACTTTCTAAAATTGGACGTTAGACGCTAGACGTTAGTTATTCGTTAGACCCGCGTAGCGGACAACATAAACTAACTGCTAATAACTAGAGACTAGCGACTACTTTTCTCTTATGTTGTGTCTGCACGTCATAAACCTGCAAATCAGCCAAATGATGCATACCCACACAGGCGGCGCGTGCGCCGGCCAGCGTGGTGTAATAAGTCACTCTCCCCTGCAATGCAGCATGCCGCATGGAATAGGAATCGCGCATCGCGCTCGGCTTGCTGTCCACCGTATTGATGATCAGACTGACGCCGCCATTCTTCACCATATCCACCACGTGTGGCCGTCCCTCCGCCACCTTGTTCACCACGGTGACGGCGATGCCTGCCGCACTGATTTGGGCTGCCGTACCGCGTGTCGCCAGCAGGGTGAAGCCCAGATCAACCAATGAGCGCGCCACTTCCACCGCGCCCGGCTTATCCACATCACGCACACTGATGAACACATTGCCGGTTTTAGGCAAATTCACACTGGCTGCCAGTTGCGATTTTACGAAGGCCTCGGCGAAGGTATCACCCACACCCATCACTTCACCCGTTGATTTCATTTCCGGACCTAAAATGATATCAACGCCCGGGAATTTGATGAACGGGAACACCGCTTCCTTGACGGAGTAATACGGTGGCACGACTTCAGAGGTCACGCCCTGCTGCGCCAGACTCTGTCCCGCCATGCAGCGCGCGGCGATTTTAGCCAGCGGCACTCCCGTCGCCTTGGAAACGAAAGGTACGGTGCGCGAGGCGCGCGGATTCACTTCCAGCACATAGACTGTCTCACCCTGAATCGCAAACTGTACATTCATCAAGCCGACCACATTGAGCGCCTTGGCCATCGCCACCGTCTGGCGGCGCAATTCGTTCTGCATCGCTACCGACAAACTAAACGGCGGCAGGGAGCAGGCTGAATCGCCTGAATGCACCCCCGCCTCCTCAATATGCTCCATGATGCCGCCGATGATTACGTCTTTGCCATCCGATACGGCATCCACATCCACTTCGGTGGCATCGTTCAGGAAACGATCCAGCAGGATGGGCAGGCGCTCAGGATAGGTCTTGGACATGATCTCGGCATCGCGCATGTAACGTTCCAGATCGGACTGCGCATGAATAATCTCCATTGCCCGACCGCCCAGCACATTGGAAGGGCGCATCACCAGCGGGTAGCCTATGGCGGCCGCACCGGACAAACCTTCCGCCACCGTGCTTGCGGTACGATTAGGCGGCTGTTTCAAGTCCAATTGCATGAGCATTTGCTTGAAACGCTCGCGATCTTCCGCGCAATCGATCATATCCGGTGTCGTACCTATGATAGGCACGCCGTTCTTTTCCAGTCCGCGCGCGAGGCTCAACGGCGTCTGACCGCCGTATTGCACGATTACGCCTACGGGCTGCTCGATGGCCACTATTTCCAGCACATCTTCCAGCGTCAGCGGTTCAAAGTACAAGCGATCCGAAGTGTCATAGTCGGTAGATACGGTTTCCGGATTGCAGTTAACCATAATGGTTTCATAGCCGTCCTCACGCATCGCCAGCGCCGCATGTACGCAGCAGTAATCGAATTCAATACCCTGACCGATACGATTTGGTCCACCACCCAGCACCATGATTTTTTTGTTATTGGTGGGTGCAGATTCGCATTCCTCTTCATAGGTGGAATACATATACGCCGTGTCGGTGGCAAACTCAGCCGCACAGGTATCCACACGTTTGTAAACCGGGCGCACGCCCAGCGCATGACGATACGCGCGTATCGCCGATGCATCGGTATCGAGCAAGGCCGCCAGACGCGCATCGGCAAACCCGCTGCGTTTCAGTGCGCGCATCTCATCGAACTTGATGCTTTCCAGCGTGCGATTGGCAAGCGTCTGCTCCTGACGAATCAGGTCTTCGATCTGCACCAGAAACCACGGGTCTATCTTGCTGACAGCGAAAACCTCGTCCACGCTCATGCCGAGACGGAAGGCATCCGACACCGCCCAGATACGCTCAGGCCCAGGATTGCGCAACTCGGCTGTCACCGCGTCCAGCCTGGTAAACTTGCTATCCAGCCCGTTGACGCCCACTTCCAGACCGCGCAAGGCTTTCTGGAACGATTCCTGGAAGGTTCGCCCTATCGCCATCACCTCACCCACCGACTTCATCTGCGTGGTCAGCCTGTCATTGGCTTGCGGGAATTTTTCAAACGCAAAACGCGGTATTTTGGTGACGATGTAATCGATGGACGGCTCGAACGAGGCCGGGGTTGCACCGCCGGTAATATCGTTCTGTAATTCGTCCAGCGTGTAACCTACAGCCAGTTTGGCTGCGACTTTGGCAATCGGGAAACCCGTCGCCTTGGAAGCCAGCGCGGAAGAACGCGACACGCGCGGATTCATCTCGATCACCACCATGCGTCCATCGTTCGGATTGATGGAAAACTGCACGTTGGAACCGCCGGTTTCCACGCCGATTTCACGCAACACCGCCAGCGAGGCGTTGCGCATGATCTGGTATTCTTTGTCAGTCAGCGTTTGCGCGGGCGCAACCGTAATCGAATCGCCGGTATGCACGCCCATCGGGTCGAGGTTCTCAATCGAGCAAATGATGATGCAATTATCATTGCGATCGCGCACCACCTCCATCTCGTACTCTTTCCAGCCCAGCAGCGATTCTTCGATCAGCAGCTCTTTGGTCGGCGAGGCTTCCAGTCCACCCTCGCAGATTTCCAGAAACTCTTCGCGGTTGTACGCAATACCGCCGCCGGAACCGCCCATGGTAAAGGACGGACGGATAACCGTCGGGAATCCCATCACCTGTTGCACCTGCAACGCCTCTTCCATGCTGTGCGCAATCGCCGAGCGCGCCGAGGCCAGACCAATTCGCGTCATCGCCTGCTTGAACTTCTCGCGATCTTCCGCCATGTCGATAGCCTCGCGCGACGCGCCTATCATCTCGACGTTATATTTTTCGAGCACGCCATGCTTGGCCAGATCAAGCGCGCAATTGAGCGCAGTCTGTCCGCCCATGGTCGGCAGAATCGCATCCGGACGCTCTTTGGCAATAATTTTTTCGACGATCTGCCAGGTAATCGGCTCGATATAAGTTGCGTCCGCCATGTTCGGGTCGGTCATGATGGTCGCCGGATTCGAGTTCACCAGCACGACGCGATAACCTTCTTCGCGCAACGCCTTGCAGGCCTGTGCGCCAGAATAGTCGAATTCGCACGCCTGCCCGATAACAATCGGGCCTGCGCCGATAATGAGTATGGATTTTAGATCAGTACGTTTTGGCATATTTAATCAGCCGCTAGTAGCTAGTAGCTAGTCATTAGTTAATGTGGTCGCTGCGCGGCCTTTTCTAACGGCTAACGTCCAGCGACTAGCGACCGCCTTTCATCATTTCAACAAAGCGATCAAACAAGCCGTCCACATCATGCGGGCCGGGGCTCGCTTCGGGGTGGCCCTGGAAGCAGAACGCGGGTTTATCCGTCAACTCAAAACCCTGCAAGGTTCCGTCAAACAGCGAGACATGGGTTGCGCGCGCATTGTCAGGCAAGGACGCCGCATCTACCGCGAAGCCATGATTCTGACTGGTAATCATTACCTGTTTGGTGTCTACATCCTGCACAGGATGGTTCGCGCCACGATGACCGAACTTCATCTTCACTGTTTTGGCGCCAACGGCCAGGCCGAGTATCTGGTGACCCAGACAAATCCCGAACAAGGGCACACCCGCATCCAGCACCTGCCGCGTTGCCGCAATAGCATAATCGCAAGGCTCCGGATCACCGGGGCCATTCGACAAGAACACACCATCCGGTTTCATTGCCAGCACGTCAGCCGCCGATGTTTTTGCCGGCACAACGGTGATTTTGCAGCCGCGTTCAGCCAGCATGCGCAAAATATTGCGCTTTACACCGAAATCATAGGCGACCACATGGAAAGAGCGAGGAGCTGGGGCTGAGGACTGAGCATAGCCTGTCGCCAGATCCCACTCACCTTGCGTCCACGAGTAAGATTCATCGCAAGTAACCACCTGCGCCAGATCCATCCCGGCCAGACCGGCGAATCCGCGTGCGGCCTCCAGCGCGGCCACTTCATCCGTACCCGTAGCGATACAACCGCTCTGCGCACCCTTTTCACGCAGTATCCGGGTAAGCTTGCGGGTATCAATACCGGCAATCGCCACTACATCATTGGCTTTCAGGTAATCCGGCAATGACTGCGTGCTGCGCCAGTTACTCACAGTCGGCGACAAATCACGAATAATCAAACCGCTGGCAAACACCTGGCGTGATTCGACGTCTTCGTCATTCACCCCTACGTTACCGATGTGCGGACAGGTCAGTGTAACAATTTGCCTGCAATAAGAAGGATCAGTGAGTATTTCCTGATAGCCGGTCATCGAGGTATTGAATACCACCTCGCCCACACGGCTGCCGGAGGCGCCGATGGCTACACCGCGAAACACCGTCCCATCGGCAAGTACAAGAATGGCAGGATTCGTTTGCGTCACCAGATGCTCCCCCAAATAAAATCAACAAGCTAGACATAAAGAAGCGGGAAGAACCGTGAGCTCATCCCGCAAAAGATTGGCGCGCATTATAGCGGATTAGGGGAAGCGCATCAAATGTAAGCGCATCGCGCCTACAACTGCCGAAGCAATTTTTTCCCGCCGCACAATCCGGCCCTGCCATACGCACATAATCGGCGTTAACCCGCACCACCGGCAAACACCCGAATGCTTGCCGCACCCCTTCAGCCATCGCGCCCGAACCAGCGAATCAAGTGTTTTCTATTGACGCTGCGCAAGTGGTGATCATGCGCGCGGACGCATGATCCGTTTCACCGCCATGACCAGCAGATACACGCTAGCCGCCGCGAACAGGCCGGTGAACAGCATGGGAGGCAGGCTGCCCGCAAAATGGAACAAATCGCGCAGCAACGGCACGCTCAGCACCAGCGCCAGCGCGCCGCCAGTACCCAGCAATATCCAGCGTAGCGTCGGGTTCTTTTCGAGATTAGATGCATTTTTTGTCCTGTTGCCGAATACCAGCGCGATATTGCCTGCCACCATAGACGTAAATACCAGTGCGCGCACGGTGTCTTCGTCATAGCCTGCCACACCTCCCCAGAGAAAGACCGTGGCGGCGACGCAGAAGGCGATACCGCCCTGCACCAAACTAAGCGCCAGTTGCCTGCCGCCGAACAGTGTCTCAGTCGATGCCCTGGGCGGACGCTGCATGATATTTTTCTCTTCCGCCTCGGCTTCGAAGAAGATCGAACAGGCGGGGCCGATAATCAGTTCCAGAAACATGATGTGGGCTGGCATCAGCAACAGCGGCCCGCCCAGCATGATGGGCAGCATCGACATGCCAACTATCGGCAAATGCACCGCCAGCACGTAGCTCATCGCACGGCGCAGATTGTCGTAGATGCGCCGCCCCAGTCGCACCGTGGCGACCAGAGAGGCGAAGTCGTCTTCAAGCAGCACCAGACCGGCTGCTTCACGCGCCACGTCAGTACCGCGATTGCCCATTGCGACGCCGATGTGCGCGGCTTTGAGCGCGGGCGCATCATTCACGCCGTCGCCGGTCATCGCGACGATCTCGCCGTTGGCTTTGAAGGCTTCCACCAGACGCAGCTTCTGTTGCGGCACGATGCGCGCAAACACCTGCACCTCGCGCAACCGGGCGCGCAACGCCTCATCTGAAAGCGTATCCAGCTCAGCCCCGCTCAGCACCCGATTCGCCGGCAGGCCGAGTTCGCGGGCAATGGCCTGTGCGGTACGGGCGTGGTCGCCGGTAATCATCACCACGCGGATGCCGGCGGCATGGCACTGCTCTATGGCCTCTTTGACATCGGCGCGCAACGGGTCCTGCAATCCCAGCAGGCCGACAAAGGAGAATTCGATGTCATGCTGCCGTTCCGGCCACGATACGCCCGGTAGCAGCATGGCGCGCGCCACGCCGAGTACGCGCAAGCCCTGATCGGCCATTCCGGCGGCGATTTGCCCGATAACCTGCGCCTGCTCTTCGGGCAGATGGCACAGATCGATGATCGCTTCCGGCGCGCCCTTGGTGGCCACACTGTGATGCTGCTGACCCTCGCCCTGCCAGACATGCGACATCGCCAGCATCTCGGATGACAGACTGTATTCGTGCACGATCTGCCATTCGTCGTGCAGATGTTCGCTGCCCGTGAGAGTGCGCTGTCCGAGTTCATGCAGCGCCCGCTCCATCGGGTCGAACGGCTCGCGTTCGCTGGCCAGAATGCCGAATTCGACCAGTTCGTGCCAGCTTTCCGGCAATTCGTTCAGATCGTGAACATCCAGCATCTGACCGTCGCCATACAATGTGCGTATCACCATGCGATTTTCGGTCAGCGTGCCGGTCTTATCGGTACACAGCACGGTGGTGGCGCCCAGCGTCTCGATCGCATCCAGCCGCCGCGTCAGCACCTGATGTTTCGAGATGCGCCACGCCCCTAGCGACATGAATATAGACAGGATTACCGGAAATTCTTCCGGCAGCGTGGACATCGCCAGCGTGATTCCGGCCAGCAGCGCGTTCAGCCAATGGCCGTGTGTATAGCCATAGAGCAGCACCAGCGACAGACAGAGTACAGCGGCGATGATGACCAGGCGGCGCACCAGCACACCCGTCTGGATGCGCAGCGGCGAGGTGCCGCCTTGCGTGTCGCGCAGCGACTGACCGATCTGCCCGAGTGCGCTCGCATGACCGGTGGCCGTGACCAGCCCGATGCCGCTACCCTGCACCAGCACCGTACCGGCATAGACGAAGGGCTGATCGTCGCCGCCCGGTTCGCGCGCAAGCGCGTCCGAATTGCCGGGCTGTTTGCGCACCGGCACAGATTCGCCGGTCAGCATGGATTCATCGGCAAACAGATCGTTGCAACTGAGCAGCACGGCGTCCGCCGCGACCCGATCGCCTTCGGTGAGCAGCAACAGATCGCCCGGCACCACCTCGCGTCCGGCAATGCGTTGCTGACGGCCATCGCGCATCACCTTTGCGCGAGGGCTGGTCAAGTCGCGCAAGGCATCCAGCACGCGTTCGCTTTTTTGCGCCTGAAACACCGTCATGCCGATGATAATCGCGACGAAACCCAGCAGCATCAGCGCATCGGAGACAGCACCCAGCAACAGATAAATGCCGCCCGCGGCAAGCAGCAGCATGAATATCGGCTCATGCAGCATCTCGACAGTGATCGTGTGCAAGCGCCGTGACCGTGGCGGAGTCAGCTCGTTATAGCCAAACTCGGCGAGGCGCTGCTCAGCCTGCGCGGCACTCAGCCCGGCGGCATCGGTCGCACTCACGCCCGAAAATTCTTTGCTGGCAGCCGATGTAAGCATGTTTGCCCGTAAATCAGGGTTCGTTTAACGCAGCGCCACTCCGCTCTGGGTTGAAAAGCTGATCGCGCTTGCCACGCCTGCGCCAAAGCGTTTCGCCAGTCTGTCCGCGAATCCTTCCTTGACGGTAAAGTCCACTATGTTCTCGGCTTTGATGACGTCACGCGCCACCGATTCCACACTACCGTAACCATCTGCCAGACCCATGGCTACGCCGGCCTGTCCGTTCCATACCAGACCGCTGAAGGTATCCGGCGTTTCCTTCAGACGTTTGCCGCGCCCCTGTCTGACCACGTCGATGAACTGCTGGTGTATCTGACCCAGCATCTGTTTGGCATATTCCTGCTGTTCGGGGCGCACCGTCGAGAACGGGTCCATGAAGCCCTTGTTGGAACCGGCTGTAACCAGACGACGTTCCACGCCCAGCTTTTCCATCGTTCCGGTAAAGCCGAAACCATCCATCAGCACACCGATGGAGCCGATCAGGCTGGCCTTATCGACAAAAATCTTGTCCGCTGCCGCTGCTACATAATAGCCGCCGGAGGCGCAAATATCCTCGACCACCACATGCAACGGAATCGCCGGATACTTGGCCCGCAGACGGCGAATCTCATCGTTGATCTGCCCGGCCTGCACCGGGCTGCCGCCGGGACTGTTGATACGCAGAATCACTCCTTGCGTCCCCTTGTCCTGAAACGCTTCCTGCAAACTGGGGATCAAATTGTCGGCACTTGCCACGCTATCCGCCGCAATTACGCCCTGCATATCCACCAGCGCGGTGTGCTTGCCGGCACTCAATGCCGCTTCGCTCTTGTCAAACCAGCCCATAAAAATAAACAACATGAGGAACAGGTAGCCGAAAGTCAGCACCTTGAAAAAAATACTCCAGTGTCGCGCGCGACGCTGCTCCTGTATCGCTGACATCGCCAACTTCTCCAGCACACCGCGTTCCCAGTTCTGTTCAGACATATTGCTTCCTTAATTAATTAAACGGTTAAGCGTTGGCCTTGAACCAGGCACGCAATTGCACGAAATCATCCAGCAGCGCGAGCGGTTGCAATGCCTGCAACTGCGCCGCCGGATGCGCGCCAAACGAAACCGCCAGCGCATCCACCCCGGCGTTCTGCGCCAGCAGCACATCATGCGTGGTGTCACCCACCATCAGCGTGCGCTCTGCACTGACCGCCAACTCTTCCATCAGTTCAAACAGCATGGCCGGATTCGGCTTGGAAAAAGTCTGATCCGCCGTGCGCGTGGCATGAAAATAATGCTTCATGCCACTGGATTCCAGCGCCCTCTCCAGTCCCGCACGGCTCTTGCCGGTGGCCACACCCAGCGCGTAACCCGCCTCGTGCAGTTCCGCGATGGTGTCGCGCGCGCCCTCGAACAAGGGTATCGCCTGATCCTGCGCCAGAAAATAATGGCGGTAACGCTCCACCAGCGGTGCATACATCGTTTCCGGCGCATCCGGCACGGCATGGCGCAGCGCCTGTTCCAGCCCCAAACCGATCACGTGACGCGCAGTCTCATCGTCGGGAACATTCAAACCCAGATCACGGCAGGCGGATTGAATCGACCCTGCGATAATCGCCGTAGAATCCATCACCGTGCCATCCCAATCGAACACAATCAAATCGTAGCGCTTGCTCATCACCCTTGAAACCACAAAAAAATAGTCGCCGATATTACCACCTTCGCGCTTCCACCCCAACCTGTGCCACAATGCGCGCCATGAGAACGATAAAAAAGACAAATCCGGGTAACGTTTCCGCTAAGGACGATGCAGCAAAGCCGCGTCGTAGCGGAGTTAAAACAACGCCAAAGACAGACAGAAGCCCGGCAAAAACCGTTGCTGAAAAACCGCGACGCGCTGCGGACAAAACAACCGCCAAGCCTCAGCCTCGCGGCGGTTCAGCGAAGACACCCGCACGGGGAGAGGCGCTCAAACCGCGCCATGCCGCGCCAAAAGCACAGTCCAAACATAATTCACGCGGCGCGGCTGTGGAGACACAGGCGGTTAAACCACGGCGTGTCGGCACCAAGCTGACCCGGCTCCTGAGTTTAAATGTCGCACCCGCCAAGCCCGCCGCCAGCGCGCAGGTGAGCAGGGAAAAATCGCGTCATGCCGGGACTGAAACGCCTACGCTCACGCAATGGCTGCTGTATTGCCGCTCCGGCTTCGAGCAGGACTGCGCACAGGAAACGCTGCGTCAGGCACGCAAGCACAAGCCTGTCATCGCCGAACAACCCGATATAATTAACAACAGCGGTTACGCCGTCGTCGCGCTCAACGAGCAGGCGCTGTCGTTCCGTGAACTGATTTTCGCGCGCCAGCTGATTCGCCTGCACCACAGCATAGCTGCCCTGCCTGATCGCGACCGTCTGACACCCATACTCAACGCGATCACCGCGCTGCCCGGAAACTTTGGCGCATTGTGGCTGGAAGTACCGGACACCAACGACGGCAAGACCCTGTCCGCCTTCGTCAGGCGTTTCCAACCCCTGCTGGAAACGGCACTGCGCGAGCAAGGGCGATTGCTCGATGACATCAAGTCAGCGCGTTTGCATATTTTCTTTCCCGACAAAGCCTCCGTACTGATCGGCAGCAGCGATCCCTACAACAGCTCGCCAGCCCTGATGGGGATAGCGCGCCAATCGATACCTGCCGAAGCGCCGAGCCGCTCCACACTGAAACTGGCCGAAGCAATCGAGACCTTCATGGATAAAAGCGAACAGACGCGTTTGCTGCGATCCGGCATGACTGCGGTCGATCTGGGCGCCGCTCCCGGCGGCTGGACATGGCAAATGGTCAGTCGCGGCATCCGCGTCACGGCGGTGGACAACGGCCCGATGAAGGGTGTACTGGCGAAACACCCGCTAGTCGAACATCTCAAGCAGGATGGCTTCAAATATGCGCCGCGCAAGGCCGTGGACTGGCTGATCTGCGACATGGTCGAAAAACCCGCCAAAGTCGCCGAATTGATAAGCGCATGGTTCGTGGCAGGCTGGTGCAAACATGCGATCTTCAATCTGAAGCTGCCGATGAAACAGCGCGTCGCGGCGCTGGATGCCGCACTAGGCGGCATACGCACCCGTCTGGACGAGGAAGGCATCAGTTACAAACTACAGGCGAAACAGCTCTACCACGACCGCGAAGAAATCACCGTATTCCTGACCAAAACCAAGAATCGCTAAATTCGCATGGCAACGCCAAACCCGCTACGGGATGCCTGCCTGTAACATCTACGCCGTGCAGTATGAGGCGGCGTAGCAATGTTCAGATGTTCCGGCTCTTCTTGATCATATCGTAGGCCAGCTGAATTTCCTTGGCCTGTTCGGTCGCCATGGCGATCATATCTTCCGGCATGCCTTGCCCGATCAGTTTGTCAGGGTGATATTGGCTGATCAGCTTGCGATAGGCGCGCTTAATCTCGGCATCCGTGCTGTCTTTGCTAACACCCAGCGCCTTATAGGCGTCGTCCAGCGCATCAGCGGCACTGGCCTGCCCACCGGCAAAATGGGATTGATTCAGCACCATGTCCATCAACTGCCGGAACGCAGCCTGATCATAGCCGAGGCGAGCGGCGATGTCGGTGAGCAAGGTTTCTTCCGCCGGATGCAAATGCCCGTCCGCCAACGCCATCACGATCAGATAAACCAGCAACATTTGCTTCAGATTCTTAGTGTGCCCGCAAACAGACTGGAAACGCTGATAGGTCGGCGCGATGTCAAAATCCGGCGCGGCTCCCTGTTTGAACGAGGCGATAGCCTGTGTTCGATGCTGCGCAGTCATGCCCAGCTTTTGCATGAATTGCTCGACATGGGCGATCTCGTCCTGAGAGACATGCCCATCGGCCTTGGCCAGTTTGCCCATAGAGATGAACAACGTCTCAAGAAAAACGGCCTGACGCAATGCGTTCTGCAAGGGGTTAATCGCACCTGAGCCGTACGCCCTGATGCGATCAAAAAACGCCCCGGCGAACAACCCGAGCAGCGCACCGAAGAACCCCAGAAAATAATAACCCGCAATAAAACCGATGAGTTTGAACAAGACAACTCCAGAAATAAAATTAAGCGAAAACCTGCACGACAAGGGGCGCATTATAACGCGCCCCTGCCATTATCGAATAATTCAGCAGGTGAAATCCGCATCCATATACCTGAATACATAGGCATTCCGGTCTATTGTGCAAAACAAATCCATTACCCAGAATGCCGCAGAAGCAGACTTCCCACCCCCCGACCTGCTAGTTGACTCAATGTTTATGGTTGTTAAATCACCTTAATGGAGGAAAACAAAATGGCCAATGTGGACATCAAAACGATATTGTTGATGCGTGGCAACGTCGGCGCTGATGTCGCCGGACTGAAAGCAGCCCTGCGCAAGGCGCTGGGTGCAGGGGCAGCGGCTTATGCTGGCTTAGCCGCTGGCGATGATTTCAATGCCGACACGCAGACCGCGCTGCGGGCCTGGCAATCCAGCGTGGGTCTGGTGGCCGACGGCATCGCCGGGCCGCGCACCCTGTCCGCCCTGGGCGTTATACCCGCCAGCAAATTGGATGTCAGCGTCGATAGTTCCCTGGTGTACAAGTTATTTCCCTACACCAAGACATCCAACATTTCCAGGAATCTGCCTTATGTGACGGCGGCACTGACCGCCTTCGGACTGACCGATGCAAACATGATCAGCACCGCACTGGGTACGATACGCGCCGAAACCGAGGGCTTCGTTCCCATCGCCGAACTGCCTTCCCATTTTAATACCCTGCCCGGACAGGCTGCTTTCAGCGCCTACGAATACAAGTTGGGCAACAAAAATCCGGGCGACGGCCCGCGTTACCGCGGGCGGGGCTTTGTACAATTAACCGGGCGCGATAACTACGATAAATTCGGCAAGCTGCTGGATATTGCATTGGCAGACAACCCGGATTGCGCCTGTGCGCCGGAAGTGGCCGCCTGCCTGCTGGCCGCCTATCTGGATGCACACCGGGACAGACTGATTAAGGCGCTGGCCAAAGATGACCTGAAGGCCGCGCGCAAAGTCGTCAACGGTGGCAGCCACGGGCTTGAGCGTTTTTCCGAAACCTTCCGCATGGCGCAGCAAATCTGGGCAGCGCAGCCGCTGGTCGCTGCGCGTGTCAGGGCAGCCGCTCCGGTCACGGCGCGGCGCACAACGCTCAATGTAACGCGCGACCCATCCGATCTGCGCGACCGGCAATACATGCCACCACCGCATTCTCTGCCCCAGGCATTTCCGGCAGATGACAATATCCGGCATTTCATGGGCAGCTATACCCGGGCCGGGCTTATTCTGGATCAGGGTCAGGAAGGTGCATGCACCGGCTTCGGACTGGCCTGCGTGATTAACTACCTGCGCTGGCGTTCTGCCGGCATGCCCGAACAACTCGAATCGGTCAGCCCGCGTATGCTGTACAAATTTGCCCGGCGTTTTGATGAATACGAGGGCGAAAACTATGATGGCTCAAGTTGCCGGGGGGCGCTCAAGGGCTGGTATCACAACGGTGTCTGTCTGGAATCCATATGGCCTTACGCCGGAGGAGATGACACTCTGCCGACATCCGGGTGGGACAGCGATGCGGCCGAGCGGACGCTGGGCGTGTATTACCGCATAAATCCACAGGCCATCACCGATGTGCAGGCAGCCATACTGGAAGTCGGCGCGATATATGCCTCATCCTATACCCATCAGGGCTGGGATATTGTCAAGACCAGCGACCAGCCGCCTGATTCCCACGCCGCCCTGCCGGTCATCACCTATGACGGCAATCCCTCACGCGGCGGCGGGCACGCCTTCGCCCTGGTGGGGTTCAACCGCATCGGCTTCGTAGTTCAGAATTCCTGGGGCGATCAGTGGGGGGTCGGTGGATTTGCCGTGATCAGCTACGCCGACTGGATAAGCCATGCCATGGACGTCTGGGTCGCCGCTATGGGTGTACCGGGAGTCGTCTCGGGCCGCATTGGCGGCGCAGAAGTGGCAGGTGCTGCCGCCGCTGCCGCCCGTGATAACTGGTGGGACGAAGCAACAGCCTATCAGCACAGCATCGTGCTGGGCAACAATGGCTGCGTCAATCGCTACGACAAACTGGATGGTGTGACGCGCACCCTGCAGAATCAGGCCTGCGTACTTCCGGATGCCTGGTTCCGGCAGAACGCACACGAGAAAAAGCGTTTGGTGATCTACGCGCACGGCGGTCTCAACAGTGAAAAATCTGCCATACAACGGGCTCAGGCGATGGGGCGGTATTTCCTTGGCAACGGCTGTTACCCCCTATTCCTGATATGGAAGAGCGGGCTGCTCGAATCGCTGGGCAATATTCTGGCTGATAAATCCGCATCCGGCGCGGCAGGCAAAGCGGGGGGAGTACGCGACTGGCTGAACGACAAGATTAGCGACCCCGTCGTCGAAAAAACCATAGGACGACCACTCGCACGCCCACTATGGAGCGAAATGAAGGAAAACGCCGAACTCGCGGCGGAAAGCGGACGAGGCGGCGACCTGTTGACAGAAGCCCTGCGTTCGCTATCCAGTAGCTGGGGAGAGGCCTTCGAAATACACCTCATGGGCCATTCCGCCGGTTCCATCGTCCTGGGCAGATTACTCGGTAATCTGGCGCAAAAAAACCTGATAGGCAATGTCAAATCCGTCCATCTGTATGCCCCGGCCTGCACCGTCGCCTTTGCCAACCGGCACTATGCGCCGCAAGCCGAAATCATGAAAAAACTGTATCTGGACATACTGGCGGATCAGCGCGAACTGGATGACAACGTGGCGTATATCTACCAGAAATCCCTGCTCTACTTCGTTTCCAACGCGCTGGAAGCCGATTTACGCATGCCTGTCCTCGGCCTGGAAAATGTTTACAACCCGCATTATTCCGGCTGGAATGGTTCGTCAAGCACCGCTGAAGCCCTTAGCAACTGGCGCAATGCCGTGGAAATCAGCAAACTGAAGCATCGCCTTACCATCCACCACGAGGATAAAATCTTCACCCGGCGTGGCAACGGCAGTGATAAATCCGACAAGATCGTCAGCGCATCGCATGGTGGTTTCGACAACAATGTGGAGATAATCGGAAAAACGCTGGAACGCATCACCGGCGCGCCGCTTGCGTTACCGGTCGATGATCTGGTCGGCTTTTAAACACGGCTGCATACACATGGGCCGCTATCACACGGTTTTTACGGTGGCGGCCCACCCCGGCTTTACGCCTTGAGTGTCAGCAGGAAGATACTTTCATGCAAACGGCTCAGGCCACGCGCCGCAAAGCGCGGATTGGCCGCCAGCATATCGCACTGCGCCAGCAGACGAACTTCCGCATATTCACCGTAGAGCGCCTCGACTTCTCCGCCGGGCAATGCAAACGGCGGGCCGGCCATTTCCGTCTGCGGATAATCAAAGGTAACGAGCAATATCTGTGTTGCAGGCGGCAAGACACTGACCAAATGGCGCACATAGCGTGCGCGCATTTCCGGTGGCAAGGCGACCATAGATGCGCGGTCATATACTGAGTGCACTTTTTTCAAGTCGTCCTGACTCAGATCGAAAAAATCACCGCACAATATGCGCATGCGATCCGCTTCGCAATACTCGAATTTTTCGTAGCGGCCGTGATCCGGCTTATATCCGCTTTCCTCAAAGAACGCCCGCACCGCGATAGGACTGAGTTCCACGCCCAACACAGCGCAGCCCTGAGATCTGAGCCATAGCATATCGAGACTTTTGCCGCACAGCGGCACAAATATCTCGCCCCCCTGTAACTGATGCAGCTCCTGCCAGAATTGGCGCAAATAGGGATTAATCTCTTGCTGGTGAAACCCGATTTCTTCTCGTTCCCAGCGTTCCAGCCAAAAATCTTTTTCCATTATTCCGTTCGGCCTTATTCAAAATGGATGGGAAGTGTAGCCTACTCAGGCACCAACTCTACATTACCTCCTTACCCCACCCATTTCCTTGCGTTCTGAAACATCTTCAGCCAGGCGCCGTTTTCCTGCCAATCGGACGGATGCCATGAGTGTTGCACGGCGCGGAATACGCGTTCGGGGTGCGGCATCATGATGCTAAAACGCCCGTCAGGGGTGGTCAGGCCGGTGATGCCTTGCGGCGAGCCGTTCGGGTTGAGCGGGTAGGTTTCCGTGGCCGCGCCGCGATTATCGACGTAGCGCAGCGTGACCAGTTCCTGCGCGGCTTTCAGGCGTTTGGCCGTGCCGAAATCGGCATAGCCTTCGCCGTGTGCCACGACGATAGGCATGCGGCTACCCGCCATGCCGTCGAAGAACACCGACGCTGAAGGCTGCACTTCCACCATCACGAAACGCGCCTCGAATTGTTCGGACTGGTTGCGCGAGAAGTGCGCCCAGTTTTCGGCTCCGGGGATGATTTCGTGCAGGTTGCTCATCATCTGGCAGCCATTGCACACGCCTAATGCCAGCGTGTCGTCGCGTTTGAAAAACGCTTCGAATTCGTCGCGCGCGCGGCTGTTGAGCAGAATGGATTTTGCCCAGCCTTCGCCTGCACCCAGCACGTCGCCGTAGGAGAAACCGCCGCACGCCGCCACGCCCTTGAAGTCGCTCAAACTGACGCGACCGCTGATGACATCACTCATGTGCACGTCCACTGCCGTGAATCCGGCGCGGTCAAACGCCGCCGCCATTTCCACCTGGCCGTTCACGCCCTGCTCGCGCAGGATCGCGATCTTCGGACGGCTGCGCAATATCGCCGGCGCTGCGTTCAAATCATAGCTCAGCTTCGCATGCAGGCCGGGGTCGGCCGCATCCAGCAGACGGTCGAACTCGGATTGCGCGCAGTCCGGATTGTCGCGCAGCTTCTGCATCCGGTAAGTGGTCTCCGACCAGATGCGATGCAAATTCATGCCGCTCTCGCTGAACAGCGTATCGCCGCCGCGCGAGATGGTAATCAGGCCGCTCTGATTTGGTGTGGCGATCTTCTGCACACTCTTCAGCCCGACGTCGTTCGCCCGTTGCAGCACATAGGCCACATCGCGGTTCCTGACCTGAACGACCGCGCCCAATTCTTCGTTGAACAGGGCTCGCAAGGTATCGCCGTGCATCTCATCGAGTTTGATATCCAGACCGATGTGCGATGCGAAGGACATCTCACACAAGGACACGAATGCGCCGCCATCGGAACGGTCGTGATAGGCGAGCAGCATGTTGTCCGAATTAAGCGACTGTATCAATTCAAAGAAGGATTTAAGCGTTGCTGCGGAATCCACATCCGGCGCGACATCGCCCACCTGCTTGTACACCTGAGCCAGCGCCGAGCCACCCATGCGGTTCTTGCCCTGCCCCAGATCGATCAGCAACAGCGTGGTATCGAGGTCGGCAGACAGTTGTGGCGTGAGCGTCTTGCGCGCATCCATGCCGGGTGCGAAGGCGGTCACGATCAGCGACAGCGGAGACGTAACCTCCTTGCTTTCATCGCCGTCCTGCCAGGCAGACTTCATCGACATGGAATCCTTGCCGACCGGAATGCCGATACCTAAGTCAGGACACAGCTCCATGCCCACCGCGCGAACGGTATCGAACAGTGCGGCATCTTCACCGTGATGACCGGCTGCGGCCATCCAGTTCGCCGACAGTTTGATGTCGCCTATCTTATTGATGCGTGCCGCCGCGATATTGGTGATCGCCTCGCCCACAGCCATACGCCCGGATGCGGCGGCGTTAACCAGTGCCAGCGGCGTGCGTTCACCCAGCGCATAGGCTTCGGCGAGATGGGTATTGAAACCCATCAGGGTAACGGCCACGTCTGCCACCGGCACTTGCCAGGGGCCAACCATCTGATCGCGTGCGGTCATGCCGCCCACGGTACGATCGCCGATGCTGATCAAAAAAGTCTTGTCGGCCACGGCGGGCAGGCGCAATACGCGGGTAATGGACTCGCGCAGGTCGAGCGCGCCGGAATCGAAAGCTGCCAGTTTAGGTATTTCGCGCACCACCGTGCGCGTCATCTTGGGCGGTTTGCCGAGCAATACCGACAGCGGCATGTTGACCGGATCGTTATCGAACTCGGTGTCATGCACGATGATCTGGTCTTCCTCAATGGCGACGCCGACCACCGCAAACGGACAGCGCTCGCGCTCGCAGAAGGCGCGGAATTCATCCAGACGTTCGGGCGCGATGGCCAGCACATAACGTTCCTGAGATTCGTTGCACCATATCTGTCTGGGTGACATACCCGTCTCGTCCAGCGGGATCTTGCGCAACTCAAAGTTCGCGCCACGCCCGCCGCCATGCACCAGTTCCGGCAAGGCATTGGACATACCGCCCGCACCGACATCGTGTATCGACAGAATGGGATTATCAGCACCCAACTGCCAGCAACGGTCTATCACTTCCTGCGCGCGACGCTGCATCTCAGGGTTGCCGCGCTGTACGGAATCGAAGTCCAGATTTTCGGCATTGCTGCCGGTATCCATGCTCGATGCCGCACCGCCACCCAACCCGATCAGCATGCCCGGCCCGCCCAGATGCACCACCAACGCGCCCACCGGCAGATCGTGCTTGTGCGTATGAATCGCCGCGATGCTGCCCACACCGCCCGCCAGCATGATGGGCTTGTGGTAGCCGCGCATCTCGCCGCCGACATTCTCTTCGAAGGTGCGGAAATAGCCGGTCAGATTCGGGCGGCCGAATTCATTGTTGAATGCCGCACCACCTAACGGACCGTCCAGCATAATCTGCAAGGCGGTGACGATGCGGGAAGGTTTACCGTATGAGTCAGAAACCCCGTCCTGCGGGCGAGAGGAATAACTTTCCCAAGGCTGCTCAAAACCGGGGATATTCAAATTGGATACCGAGAAACCGGTCAGACCGGCCTTGGGACGTGAGCCGATGCCGGTCGCGCCCTCGTCGCGTATCTCGCCGCCCGAGCCTGTCGCCGCACCGGCAAACGGGGCAATTGCGGTCGGATGGTTGTGCGTCTCCACCTTCATCAGTGTGTGCGTCAATTCCTCGCTGAATTTATAGCTACCGTCGGCACGCGGATAAAAACGGTCGATACGCGCTCCGCTTATCACCGACGAATTGTCGGAATAAGCGACCACCGTACCCTCGGGGCTGACCTTGTGGGTGTTGCGTATCATGCCGAACAGCGACATATCCTGCACGACACCGTCTATCACCCAGTCGGCATTAAAAATCTTGTGGCGGCAATGCTCGGAATTGGCCTGCGCGAACATCATCAGCTCGACATCGGTCGGATTGCGTTTGAGCTTGCGGAAGTTTTCCACCAGATATTCGATTTCATCCTGCGACAGCGCCAGCCCCATTTCGCGGTTGGCTGCGGCGAGAGCCTCGCAGCCGCCCTGCAATACATCCACCGTGGTCAGCGGTTGCGGCGCACCGTGACCGAATATTTTGTCTGCCGCATCGTCAATTGCGACCAGCACCGACTCCGTCATGCGGTCATGCAACAAGGGCAGCACTGCGGCGCGATCGGCCTCACTCAACCCATTTCCGCTGCGGGTCGCGAGGTAATATTGCACGCCGCGCTCGATGCGCTGCACACCGGTCAAACCGCAATGCTGCGCAATATCAGTCGCCTTGGTGGACCAGGGTGAAATCGTGCCCAGACGCGGCACTACCAGCACGCGTTCGCCCGCGGGTTCGTCCGCGAGTTTACCCAGACCCAGCACTTTATCCAGCAGAACGGCTTGCGCGCGGTCCAGCTTCGCGCCTTGCAGCGCGCTGAAATAGCAATGGCGCGCTTCGATGACAACGACCTCGGGCGCGACGGCGCTCAAGGCGAGGCGTAATTTTTCCAGACGAAATGTAGATAGGGCTGAACTGCCGACAGAGACTTTGAACATGACGGTGACGGTGAGTATAAAATTCGGGACGCGATTATACTATGCCCTGCCACTAACATTCGCTACAGAACGCCATGAGTTCACCGATTACCGTCATCACGCAGCAACAGGCCGCCTCACGACTGAGGGCGCGCCCGCTCGACAGCCACAAGGGAAATTTTGGCACGGCGGGCGTCATCGGCGGCGCGGCGGGCATGACAGGCGCAGCACTGCTGGCAGCTCGCGCCGCGCTCAAGCTGGGCGCGGGTTGCGTGCATGTAGGCCTGCTGACGGACAACGCACAGTCAGTGGATTATATGCAGCCGGAATTGATGATACATGACGCAGCAGCACTACCGCCCTGCACCGTGCTGGCAATCGGCTGCGGCATGGGGCGCGGCATGACCGCACAAAAACAGCTGTACGATGCGCTGCACAGCGAGGCCGCACTGGTGCTGGATGCGGATGCGCTGAATATTCTCGCGCAGCGTCCCGACCTTCACGCCCTGCTGCGAGCACGCGACAGCGCAACCGTACTCACGCCGCATCCGGGTGAAGCCGCGCGATTACTCAATTGCAGCAGCGCAGAAGTACAGGCAGATCGCGCAGCATCCGCGCAAAAACTTAATCTCATGTTTGGCTGTGCACTGGTGCTCAAAGGTGCCGACAGCCTGTGCATCACCCGCGACGGACAAATATTCGTGAACACCACCGGCAACTCCGGCATGAGCGCCCCCGGCATGGGCGATGTGCTGACCGGCATGATTGCCGCCTTCATCGCACAGGGACTGAGCGCTAATGACGCGCTGTTGCTGGCGGTACACCTGCACGGTGCGGCGGGCGACGCGCTGGGGGCACAGGGCATCGCCATCGGCATGACCGCCACGGAAGTCACCGATCAGGCGCGCCTGCTATTAAATATATGGACACCCCACACAACACAATCCACGTGGGCACGCTGTGCCCACCCTACCTAACTCAATCCGCGTGGGCACGCTGTGCCCACCCTACTACTCACCACTTACCACTCACCACTTACCACCATGACCACACCTATCGACATTTCTGAACAAGCCGGCGTGCGCTATCTGCATTTTGGCTCAAGCTGGGTACAAGGCGCGATGCGCATTGCCCGCCCGTGGAACCTGGAACTGGAATATACCCGCGAAATGATGGCCTCGCTGCTGTTGCGCGACGAGACACGCTGGCCGCGCAAAGTGCTGCTGATTGGTCTGGGCGCAGCCTCGCTGACCAAGTTTCTATATCGTTACCGCCCGCTGGCGCATCTGACCATCGTCGAGATAGAACCGGCCGTAGTCGCCGCTGCCAAACATTTTTTCAAACTGCCGGAAGATGACAAACGCATCCATCTGTTGGTCGGCTGCGGCGCTGAATTTGTGCTGAGCACAGACAAAAAATTTGACCTGATACTGGTGGATGGCTTCAACGAACACGCCCACCCCGGCGAATTGAACAGCCTGCCTTTCTATCAGGCCTGCCGCAGCCACTTGAGCGACCAGGGCGTTATGGCGGTCAATCTGCTCGGCCTATGCAAAGGCGTGCTGGGCGGTTTCACCCATATTCTCGATGCCTTCGACGGACGCGCGCTGATGTTTCCTTCCTGCGAGAGCGGCAATACCATTGCCTTTGCCGCCGAGGGCGAGACTATCAGCATTAATCTGGACGATCTGAAAGAGAATGCCGAGGCCTTCAGGGAAGAAACCGGCCTGAACCTGCTGCCGACGCTGACGCGATTGGCACAGGCCAAGACCTGCGCGAACGACACGCTGGTTATCTAACCAGGAAAAATACAATACGGGTGTTTTTTGTTTTAGCATACACACTCACTTCAGGAGAGAGCCATGCTACGTATCATCATGCTGTGCAGTCTTTGGTCTTTCGGCATTTCGGCCCATGCCGAAACGGAAGCCTATAACCGCGTGGATTTCCAGGTCGAAGCCGCGCGTGAAGTCGCCAATGACCTGCTGGTCACCCGCCTGAGCGCTGATATTCAGGACAAACAGCCGTCTCATGTCGCGCAGCAGCTCAATACCGCACTGAACGACGCACTCAGACTGTCCGCCTCGTTCGCTACCGTCAAGACAAGCAGCGGCAATCAGCGCACCTATCCAGTGTATGGAAAAAACAATCAGATCAGCGCTTGGCGCGGTCATGGCGAGATTCAGCTGGAGAGCCGTGATTTCAAGGCGGCGAGCGAGCTGATCATGCAGTTGCAATCCACGCTGCAACTGGGCAGCGTGGAATTCACGATCGCACAGGATACCCGCAGTCAGATTGAGAATGAACTAATCTCTGTCGCCATCAAAGCCTTTCAGAACCGCGCCGTAGCGATACAGGCCGCCGTCGGCGCAAAATCTTACAAGATCGTGCGTTTTGCCATCAACAGCGGCGGCGGCATGCCACTGCCGATGATGCGCAGCTCCGCACTGTCAGATAGCGCGATACCGGTGCCGGAGTTTGCCGGTGGCGAATCGCGCATGACGGTGCAGGTCAACGGCACGATAGAATTGCAGTAAGGTCTTAGTCAGTCACAAGGAGCGAACATGAGTACACTGATTTTTCTTGGCTTGGTAGCCGTGGTCATTTTCTACGGCATCAACCTGTACAACCATCTGGTCAATATCAAACATGCGGTGTCCAAGGCATGGGCGAATATCGACGTGTTGCTCAAGCAGCGCCATGACGAACTGCCCAAGCTGGTGGAAGTCTGCAAGCAATACAAGGAATTCGAGCAGAGCACGCTGCAAAAAGTGATCGAAGCGCGTTCACAAGTGCAATCCGCACGCGAACGTCAGGACATTGGCGCACTAGGCCAGGCGGAAGACATGTTGCGCGCCGGACTGGGCGGCATCTTTGCCGTGGCGGAAGCCTATCCGGAACTCAAAACCAATGAGAATTTCATGCAGTTGCAAACGCGCATAACCGGCCTGGAGAATGGCATCGCAGACCGTCGCGAGCTGTACAACGAGTCGGTCAATATCTACAACGTAGGCATCGAACAGTTTCCCGCCACACTGATCGCCAATATGTTCCGTTATCAAGCCAAACCGCTGTTGGAATTCTCCGGTAGCGAGAAAGCCGATGTGGACATGAAATCGCTGTTCGGTTAATTCCCCCATGCTGGTTTCCCTGCGCCGCAGCTATGTTCAGCTCATTACCTCCGGCGCGCAGTTGTTGCTGCTACTCGTCGGCTTCCGTCTGGAATCGCGCGATGGCTGGCTGTATTGCCTTACGCTCATGGCGATAATCAGCGTGTTCGCCTGGCTCTCTTCGCTGAACAGGCTGCGCGCGATCCGTGACACCCCCACATCGAAAGTCGCCTCCGCCGCCCAGGGCTATGTGGAACTGACCGGGCGCGGCGAACCCTTCGGCGAACCGCCTTTGATAAGCCGACTGAGGCAACTCCCCTGTCTGTGGTATCGCTACAAAGTGGAGCGGCGCACCTCAAAAAATAAATGGGTCACGGAAGACAGTGGAGAGAGCGAAGATTCGTTCCTGTTGCGCGATGACAGCGGCGTATGCGTGATCGACCCGGAGCAAGCCGAAATAACAACGCAGCACCGTGATCGCTGGCATGAAGGGAATCATCGCTACACCGAGTGGAAACTGATCAGGCATGACAAGCTCTATGTCATCGGGGAATTTCGCACCCAGAGCGGCATAATCGAATCCGCTAACCGCGCCGATCTGGGCGCGCTACTGGCAGAATGGAAAAAAGACATGCCGACCTTGCACCAACGCTTTGACCTGAACAAGGATGGTGAGCTGAGCATGGACGAATGGCTGCTCGCCCGGCAAGCCGCCAAACGCGAGCTGGCCATCACGCAGCAACAAGCCGGCGCGCTGTCCGATATGCACATTATCGGCATGCCCCGCGACGGCAAATTATTCCTGATCAGTAATCTCAACCCGGAGAAGCTATCGCGCCGCTACCTGCTCTGGGCCTGGGCACATCTGACCATTTTCTTCGGTGCCTTGGTCGGCATCGGCCGGGTATGGTAGCGCGGCTATTGTTACCATTTCAGGTGAGCATCACTTAACAAACGGCCACACCGAGCCTCAACAACATCTGGTTTTAATTTGAAATGGATACACGCCAAAAAACAGGCAGCCGGACTAAATCTCTTAAAGAGCATAGGCTTAGCGCGTGTACCCACATAAGTACCCACAACCTTATCCACACATTTTGTGGGTAAATATACGCATGAACATGATGCCCCGGTTCACGCCGGATTAGAAAATCTCAAAGCAGCGAAGTGGCCGCCTTGTATATGCGTTATTTTTGCGTCTTCACTATGCTCATCGCCGTGGCCACCATCGCGCCCATGTCCGCCAGATTACCCGGCAGAATCAAGGTATTACCTTCCTTGGCCACATTGCCGAATGCTTCCACATACTTTTCCGCCACCTTGAGATTAACCGCATCCATGCCTCCGGGAGACTGGATGGCCAGCGCAACTTGAGAAATGGCCATTGCAGTGGCCGCCGCAACCGCCTTGATGGCCTCCGCCTCACCCTGTGCGTTGTTAATCGCCGCCTGCTTCTCACCCTCGGAACGCTGAATAAAGGCTTCACGTTCACCTGTGGCAATATTGATCTGCTCCTGTTTGCGCCCTTCCGAGGCGGCAATCAGGGCGCGTTTCTCGCGCTCGGCGGTAATCTGCGCCTGCATGGCATGCAGAATTTCCTTGGGCGGGGTCAGATCCTTGATCTCGTAGCGCAACACCTTCACACCCCAGCTGGTAGCGGCTTCATCCAGTGCCGCAACCACGGCGCGGTTGATGTCGTCACGTTCCTCGAAAGTCTTGTCCAGCTCCATCTTTCCTATGACGGAACGCAAAGTCGTCTGTGCAAGCTGGGTAATCGCCACAACGTAATTGCTGGTGCCATAGGAAGCCAGCCGTGGATCGGTCACCTGAAAATACAGAATGCCGTCCACCGTCAGTTGCGTATTGTCCCGGGTAATGCAGACCTGGCTGGGCACATCGAGCGGGACTTCCTTGAGCATGTGCTTGTAGGCAACCCGATCAATAAACGGGATGACGATATTCAGCCCCGGCAACAACGCCGCATGAAAGCGCCCCAGGCGCTCGACCACCCATGAATGCTGCTGTGGCACCACCTTGAGTGCCTGGACAATAAAAATAATGGCAGCGACCAGTATAAGCAACGAGATTTCCATATTTCCTCCTTAGGGTGTTACGGTTTACGATGCGTCAAAACCAGACTGGAGCCGCGCATCTCCTTGATGTAGAACATTCCTTCGCGTGGCATATCGGCAGATTCGGGCTCTGCATCCCACGCAGCCCCACGGTATAAAACCCGGGCTGTGCCATTCTCGTGCCAGGTTTCTACCTGCACCGGCTGCCCGACATCCAGACTGGCATCAGCCACCTTGTTGAGGTGAGCATTTTTCCATAAACGCAAAACCATCGTGCCGACGACCGTCGCCAGCGCACAAAGCGTCAATTGCCATGCGACACCCGCATCCAGCAAGGCGGCGAGCCCCCCTACAGCCATCGCAATGGATAGCACCAGCAAATAGAACGTTCCTGTTGCCATTTCCAGCCCCAGCAATACCAAAGCCAACAAAAACCAGTAAATGTAAACTGCCATTGCCTTCCCCTATATTTTCAGTGCAACGCCACCTGCCAGAAGTCTGAATATACCAGCAAGCCGGACAGGCCATGCAACTTGATGTCCAATTGGACCACATAAAAAAAGGGCACCGCAGTGCCCTTTCCTTAATTTCGCCGAAGTGCTTATTTGCGACGCAACATCATGCGTTCCATCAGACCATCTTTCGTGATGAACTGATGCTTGAGCGCACCCAGAATATGCAAGCCTACCAATACGATCAACACCGTAACCAGCACTTCGTGTACCTCATGGGCAGGCACACCGGTAAATTTCTGCGGCAACAAACTCGCATCCCCTGCCAGCAATGCCTTGCTTACGTCGCTGGTAAGCACCTGCATCATTCCGCTTACCGGCAACAGGAACAGCACCAGATACATCAGGTGATGAATGCCCTTGGCCACTTTGTCCATAAGCGTGTTACCCAGCGGGGCCGGAACGCCATCCTTGCTGCGGAACAGCAGACGCACGACCGTCAGCAACAGCACGGCACCGCCCACCAGTGCGTGCGCAATATAGCCAGCCAGAGTCGCACCCTCCTCAGATTTTCTCAGATCATGCACCGATTCACCCAGAAACCAGGCTGCGACCAGCAGTATCAGAGTCAGCCAATGAACGATCACCATGCGTTTGCTATACTGCGTCATAATATTTTCCCTTTAGGAATTAAAAAAATCTGTCAGATAAGCAATCATCGGACAAGTTCCGTTTTCTTGCACAAATACTGCAATTCACCCGAAACGCGCACATACCATTGCTGCCACGCCCGCGCTTAACGGGTGTGCAGCATCACAGGATAGCCGAGTCTTTTTCACCACGCTCATACACCACATGCGCGCGTCCGACCAGCAGCGGATCGAGCGGCCCGATCGCGTCAAGATTCTTGTTGGCATAGGGTAATTTATGCAATACATAGCGCATGGCATTCAATCGTGCGCGTTTCTTGCAGTCGGACTTGATGACCGTCCAGGGCGAATCAGCAGTATCCGTATAGAAGAACATCGCCTCCTTGGACTTGGTGTATTCCTCCCATTTATCCAGCGATGCCAGATCGATAGGCGACAATTTCCACTGTTTGAGCGGATGCAACTTGCGCTCCTTGAAACGACGACGCTGTTCATCGCGGCTGACCGAAAACCAGAACTTGATCAGAAAAACACCACTGCGCGTCAGCGTGCGCTCGAATTCCGGCGTCTGACGCATGAATTCGTTATATTCGTCAGGCGTGCAAAATCCCATCACACGCTCCACGCCCGCACGGTTGTACCAGGAGCGGTCAAACAGCGCGATCTCGCCTGCCGTCGGCAAATGCTGCACATAACGCTGAAAATACCATTGCCCGCGTTCCACTTCAGATGGCTTCTCCAGCGCGACGACATGCGCACCACGCGGGTTTAGGTGTTCCATCATGCGCTTGATCGTACCCCCCTTGCCGGCGGCATCACGCCCTTCAAACAGAATGACCACCTTCTGTCCAGTTTCCTTAACCCACGCCTGCAGCTTGAGCATCTCAACCTGCAAATGGTATTTCTGTTTTTCGTAATTCTTGCGCGACATCAGGTTTTTGTACGGATAGCCACCTTCACGCCAGTCGTCGGACAGTTGCTCATCAGGCAAGCGCGTCTTGCTCGTCACCTGATCTGAACCGCCCAGCAATGCCTGACGCAAGACAGCCGCATCATCGGGTGACGCGCCATCCATGATGGCGCCGAGCGCTTTGGCCAGCGCCGCCGTATCACCCGGCTCGATAGCAGAGAGAATATCCTGCAAGGCGATCACCTTGGCAGTCGTTGCCGCCTCAACAGCCTGACCGACGGCGAAAGACTCGATGCCTTTCGCTGTCAGCTGCGGCGACATATCGCCACGTTTAGTCACGCGGGGTTGTGCGCCGCCAGGCGGATTGGCACGCGCAGAGACGGCCTTTGGCTTTTTCGCAGTTGGATTTTTCGCAGTCGTTTTTTCCATGATTTTCACTCTCGCTAAAAGTTAACAATGCCAGTAAAAAAACGAATATTCTACTCCCATCACAACTGAAAATCGAATCAGTACGTGTCAATCTTCCGCATCATGGCTCTGTAGCACCTTGAAGATCACCTCAAAGCCAAAGCCGCGAGATTGCATGAAACGCAGCTGCCTAGCCTTTTCATTGGCGTCCTTAGGTACAGTGCCGAACTTTCGCTGCCACACGCCGCGCGCCGATTCCAGTTCGGTTTCCTTTAACGCGGGCAGCGCCTGCTCTATCAACTCATCACCGATGCCCTTCTGACGCATTTCGCGGGTGATGCGCTGCGCGCCGAAACGCGGACGCCGGGCGTGCAGCAGTTGCGTCGCGGCGCGGGCATCGGACAACCAGCCGCGCGCAGTCAGATCATCGAGCAAGGCATCCAGATCGACGGGTTGCAACTGCTCGAAATCATCCTCGATCTGAGCATAAGGACGCAACTTAGCGGCCAGTTCCGCGCGGCTGTACTCACGCCGCGCCAGACACTGTAAAGCCCGCGCCCTGAGACTTAATTCAGGCTTTTTCCTCATCGGCCTTCGCCTTGGCAGCGGCTTTTTTGGCTGGCTTCTCGCCCGCATCCAGCAAGGCTACGCCCAATGCTTCGCGCACCCGGTTCTCGATCTCAAAGGCGATTTCAGGATGCTCGCGCAGATATTCGCGTGCATTGTCCTTGCCCTGACCGATTTTTTCGCCCTTGTAGCTATACCAGGCACCAGATTTCTCCACCAGTTTGTGTTCCACGCCCAACTCAACGACTTCGCCTTCGCGGGAGATGCCTTCACCGAACATGATATCGAAACGCGCTTCCTTGAATGGCGGCGCCACCTTGTTCTTCACCACCTTGACGCGCGTCTCATTGCCGATCACTTCATCGCCCTTCTTGATCGAACCGGTGCGACGAATATCCAGGCGCACCGAGGCGTAGAACTTTAGCGCGTTGCCGCCGGTAGTGGTTTCAGGATTGCCGAACATCACGCCTATCTTCATACGGATCTGATTGATGAAGATCACCAGCGTATTGGAGCGTTTGATGTTTGCAGTCAACTTGCGCAGCGCCTGTGACATCAGACGCGCATGCAAGCCCATTTGCGCATCGCCCATTTCGCCTTCGATTTCCGCCTTAGGCGTCAACGCGGCAACCGAGTCGATCACCACCACGTCCACCGAACCGGAACGCACCAGCATGTCAGTGATCTCCAGCGCCTGTTCACCGTTATCCGGCTGCGAGATCAGCAAATCTTCAACGCTAACGCCCAACTTCTGCGCATATTGCGGATCAAGCGCATGTTCCGCGTCGATAAACGCCGCCGTGCCGCCCAGCTTCTGCATCTCTGCGATAATTTGCAACGTCAGCGTGGTCTTGCCGGATGATTCCGGACCATATATTTCGACCACGCGTCCACGCGGCAGACCGCCTACGCCAAGTGCGATATCCAGTCCCAGCGAACCGGTGGAAACCACCTGTATGTCCTGCGCCACCTCGTTTTCACCGAGGCGCATGATGGAACCCTTGCCGAATTGCTTCTCGATCTGGCTCAGTGCAGCCGCGAGTGCTTTGCTTTTATTGTCATCCATTTTTTTATCCTTTAAAAATTTGTGCGCGGATTATGGCATACCCATACCCGCTTGAACAGAACGATCGTTCTTTTAATTGTTTCAAGCACGGCCTACCCAATACTACAAAAAATTTCTGCCCACGCAAAACTCAAACCAAATCAAAAACAGAATCATACTTAAATCAAATAGCCGGTATTCGTCTATATTTTTATCTTGTTGTTTATTAAGGTAATTTTTCGATATATCAGCTAATAGCGATATACTTGCCAGAAGCTTTTCGTGTATTTCGTGGACGGCGCTTAAGCTATTTCGGTCCGCTGGCTGAGCAAGTCGATTATTCCTTGCAGTGCGATGCGCACCGCCTGCGCGCGCACTTCAAAGCGATTTCCGGCAAGCTGATGTCGCTGCGCATGGATAGCCCCGTGACGCATCCCCCAGGCAAACCATACCGTGCCTA
This sequence comes from Gallionella sp., assembly GCA_030681375.1. Lineage (GTDB taxonomy): Bacteria > Pseudomonadota > Gammaproteobacteria > Burkholderiales > Gallionellaceae > Gallionella. The sequence goes on from JAUXWM010000035.1 coordinate 66,200, forward strand.
CCGGTTTATCCTGCGTTCCGCCCCCCGGACCCGCGATGCCGCTGACCGCCAGTGCCAGCTGTGCGTGACTGCGATGCAACGCACCTTCCACCATCTCGCGCACCACGGCCTCGGATACCGCGCCATAACGATCCAGCGTCGCATCGAGTACACCCAGCATTTCATGCTTGGAGAGATTGGAATAGGTAATGAAGCCGCGCTCGAACCAGGCCGAACTACCCGCCACTGCGGTAATCGCCTGCGCCACACCGCCGCCGGTACAGGATTCCGCCGTCGCCAGCATCAGCCCGTGCGATTTGAGCAACCCTCCTGCCTGTGCGGCGAGGATATCCATCTCAGCCAGCCAGACCGCGCAGATCGTGCTGAATATCCACCACCGCCTCCAGGCCCACAGCGATGCGTATCAGTCCATCCGTGATGCCTGCCGCCGCGCGTGCTTCGGGGCTGATGCGCGCATGGGTGGTGCTGGCGGAATGACAGATGGTGGTGCGCGTGTCACCCAGATTAGCCGTAATCGAGAGCATTTTGGTCGCGTCGATCACGCGCCATGCCGCGTCCTTGCCGCCTTTCACTTCGAAAGACACGATCCCGCCGCCTGTTTTCTGCTGGCGCATCGCCAATACATGTTGCGGGTGCGACGGCAAGCCCGGATAAAATACCCGCGCCACATTGGGCTGCGCCTCCAGCCACCTGGCCAGTTCCAGCGCATTGGCACTGTGCGCATCCATGCGCAGTTTCAGCGTCTCCAGGCCTTTCAGGAATATCCATGCATTGAACGCGCTCATGGTAGGGCCGGTGGTACGCAGAAAGCCGTATACGCCTTCAAGATTCTTCCTGTTGCCCAGCACCGCACCACCGAGCACCCGCCCCTGCCCGTCGATGTATTTGGTGGCGGAGTGAATCACGATGTCCGCCCCCATCTCCAGCGGGCGTTGCAGGATAGGTGTGCAGAAACAGTTATCCACCGCCAGCAGTGCGCCGCAGTTTTTAGCCACGGCAGCAATCGCCGCGATGTCGGAAATTTCGGTGAGCGGATTGGACGGCGTTTCCAGAAAGAACAGGCGCGAATTGGGTCGCACTGCGGCCTGCCACTCAGCCACATCCGTGGCGGAAACATAGGTCGTCTCGACACCAAATTTCTTGATGACGTTATTGAACAGATTCACCGTAGAGCCGAACAGGCTGACGGACGCGACGATATGATCGCCCGCCTTGAGCACGCCCATGACGCACGACAGTATGGCCGCCATGCCGGATGCGGTCGCGATGCACTGCTCCGCCCCTTCCAGCGCGGCGAGACGTTCTTCGAACATCGTGACGGAGGGATTGGTGAAGCGCGAATAGATATTGCCGGGCTGTTCGCCGATGAAACGGGCAGCCGCCTGTGCAGCGCTATCGAACACGAAGCTGGATGTCAAAAACATCGCTTCACTGTGCTCGCCGAACTGGCTGCGCGCAGTGCCTGCGCGCACTGCCAGCGTTTCAGGCTGATAATTTTCTTCGTTCATGGTTCCCCCTCACTCTGCCGGGTTACGCTGCGCTAACCCAGCCTACAAAATCACATCGAAGTGGCACTCATTGCCAGTTCCAGTTCCATCTGATCATCATCGGCAACCTTGTTTGCCTTGCCGCCCGCACGCCCCTGCTCGATCTTGTCCAGATACGCCGGTGTGATGTCACCGGTAATGTAAATACCGTCAAAACAGGAAGACTCATAATCCATAATTTCAGGATTGGCCTTGCGAACGGCCGCCTTCAAATCGTCCAGATCTTGATAGATCAACGCATCCGCGCCAATTTCGCGGCAGATTTCCTCATCGCTGCGCCCCGTCGCAATCAGTTCGGCACGGCTGGGCATATCGATGCCATATACATTGGGGTAACGTACCGGCGGCGCGGCGGAGGCAAAATACACCTTCAGCGCTCCCGCATCCCGTGCCATTTGCACGATCTCGCGACTGGTAGTGCCACGCACGATGGAATCGTCCACCAGCAATACGTTCTTGCCCTTGAATTCGACACCGATGGCATTCAACTTCTGACGCACTGATTTTTTGCGCAGCGCCTGCCCCGGCATGATAAAGGTACGTCCGATATAACGATTCTTTACAAAACCTTCGCGAAATGGAATGTTCAGATGATTCGCCAGTTGCAGTGCGCTGGGGCGACTGGAATCGGGAATCGGTATGACCACGTCGATGGCCACATCCGGCCAGGTGCGTGCCAGCTTGTCGGCCAGATACTCACCCATATACAGACGCGACTCATACACGGACACGCCATCCATCACCGAATCCGGGCGGGCAAAATAAACATATTCGAATATGCACGGATTTAACACGGGATTATCGCTGCACTGCTTGCTGTGCAGCTGTCCATCGAAGTCCACAAACACGGCTTCACCTGGCGCGATGTCGCGCATGAATTTAAAGCCCAACGTATCCAGTGCAACGCCTTCTGAAGCGATCAGATATTCCGTGCCGGATTCGGTTTCATTTACGCCGATGACCAGCGGGCGTATGCCGTGACTATCGCGAAACGCCAGCAAGCCATAACCGGCAATAATTGCCACCACCGCATACGCACCGCGGCAGCGCTGATGTACGCTGGAAACAGCGGAAAAAATGGTCTCCGTATCCAGACGCAAGCCTTTGCATTTTGCCTGCAACTCATGCGCCAGCACATTCAGCAGCACTTCCGAGTCAGAGTTGGTATTGACGTGGCGCAAATCCTGCACGAACAGTTGCTTCTTGAGTTCTTCGGCGTTGGTCAGATTACCGTTGTGTCCGAGCACGATACCGAACGGTGAATTCACATAGAAGGGTTGCGCTTCATTGTGATCCACTGCAGAGCCGGCTGTAGGATAACGCACATGTGCGATCCCCGTATTGCCCTGCAGGGCGCGCATGTTACGGGTGCGAAATACATCGCGCACCAGGCCGTTGCCTTTATGCAGATGGATGGTATCGCCATCCATGGTTGCAATACCGGCGGCATCCTGACCACGATGCTGTAATACCTGCAAACCATCATACAAAAGCTGGTTAGCTGGCGTATACGAGACCACTCCGAGAATGCCGCACATGTTTATTTCCTAATAGTTAAATACGATTTCTGTAATGTATGCGCTCGGCAATATTGTCCGGCAACCATACTTTTGTCTGCATAGCGACATCTTCCGCCACCCGGCTGAATTGCGCCTCGCGCCACAGCGCCTGCCCGGGTAAATCCGACATGCCCGCCAGCCATACCAAGGCCAGTATCACCAGCACGCCGCGCAACAATCCGAACACGCCACCCAGCACACTGTCCAGCACGCCCAGGCCCACCGCCTTGATCAGCTTTGCAAATAACCAGACCAGCATACCCCATACGATCAAGGCTGCGATGAACACCAGCGCATAAGCTAACGCAACACGGGCCGCCTCCAGACTGATAGGCAACAACGTCTCGATATCAGCTGCGAACATCCGGCTAAGCACAAACGCCAGCGGCCAGCCCAGCAACGACAACACTTCATAAACCAGACCGCGCCACAATCCCAGCAACAACGATACCAGCATGATGCCTATGACAGCATAATCGAACCCTGTCATTTAAGCGCCGTTATAACCGGATGCAAGCCACGCTTTTCCAACATCAAGCGCACTTTTTCTGCCTTGTCGCGCTCCGCATAGGGCCCGACACGTACCCGCGTGGTACCGCTAATCAATTCGGTATAGGCCTTAAAGCCCCATGCCTTCAATTTATCTGCTTCCTGCGTCGCCGTCGCTGCATTCGAGAAGGCGCCGACCTGCACGGCATAGTTTGCCGCCTCCGCCTGTTTGACCTCCGCCTGTTTGACCTCCGCCTGCTTGACCTCGGCCTGCTTGACCTCGGCCTTCAAGACCTCAGGTTCCGGCGTGGCAACGGGCAGCTTCTTAACATCCTGCTTGGTGATATGGCCTGAAGCAACCGGCGGCGCAACCGGCGGATTTTCGACCGGAGCGACGGCGATCACCTCAAAACCTGCGCTGACGACAACGGCTGATTCTGCGTTCACCTCCATCACTTCGGACACCGCAACCTCGGGAACAAACTCACCTGCCTTGTCAACAGCTGGAATGCGCAATTCTATGCCCTGCCCGCTCGGTTTGGGTTCACTGTCCAGTACCATGGGCAAAATCACGACTATCGCCAGCGCCAGCGCAATCGCACCGATCAGACGACGACGCGCACGACGCTTGATATTCAATTCTTCTTCCGTACCTTGCTTAGCCATTAACCGATCCCGCCAAAATAAATCCCCCGCTCGCCTTGAAAATCAGTTGATACAGACAGGAATCGTTCATGTAACGCGCACGCCTCTGACCAGCAGAGCTTCCGCTACGGTGTAGAACGATCCAAAGATGGCGATTCTATCATTTTCACCTGCCACGTCACAGGCATGCGCTATGCTAGCGGCAATATCAGAAAAACGGATGACCGCGCCGCGCACCCCGGCAAGGTGCAGCACATCAGCCAATTCTTCAGCACTGGCACCGCGTGGTGCGGCGATACCGGCCACCAGCCAGGTATCGATATGCGGATCCATCACAGTCGCCACGCCCGCCATGTCCTTATCCTTGAGCATCGCAAATACGGCATAAGTATGCGGACAAGGCGGCAAGCCGGATAAATTTTGCGCCAGCGTACGGGCCGCATGCGGGTTATGCGCCACATCCAGGATCAATTGCGGCTTGCCCGGCACGAACTGAAAACGTCCTGCCAGCTGCACTTCTGTCAATCCGCGACGTATCGCCGCCATGCTCACCGGCAATTTTTCTTTCAGCGCATCCAGCGCCGCCAGCGCGGCACTCGCATTGTGCAACTGGAACGTGCCGCGCAAGGCCGGATAGGGCAGCGCACTGTGCGCCCTTACCTTGCTGCGATAATCCCATTGCCCCTGATGCGCGGTAAAACCGAATTCACGCCCTATGCTCCACAGCTCCGCACCGATCGCCTGCGCATGGTCGTGTATTGGCTGCGGCACATCGCTGTCCGCGCAAATCGCTACACGGCCTTGCCTGAAAATCCCCGCCTTCTCGAAAGCGATTTCTTCCCGCGTGTCGCCCAGATAATCGGTGTGATCGATATCCACCGAAGTCACCACGGCACAATCGGCATCAAACACATTCACCGCATCCAGCCTGCCACCCAGCCCCACCTCTAGAATGGCGACATCTACCTTATGATTGATAAACTGCTGCATCGCCGCCAGCGTACCGAATTCAAAATAGGTAAGCGGTATATCGCCTCGTGCATGTTCAATTGCCGCAAATGATGCGCACAACGCCTCATCGGAAGCTTGTTGTTTGGCTATGCGCACGCGCTCGTTGTAGTGCAGCAGGTGCGGCGAGGTATAGCAGCCGACACGGTATCCAGCTGCATGCAGGATGGATTCCAGCATCGCGCACACCGAGCCTTTGCCGTTGGTGCCGCCGATAACGATGACAGTAAAATCGGGGGAAAGATTTAATCGTTGCTTGACCTGCGCCACACGCTCAAGACCCAGCGCGATAGTCTTGGGGTGCAACGATTCAAGGTAAATCAGCCAGTCGGCCAGCGTTTTTGGCATATATCAATTAAAATCAGATAGAAGGCTTCATCCGCACACGATGCGGAATCAGCGTGGGCACAAGGGTGCGCCCACCCTACGCAGCCTCAATCTCTGCCACGGCAGGCCGACGAGTCAGCAAGGTGGTCAGCGTCGCCAGTTGTTCGCGCATCTCGCGACGGTCGATGATCATATCCACCGCGCCGTGCTCGAGCAGGAACTCCGCACGCTGAAAGCCGTCAGGCAGGGTTTCGCGCACAGTTTGCTGAATCACGCGCGCACCGGCGAAGCCGATCAGCGCGCCAGGTTCGGCAATCACCACGTCGCCCATGAAGGCGAAACTGGCGGACACGCCGCCCATGGTAGGGTCGGTCAACACGGAAATGAACGGCAGTTTTTCTTCGGACAATTGCGTCAGCGCGGCACAGGTTTTCGCCATCTGCATCAGCGACAACAAGCCTTCCTGCATGCGCGCCCCGCCGCTGGCGGCAAAACACACGAACGGGCATTTTTGCTCCAGTGCAACCTGTACCCCGCGCACGAAACGCTCGCCGACTACCGAACCCATAGAACCGCCCATGAAGTTGAATTCAAAGCAGGCGACAACGACCGGCGCAGTACGGATATTGCCCTGCATCACCACCAGAGCATCATCTTCACCCGTGCTTTTCTTAGACGCGATCAGGCGGTCGGAATATTTTTTCTGATCCTTGAACTTGAGCGTATCAACCGGCAAAACCTCGGCGCCGATTTCAAAACGTCCTTCGGCATCGAGCAACCAGTCCAGACGGCAGCGAGCGGAAACGCGGTTATGGTGACTGCATGTAGGGCATACACCCAAATTCTTTGCCAAGTCGGAGTGATACAGCACCGTTTCGCAGGACGGGCACTTACTCCACAGCCCTTCCGGCACGTTTTTCTTGGCATCGCCCACGCGACGCTTGATCTTCGGGGGTAGTAATTTTTGAAACCAGCTCATGTTGTGTCCTCTATGACATTATGGGGTAGGCGGGCTGAGCCCGCCGTGTCGGGTCGAGCCCGACTTACGCCTGATTGATTGCCAGCCTTAATTCATTGACCAATGCGCTGACATTGGCGATCACTGTCGCGTCATTCGAATTCTCGATTTCCTGCACGATGCGGCTGCCCACCACCACGCCATCGCACAGCTTCGCCACCGCCTGCGCGGTCACCGCATCGCGGATGCCGAAACCCACGCCTATAGGCAGTTTAATGTGTTTGCGCAACTGCGGCAGCTTCTGCTCGATGGCAGACAGGTCGAGGTTACCCGCTCCGGTCACGCCCTTCAATGAAACGTAATACACATAGCCGCGCGCAAGTTTGGCAACCTGTTCGACGCGCGCGTCTTCAGTCGTCGGTGCCAGCAGAAAGATCGGATCAATGCCGTGGGCTTGCAGATATTCGAAGGCATCGTGGCTCTCTTCCGGCGGAAAATCCACAGTCAGCACGCCATCCACGCCCACCTCCGCGCAGCGTTGCGCGAACACATCCCAGCCCATCGCCTCGATCGGATTGCCATAACCCATCAGCACCACCGGGGTGCTGTTGTCCTGCTGGCGAAATTCTGCAACCAGATTCAGCACGCCGCGCAGCGACATGCCCTGTTTGAGCGCACGCTCGGAAGCGCGCTGTATGGTCGGGCCATCGGCCATCGGGTCGGAGAACGGCACGCCCAGTTCGATCACATCCGCACCCGCTGCCACCATGGCATGCATCAACGGCACGGTGAGCGACGGATGCGGATCTCCGGCGGTGAAGAATGGAATCAATGCGCGGCGATTTTGCTGTTTGAGCGCGTCAAACGTTGTTTGAATACGGCTCATAGCGCAATCCCCGAAAGACGTGCCACGGTATTGATGTCTTTATCGCCACGACCGGAAAGATTGACCAGCAATGCCTTATCTTTACTCATCTCGGGCGCGATCTTCGCCGCATGCGCGAGCGCATGACTGGATTCGAGCGCGGGAATGATGCCTTCGAAGCGGCACAGATCGTGAAAAGCCCGCATCGCCTCATCATCGTTAATCGCGACATATTGCGCGCGTCCGATTTCCTTCAGCCAGCAATGCTCAGGGCCGACACCGGGATAATCCAGACCGGCGGAAATGGAATGAGTCTCGGTAATCTGACCGTTTTCATCCTGCATCAGATTCACACGATTACCATGCAGCACGCCTACCTTGGCGTTCGCAGTGAGTGGCGCCGCGTGCTGTCCACTGGCGATGCCGTAGCCGCCCGCCTCTACGCCGATAATCTGCACGTTTTCTTCTTCGATGTAGGGATAGAACAGACCGATAGCATTGGAGCCGCCGCCGACGCAGGCGATCACCGCATCAGGCTGACGACCGATCATTTCCGGCATCTGTATTTTGGCTTCGTTGCCGATCACGCACTGGAAATCGCGCACCATCATCGGATAAGGATGCGGGCCCGCCGCCGTGCCGAAGATGTAAAAAGTGCTCTCGACGTTAGTCACCCAGTCACGTATCGCTTCGTTGCAGGCATCCTTGAGCGTCTTAGAACCGCTCTCCACCGGCACTACCGTTGCGCCCAGCAATTTCATCCGGTACACATTCGGCGACTGGCGCTGGATGTCTTCCGCGCCCATGTAAACGATGCACTCCATGCCAAAACGCGCGGCCACGGTGGCCGTCGCCACGCCGTGCATGCCCGCGCCTGTCTCGGCGATCACGCGTTTCTTGCCCATGCGTTTTGCCAGCAAGGCCTGGCCGATGGCATTATTGATCTTGTGCGCGCCGGTGTGATTCAAGTCTTCGCGCTTCAGGTAAATCTGCGCGCCGCCCAGCCGGTCGGACCAGTTTTTTGCGTGATAAATCGGGCTGGGGCGCCCGACATAATGTTTCAATTCGTAGGCAAACTCGGCCTTGAATTCAGGGTCGTTTTGATAGCGCAGATACTGCACACGCAATTCTTCCACTGCCGGAATCAGCGTTTCCGCCATGTAGATGCCGCCGAACTGGCCAAAATGACCCGTACTGTCTGGATAGTTATACACTTTTAACCTCTTGCATGAAACGGGCGATCTTCGCCGCGTCTTTAATACCCTTTAGGGTACCTATTCCCTTGCTCGCCTCTACACCGCTCGATACATCCACCGCATAGGGCCTTACTTGTCTAATTCCCGCGGCGACATTTTCCACGCTCAGCCCGCCTGACAAAATCAAAGGCAGCGGTAATTTTTCGGGAATCAAAGTCCAGTCGAAACTGGCTCCGGTGCCACCCGGTATCCCTTCCACATGCGCATCCAGCAGCAAACCCTGGGCGCTATGAAAACGAGCCGCGCATTGTAACAAATCCACCCCGGCTTTGACGCGAATTGCTTTGAGATAGGGCTTCTGAAATTGCGCACAGAATTGGGGCGATTCATCCCCGTGAAATTGCAGTACATCCAGCGGAACGGCCGCCAACACCTCACGCACCGCCTCTGCACTGGCATTCACGAACAACCCGACCACAGTGACAAAGGGCGGCAGCGCGGCCGCCAGCTTGGCGGCCTGAACGATACTGACATGACGCGGACTTTTTTCATAAAACACCAGGCCGATTGCATCCGCGCCACTCATCGCCACAGCCCATGCATCTTCCACGCGGGTTATGCCGCAAATTTTTACACGACAGGATGCAGGATAGAGGACAGAGGAGTGAAAAAACCCGACTCCCGCTTCCACATTTTGCGCTTTAACAACATCCCGTTCATCCATACTCAATCCTCAATCCTCATTCCTGCTCCTGAGGCAAACCCCACTTCGCATCGTATTGAATGCGGCGCAAGTATAAACCATCCGGTGAAAAGGTCGGCGCGGCGAGCCTGCGCTCACGGCTTTCCAGCACACCGGCCAGCCATTCCGGCGAATACTTGCCCTTGCCGACATACACCAGACAACCCACCAGATTACGCACCATGTGGTGTAAAAATGCATTGGCGCTGACATCGAACACCAGCATCTCGCCGTCCAGATAAATATCCAGTTTATTCAATGTCTTGACCGGAGACTTGGCCTGACATTGCGAGGCGCGAAATGCGCTGAAATCATGTTCGCCCAGCAGGCATTGCGCCGCCGCCTGCATCGCGGCCACATCCAGTGGCGCGTAAAACCAGCCTGCTTTCCCTGCCTGTATCGCGGGTCGCACCGGACGATTGATCAGCAGATAGCGATAGCTGCGCCCGTGCGCCGAAAAACGCGCATGAAACTCGTCCGGCACAAGATGCGCCCAGCGCACCGCGATGCTATCCGGCAACAGCGCGTTCGCGCCACGCACCCAGGCCGTCAACGGACGCTCCGCCTGCGTATCGAAATGTATCACCTGCTCCAGCGCATGCACCCCGGTGTCAGTGCGCCCTGCGGCAATGACCGAAATCGGCGCACCTGCTATCTGACTCAACGCAGCCTGCATCGCGTCCTGCACGGTTTGCCCTTCAGCCTGACTCTGCCAGCCACAATAGGGGCGACCGTCGTATTCCACTCCCAGCGCGATTCTCATCAGACCGCCAGCCATAGCAACAGCAGCGCGCTAGCCAGCAGCAGCACATCAAGGCGTGCAAAGCGATACACCGGCAACTCCATGGATTTTGTCACTTCCCCGTGCGGCTCAAACAGGCTGTGCAGCCAGTCTTGCCAGCTGCGCGTTTCGCGCAACATCGCGACTTCGGCATAGTGCAAAGTCAGCGCCAGCCGCACGGCCAGTCGTTCACGCGACAGCCCCAGCCATTCCAGCGGCGCAAACAGACTGTACAGACCGGCCATCAGCTGCTGCCTGTGCAGCCTATCCAGCAATATCGCCAGACCAGCCAAGGCAACCAGCAAACGCATCAATTGCAAACCGCCATCGAGCAAGCCTTCAAGACTGGGACTGAACGGTGCATCCCATACAGCTTGCCCCGGTGTGCTGTAGGCGTATATCAGCCACAATGAAAACAATATCCAGCGCGTGCGCCGCACCAACTGGACGAACTTGTGACTGGACAGCGCGAAGGCCAGCGATAGCACCAGGGCGCCGGTCACCAGCAATGTGGCGGGCGTCAGAAATTGCATTGCGGCCACCAGCACACACCAGATCAATATTTGCGTAGCGGGGTGTAACTTCATGCACGTCGCTCCAAAAAAAACGGCAGCTCACCAAAGAGCTGCCGTAGTGCAAAAATAATCCATTATCCCAACTGGCTGATAATTAACTGCGCCTCACGCTGTTGCGCCTCATCACCCTCCAGTACGACTTCATCGAGAATTTCACGCGCGCCTACCGCATCGCCCATCTCCTGATACGCTCTTGCCAGATCCAGCTTGGTAGTGACTTCATGCCATTGCTCACTCCGCTCAACCGGCTTCGCCTCGGCTGTCGGCGCGACGGCGGCAACTTCTGCCACAGGTTTGCCGGCAGCTTCACCTGCATCATCCATATCCAGACTGATATCAGCCAGATCGATAACCGGAGGAGGTGAGGCCGGAGTTTCTACTATGTCATCCATCGGGAAGTCCAGCATAAATTCCATGGCGCCTTCATTTTCCTTGCTGGCGGTCTCGGCCTTGGATTCTTTCTGGACTTCGGGGACGGGCGTGACATCAAAGATCAAATCATCAAGATTCGGCAATGCGACTTCCTGCTGTTCAACTTCAGCTATCTCTGTTTCGGCTGTCGCTGCTTCAGCCATTTCCGTTTCAGCTATCTCCGCTTCCTTCCCGGAGACATCCATATCCAATTCCTCGGCTGCGGCTGACAAAGAATGGGTGGAGGTCACATCGAAATCGATCGATTCCGCCTGCTCGGTGATTTCCGGCATGGCAGTTACTTCAAAATCGACGGCAGCCGGTTGTTCGACGGGCGCGGCAGTCACATCGAAATCTATCATGCCCGCCTGATCCGACGTGTGCTCCGTAGCTTGCAGGTCCGTTACATCTTCGTCGGCTGATGGCAGCTCTTCAGGTGCGGCAAGCGCATCTTCCACGCTGAATGCGGGGCTCAACACGGTAGCACTGCCCGCCTCTTCAATACTCGCATCCTCATCACCGGCTTGTTCCTCGCCGGATTCTTCGGCAACGGCCACTTCGGTAACGGTATTTTCGGAACCGTCTTCGGCATATAGCGGATTATCCGGATCCAGCTTCCTGCCCATTTCAGCAGCCTGCCGCATCGCGTCGGTATCTCCGGTGTCATGCAACTGCATAGCGACCACCGAGAAGGCGGCCGCATCTTTACGATTAGCGTAAATACCCAGCAATTTCAAATGTAACTGATGGTTATCAGGCGTACGCAATATCGCGTCCTTCAACACCTCTTCTGCCTGTTCATCACGGCCAAAATTCAGGAACAGTTCGGCTTCACTAATCGGATCAATATCTTCGGGCTGTAGCGGAGCTTCTTCTGTCTGACCGGCGAGCACCGTAAAATCGCCGGTATCGGGAGAAGGCGCAACCGGACTGGTCAGATGTCCTGTTTTCGTACCCTCAGCATCGACAGCTGCAGCGACCTTCGCCGGTGCCTGCTTGCGACGACCGAGCGCAATACCCAAACCGCCCAGCGCAAGCAACACAGCTGCGCCTATACCCATCAACAGCGGAGAAGCCAGCAATTGATCCAGCAAGGCAGGTTCTTCCGCCACTGCGGGTGCTGGCTTCACCGCGCTTACCCCCGCGACTTCGCTGGCCGCTGCGACTTCACTGGCTGCTGCGACTTCATTAGCAACCGAAGAGGCCGCACCTTCCACAGACGCGACCGCGACCAGCGCCGCAGCCTCAGCTTTTAGCTGTGCCAGACGCTCAATGTTCTTGAGGTTGCTTTCCAGTAACGCAGCGCGTGCCTTGCCTTCTTCGACAGCCTTGCTTTTTGCAATCGCGTCTTCTTCGGCGGAATTACGTTTATCCTGTGCAGCACGGCCTGCTGCGCCCGCCTTGTCACCGGGCAATTCGCCCTTGGATAAACGCAACACTTCCTTGGCTGACTCATGAGTCACCGGCGTTTTATCGGTAGCCGAACCGCTGATTTTCCCGGTAGCGACTTGCCGGTTTGTTTCATCCTGACGGCTTGTCGTAGCCGCTGCGGCGAGCTTCTGACGATAAGCGTTCCAGTCGGCTGACTGAGCGCGTATTTCCTGCACCGCCTCAGACTGAGCCACATTCATCACTTCATCCTGATCCGGCATGCGCAGGATTTTCCCGGATTGAATGCGGTTCATATTTTTGCCGTCAAACTGATCATCATTGGCACGATACAGCGCGACCAGCATGCGCTCCAGACTGACGTCATCCGGCTTGCTGCGTGCGGCAATTTTATTCAGGGTATCGCCGCGTTGAACGGTAATTTTACCCGTCTCCACGCTGGCTTTTTCGGCCCGGGCGGGTGCGGCAACGGCCCGTTTCTCAACGGGTCGCTCAACTGGCTGTTCAACGAACCTGGCAACCGGCTTAGCCTCTTCCAAACTCTTGGGAATCGCCGTCAGCCTGACAGGCGACACCACTGCCGGCAAAACTGTTTGCACTGTTTCAGGCGCAGGTTGGGCCGCAACATAGCCGGGCGGATCGAGCAGAAAAGTATATTCGCGCATCAATCTGCCCGACGACCATGACAACTCAACCAGCAAGCTGACAAAAGGGTCATTGATTTCCTGATTGCTGCTTAACTTGAGATAGGTCGCGCCATTCGCACGACTTTCAACCTGAAAACTGTATTTAACGCCGTAGGGATACTCCAGACCGACGCCCTTATAAGCATCGGGTGAAGCGAGACGCGCAACCAGGCTGGGCTTGTCCGATTTGCTGACTGCGAGCAGTTCGATTTCAGCTTTCAGCGGCTGACCCAGCGCAGAAACCACATTGATGCCGCCCAGACCCACGGCATGTGCCAGGGTGCCCAGCGTCAGACCCACGGCTACACTCAGCATTTTCAGCATGAGTCTTGGGCTATCTGAAGGTGTGAGTCCGCCTGATCGAAGAGCTGCTTGTTTCAACAGTGATTTACGCACGCTGGTTGCCTCGCTATATGTATTGGCGACAAAAGTATCATTACGGAGCCATCAGGACAAGCCCCAAGAGCCCCAGAGCAAACTATTACAGATATTCTGCGATCAGTATTTCGGCAATTTGCACGCTATTCAAGGCCGCGCCCTTGCGCACGTTATCGCTCACCACCCACATATCCAGCCCCATGGGATGCGATATATCCTCGCGTATCCGCCCCACGTAGGTCGCATCCGTGCCTGCCGCATCAATGGCAGTTGGCCAGCCACCCGGCACACGCTCATCCATCACGACCACGCCCGGTGCCTTTTCCAGCAGGGCGCGCGCCTCGGCGGCAGTAATCTTCTTGCGGGTTTCGATGTGCACGGCTTCGGAGTGACCATAGAACACCGGCACGCGTACAGCGGTCGGGTTCACCACGATCGAATCATCTTCCATGATCTTCTGGGTTTCCCAGACCATCTTCATTTCTTCCTTGGTGTAGCCGTTTTCCATGAACACATCAATCTGCGGCAACACGTTGAAGGCGATACGCTTGGGATAGACTTCGGCTTCTACATCCTGGGAGTTGAACAGCGCGCGAGTCTGTGCTGCCAACTCCTCGATCGCTTCCTTGCCAGTGCCGGACACCGCCTGATACGTCGCCACATTGATACGCGAGATACCCACCGCATCCTTGATCGGCTTCAACGCTACCATCATCTGTATGGTGGAGCAGTTCGGATTGGCAATGATGCCGCGATTCTTGTATTGCGCGATGGCATGCGGATTCACTTCCGGCACCACTAGCGGGATATCGCGGTCGTAACGGAAATGTGCAGTGTTATCTATCACTACGCAACCTGCGGCAGCCGCGATGGGTGCATATTTTTCCGACACGCTGCCACCCGCCGAGAACAAACCTATTTGCGCCTGTGAAAAATCAAAGTTTTCCACATCCAGCACGGTGTATTCCTTGCCGTGGAAAGTGACGACACTGCCCGCAGAGCGGCTGGAAGCCAGAGGATAAAGATTGCGCACCGGGAAATTGCGCTGTTCCAGAATAGCCAGCATAGCCTCGCCGACCGCGCCTGTTGCGCCTAATATACATACATCGTACAGATGCCCGGATAAAAGCTTTTCATCTTGCTTGTTCATTTCTTTTTCTTTCTCAATAAATTTGGACTCATAGCTTGTAGCTTGTAGCGGGTAGCGGGTAGCGGACCCGTTTACTACAGGCTCTAGCCACTAGCCACTAGCCACTAGCTATAAGCTATAAACTCTTGACCACCGCATCGCCCATCGCCGTGCAACCCACCTTCTGCATTCCAGCCTGATAGATGTCGCCTGTGCGCAATCCTTGCTGCAAGACACGACGGACTGCGGTTTCGATGCGTTGTGCGACGTCTTCACGCGCAAACGTGTGACGCATCATCATGGCTACCGACAGTATCGTCGCCAGCGGGTTGGCGATATCCTGACCCGCGATGTCCGGCGCCGAACCGTGACAGGGTTCGTACAGCCCCTTGTTATCCGCATCCAGCGAAGCGGAGGGCAGCATGCCGATCGAGCCGGTCAGCATCGAGGCTTCATCGGACAAAATATCGCCGAAGATATTGCCTGTCAGCATCACATCAAATTGCTTGGGCGCACGCACCAGTTGCATGGCGGCATTGTCCACATACATGTGCGACAACTCGACCTCCGGGTACTCCTTCCCGACTTCGGTGACGATCTCGCGCCAGAACATGCTGGTATCCAGCACGTTGGCCTTGTCCACCGAACACAGACGCTTGCTGCGTTTCATCGCGCTCTTAAAGCCGACATGCGCCACGCGGCGCACTTCGGATTCGCTGTAATGCATGGTGTCGAAGCCCTGACGCTCACCATTATCCAGGGTACGGATGCCGCGCGGTTGACCGAAATAGATGTCTCCAGTCAGTTCGCGCAGAATCAGAATATCCAGACCGGACACCAGTTCCGGCTTCAGGCTGGAAGAATCTACCAGCTCGGGATAGACCAGCGCGGGACGCAGATTAGCAAAAAGATTCAGTGACTTGCGTATGCGCAGCAAACCCTGCTCGGGACGCATGGGGCGAGGCAAGGTGTCGTACTGGTAGCCGCCCACCGCGCCCAGCAGCACGGCATCCGCTTGCTGCGCCAGCTTTTCAGTCGCAGCAGGCAAGGGATCACCCGCCGCATCATAGCCCGCGCCGCCGATATGGCCGTATTCCAGTTCGATTTTCAAACCCTCGCCACGCAAGGCTTCCATCACCTTCACAGCTTGAGCAACGATCTCTGTTCCTATGCCGTCACCCGGCAAGACTGCAATTTTCATTTTAATGTCCTAATACATTTCTAAATACTGTGAGTGGTGAGTGGGGCGGCACTGCGTGCCTCAGTGGTGAGTCAAAACCACCACTTACCACTTACCACTTACCACTTACCACTTACCACTTACCACTTACCACTTACCACTTACCACTTACCACTTACCACTTACCCTGCTACAGCCAGGGCTGCGCCGCAAGGTGCCGGGTCTCGAAGGCGGCGATCTCATCCACATGCTGCAAGGTCAGGCCGATGTCGTCCAGACCGTTGAGCAGGCAATGCTTGCGAAACGCATCCACTTCAAACAGGTACACCGTGCCGTCCGGCGCGCTGATAGTCTGTTTTTCCAGATCAATCACCAGACGGTAACCGGCATGGGCTTCCACCGCCTTGAACAGGTTATCTACCTGTGTGGCATCCAGTCTGATCGGCAACAGGCCGTTCTTGAAACAGTTATTGAAAAAAATATCGGCAAAACTGGGCGCGATGATGACGCGAAAACCACAATCCTCAAGTGCCCAGGGCGCATGTTCGCGCGAACTGCCGCAACCGAAGTTTTCGCGTGCCAGCAAAATCTGCGCGCCCTGATAGCGCGGCTGATTCAGCACAAACTCGTGATTAATAGCACGTTTGCTATTGTCCATTCCCGGCTCGCCGTGATCCAGATAACGCCATTCGTCAAAGGCATTCGGGCCGAAACCGGAACGCTTGATGGATTTCAGGAACTGCTTGGGGATGATCGCATCCGTGTCCACGTTAGCGCGATCCATAGGCATGACCAGACCATTAAGTAAAGTGAACTTATCCATTACCTGTCTGCCGCCTTTTCCAGTTTTTCGCCACCCTTCTGCAAGTCTTTACCCAGACCCTGAACGGTATTGCAACCCACCAACACGATCCCTGCCACTATCAATGCAATCAATTTCATCTTCAATTCCCCTTAAAGCTTGCTTACATCAACAAAATGACCGGCAATCGCCGCCGCCGCCGCCATTTCCGGGCTGACCAGATGCGTGCGTCCTCCCTGCCCCTGCCGCCCCTCAAAGTTGCGGTTGGAAGTCGATGCACAACGCTCCCCTGCGGCCAGCTTGTCATCATTCATCGCCAGACACATCGAACAACCCGGATCGCGCCACTCAAAACCCGCCTCGATAAAAATCTTGTCCAGCCCTTCCTGCTCAGCTTGCGCCTTGACCAGACCGGAGCCGGGAACCACCATCGCCAGCGTCACGTTTGCAGCAATCTTTTTACCCTTGGCCACCGCTGCCGCTGCCCGCATGTCTTCGATGCGCCCGTTGGTACAGGAACCGATAAACACCTTGTCTATGCTGATCTCGCTGATCGGCGTATTCGCCTTCAATCCCATGTAAATCAGCGCACGTTCAGCGCCCTCGCGCTGTTCCGGGCTCAGTGTCGCCGGATCCGGCACGCAACCGTCTATGGTCACCACCATTTCCGGTGAAGTCCCCCAGGTCACATGAGGACGAATGCTCGCCGCGTCCAGCACCACGGTCGCATCAAACACCGCACCTTCGTCACTGTGTAAATTACGCCACTCGGCAACAGCCTTATCCCACATTGCACCCTGCGGTGCAAAAGGGCGCCCCTTGAGATAAGCAAAAGTCGTATCGTCCGCCGCGATCATGCCAGCGCGCGCGCCCGCCTCTATCGCCATATTGCATAGAGTCATGCGCCCTTCCATGCTCAAGGCGCGCACCGTGCTGCCGGTAAATTCGATCGCGTAGCCGGTGCCGCCTGCCGTACCGATTTGGCCTATCACCGCCAGCGCGATATCTTTTGCCGACACCCCCAGACCCAACGCGCCGTCGATGCGAATCTCCATGGCTTTGGATTTCTTGGCGACCAAACACTGCGTGGCCATGACATGTTCGACCTCGGACGTGCCTATACCATGCGCCAGCGCCGCGAACGCTCCGTGAGTACTGGTATGGGAATCGCCGCACACCACCGTCATGCCGGGCAGAGTCGCGCCCTGTTCAGGACCGATCACATGCACGACGCCCTGACGGATGTCGCCCATCTTGAATTCAGTAATGCCGAATTCGGCACAGTTCGCATCCAGCGTTTCCACCTGAATGCGCGAAACCGGATCGGCGATACCCGCCGCACGGTTGGTCGTCGGCACGTTGTGATCCGGCACGGCCAGCATCGAGGCAATGCGCCAGGGCTTGCGCTTTGCCAGCCTCAAGCCTTCAAAAGCTTGCGGACTGGTCACTTCATGCACCAGCTGGCGATCGATATAAATCAACGCCGTGCCATCGTCATCCTGACGTACCAGATGGGAATTCCAAAGTTTGTCGTAAAGGGTTTGTGCGCTCATATTGTTTCGCCTGCAAAATACTCGTTTTCAGAGCGCGCGATTATGACACAACAGACGCCGCTTGACAGCCTATGCATCCCGAAACGCGCCCGCAGAATTAAAAACGGGTTAGAACGTTTCCGTTCTAACCCGTTGTTTTGTTTGGTAGGAACGATCAGATTCGAACTGATGACCTCTTGGATGTCGACCAAGCGCTCTAACCAACTGAGCTACGCTCCTTTTGAAGAGCGCGCATTGTAGCCGAAACCTTGCCCTGCTTCAAACTTTATCGCGCCGAAAAAATCTCGACACTTCAATAGCCGGCACGGGGCGGCTGAATAAGTAGCCTTGATACTCTTCGCACTGCAAGGATTTGATGAAATCCAGTTGCGCTTGTGTCTCTACCCCCTCCGCCGTCACCTTCAGCCCGAGGGCGTGAGCCAATACCGCCGTGGCGCTGACAATACTCGCATCATCGGAATCGGTCACGATGTCGCGCACAAAGGATTGGTCTATTTTCAGCCTGTCCAGCGGCAGATTTTTCAGACGGCTCAACGATGAATAACCCGTGCCGAAATCATCCAACGCCAGAGAAATACCCGCCTCGTGCAGTTGCTCCATCACCGCCAGCCCCGCCTTACCCATATCCATCAGCATGCTTTCAGTGATTTCCAGTTCCAGATAACCCGCCTCCAGACCCGCATCACGCAATATCGCCATGACGCGCTCCGGGAAATTGCCCTGTTTAAGTTGGCGCGCAGAAAGATTGACTGCTATCGGCACAATATCGAACCCCTGTGCCTGCCACAGACGTGCCTGCAAGCACGCTTGACGTAGCACCCACTCGCCTATCTCGTTGATCAGTCCGCTTTCTTCCGCAACGGGGATGAATAAGGCCGGAGAAATAAAGCCCATTTCAGGGTGCTGCCAGCGCAACAGGGCTTCCATGCCTACCATTTCCCCACTCAGCAAATTCACCTTGGGCTGGTAATAAACCATCAGCTGCTGCTGTGCAATGGCGACGCGCAAACCCGTTTCCAGTTTAAGCCGCTCCACTGCCTTGATATTCATCTCAGGCGCATAAAACTGAAAGCTGTTGCGGCCGCTATCCTTGGCACGGTACATCGCCAAATCCGCATTGCGCAACAACTCGACAGCGCTAATGCCATCCTCAGGGTAGATGCTTATGCCGATACTGGGTGTAATGGATAACTGATATTCATCCAGAATGAATTTTTCCTGTAGCGACGCGATCATTTTCTCCGCTACAAAAATCAATTCCTCTGACGAATTGAATTCCGTCAACACCGCCACGAATTCATCACCACCCTGCCGGGCGATGGTGTCACTGCGACGCAAACAGACCTTGAAACGCTCGGCAACCTGTTTGAGCAGGGCATCGCCGACATCATGCCCAAGGGAGTCATTGATGTTCTTAAAGTGATCCAGATCAATAAACATCACCGCAATCCTGGCCTGATTGCGCTGGGCGGATGAAAGCGCCTGTTCGAGACGGT
Organism: Gallionella sp.; assembly: GCA_030681375.1. Classification (GTDB taxonomy): domain Bacteria; phylum Pseudomonadota; class Gammaproteobacteria; order Burkholderiales; family Gallionellaceae; genus Gallionella. Next base: position 85,916 of record JAUXWM010000035.1, read on the forward strand.
CTGCCAGCAGATAGCGATTAGGCAAGCCGGTCAGTACGTCATAATTGGCCAGATAGTTGATGCGTTCTTCCTCTTTCTTACGTTCGGTAATATCGAGAAAGACCGCGACATAATGGGTGATAGCCCTGGATTGCTCATCACGCAGCACAGTAATAGTGACCCATTCTGGGAACACGACACCATTCTTGCGCTTGTTCCAGATTTCGCCTCGCCACATATCCAGACTATTAAGCGATTGCCAGAATTCGTGATAGAACTCGTGATTATGCCTGCCGGATGCGAGCATTTTCGGACTTTGTCCCAGCACCTCGTCAGCCCGATATCCGGTGATTGCGGTAAATGCCTGATTGGTCATCACGATTTTCTGATCCGCATCGGTAATCATGATGGCTTCGGTGTTGCTCTCGAATACCTTGGCGGACAGACGCAGACCCTGTTCCGCCTGTTTACGCTGCATGATTTCACGGGTCAGGTTAGTCACCATATGGTGTATCGCCGCAGACAGATGCGCCACCTCGCCCTCACCCTGATGAACCGGCACATCGCACTCCAAATCACCTGCGGCTATCCTGTCAGCTGCGATGCTGATGCGCGAAATCGGACGGGCGATACGCCCCGCCATCAGCCAGCCCAGCCAGGCGAATAACAATCCCAGTGCCGCACCCACCTGCAAAATGTGCTGCTGCAAATGCCGCGCGGGCGCAAAGGCCGCGCCCACTTCCTGACGCACCAGACTCACCCAGCCCATCCCGGGATATTCACGATAACCTGAAGACTTGGCAAAACCGACCAGATAGGTCTTGCCGTCATTCCACCTGACCAGTTGATAGCCGCTGCTATTGGGGTTGTCGCTGATGGCCTGAACGGCCTCGGGCGACAGCTCGGACAGCTTGCTCTGCGGCGTAGCCGGGCCGGACAGCATCAAGCCACCTTTGCTCACCAGAAAAATATCCTTGCCGGGCGTCTGCTTGCTATCGAGCACCTCTTCCGCCCAGCGCCAGTAGATGTGACCGCACAATACGCCCTGCAACACGCCCTGACTATCCTTGATCGGCGCAGCCACATCCACCAGATAGAAGGATTCTCCACTGGGATTGGGCAACAGCTTGGCCAGCAACAGCGCATCATGGACATCACCAAAATAAATGCCGTCCCGCCCCTGCGTACACCAGGGACGCTTGCTCAGTTCCTTACCCTCGAGATACCGCCCCGTCCCAACCATGCCTATGCCTTGTGCATCGCAAATACCGATCCACGCGTAAGCATTAAAAGTGGTTTGCAGCCGTTCGAGTATCTCGCGCTTGTGCGCCAGCGAGACTGATGGGTCGCGTATGTCGTCGAGTATCGCCGCATTCTGAATCTCGCGACTGCGCTCGAACATGCCGCGATCCAGCACATCCAGCGCATTTTTTGCACGCAGCGCAAACGCCTCGCCCTCGGTGTGTTCGATCTGGCTCCTGCTGATATCGGCCGCATAATAGCCGATGGCGACTGAGAGCAGCATGACCATAGCGCCCGTCGCCAGACTAATTTGTGCACGCAGACTATGTCCGGGGTGCAGTTTCTTTGGCCAGTTATTCATAATATCCGAGGATATATTTAATAGCCGCTCGAAGCCAGATTATCAAAGCGCGTGTATTCACCGCGGAAAGCCAGCGCCACTGTGCCGATCGGGCCGTTACGCTGTTTACCGATGATAATCTCGGCCTTGCCCTTGTCTGCCGAGTCGGAGTTGTAAACTTCATCGCGGTAAATAAACAGAATCAGGTCGGCATCCTGCTCGATCGCGCCCGATTCGCGCAAGTCGGACATCACCGGACGTTTGTTAGGGCGTTGTTCCAGCGAACGGTTGAGCTGCGAGAGCGCCATCACCGGGCATTGTAATTCCTTTGCCAGGCTCTTCAACCCGCGTGAAATTTCCGAGATTTCGGTAGCGCGGTTTTCACTGGCTTTACCCGCATTGGAACTCATCAGTTGCAAATAATCCACCACGATCAAGCCCAACTGCCCGTGCTGGCGATGCAGGCGGCGCGCCCGTGCGCGCAAATCCAGTGACGACAGGGCGGCTGATTCGTCGATAAACATCGGCGCATCATTGAGCCTGCCCAGCGCATGGGTCAAGCGCCCCCAGTCATCGTCCTGCAAACGCCCCGAGCGCAAATCATGTTGATTCAACTTGCCAACCGAGCCCAGCATACGCATCGCCAGTTGCGCCGCGCCCATTTCCATACTGAAAATAGCCACCGGCAAGTTGCTGTCCAGCGCGATATTTTCCGCGATATTGATCGAGAAAGCGGTCTTACCCATACTCGGACGCCCCGCCACAATCACCAGATCACCGGCCTGTAATCCAGAGGTCATTTTATCCAGATCGGCAAAGCCGGTTGGCGTACCCGTCACATCGCTGACATTGTCGCGCCCATACAGCGTCTCGATACGCTCGACCACCTGCGTGAGCAAGGGTGGCATCGACATAAAACCCTGCTTGCCTTTTGATCCCGCTTCGGCAATCTCAAACACCTTGCCTTCGGCTTCGTCCAGCAATTGCGCGGCATCGCGACCGGTAGGATTGTAAGCACTGCTGGCAATATCCGTACCCACTTCCACCAGCTTGCGCATGATGGAACGCTCGCGCACGATCTCGCCATAACGACGAATATTGGCTGCGGAGGGTACGTTCTGCACCAGACTCCCCAGATAGGACAAGCCACCTGCCTTGTCCAACTCGTCGCTGTTCTCCAGCGCTTCCGCCACGGTAATCACGTCCACCGGCTTGGCTTGCTCGCTCATGCGCACGATATGACGGTAAATCAGCCGATGTTCACGACGATAGAAATCGTCCTCGGAAATCAAGTCGGCGATTTTATCCAGCGCAGTGGATTCCAGCATCAACCCGCCCAACACCGACTGTTCGGCCTCTACCGAATGCGGGGGCAGCTTGATCTGATCAATTTGCGCATCTGAATTTGAAAAATTTTGCATGACTGGAACCGATGACTCGTCAATAAACGAGCCGCATTTTACCTTGCCGTGAGGAAAATTCAGAAAATAAAAAAGGACTGTTTCCAGTCCTTTTTTGTGTAGCTGTGTTGCAGAAAACTATTTTAGTGCTCGCCGAGTACCGAAACAGTGATATCCACCACCACATCTGTATGCAGCGCAACGCTGACTGCATGATCGCCCACGGTCTTAAGATGACCATCAGCGATACGCACTTGCGCCTTTTCTACCGCAAAACCCTGCTCAGCCAGTGCGGCCGCAACGTCTGCATTAGTCACGGAGCCGAACAGCTTGCCGTCCACGCCGGATTTTTGTGAAATCTGCAATGTCAGACCAGCCAATTTCTCGCCGCGTGCTTGCGCATCAGCCAGTTTTGCCTTGTCAGACGCTTCGATTTCCGCGCGACGTGCTTCAAACTCAGCCATATTGGCAGTCGTAGCGCGCTTTGCTTTACCTTGCGGGATCAGGAAGTTACGTGCGTAACCATTCTTGACATTAACCACATCACCCAATGAACCCAGGTTGATGACTTTTTCCATCAAAATTATTTGCATGTCCGATACTCCTAGTGCAAATCAGTATAGGGCAGCAAAGCCAGGAAACGCGCGCGCTTCACGGCTGTACTCAATTGACGCTGGTAGCGTGTCTTGGTGCCAGTGATGCGAGCAGGGATCAGCTTGCCATTTTCAGAAATGAATTCCTTGAGGATATTCACATCCTTGTAATCTACTTCTGCAATTTTCTCGACTGTAAAGCGGCAGAACTTGCGACGCTTGAACAGATTGTTACGAGAAAAACGCTTCTTTTTATCGTCGGTACTTTTGCCTGATGGACGAGCCATGATGTTTCCTTCACCAAATATTGATAAGTAGCTGTCGTTGCGGTGCGCATGAAGCGCGGCAACGGTTACGCGACCAGATTTAAGCTTCTACGCTTTCTTCTTTAGCCGGAACAACCTCTTCACTCAGCACGGATCTGGACTTTTCTTCCTTCATCATTGCCGATGGAACAGTGACAGCCGCCTTGGTTTTGACGGTCAGATGACGCAATACTGCATCATTGAAGCGGAACGCGTGCTCCAGCTCATCCAATGTTTCCTGGTTGCATTCGATATTCATCAGCACATAGTGTGCCTTGTGAATTTTCTGGATAGCGTAGGCCAACTGACGGCGGCCCCAGTCTTCCAGACGATGGATTTGACCATCCTTGGAAGTGACCAATGTGCGATAACGCTCGATCATTGCAGGCACTTGCTCGCTCTGATCGGGATGCACGATAAACACGATTTCGTAATGTCGCATTACATCTCCTTGTGGTTATTAAAGCCCCCCGCCATGCGAGACGGTGGAGCAAGGCTGCCGAACCGTACATCGGCTCAACAGGGGCGCGAATTATACCGGAATATGTAAGGCCGTCAACAGATATTCTGAAAATTCAACAAGATGGCACACCAATGCGGGCAGTCACTTCCCCCGGCAACCCGTCACACAACGCAGTCCCGGTTGCGCGCTTATCGAAACAGCTCAATCAGCAACAAAGTCAGCAGCAATGCGCCCAGAATGGCAAACGGAATACATTCCTTCCAGCTCAACTCTTGCTTCTGCGGCTCCGGTCTCAAGCAGAGTGTGGCATCCTGTAGATTGCGCAATCGCCCGTTGTGATATTTCATTTTCCGCTCCTGTCGATGTCGTATTTCGGTATGCGTACGATAGCAATACCCGCTCACCAGTCCAAGCCCATACAGCCACCTCATGCACATCTGTCCTGCGGCCTGAAAACCCGGATGAACGGTCTTTTTTAGCGATGGGCGGTTGCACTACGCGCCGCTTCCCGCTATTGCGGCTTTGCACTACGATTTCATCACCCGAATAAGCCCGGCCTCCGCGCACTTCAGAGCGATCTTGCGCCCCATGCTCGAATGCACCCCTTCGGGTGATTGATTTCTCGCCGCCTGCGGGGCAGGATGCACCTCCTTCAACTTTCCATCCTCAAGACATGATTGAGTATATTTTTTTCGATGCCACCCTGCGCGACAGATTTATGGCCTATGCCGAACAACGAAACGTTACCGGCAGCGCGATTGAAGACAACATGGGAATGGTCGTCGCGATACCCGAGGAAGTGCCGGAGATTTTGCTGGATGAACTGGAGGAATACTACGATCAGTTACAGGATGAGCAGGCCGAACTCAGCAAGGAGACGGGCGACCTGAAGCGCCTGGCGGGCTTTCGCTTCAATCTGCCTGACGGTCAGTCGCGCATGCTGCCCTTGCAAGCGGATATGGCGAACCGGCTGATGGCGCAATTCAGCCTGACAGAAATACAGAGTTTGTTTGACGCAGTGGCGTATTGCACGTTGAACCCGAATAACGAGCATCTATGCAAGATACTGGCTGCCGAGAAGAATAGTTAACTTGCGCTGAACGCCTGCCTGATCCGCTCCAGCGCATCGGCAAGTACTGGGCGCGGCGTAGCGATATTCAGACGCATGAAGCCGCCTCCTCCTTCGCCGAACGCCGTTCCGGGGTTCATTCCGACGCGGGCTTGCTGCACAAAAAACGCGCGTAATTGCGCATCGCTCATACCCATTTCGCGGCAATCCAGCCAGAGCAGATAAGTGCCTTCCGTCTCGATCGGGCGTATCGCGGGCAGGTGCCGAATCAAATAGTCATGGACATAATCGCGATTGTCGCGCAAATAAATCAGCAGACTATCCAGCCACACTTCGCCGTCGCGATAGGCGGCTTCGAAGGCGGTGATGCTGAATGGGTTATGGTTTCCCGTGTGCAGACTGGCTAAGACCTTTTGCAGTGCGTCGCGCTGAGCCGGATCAGGTGCGATCAGGCAGGACAACCCCAACCCGGGGATATTGAAAGTCTTGCTCGGCGCAATAGCGGTAATCAGCTTATCCGCGTTGCCCGCCAGCGTCGCCAGCACGGTATGTTGCTGGCCGGGGTAAACCAAATCGGCGTGTATCTCGTCCGACAATATCGTCAAATCGTAACGACGCGCGATGCGCAGAATTTCCTCCAGCTCGGACTTATCCCACACGCGCCCGACCGGATTATGCGGCGAGCACAGCAGCAACAGACGCGCGCCGTCCGCAGCGCATTGTTCGAGATGAGCGAAATCGATACGGTAACGACCCGCCTCCAGACGCAACGGGTTCAGAATCAGGCGGCGCTGATTAGTGGTCACCGCCGAAAAAAACGGAAAATAAACCGGGGGCTGGACGATGACGCCTTCGCCCGGCCCGGCAAACGCCATCACGGACGCAAACAACGAAGGCACCACACCCGGCGCCATGATGATCCATTGGCGCTGCACCTCCCAGCCGTGGCGTTTTTTCAGCCAGAGTATCAGGGCATCGTACATGCTGTCCGGGTAGAGGGTGTAACCATAAACCGGATGTGCGGCACGCCCGGCAAGAGCGCGCTGCACCGCCTCGGGTGCGGCAAAATCCATGTCTGCCACCCACAGCGGCAATACATCCGCTGTTCCGAAATACGCCGCACGACCGTCATGCTTGACGGAGGACGTCCCGTTACGCAGGATTTGCCGGTCGAAATCGATACTCAAGCGATACGCTCCCACAGCGTGACTTCGGATACGCTGTGCTGAAATTTCCGCCGTGTTTCGCGGATCACAAAGGGCACATCAAGCGGGGCTTGGATCAGGCGAAAGTGCGTTCCCAGCCGTTCTTTCAGGCCATCCAGCGTGCTGAAGTTTTCTGCATTTTTCTTGTAGCCGCCCGTCCATTCCTCAATTCGTGTGTGTTCTTCCAGCCAGGTATAAGGCGAGGCTATCAGCAACAGCCCGCCCATGTTCAGACGCTCATGCACGCTGTCGAGAAATTTGGCCGGACTGTACAGGCGGTCGATCAGATTGGCGGCAAGTATCAGGTCGTAGCCGCAAAACAAGGGCTTGAGATTGCAGGCATCTCCCTGAAAAAAGGCTACTTTTTGTCTGGTCGCGTCCAGACCCAGCCCGGCCAGTCTGCGCTCCCGGTAGCTGATCAGTTTGCCTTCATCAACCAGTGTGTAGCGCAACACGCCCTGCTCCGCCATCTGCGCGCCCGCGCCGACAAAACGTGCGGAGAAATCAATGCCGGTGACCTGTTCAAAATGACGTGCCAGCTCGAAGCTTGCCCGCCCGGTCGCACAGCCCAGATCAAGCGCATTGCGGGCGGGCTTGTCGCCCATCGCGCGGATCGCAATTTCCGCCAGCGCCTGCGGAAAATTGCTCACGCCGAAATATTCGTCGCCGTAGTGAAACTCGGCATATTCGGAAAGCAGGCGGTCGGTTTCGTAATTCGAGGTCATCGCGTCCGGAGGCGCGTCAGCAAGCACATAACGGAAGCCCGCATGCTGAAAGAAATGGCGACGAAAGGCGTAGCGCGCGCTGCTTTGCGCCTCATTGCCGCAGGATATCCATGAGCCTCCCTTGAAGAGCGCATGCTGCCCGTCGAAGGTCGGCATGGTGAAGTCGTCATACAGGGGATGCGCCTCAAATCCGCTGTATGGATAGATAGGCGTTTCGGTCCATTGCCAGACGTTGCCGATCACATCATACAATTCACCATGGCAAAATTCGCTGACCGGACACGACGAAGCGTAATGATCAAGGTGAATATTGGCCGGAGCGGAAATTCCGGGTTCGATCTCAGCCAGCCCGCAATAATCATGCAAGCGTTGCCATTCATCCTCCGTAGGCAAGCGCAGCGCCTGTCCCGTGAGCGTTTTCTTCCAGTTGCAAAAAGCCCGCGCCTCGTGGCAATTGACCTCAACCGGCCAATCCCACGGCATGGCAACGATTTCGGTCATCAACCTGAGCCGCCATGCCTCTCCACCACCACCCTTGATCCAGAAGCCCGGATGTGCGGCGCGGCTGTATGCCTTCCACGCCAAGCCCTCGGCTTCCCAGCAGGAATCCACAGCATAACCTCCGGCCTCTACGAAATCGAAAAACTCACGATTGCTCACCAGATAGCGGCTCGCCTGAAACGCCGGAACAGCATGCTCATGCAAGCCATACTCGTTATCCCAGCCATAAAACGGGGACGATTTATCCTTACCCAGGCGCACCGCTCCCCCCGGTATGGCTATCAGCTGATTTTGCGGTGCAGCCCCGGTGATGCGGCAAGGTTGCCAGGCCGGATGAGGCGTAACGTATTCGATAGCATGCTGGCGTATCAATACCGATGAGGTTTCCAGATGGATGCGTTCATGCTCAATGCCCATCAAGATCACCCACCAGGGGTGATCCCAGTCTATCGGCAGTGTGAGGGGCTCGGTTTGTATCAATTGCCCGACCACCTCACGCACCCGCTTCCGGTACGCCATAACCTCGGCAACACTCGGCCAGACGTAGTGCCCATCGTCGAGATCATCCCAGCTCATCTCGTCCACGCCCACAGCAAAAATAGACTCGAATTCCGGATTGATGCGCTCTTGCAGCAGCCCTGCCAGTATCAGCTTATTAATGAAGAAGGTGGCCGTATGACCCAGATAGAAAATCAGCGGATGGCGCAGTGAAATCGGCTTAATAAAATATGCCTGATCGCAGGCAAGCGTTTCAAACAATTGCTCGTAACGATTGAAGGTGCTGACAAAATAGCTGTGAATTTCCTCTCGTTTGGCTACGGCATCGTCGCCCGACAGCAGCGGAGTACGCTGAAATAAATCACCTTGCATCGTATTTCTCCTGCAAATTTATTTGCCTGATTTTAACAGCGAATGTCCCTGCGCATGGCTGACGTGGAATAATCGCACCTTATTTGACTCGTGTGTACACATGCGCCCTCATCTCGTTGTTTCTATCTCCGGTCATGGTTTCGGCCATGTAGCTCAGACCGCTCCGATTCTGAACGCGCTGCACCAACGCCATCCAGAGATACGCCTCACGGTGCGTTCTTCCGCCTCGGCTGACCATCTGCGCTCACGCATCCATGCGCCTTACACCCATATGCAAAGCAGCGGCGATATTGGCATGGTGATGATTTCGCCACTGGAGGTCAATGTGCAGGAAAGCCGCGCCGTGTATCGCGCCTTTCACGCCGACTGGGCTGCGCGCGTCACTGAGGAAGCACGATTGTTGCGCGAACTGCAAGCCGACTTGGTATTTTCCAATGTCGGCTATCTGCCCCTGGCGGGCGCGCAACAGGCGGGCATAGCCAATGCCGCCCTGTGTTCGCTGAACTGGTCGGACATCTACCGTTATTACTGCGGCGATGACACCCTCTCGCGTCAAATCCAATCCTGCTACGCCAATGCCGATGCCTTCCTGCGCGCCACGCCCGGCATGGCGATGAACGATCTTGCCAACCTGATTCCCGTCGCGCCCATCGCCGATATCGGCGCGAATCGCCGCGATGAATTAAACCGTCACCTGAAACTCTCACAACAGGAAAAGCTGGTACTGGTAAGCATGGGCGGCATCGCCAGCCGTTTACCGATAGAGAACTGGCCGCGTATAGACGGCGTGCGCTATCTGGTGCAGGCAAGCTGGCAGACCCGACACCCGGATGCGATTATCCTCGAATCGTTACCCATGGATTTCAGCGACTTGCTGGCCAGCAGCGACGCGCTGATTTGCAAACCGGGCTATGGCAGCTTCGTCGAGGCTGCCAGCGGCGGCATACCCATCTTATATGTCGGCCGACCCGACTGGCCGGAGTCCTCTGCCCTGATCGAGTGGCTACAGCAGCACGGCGTGTCCAGCGAGGTGTCGCTGGAAGCATTGCAACAAGGGAGATTTGCCGGAATACTGGGAGAGATATGCAACGAACCGCGACCCGCATCGAGTACGCCCGGGGGCGCGGAACAGGTGGCCGACTGGATATCGGCAAAGCTGGGATAAAAAAACGGGGCGCATGCCATCATGCGCCCCGTTAAGTTTACTGGACAATGCTCAGGTTAATGCAAATGGCCGCCTTCATCATGCACATGGCCATGCTCCAACTCTTCATCGGCAGCAGGACGCACACCCGTTACGGTACATTTGAAAGTGACGGTCTTGCCGGCCAGCGGATGATTGCCGTCCACGGTGACTTCGTCGTCATTGACTTCCACTACTGTGTACAGAATGAAATCTTCATCATCTGATTCTTCAGGTGCGCCTTCGAATTGCATGCCCACTGCAACATCCTTGGGGAAAGAGCTGCGCGCTTCGACTTCGACAAGTTCATGTTCGTATTCGCCAAAAGCGTCATCCGGTTGCAAGGTAACGCTGACATGATCACCTACACGCTTGCCGTGCAGCGCTTCCTCGACCAAAGGGAAGATACCGTCGTAGCCGCCATGCAGATAGCTAATTGGGTCTTCAACCTTTTCGAGCATTTCTTCGCCCTTGGCATCTATCAATTCATAACGCAATGATACAACTGAATTTTTTTCGATTTTCATTTCATTTCCTTTATAGAATATAAATCTTGCGCGCGTCCGCCACCACCACGGCCCACCTTAGCTCATCGCAAAACAACGCATGGTCAAGATAAACATCGGGGCATTTTAAACACTTTATTCGTCGCCAGCTAATAAAATATTGCGGCTACCCACGCATAACATGAGGCAGTTATAATGCTCGGCATGAAAAATACACTCACTCTGCTCGGCAATCTCAGCGTCAACGAATTTCTGCGCGATTACTGGCAAAAAAAACCGCTGCTGATACGCGGCGCGTTTCCAGACTTCGATGGACTGCTCAGCCCGCAACAACTCATCGAACTGGCCTGCACAGAAGATGTACAAGCCCGCCTGGTGACCCAGTTGCGCGGCCAGTTTGATCTGCAATATTCGCCCTTCGCAGCCGAAGATTTCAATCACTTCGGCAAAGCCAAATGGTCAGTGCTGGTGCAGGGGGTGAACCATCATTTACCGGAAGCGGCAGCACTCCTCAAGCATTTTGACTTTATTCCACATGCACGCCTCGATGACCTGATGGTCAGCTACGCCCCGCCTGGCGGCGGCGTAGGCCCGCACTTCGATTCCTACGATGTATTCCTGTTGCAAGGCAAGGGACACCGCCGCTGGCAGATTTCGACACAGGCCGACCACACACTGATAGAAGGCGCTCCGCTACGCATCCTCAAAGACTTCAAAATCGAACAGGAATGGGTACTGGCACCGGGCGACATGCTTTACCTGCCGCCGCACTGTGCGCACAACGGCATCGCCGAAGATGACTGCATGACGTATTCGATCGGTTTCCGCACCCCGGCCTATCAGGAGCTCGCCGAGCAATTTCTGGTGTATTTGCAGGATCGAATCTGCGTGGATGGCATGTACGCCGATCCCGACCTTAAAACACAAGCCCATCCTTCGGAAATCAGTGCGGCGATGCTGCGCCAGGTGGGACAGGCAATCAAACAGGTACGCTGGGATAAGGAAGATATTGCCAATTTTCTCGGCTGCTATTTGAGCGAACCGAAGCCACATATTTACTTCGATGCACCCGAACCCGCATTAAGTTTGAAAAAATTCGAGAAATCGATAAAAGACAGCGGCCTGACACTCGACCTAAAAACCCAGATGCTGTGTCATGCCGACAGTATCTTCATGAACGGCGAAGCGACACTAACCGCAGCCCGCGATTATGAGATATTGCGCGACCTGGCAGACCAGCGTGAATTGCCAGCTTTGACCGCGTGCTCAAACGAATTACTGGAACTGCTCTATCTATGGTATCTGGACGGCTATCTCTCTCCCGTCTGAATTTCAGGAGGAAAAATGACAGATGACGCACTGCAACATACACATCTGGACGGTATCGCGGATTACACTCAGGCACTCGATACCTTATGCAGGCTGGCACAACACAATCTGTATCTGTTTGAAATGGATTACGACGGCCTGTCATTCAACGCTGAGTCACGTTATGAAACCCTGCGCCATTTCCTGCTCGCCAACCCAGCCAATCGCCTGTTCGTGCTGGCGCAGGATACACATTACCTGTCAACGCGATGCCCGCGCATGATGATGTTGCTGCGCCAGTTCGACAACCGTATGTTCATCCACCAGACGACCACCAGAAACCAGATCAGCGCGCCATTCTGTGTGGCAGATAACGCACATTACGTGCGTCGTTTCCACTTCGACGATCCGCGCGGGCTCATGGCCGTTAATGACCCGGAAAATGCACGCGCACTCGAATCACGTTACATGGAAATATGGTCGGATTCCCATTCCGCAATTTCCACAACAAAATTAGGGTTATAACCACAAGATACACTATCTATTTTATAATTTGCTGGTAGAATATTTCGACTTTGATATTAGCTGAAATGCGAAGTCAAACAAACATTAAATTTATTAACTTATACCAAGGAAATTACCATGAAGTTATCCGTTCTTGCTGCTGCTCTGTTGGCTCTTGCTTTGTCTGCTTGTGGCGAAAAAGCCGCTGAAGCTCCTGCTGTTGAAGCACCAGCTGTAGAAGCACCAGCTGTTGAAGTTGCACCAGCTGTTGAAGCTGCTCCTGCTGAAGCTGCTTCTGCTGTTGAAGCTGCTCCTGCTGAAGCTGCTCACTAAGCAATTCGCTTATAAGCAATAAAAGAAGCCGACGAAAGTCGGCTTTTTTTATTGCTCAACGTATGCTGAGTTATTCACCGAAACTGTCATTGCAAGCGCAGCGTTTCAATACAACATATTGATTACAAAAAAATTACCACTTACCACTTACCACTTACCACTTACCACTTACCACTTACCACTTACCACTTACCACTTACCACTTACCACTTACCACTTACCACTCACCACTCACCACTCACCACACCACAGCTCTACGAATCTCGCGACTAAACGATTTCACGCCAGTCGAATCCATGCTGCTGGCTAGCCACGCCCACCCAGCTTTCCGCACAGTTCAGCACGCCGCATAAAGCAGCGACTGCCAGCTCAGGCGTATTATTTTTTACACTGATATGCGCCGCGACCAGATGCTGCAGGCGACGCGTATCCAGATTGGCAAGCAGGGCAGCTGACGCCTGATTATTCAAATGTCCCAGGCGACCGCCCACGCGCTGCTTCAGACTATAGTGATAATCGCCATTCATCAGCATTTCAGTGTCGTGATTACACTCCAGCACCAGCGCGTCACAACCGTTCAGCATCGCTTCGATATGTGGCGTGCTGCAACCGGCATCGGTCAACACACCCAGCCGTCTCGCCCCGTCGCCGAATACAAATTGCACCGGTTCAGCGGCATCATGCGGCACAGGATAAGGCTGGATTTCCATATCCCGAATGGCGAACACCTGATGCGGATCAATTTCATGAATTTCAGCAATATTTGCGAAGGCTTTCGGCTGACTGCGCAAGGCGCCGTACGTCAGCCAGACCGGCAGATTAAATTTGCGCGCCAGACGCGCCACACCGCCGATGTGATCGCCGTGTTCATGTGTCACCACGATAGCGCTTAGCTGCTCGGGCACCATACCCAGACGCACCATGCGCGCGATACTGTCCTTTAGCCCAAAGCCGCAATCGAGCAACACGTGCGTCTGAGCGACGCTGACCAGCAGCGCATTACCCTCGCTGCCGCTACCTAAAGAGGCGAATCTCATCTGATTACTATCCCGATTAGCCGGAGGATATAAGGCAACTTGGCTTATCTGCCAAAAACAATTAGCGCACCCGCCAAGACCGCGCAGCAGGATAAGCCAAAAAAATGGCCCGCCTTTGCGTGACGGGCCACTATTCAAGCTGCAATCCGTTTATTGATTGATGTGCTTGAAGATAGCCTGCAACCTCTGCTTGCTTGCATCGTTGCTCACGCCATTCTGATCGGTGACACCCACCTCGCATGACGCGCCGCCATCCTTGACGTTGACGCGGTAACGCAGACTGGCATCTTCATCATCCTTCCAGAACTGCAATTTGTCCATCCAGCCTTTTTCAGCCTTGACAGAACGCAGGAAATACACACCCTTGGCCCTATCCTTGTCCTCAACAACCAGACCAGCGCGCTCTATCGCCAGACCAACCCTGCGCCAGCTCTTGTCGAACGCATCATTGATTACAATAACGCTGCTGCCGTCAAAAATCTCAAGCAAATTCGCGGCACCCATTGATGCGCCAGCGCCTTCCGTCACAGCTGCTGCGGCCTGAACCGGACTGCCACCGAGGCGCACCATCAGTCGTTGTAGCAGCTCTGCTTCCAGCTCGGGATCATTCGGGCGCGACTGCCACTTGGACGTGTTTTTATCCGCATCCAGCACTTCTTCCTTGCCACGATGATTAATATAAATTTCGGTACTGGCGCCGTTTTTTACCCGTTCCAGACGAATGCGATATTGATCGAGTTCACCGGAGGAATAGAGGTTATCAAATACCTTGCCGACGACACTGCGGATGCCGCCTTGTGGAATCTTGGCACGATTTTCCGCCCATTCCGTTTCGATAAGTCCGGCGGACTGGTCTTCGCTCTGAATATTCAGACCTGTTTCACGCAAGAAATCCTTGACCAAAGGCCACACATTTTCTGCTCTGGCATTCACCGACAACCAGCGTTGTGTGCCATTGCGTTCGAGGCTCACGCCCGCAACGACCGGCAATACCGCACTGGCTGCCGCCGTGCTGCGTGGAGAACCTGTTGCGTCACCCTTGGCGTAAGCGGAATAAGTCGCTACCGACTCACCCTCACCGCCTGCGACCTTGTAGCGATCATCGGTCTCAGGCAGAGTCAAATCGGGCGGCACTTCCAGCGACGGCACTTGCCCGGCACCGGCACGATAATCAATACGCTTGTCGCCAGAACCCATTGCTCCACAGCCAGCTAACGCGATCAGCGCAACACTGTAAATTCCGATATGCAAAACTTTCATAATTTTCCCTAACAATCCTAATGAGATGTAAGTACGCCAGCCTGACGCATGGCTTGTTCAATTACGTTGTACGCGCCCGGCGACAAGGGCGTTAGCGGCAAACGCAAGGTGTTGTTAACCTTGCCCATGCGCGATACCGCCCATTTGACCGGAATCGGGTTAGCTTCGACAAACAGATTGCGGTGCAAACCCAACAAGCGGAAATTAATTTCACGCGCCAGTGCAACATCGCCCTCCAGGGCCGTCATGCACATTTCGTGCATCAGCCTGGGAGCCACATTGGCGGTAACGGAAATTGTGCCCTGCGCGCCCAGCAACATCAGCGCCAGCGTGCTGGCATCGTCACCGCTATAAACGGCAAAATTGTCAGGTGCGCGTTGCAGCAGATCCGAGCCGCGTTCAATATTACCCGTCGCATCCTTGATGCCAACGATATTCGGTATCTGTGCCAAGCGCAGAACCGTTTCATTGTTCATATCCGCTACCGTGCGTCCCGGCACGTTGTACAGGATGTGCGGCATATCCACCGCTTCGGCAATGGATCTGAAATGCAGATACAGGCCTTCCTGCGTTGGCTTGTTGTAATAAGGCACCACAGTCAGCGATGCATCCGCGCCCGCACGCTGGGAAAATGAAGCCAGTTCTATGGCTTCTTTGGTGGAGTTCGCACCAGTACCCGCGATAATGGGAATGCGCTTCGCGGCGTGTTTCACCGCTTCGGCAATGAGCAACTCGTGTTCCTCTACATCCACCGTGGGTGCTTCACCCGTAGTGCCCACCACCACAATACCATCCGTCCCCTGCTCGATATGAAAATCGATTAACGCGCGAAATGACGGCAGGTCGAGGCTGCCGTCTTCGTGCATAGGAGTGACGATTGCAACAATACTGCCCTTGATCATTTTGAGTCTCTTATCCATGACAAGCAAAGGCGGCATTCTAACCTAACGGGCACGGCAAATATACCGTCCCTGATAATGAAACCGAACAAGCATAGAATCTGCAAAGCGAATGCTCATAAAATGATTCTTTCAGGGGTGTCACCCCGCTGGCTGCTACCCGCAAACGCAATATTTTTGCATCGCGCTCACAAGGCTTACGCGACAAAAGCGGGAAGGCTGTGGAATAATGCACTCACTGTTGAAATTTTCCGTCCCATGCCCGCACTCACACTTGCTACTCTGCGTACCGGCGAGATCGCCACCATCGTATCGATTCATGCCGAAGAGTCGTTGCATCAGCGCCTGCTCGCACTAGGCTTTCGCAGCGGGAAACGCATAGAACTGATTCGCAAGGCCAGCTTCTCCGGCCCGCTGCAAGTGCGCATCGGCACGACCGACATCCTGCTACGGCGCAATGAAGCCGCCAAAATAAAGGTATGCAAAACATGAAGCGCGTTGCCTTGCTGGGCATGCCCAACACCGGAAAATCCACCCTGTTCAACCGTATGACAGGGGGATCTGCGCGAGTTGGCAACTGGCCGGGCATTACCGTGGAATTGCTCAGCGGAAAAATCCTGCTGGGCGCAGACATGGTGGAAATAATAGACCTGCCCGGCATCTACGATCTGCACGGCTTCTCCGATGACGAACAGGTCGTGCGTCACTTTTTGCACGACAATGTGCCCAATCTGGCCCTGGTTATCCTCAACGCCACACAGATCGAACGGCAGATGAGTCTGCTGCTACAGCTTAAACAGCTCAACATCAATATCGTGGTAATGCTCAACATGTCTGATGAAGCCAAAAAATACGGCATCAGCATAGACAGCAAGAAAATGGCGGAGCTGCTAAGCATACCGATATACCAGATAAGCGGAAAATATGGCACCGGCTATCATGAAGCCTTGCAGGCCATCACCAAAGCGCTGCGCTACCCTACTCCCGGCATGGCCGAACAAGTGCGCAGCCAACTGGAACAAGACGAGCACATCGAAACTGAAATGGCGCGCGTGCTAAAACACGCGGTACAAATTCCCGCGCGTCTGCCGGAAAATCTCACCGAAAAACTCGACAGCGTAATGTTGCACCCGTGGCTGGGGCTGCCGATATTTTTTGGCATCATGTATCTGCTGTTTCAGGGGATTTTCCTGCTGGGCCAGCCACTGCAAGCCGGCGTTGCCGAGCTGCTTTCCTGGTTCCGTGAAACCGCTCTGGTGCCGATATTGAGCGGCCTGCCTGCCATGCTGCAAGGCTTACTACTGGACGGCATCTACAATGGCGTGGCTACCGTCGCCGCGTTCGTCCCCATCATCGTACTGTTCTTTCTGTTAATGGCTATCGTAGAAGACAGCGGCTACCTGTCGCGCGCCGCCTTTTTGATGGACGCACTCATGGCAAAAATGGGGCTGGATGGACGCGGTTTCGTCATGCTGCTGATGGGCTTTGGTTGTAACGTACCCGCATTGATGGGAACGCGCGTGATGCGCTCGCGGGCAATGCGCCTGCTGACCATGCTGGTAATCCCATTCTCGTTATGCTCTGCGCGCTTGCAGGTGTTCGTTTTCATCACCGCTGCGCTGTTCACGGCACAGGCTGCCCCGCTGGTACTGTTCAGCCTGTATCTGCTCAGCTTCGCCAGCGCGATTCTCACCGCCCTGCTGTTCAAGGGCCAATTCAAAAACAGCGAGCCTTTCGTACTGGAACTCCCCCCCTACCGTTTCCCTACCGCCCGCCAGATGGCGCTGCGCGGCTGGCAGGAAGTCACCCACTTTTTGCGCCGCGCGAGTCAATTCATTATCGCCGGCGTGGTTCTGGTCTGGCTGCTCACCAACCTGCCCGCCTCAGCCACACCCGCCAGCAGCGAAACTTTCGCCGGCATCATCGGAACCTGGCTGCACCCGCTGTTCGCACCCATAGGCATCAACGAACAACTCACCATCGCCCTGCTGTTTGGTTTCGTCGCCAAGGAAATCGTCATCGGCTCGCTCGCCGTGATCTACGGTCTGTCAGGCACAGCACTCGGCGGCGCGCTCGCCCAGCAACTGGATTGGGTGCAGGCCTACAGCTTCATGCTGTTCACCCTGCTCTACACCCCCTGTTTGTCCGCCATCGCCACGCTGAAGAGCGAATCCAAGAATACCGGCTACACCCTGTTTGCCATCTTCTGGTCGCTGGCACTGGCCTGGCTGGTCAGCTTCGTGTTTTATCAGGGAGCAAGGGCATTGGGCTACTAGCCTCTTTTAACAATTTTGAATCAGTAGGTTAGCGTAACAAGCAAGGAATCGTTGTAAGCCCCCGGTGGCACGGCCTGATTGGCGGGAATTCGGCCATAAACCGTGTAATTTCTGACATTTACCCCTGCTATGGATGCATAGCCATCCACAACAATACCCGTGCCGACATTCCCATCCCCCCAAATCGTGGTGCGCGCAGCATTAAGATACAGGTTGTAATTCAGCGCATAAGGTCCGTATATCATCTTCCTCGACACAAATGAACCGCTACTCCCCGCATTGATCGCGAGCGTATAGCTGATGCCCTGCCCCGCGATCCCATCGCAACTGACCGCAACATTTCCCGCAGCCTCTAACGGTGTGTAATTGGCCGGGGAATAGGCACCAAAAGCAAAATTTGCGATGGCCAGCGTGCAGACCGCCTGTGATGAAAGTGGAATGCACAGCAGAATCAGCCCTGATATTGTTTTCATGGCTGGATTCCTTTGCAGATTAGTGGCCCGATGTGCGGCAAAGGGCCGGGGTTTTCAGGCAGGTTAACTTCAAGCTCGCACGTTTGACCGTACCAGCTCGCTTTTACCCTGTTTTTCTTGTTAATCCCCGTCAGATAGGCTTCACCTTGAAGAGCGACCTGAAACTCCTCCGGATTGCCTTCGATGATGAGTACCGTTCCGTTCGGTAAAGGTTCACCGTTTTCGGCGACCAGCTTGACCAGCGCGCCGATGGTGAGTTCGACGGAGAACTTCAAACTTACCCCGCTATGATAACGGGGAACAACTTCCGCTTCCGCGCTCTCGATCTGCGCTTCCAAAGGCAAATCATCCGTATCTATCCGAATTTTGTTTTTTTGATAGGACATAAGCCCGGGTAACACAGCATAGCCCTGACTATCGGTGCGCGCGGCCAGTTGCCCGTTCAAATAAACCGGGACATCAGCGTAGTCAGCCACCTGAGCCACGACAAAACTGTCGTAAAAGCGACTCGACCAAAACACCTTGCCGTCCATGAATGCCGCGCTGCCGTTCGCGCTCATATTGTAGATTGTCTGTCCCGGGGTTCGTCCGGCATCAAAGATATAGCTTCCGTAATCGGTTCTGAGCGTGATGCCTGCGCTCTCGCGCTGCCCCTGCCCGCCCCCCACCAGCGCCCGAAAACCCAATCGAGGCCCGATGCCCATAGGCGGATTCTTCTGCACCATTACCGAACCGTCTATTTTTCCCTGCTGCGACGAGAAGTTACTGCTGGCAAATACATCGTTATCGAGCGGCAATGCAAGAAACAGATTCATCATCATGTTGGCTGGCCCGCTCAGTGAGGTGGTCGCCGATGCGTTGACAGAAATATTCTTGCCTAACACTTTTGAATAACTGGTTGTCAGGGATTCGCTGCGCAGTTGATTCGCGATCTTCAAATAATTGTAGCCTATGCCGAACGAACCCATTTTCGTAGGAAAACCCATGGTCGCCGAATATTGTTTAGCCTGACCAGGCATTCCTGAACCGAGTTGCATAAAATTATTGCTGGTAAACTGAGAGCGCAGGCCGAAATTAAATCCACCAAAGGACTGGTGATCCACCCCAATCAACAGAAAATCTCCGCTGCCTCTGCGACTATTGCTGGCGGCAGCAGCGACCGTCAACGCAATAGGAACGGGCGGTATATATGTCGTGGCGACGCCGGCAGTTTGCTGGTCAAGTAGCGCTTCGATTCGCCACTCGGCGGTCAGACTGTCGCCAAACCCTTTTCTTTGCGTACCCACCACCATAGGTCTCCCATAGTTCGCGTTGTCGATGGCAAAATTATTGCGTATGAAGCCCATCTCGACGGTGTAATCATCGACACCGGGACGCAACAAGCCAGGCGTAGCATAAAAAGGCTGTGTAATGACTTGCTCGCGTCCCAGCATGTCTTTCACTACCAGCTTCACCTCACCTGAACCGGTAATAAATGGAATATTGTTGAGTTGAAACGGTCCCGGCGCAATGGATTGGCTCGACTGCTTAAAACCGTTCATAAAAATTTCGGTGGTACTGGGCAGTGCAGCTTCACCCGCAAATGCAGGTAACGGAATTGTGACAAAACCGGGTTGAGTTGCAAAATTAGTACCATACTGAAAGCCGCCAAATCGCACCGGACGCCCCCAAACACCACTCCTGCCGGTGTTGTCGCCAAATTTAAGGCTCTGCCTTTCTTCAGGAAAATCACGAGTCCAGTTAGTTTCAAGTCGAATCACACGGCTTGCAGTATTGCCAATTGGGGTATTTGTATAAAGATTCTGACCGCTGAAGCTGCTGAACCCTGCACCAAGACGATTAAATATACCGGCCTCAAATTGTCCGTTTAGCTGCGTCTGATTTAAAGAGGGTGAACTGCCGCTAGCGCCATAAAGATCGTAGTTGACATAGCCTCCCGTTTCAGGTGGATTGGGAACAATATTCTCCACATCAGTGGCAAAGATAGTCGGCTTGAATGCGGCAGGATCAAATTCAAGCAATAGCTCCTGATTAGCCGTATCGAACTTGAACTTAAATCCCTTAATATCGGCAAGAGGGTAGTAATCCGCATTCATGGATTTGATCGGTACCGTATTGGCCTGACTCAATCCCCAATTTTCCAGATCACCGGCTGTTGCAAAATAGCCGCCTGATTTTGAATAAAGAATCTGCCCCATCCCCATATCCTGACCATTCACCTTGATCGCATACAGCTCCAGAGAATAGGGTGTTTCCGCTGCAAACACCGGCACAGTCATAAAAGCACTCCAGTATATCCACAGGCACAGCCTGAATAACCATAACATTTCGGGCAGTCAACGCATCTTCACTCCGGCTTGATTTCAGTTTCAACACCGGGCGGTGCAGTATCCGATTTGATCATTACCCTCAAGGGTTCACCGTTCCACGGCTTATCAATTTTAATTTTAAAAGTATGCGCTCTACCGGGAAGAATGTACTTCATCATCGAAGGTATAGTGGCCAGTGACGAAGCATCAGGTAAGCTGATGCTGATCCCTGTAATCTGAATGTGCGCATTTCCCGAATTAGCCAGTACCAGGTTGATATTTTTATCATCCACCGGATATGCCTTCCATTTCAGCACTGCCTGCGTCTTGACATCTGTGGGTGTAATAAAAATGGGCAGCGACATGCGCACCGCAACCGACATACCGGGCTCATCTGGCCTGCGCGGCGGCGGCACTTCCTGCAGGTACAAGCGATAGGCGCCTTCCAGCCTTGCATCAGGCTTCTTCAGGTTGGCGACACGGACAGTTTGTCTGGATTGGGGTTGCACCTTGAAAATAGGTGGAGATACGATCAGATCGTCGGTTGGCACAATCAGATCATCCTTACCATCCTCCTGAGTCCAGGAGTTCATCATTGCCTGTACCGTCAACACTTCGTCGCCCATATTTTCAACGACAACCGTTCCAGAACGAGTCTTACCATCGAGGTAGATTCTGACTGGATTTATATTGAACTGACCGCTTTGAGCAGCGGTTACGCTCAAAAAAAATACGGCCAAGAATGCGAACTTGGCCGCCAGTTTATAATGCCCCATAATTGCCCCCACGATATAAATCACAACTCAGATGACCTCACCACCAAACCTACTGCCATCAGTTCAATGTATCAACGTAGTCATAGCATTGTCATAACAAGTGCCCGACATCGCTGCCTGTACGGCAGGAATATGACCGGCAACCGTATAGGTCTGTGAAAGGTCGTTGCCGGTAGCTGATAGCACTTTTCCAAGCGGTGCGTGATGCCATCACCCCACATCGCATCGCCCGGATTAATGACGTGAACAACTGAATTTATCTGCGCAAACAGTTACGCCAAGTCCGACACCCGACAACACTGCGAAAAAAGCGGTCAAAACCAGTTTGACCGCTAATTTATGATGCTAACTCTTTGATCCGGGTTTACATTAATACGTCAATGTAGCCGTAACATTGTCAGCGTAAGTACCTGCAATCGCTGCCTGACCTCCAGGAATACGACCAGCAACCGTGTAGGGCTGTGCGATGCCACTGCCGGTAGCTGAGAGCGGACTACCAAGCGGTGCGTTAATGCCATCACCCCACAGCGCATTACCCGGATTATTGACGTAAACGGCATAACCAAGATGACTGGCGCCATTTGTCAGCGACCGCCAGTTTCCATAAGTGCTCATGTTATAGCCTGACCCAGCACCAATCGCCATGGAATAAGCCGTGCCAGAAGTACAAGTAGCGCTCAGCGTTGTGGTCGTATCAACGTTGGCCTGCTGATTATTCGCATATGGCCCGAATGCCAAACCGCCAGCGGAAGTAAATGCAGAGCAACTGGCAGTTACCGTCGAGCCAACGGCCAGACCTCCACCTATCGTCATTGTTGCTGCCTGTGCGCCACCAAATCCTAAAGCCAGTGCAACAGCTGCGACGATTTTTAATGTATTAACGTTTTTCATGATCATCTCCTTTAAGAAAAATCAACTTACAGAAAAAACTTCTGAAGTTCGTAATAAATTTGCGGCAAACACCTCGAATGAATCTTCTCGTCATCGATCAACAACTGCTCAAGGCGGCGATTGAAACGACTATTTGCTTTTCACATCACCGCCAGCAATCCTGTTGGTGACGCTGCAAACTTTTTACCGATGGGGAATTATGCACAGGCCAAGCAGCATGCCACCATCAGAGATGGATGATTTTTATGTAAGGGAAGGATAATAAAAATAGGGATTTCCCTATTAGCCTGATTGACTTTGATTCTGAGAACGACAAGAAGCGCACCGTTGTACTTGCGGCTGTCTAGCGGCGTTAGCCATACAGCTAGACAAGTGAAAAATTTTTCAGGTAGTCAATACCACACCTTTGACCTGTGCAAAAACGTACCTGCCCAAAAATAACTCAAGCAGGTCATTCGCCATGACCAGTTTGGCCTCGACCTTGCTCCACAGGCCTGCGGCCTTAAGCACCTCTTCTGCGCGTTTGCCATAGGGTGCATGCGGGGCTTGGCAATTGCGATTTATGGCTGCCTGGCTTTGGCGTGTGCCGGACGGAACGCCTTGCACTGCTCAGGATCGGATTCAAAATACGCGCCTTCGATCAGGTCTATGCAATAGGGTATGGCCGGGAATACCGCATTCAGGCAATCGTCTATCGCCGAGGGTTTGCCGGGCAGATTCACGATCAGGCTGCGGCCGCGTACCCCGGCGGTCTGGCGCGACAGAATGGCGGTCGGCACAAATTTCAGCGAAGCACTGCGCATCAGTTCGCCGAAACCCGGCATCATCTTCTCGCACACGGCCTCCGTAGCCTCAGGCGTGACGTCGCGCAACGCCGGGCCGGTGCCGCCCGTGGTGACGACCAGACTACACCCCTCGACATCGCACAGCTCGACGAGTGCGGCTTCGATCAGTTGCTGCTCATCGGGTATCACCCGGGCGACGGCCTGCCAAGGGCTGGTCAAGACGCGATCAAACCAGGCGCGCATCGCCGGGCCGCCCTTATCTTCATATTCACCGCGGCTGGCGCGATCTGAAATCGTCAACATACCGATGCGTGCGTTAACTCGAAATTCGCGCAGCGATACGTTCGTTCCCTCTCCCTCCTGGGGATAACCAGCGACTTGGCTGCCGTCTTTTGGCAGCTTAGTCGAATGGCTAGTTGTTTCATCAGGGTTTGGGTGGGGGGAACGGGCATGGCTGGCTTCGTTCAAAATGGTGATCGTATCTATATGCCCGTTGCTCATGTTTATTCCCTGATATTTGTTTCATGCTGGTATGCCGTCCCGTCCAGCAATTGCACGGTCACCTGTGCGCCCGCTGCCAACCCCGTGCTGTCGGATGGCATGACCAGCAGGCCATCAGCGCGTGCCATGGACAGCAGCACGCCGCTGCTCTGCGTACCGGTGGAACTGGCAACATAACCGGCGTCATCGTGCGTCAGCTGCACGCGAACGAATTCGGTGCGCCCAGGACGCATTTTGAGCGGATGTGCCAGACGCGCGCTCACGGTGCGGCGGAACAGGCGCGCATGCCCCATCATACGGCGCAGTGAGGGCGCGACAAATTCCTCAAAACAGACCATGCTGGAGACCGGATTACCCGGCAGACCGAAAACAAACGCATCGCGCTGCTTTGCCTCTTCCCCGGCAGCGGCGCCGTGCAACACGCCGAATGCCAGCGGATGTCCCGGCTTCATCGCCACGCGCCAGAACTTCATCGAAACTCCCAGCTTTTCTATGGTCGGGCGCACGTAGTCATGCACGCCGACCGACGTGCCACCGGATACCAACAGCACGTCGTATTCCAGACCCAGTCTGAGGTAGCGTTCCAGTTCCAGCGGATCATCGCGCGCGATACCGAGCAAGGCCGGCGTGATGCCCAGCGCCTGCACCTGCGCCATCAATGCGTAAGTATTGGAGTCGGGTATTTTGTTCATATCGACCGGAGCGTTGATCGCTTCCAGCTCGTTACCGGTGGACAGTATCGCCACGCGCGGACGACGATACACCTGCATCTGCGTTATCTTGACTGTGGCCAGTATGCCAATCACGCCCGGCGTAATTTCTGTGCCCGCACTCAACACCACATCCCCGTTGCGCATATTCTCGCCTTGCGGACGCACATCATGGCCGTCTTTAATCGTCGTGACCACCTGTATCAGCTGCGTGGATATTTCCTGCGTATCCTCCACCCGCATCACCGCGTCCGCGCCCTGTGGCAGCGGCGCGCCGGTCATGATACGCGCGCACTGACCGGGCTGAACGATTTTACTGGGCATGTCGCCCGCCTTGATGTCTTCAATGACCTCCAGTGTCACAGGCACCTGCACCAGATCGGCACTGCGCACCGCATAGCCATCCATCGCCGACACATCGTAAGGCGGCAAATCACGGTTGGCCCGGATATCCTCGGCCAGCACGCGCCCCAGTGAGTGCTCCAGCCCCACCGACTCGGCATTGAGCAACGCAACCGACTCCAAAACGACACGCTGCGCCTCGCTTACCCGCAAATATTCCATTACATTGCCTTCCTCAAATTAATTGCCAACGCCACGTCCTGCGGCGTATCCAGATCGAAAAAACTGCGCCGATCGTCCGCCTGCATTTCCGCCTCATCCACGTAACAGACTTCCAGTCCGGCCAGAAATTCGCGCAGACTGTGCTTGCCGCTGCCTGCCAGACAATCCCGCAATGCATCCAGACTACGCGTCGCATAAAAGGCCGCCAGCGGCTGCGGGTATCCCTGCACGAGGGGCACGACCGCATCGACACCCTCACGCAATCCGGCCAGACGCACGATCAGTTGCGGCGTGATGAACGGCATGTCGCATGCCACGGCAAATATCCACGCCGTCTTGGCACGCGCCAGTCCCGCCGCCAGCCCCGCCAGCGGCCCGGCGTGCGCGGGATCATCGCTGACTTGCGGCAAATCGCACTCCGCACGAGGCTGGCGCACACTGACGATGACCTCACGAAACAAGGGCTGCACGATGGCAGCCACGCTTTGCAACAGGGTGTTTTCACCCAGCAGCAGATTCGCTTTATCCTGCCCCATGCGGCTCGACTCCCCGCCCGCGAGTATGAGTGCCGTGCAATCTGCAATCATTCTTGTTCGAGCATGAAACGGGTAATGCCCGCGATGTCTTCCAGACCGAAGTGCGGCAGTTGCGGATAGATTTCATCCATATCGGTGACAATGGCAATCAGGCCATCTTCGACTGCGCAACGGGGTGGTTTATCGCAGGCCCGGCGCAACACTTCGATTTTCGCACCCGGCGCATGCGAGAAGCCTTCCGCCAGCACCATATCCGCCTCGGCCATGAAACGCTGCGCCAATTGCTCCGGTTCGCGGTTATCGATGGCATCCGCCACCAGTTGCAGTGCGTCACGGGTAAGCAGCAGGCTCATCGCCGCCCCGGCCGCCTTGTAGCGATAACTGTCCTTGCCCGGCGTATCGAGCTCCACCTTGTGATGAGCATGCTTGATCGTGGCGATGCGCAGTCCGCGCGTGCTCAAATCCCGCACCAGTTTTTCCACCAGCGTGGTTTTCCCGCAACCGGAATGACCGACGATTGAAATAACTATTGGCATAAAAACCTCCGCACAACGTAGCGAGCGACGGGAAGGTAAGGAAAAGGATTGTGAGAAACCGGAATGTATAAATAATACATGAGGATTTCGAGAAATTTTTTGACGCAGCATTCCTGAGCGTAGTAGTTGAGCGGAGGTTTTTTCATGGATGTGCTACCACCCAGGTTTCGCCTTGAGGCGTGGTTTCTTTTTTCCAGATCGGCACGCGCAGTTTCAGCTCGTCTATCATCCAGCGGCAGGCCTCCAGTGCCGCGACGCGGTGCTCGGCGCCCGCTGCGATGAACACGATGTTGTCGCCCGCTGTCACGGTGCAGATGCGGTGCACGATGCGGGCATCCAGCAGGCCGAATTTAGCGATCGCGTCGCTGCGCAGCTGATTCATTTCGGAAACAGCCATGCTGCCGTAGGCATCGAAGCTGATTTCAGAAACATCGCGTCCCTCGGAAAAATCCCGCGCGCAACCCACGAAGGTCGCGATACCACCCATGCGCCGTGAACTGGCCTTGAGCGCCGCGATTTCCTCGTCCTGGGAAAAATCCTCCTGTTGTATCCTGACGGCTGCCTTCATTCAACCTCCCGAAAACCTGGCCATAAAGGTCACTTCGCTGTTGTCTGCCAGCGGCATGGCCAGATCGCGCACATGCTGACCATTGACCGCAAAAAAACAGACAATTTCAAAGGCCTGAGGATAGTGCAGTGCCAGTTCATCGCGTAATTCCTGCAACGTCATCCCGGGCCGGTAGCCGACTTCCAGTGCATTTTTTCCGATGCGTTCCACCACCGGGCCAAAAAACAGCACCTTGATCATTTCGATACTCCACGCAACCACACACCGCTCTTGCCGCCGCGTTTTTCTTCCAGCTGAACGGATTCGATACGCATGCCGCGATCAATCGCCTTGCACATATCGTAGATCGTCAGCAGCGCGACACTGGCCGCAGTCAAGGCTTCCATTTCTATCCCCGTCTGTCCCACGCAACTTATCGTCGTAAACACCTTGATGCCTACGCATCCATCGCAATCCGGCTCGGTAATTTCACTGAACGCCACCTCCACGCCGGTCAGCGCCAGCGAATGACACATGGGGATGATATCCGGCGTATGTTTGGCCGCCATCACCGCGCCGACATCCGCGACCGTCAGCACATCACCCTTGGCGATCCGCCCGGCACGGATATGATCCAGCGTGGCGATCTGCATGCGCAGCACCCCGCTGGCGATGGCAACGCGGTGCGTGTCCGCCTTAGCGGAAACATCCACCATACGTGCTCTGCCCGATTCGGAAAAATGCGTTAATTCGTTCACTTATAAAACTCCGGGAAAGATTGCTTAGCCGCCGATATACGACATTTCGATTTTATTGCGCGGCGTTTCCATAAATTCGTGGCGACCCTGTGAATAGCGGTCGCTGCGATTCTGCCAGTTATTGGTGATGGCGCGACGAATTTCTTCATCGCTTTTGCCCGTGCGCAGCAACGCCCTGAGATCGGTATCAGACTGTTCGGCAAACAAACAGGTGTAGAGTTTGCCATCGGTAGACAAACGTATGCGCGTGCATTCATGGCAGAAAACCTGGGTGACCGAGGCAATCTGGCCTATCTCCCCCGCGCCGTCCGCATAGGCCCAGCGACTGGCCACTTCTCCCGCGCAATTGGGATCAACGGGCAACAGCGGATAGCGCGCGGATATCAGGTCAACCACTTCCTGAGCGGGCACGACTTCATCCATAACCCAGCCGTTGCTACTACCGACATCCATGTACTCGACAAAGCGCAGGATGATGCCGGTATGGCGAAAATGTTCGGCCATGGCGAGTATCTCGCCATCATTCACGCCGCGTTTCACCACCATATTAACCTTGATCGGCGACAGCCCTGCACGTTGAGCCGCCTCTATGCCTTGCAGCACCGATTTGACCTGCACGCCGGAATCACTCATGCGCTGAAAAACAGCTTCATTGAGCGCATCCAGGCTGACGGTGATGCGCGATAATCCAGCCTGTTTGAGCGCCTGCGCCTTGGCGGCAAGCGCCACCCCGTTGGTGGTCAGGGCGATCTCAACCGCTGCGCCGCTGTCAGTGCGCAACGCGGATAATTTTTCGATGAGGCGCTCGATACCGCGCCTGAGCAAAGGCTCGCCGCCGGTCAGGCGTATTTTGCGCACCCCCAGGCGCACGAAGGATTCGGCGACACGCACAATCTCTTCCAGGCTCAACAACTCGCTGCGCGGCAAAAAAACGTGATTCTTGTCGAAGATTTCTCGCGGCATGCAATAAGTGCAACGCAAGTTGCATCGGTCCGTGACCGAAATGCGCAGATCGAGCATAGGACGATGCAAGCTGTCCAGCAGCCGCTCCGTCAGCTGAATTCCTCCACTGGGCTCCGGCTTTGAGTTGGCGTCATGTATAGCCTTGCGTGCGTCGATGATTTTGACAGGTATGATTTTTGCGTAATGCATTATTGATGACTGAATGTTGTGCGCGCCCCGGATTCCGGACTAACGGAAGCCGGTGCATGCTACCATTTTTCTGTCTGCTCTCCTCTACCCATAACGGGTATCACCACGGGGGGAGAAAATAGCACTACCGGCTTATTCGTCCGTCCTGAAAAAATGAATCCGGTTGCCGCCCGCGGTCTTCGCCTGATACATCGCCCTGTCGGCCCACTTGAGGATGTCGTCAGTGCTGGTTTCATGATCGATGAATAACACCACGCCTATGCTAGAGGTACAGTGATGCACTACTTCAGTTTCCTGCTGAAGACTCAAGCGATAGACTTCAGCCAGCGCCGCGCGGATTTTTTCCGCCACGATGCCCGCCTGGGCAATGGACTCGGCCTTGCCCGTATCCAGCTCGCTGAGCAACACCACGAATTCATCTCCGCCAAAACGCGCGACGGTATCCATTTCCCGCAGACAATGGGTGATGCGATGCGCTACTTCCACCAGCAGCAAATCTCCCATGCCATGGCCGTGGCGGTCATTGAGCGGCTTGAAGTTATCCAGATCGAGAAACATCAGCGCAACAAAGTGCCCGCTGCGTTTACTGGCCACCATCGCCTGATCCAGCCTGTCGTTCAGCAGGCGGCGGTTGGGGAGTTGCGTCAAGGCGTCATAGAAAGCCAGCTTGCGGATTTTTTCCTCGTTTTCTATGCGCTCGCTAATGTCGGTCAGCACGATGCGCAACAGGGGCGGCTCGCCCGCCTTGCTCAGCCGCAAACAATCCAGCTGGGCAAAAAAACGGGGGCCGCCCTTGCGCTGGAGCGCCAGCTCACAAACATGTTTCTCGTCGGATGCGAGCATGTTGTTGAAATGTTTGCCCCAGCGCTCGTAATACTCTGTCGCGACGTAATGGGTCAGGTACTGGGATAGCAAGGTGTTGCGCTCTACTCCCAACAACGAGGCGCCGGTAAGGTTGATTTCGGAAATCGCGCCATGGGCGTCGAGCGTGAGATAACCGACTGGCGCAAAATCGTAGAAATCGATGTAGCGATCACGGGATTTTTCCAGTTCCAATTGCGACTGACGCAGATTCTCGTTCTGCATTTCCAGTTCGATCTGATGCACCTGAAGTTCGTGCCGCAATGCATCGGCAGGCATCGACTTTGCCACACGGCGTGTCTCGCTCACACGCCGCATTTCGGTCAACCGGCGCGTCTCGGTCACACGACGCACCTCGTCCAGCGGGCAGGCCACCGCCTCGCGGCGCGTCTCCGTCAAGCGCCGCGTCGAGATGACACGGCGCGTCGTAGTCAAACGCCGCGTCGCCGCCATCAGGCTATCATGGGCAAGATTCTGCTCGGCGCTCTGCCGCAATTGCTGCACATCGACGCTCATGTTTCTTCCTCCATCGTCAGCATAATCATAGGTTGGCTATTATCTTTACCGACAATGCGGCGCGCATTGAGCAACAGCTTGCGCAAGCCGATGAGCGGGAATTCGTGTTCCACCCTGAACCCCTCAACCACCTGGTTTTTCGGCAAAATATTCTCCAGCAGTTCGCGCAACTCCGCGATGTCCCATTGATTGTTGCCCAACTGATAGATCAGGCGGCCCGCGGTCTGTTGTTTTTCGCTCTGAAAAAAACGGTAGAAAGCCTGGCTGGCCGTAACCACCCGCAAATCCGCGTCCAGCACGATCAACGGCTCGCGCACGGTATTGACGATGCTTTCGGCCAGTTCGCGCGCCGCAATCACCGACTGTTCAGCCGCCACACGCGAGCCGATATCGGTGAAAGTCAGCACCACGCCGTCTATCATATTGTCCAGGGTGCGGTAAGGCTGGATGCGGGCCAGATACCAGACGCCGCGTTGAGTGCACACTTCACGTTCGAACGGTACCAGCGTCTCCAGTACGCGCTTCGCATGGACGAGCAAATCTTCCCCTTCAATATTCGACTTGATGTCGCTCAGCGGCCTGCCCACATCGCCGGCCGCCAGACGATATATCTGCTCGGCGCCGCGGCTGATGCGCTTGATGCGCATGCGTATGTCGAGAAACAGCGTGCCGATGTTGATGTTGTCGAGCAGATTCTTCATGTCATTCTGCATCACGGCCAGTTGTTCGATCTTGGCCTGCAGCTCGGCATTGACGGTCACCAGTTCTTCATTGACGGACTGCAACTCTTCCTTGGAGGTTTCCAGCTCCTCATTGGTGGATTGCAGCTCTTCATTGGTCGATTGCAGCTCCTCATTGGTGGATTTGAGTTCTTCGTTGGAAGCCTGTTGTTCCTCTATGGTGGCTTGCAGATTCTCTTTGGTATACGCCAGTTCGCGTTCCACTTCCTCGATGCGTTGCAACTCGGCCTGCCCGGGAGCAACGGCCTTGCCGCGTTTGCCGGATGCCGGAGACGCCACATCCTGAAAACTGACCAGCAGCAACTTCTGCCTGCTATCCGGACCGGGCATATGACGCACGCTGAAGCTCACCACATTAAAATCACCGTTGCTCCGGATCGGCACCTCATGATTCAGGGTGGCCTCGTTCTCGGCTGCGGCCGCAATGACGGCATTGCGCAAATGCAGCTGCAATCCCTCACGCGCCATTTCAACAATATTGAGCGTAGCCTGACCGGGTGCCGGGCGCAGATAGCGCCCCGTGTCACCATGCACATACAGGATATTTCCCTTTTCGTCCGTCACCACCGAGGCGGGTGCGTAGGACTGTAACAACATGCGGCGAGTCAGTTCGGCGAAGTTGGTTTCCCTGACCTTGCCGACCACCTCATCCGGCATTCTCTCGCCGGGGTTGCGTGTCCACAGCAGCCCGCCGGACATCACGGTATGGGTGGAAGTGAGCGTACCCGTGGCACGATACAGCTTGAATTTACGGTTAAGCGCGGTGAACAACTCGTTGTGGCTGCCTACGCTCTCCGAAGGCGAGAGAAACAGCACGCCACCGGGCTTGAGCGCATAGTGAAAAGCCGGCATCAGCCGGTTCTGAACTTCCGGCTCCAGATAAATCATCAGGTTGCGGCAGCTGAGCAGGTCCAGTCGGGTGAACGGCGGGTCCTTGATGACGTTCTGCACGGCAAACACCACCATCTCCCGTATGCTCTTCTTCACACGGTAGCCCGCGTCCTCCTTGACGAAAAACTGCCGCAAGCGCTCGGCCGACATATCCTGGGCGATATTAGGCGGATAGCATCCGGCGCGTGCCACGGCAATCGCGTCATCATCCAGATCGGTCGCGTAGAGCAGCACCTTGATGTCCTGATGGGTTTCATCCATATGTTCGCGCAACAGGATGGCAATCGAGTATGCCTCTTCCCCCGTGGCGCAACCGGCCACCCAGGCGCGAAATACATAATCTTCCGGTTTCTCTGCGAGCAGCAGCGGCAGGACGTCCTTTTTCAGCGCGTCAAACGCCTCCGGATCGCGGAAAAAATTGGTGACATTGATCAGCAGTTCCTTGAACAGCTTGCCAGTCTCGGCCGGATGTTCCCTGAGATAGCGCGCATACACTTCCTGGCTGGCGATGTTGTGCATGGACATGCGCCGCTCGATACGTCGGCCTATGGTGCTTTTCTTGTACTGGGAAAAGTCATGGCCGGTGGCGCTGCGCAACTGCATCAGAATACGATTAATGCCGCTAGTGACGGTTTTAGGCTCCGTCGGCGTCTGGCTCAGGGCGCGCAGGCCGGACATCAAGGCTTCCGGCATTTTTTCCACCGGCAGAACCTGCGTGGCATAGCCGGCATTGATCGCGCTCTCCGGCATGCCGTTATATTTTGCCGACTCGGGTTCCTGCACCAGCGAAACACCGCCCGCGCCCAGTATCGCGCGCAGACCCAGTGTGCCGTCGGTGCCGGTGCCGGAGAGTATGATACCGACCGCCAGTTCGCCCATATCTTCTGCCAGTGAACGCAAAAAGGCATCGATAGGCATGCGCAGACCACGCGCCTTCTCCGGTACTGAGAGTTGCAGCACGCCATGAAAAATCGCCATGTCGCGGTTGGGCGGGATCACGTAAACATGGTCGGCTTGTACCGTCATCTGGTAATCCCCCCATTTTTAGTTGGGGTCAAAAGTAGAGCTGGTTAAAAAATCTAACTTCTGTTTCGGCGTGATGCCGCCGAGTGCCATGTTGGGGCGTTCGTGATTGTAAGTCCACATCCATTTCGTTGCATAGTCCTG
>JAUXWM010000036.1 GCA_030681375.1 Gallionella sp.
CGATGTAGGACTTGACGATCTCCTCGGTTACGCATGGATCAAGAGCCAGGACCTCCTTACGCAGTGCTTCAAAAAGGGGACGCATCGATCCACCCACGGCCACGGAAGGATGATCCGCGAGCGTGAATTCTTGGGCTTTCACGGCTTTTGGCTTCAGTTCCGCAACAATGGCGGGGGACAGTTTAGGACCGGACCAGACCTGTGCTGCCCGAATTGCCAACCGGTCCGCCCGATCCCGAATTGCGGCTTCATTCCATGCATCGACCGCGGCCAGCCCCTCATTCAATCGCAACGGGCTTTCCTTAAAGCCGCCAATCATGTCGCGCTTTTCAAGAAATGGGCGGTCGCTGTATTCGGCATTATAACCAGTCAGGGTGAGGTTCCCCAGCGTGTGCAGCCAGGTCTCCTGAACCGTCTGCCAATCTTCGCCCAATGCGGATCGCCACTCAACTGACAGGTTTTCATTTTGCGGCAAAATATGCTCGATGGTGTATTCATCGACCGGAACCCGCTCCTTCCGTCCGTCGTTCTCAAGGCGGCGCAGCCAGTAGGACCGGCTTCTGAAGTTGTAAAGATCGCGCCGTGACATCTCCAGCCGGAACTCATCGTCATTCGGGAAGCGCCTGTAGGAAGGCAGCGTCATCAGATGCGCTTCGATGCTTTCAAGATAGCGGTCCTTCCGCAACTCGCGCGCGAATGTCGCGAATGTCTTGTTGAGAGAATTCGGCGGAATTGCGCAGATCGCACGACGGAAGACGTAGGCTTCAACCAATCTGACAGCCCGGACAAAGTCCGTCTTGGCCAGAACGCCCTTGACGTAGTCTGCATAAAGCTCAAGCAGGAAGGGATAGGCTACATCAACCTTCAGATCGCGGAGGTCCTGAAATGCCAGCGCAAGATCGCGGTCTTGTTCTTTCCCGAAGGCCATCTTGCCGTAGTGGTCTGCAAAAATGTGAATGTCCGCAACGAGGTCATCGACACCTTGCGCAGCCCCACTCTTTTCCCGAGCGTAGGCTTTAAAGGCAGCGTAGACGTCACGGACGTTGGGTATCTCCCCTGTCTTAACGGTCAGATAATGCCGCATGAAACCGTCAAAATGTGATCCGTATGCCTCTTGCGGGAAGGCCACCTCCATTGGGTGCCAGTTATCTTCGTAGATCCGGGTTTGGTGAACAGGCTCGAGTCCCATCAACACGTAGTTACGGATCAGGTCGGCTTGGCTAAGTTCTCGGCCAGTCGAGTTCATGCTTTCGAATATGAGCTGCGGGTTGTCTTGATCGCGATTCAGCGCAATATCCACAATGACCAGTTT
The DNA here is from genome assembly GCA_030681375.1 of Gallionella sp. Taxonomy (GTDB): domain Bacteria; phylum Pseudomonadota; class Gammaproteobacteria; order Burkholderiales; family Gallionellaceae; genus Gallionella. The sequence continues at coordinate 1,313 of JAUXWM010000036.1, forward strand.
GGCGAGGCCATTGCACAGGCTTACCAAGTCCCCACCGAGTGCCTTCACCCGATCTTCAAAGAAGGTGTAGTTTTCTGCAATCCTCTGCGACTTCGGTGTGGGGAGCGGCTTTTGCTGCATCAGCGCCAACAGACTGGCTTTGTCAGTTTGGGTCAGGAGCAGTTTGAAGGCGCGCTCGCCTTCTTCAAGTGGATTGAGGAGATAATAGCTACGCAACTTCCTTGCGGAGAATCCATCGACCGGTTCCGTTTCGCCAAGATGGCGTGCCAAGGCTTCCAAGATCAACATGACCGATGTCAGGCGCTGCTGCCCGTCTATGACGAGCAGCGGCGGTTGGGCCATAACCTGGTACAGACCCTTTTCGATGTAGACGATTGAGCCCACAAAGTGCGCGGAGACTGAATTGTTCGCCCCCGTCCGCAGGATGTCTTCCCAAAGCTGGCGACATTCCTGCTCGGTCCAGCTGTAGGTGCGCTGGTAGATAGGGATGACGAACTGGGGTGATTTTTTGAGGAAATCCAGCAGCTTCGCTTCTGTTGCCTTCATCGTGGAATCCTGACGTTTATCTTTCCACGACAGGATAGTGATCGAGGACCCCGATGGATAGGCCGCACAATGGCAACATGTGCAGAATCACAGATTTTGGTATGCGATTG
>JAUXWM010000038.1 GCA_030681375.1 Gallionella sp.
CGATCGGCGAGCGGGAGCTTGCTGATTTCTGCCTGTGGATCGATCCGGTCCAACCCATGACGGGCCAAGATCTTCTCTCCCGCCCGGTTTGTGTCTTTCGCAGAGACGAACCACGGGCCAGCTTTCGGTAGCTTGGGAAGCAGCAAATTTTGGGCCACGGTCAGATTTGGAACAAGGCTGAGTTCCTGGAAGGCTGTGGCGACCTGGTTTTGCCGTGCTTCCATGAGGTTTCTCGGCGCATAGGGGGCCCCATCCAGAAACATTTCTCCACTATCAGGGTAGACTGCTCCCGCCAGGATCCGGACCAGCGTGGATTTCCCCGCGCCGTTTTCCCCCAGCAGGGCATGAACCTGACCTGACTTCAGACCAATGTCGCCTCGCTCCAGGGCAACAGTGGCTCCATAGGTTTTGCGCAAACCGATGGCCTGCAGCGCGAAGGTATCCTTCGTCAATTCTGAATGACTGAAATTGGTCTGATCGCGAAGCACTCTCCTGGTCTCCCCCTCCAGTTCGAAGACGTCACGCAATGGTAACGTTCTCTGAGAACGTTACCACAATCATCATCGCAAAGGATTCGTGTCAAGAGCTTTTTAAATCCCCTCATGCCATCTCACCCCCAGCATTGTGCTCGTCCTTTTCCAGATAGCGCGCCAGTACGCCGCCAATTTTTCCAGACCCGGGCCCGCATTATCGGTAATCGCCACATTTGAACTGCCGACTTATGGAGATGGCGCGTGCTACGAGACGTCATCAATGCTGTTTTTGGGACTTCTCCTAGCTTGCAGGTGCTGAAACATATGGCTGACTCAACCCAGACATTGGCCGAGTCAGGCCTTAGTCCGGATTATGCATAAGGGGTTGGTGAGGGTGGCGTAACCTTATGAAAAGCTGTATTTTTTGGTTGTTCCGAGGCTCTGTTGCACAAATCGCGTGAGGGATTCATCCCGTGAATCCAGCGTGGTAGCTGGGCCGCATGAGCAGACCTTCACCCCCGACCTACAAGACCAGGAACTGGCCG
>JAUXWM010000042.1 GCA_030681375.1 Gallionella sp.
CGGCCACTCCGAAAGCGAGAGGTCTTGCGATCCCCCCCTTTCCCCCTCAGGGCATATGCGGTATTAGCGTAACTTTCGCTACGTTATCCCCCACTTCCGGATATGTTCCGATATATTACTCACCCGTTCGCCACTAACTAAGAAGCAAGCTCCTTAATCCGTTCGACTTGCATGTGTAAAGCATACCGCCAGCGTTCAATCTGAGCCAGGATCAAACTCTTAAGTTCAATACCTGTTTTGGTTCTCTGCAGAACCGATCTTACTCAAAGAAAATCATTGACATGATTTTTTTCAACTTCGTGTAAGTACTACTATATTTTAAAGTCGTTTATCGTACCCTAAGGCCGATAAACTTCCCAAAAACCAAGCACCTACACTCGTCGATTGTTTAATTAGTTTTTTAAAGAGCATTCGCGCCAGCTACTTACTCGGCAGCGAAGAGGTGCGCATTATAGAGACTTGAAACTCGTTGTCAACTTTAATTTCACACTTCGTTTGTTTCGTTTCAACTTCAGGTCAAGGCTTAAGTTTGGCAATCATTTTATTGATTATTAAGTGGTTTTGTATTACATCACCACTTACTCACAACCCCGCTTCAGCGAAGAGGTGCGCATTATAGAGATCAAAAACCTTACGTCAACTCCTTTCGGAAAAATTATTAAAATAACTTTCTATTGCGCTGTTTGCACGCACTTTAATTAAACATGCGGCGCATCACAGTATGTGACTATGGCATTGGTCCCGCCCATAAACAAAAAACCGCAGAGTCCGTCTGCGGTTTTCATTACAGCCAGCTCGCGGACATAGTCCGCATAGACTTAGTGGTATTTGCGGCTTAACTCATGCACGGCCGCAACCATCGCGGCAACATTTTCCGGATTGGTGTGCTGCGAAATACCGTGACCCAGATTGAACACATGACCGCTACCGTAGCCGTAGCTGCTCAGCACCTTTTCAACCTCATTGCGAATCGCATCAGGATTTGAGAACAACACCGCAGGGTCGAGATTGCCCTGCAAGGCGACCTTGTCGCCAACCTTCTGACGCGCGATGCCAATGTCCATAGTCCAGTCCAGACCGATTGCATCGCAACCAGTCGCGGCAATGCTGTCTATCCACAAACCGCCGCCCTTGGTGAACACCACGTTAGGAATGCGCACGCCGTCTTTTTCCTTGATCAGCCCTTCCACGATGCGCTGTATGTAAGGCAGCGAAAATTCATGGTAAGCAGCGTGCGACAGCACCCCACCCCAGGAATCGAAAATCATCACGGCCTGTGCACCGGCTTCGATCTGTGCATTCAGATATGCGATCACAGACTGGGTCGTCACTTCGAGAATGTGGTGCATCAGCTTGGGCTCGTTGTACATCAGCGTCTTGACGCGTGCATAATCGTCGCTGCCGCCGCCTTCAACCATGTAGCAGGACAACGTGAACGGGCTGCCTGAGAAACCGATCAGCGGAACGCGACCATCCAGCGTCTTGCGGATTTGTGATACCGCATCGGTCACATAACGCAGCGTCTTGTCGATGTCCGGCACCTGCAGCGCCATGATGGCCGCTTCGTCGCGCAATGGACGTTCAAACTTGGGACCTTCGCCATCCGCGAAATACAGACCCAACCCCATCGCATCCGGCACGGTCAGAATATCGGAGAACAGAATAGCCGCATCCAGAGGATAGCGATCCAGCGGCTGCATAGTGACTTCGGTTGCGAAGTCGGGATTCTTGCAAAGCCCCAGAAAGCTGCCTGCGCGCGCACGGGTTGCGCGGTATTCCGGCAAAAAGCGGCCAGCCTGACGCATCATCCACATCGGTGTGTATTCGGTAGGCTGACGCAGCAGTGCGCGCAGGAAGGTGTCGTTCTTTAATTTGAAGTTCATGTTTGCCTTTTATTTTCGTATTCGTTGGACGGGATTGCGCCCATCCGCTACCAGTTAACGTGGTAAAACAGACGATCCAGTCAAAAACTCATCCACTGCACGTGCGCACTGGCGGCCTTCGCGTATCGCCCAGACGATCAGTGACTGACCACGACGCATGTCGCCGGCCGCAAAGACCTTGTCCACGCTGGTGCGGTAATCGTCGGTATTAGCCTTGATGTTACCGCGCCCGTCTTTTTCCACGCCGAACGCATCCAGTACTTTCTGCACCGGATTGACAAAACCCATCGCCAGAAATACCAGATCCGCTTTCAGCTCGAACTCGCTGCCCGCGACTTCGACCATCTTGCCAGCAACCCATTCGACGCGCACGGCACGCAATTTCTCGACCTTACCATTGCTGCCGACGAATTCTTTGGTCGCAATCGCCCAGTCGCGGCTGCAACCTTCTTCGTGCGAACTGGAGGTGCGCAGCTTCAGCGGCCAGTTAGGCCAGGTCAGCGACTTGTTCTCCTGCTCGGGCGCACGCGGCATCACTTCGATCTGCGTGACCGACAACGCACCGTGACGATTAGAGGTGCCCACGCAATCCGAGCCGGTATCACCGCCACCGATGACCACCACATGCTTGCCGGTGGCCATGATCTGTTCCGGCAGGCTGTCACCCGCATTGACGCGATTTTGCTGCGGCAGGAACTGCATCGCGTTATAAATTCCGCTCAATTCACGACCGGGAACCGGCAGGTCACGCGGCGTTTCCGAACCGCCTGACAACACGACGGCGTCAAATGCGGCCAGCAATACTTCGGGTGAAATCGTTTCCGTGGCCATGTTGTTCACGTCCGCTTCACACTCGGCACCAATAAACACCGATGTTCTGAACGTAACGCCTTCGGCCTCCATCTGCGCAACGCGACGGTCGATATGCGATTTTTCCATCTTGAAGTCGGGAATACCATAACGCATCAGTCCGCCGATACGGTTGTTTTTCTCAAACAGCGTTACATCGTGCCCTGTGCGCGCCAGTTGCTGAGCGCAGGCCATGCCGGCGGGGCCGGAACCCACCACGGCAACCGTTTTGCCGGTCTTCTTCGCGGCAATTTGCGGCACGACCCAGCCCTGTTCCCAGCCCTTGTCGATGATCGCGTGTTCGATAGACTTGATGCCCACCGCGTCATTGTTGATGTTCAGCGTGCACGCGGCTTCACAGGGTGCAGGACACAGACGTCCGGTAAACTCAGGGAAATTATTGGTGGAATGCAACACCTGCAGCGCCTGCTCCCAGTCGCCGCGGTACACCAGATCATTCCAGTCAGGGATGATGTTGTTCACCGGGCAGCCCGAGGTGCAGAACGGTATGCCGCAATCCATGCAGCGCGCGCCTTGAATCTTGGCCTGTTCATCGCTCAGATGCAGCACAAACTCACTGTAGTTAGTAAGCCGTTCCGCGACCGGCAGACTTGCCTCAGACAGACGGTCAAACTCCATGAATCCAGTTGGCTTACCCATTATGCAGCCCCCCCTTGCTTGGTTTTTTGTGCGGCTTGCTCTTGCAGCGCACGACGATAATCAGTCGGCATGACCTTGGTAAACTTCGGCAGATACGCCGTCCAGCTCTCCAGTATCAGCCTTGCGCGTTCACTGCCGGTGTACATCAGATGTTTTTCGATCTGTTCACGCAGCGCATGTTCATCCGCCTTGTTCAAGTGATTGAAATGCACGCGACCATGGCTCTCCGGCACTTCGTCGGTGCTGTCCAGCGCGGCCAGCTCTTCAGGAACCGGTTCCAGCGCCACCATGGTCAGATTGCAGCGCTTCTCGAAATCGCCCGTCTCATCCAGCACGTACGCGACACCGCCGGACATGCCTGCGGCGAAGTTGCGACCGGTCTGTCCCAACACGATCACCATGCCGCCGGTCATGTATTCGCAACCGTGATCGCCCAGCCCTTCGACGACGGCAATCGCACCGGAATTACGCACCGCGAAACGCTCGCCCGCCACACCGTTGAAATAGCATTCACCGGAGGTTGCACCGTACAGAACAGTATTGCCGACGATGATGTTCTCATGCGCGATCAGATTGGCATCCGTTGGCGGCATGATGGCGATGCGTCCTCCACACAACCCCTTGCCTACATAGTCATTACCTTCACCGCGCAACTCGAAGGAAATGCCGCGCGACAGGAAGGCGCCGAAGCTCTGCCCGGCCGTACCTTTAAAATTTACACGGATGGTATCGGTCGGCAATCCGGCCTGTCCGTAACGCTTGGCCACCTCATGCGACAGCATGGTGCCGACCGTGCGGTTAACACTGCCGATTGCGCTGTCGATCAGCACCGGCTGCTGATGGTTCAAGGCAGCCTGTGCTGCAGAGATCAGAGTGTTATCCAGCGCCTTCTCCAGCCCGTGATCCTGCTCTTCGGCGTGCTGGCGTGCCACGCTGGCTGGCATATCAGGCTGGTAGAACACCTTGGAGAAGTCCAGCCCCTGCGACTTCCAGTGCGCGATGCCGTGTTTGACATCCAGCAGATCGCTGCGTCCGATCAAGTCGACGAAACGGCGGATACCCATTTGCGCCATCAGTTCACGTAGCTCTTCGGCGACAAAGAAGAAGTAATTGACCACATGCTCAGGCTGACCGGTGAATTTGCGGCGCAATTCAGGATCCTGCGTCGCAACGCCGACCGGGCATGTGTTGAGGTGACACTTGCGCATCATGATGCAGCCTTCGACCACCAGCGGTGCCGTGGCAAAACCGAATTCGTCCGCACCCAGCAACGCGCCGATCAGCACATCGCGGCCAGTCTTGAGCTGACCATCCACCTGCAACGCGATACGACCGCGCAACTGGTTGAGCACCAGCGTCTGCTGCGCCTCGGCCAGACCCAATTCCCACGGTGTGCCCGCATGTTTGATGGAAGACATGGGCGATGCACCGGTACCGCCGTCGAAACCAGATACCACGATGTGATCGGCCTTCGCCTTGGACACACCGGCAGCGACCGTGCCCACACCCACTTCAGAAACCAGCTTCACAGAAATCGAGGCGGACGGGTTGGCGTTTTTCAGGTCATGAATCAGCTGCGCCAGATCTTCAATGGAATAAATGTCGTGGTGCGGAGGAGGAGAAATCAAGCCCACGCCAGGCACCGAGAAACGCAACTTGGCGATGTACTCGGACACCTTGTGTCCTGGCAACTGACCGCCTTCGCCAGGCTTCGCGCCCTGTGCCATCTTGATCTGTATCTGATCCGCATTGGCCAGATATTCGGCGGTTACGCCGAAACGGCCCGACGCCACCTGCTTGATTTTAGAGCGCAGTGAATCACCCGCCTTGAGTTCGCGGTCGCTTTCGATGCGGCTCTTACCGATGATATCGGAAAGCATTTCGCCGCCCTTGAACACCTGGAAACGCGCCGCGTCTTCGCCGCCTTCACCGGTATTAGACTTACCGCCCAGACGGTTCATCGCAATGGCCAGCGTGGTATGCGCTTCCGTCGAAATGGAACCGAGTGACATGGCGCCGGTTACAAAACGCTTAACGATCTCTTTGGCAGGCTCGACTTCTTCCAGCGGCACGGCTGCACCCACCGGTTTGATTTCAAACAAACCGCGCAGCGTTTTCAATTTAGTGCTTTGCTCGTTGATGAGCTGAGCATATTCCTTGTAGGTCGAAGCATTGTTGGTGCGCGTTGCCATTTGCAATTTCGCAATGGAATCCGGCGTCCACATATGCTCTTCACCGCGCACGCGGTAGGCGTATTCGCCGCCCGCTTCCAGCGCATTCGCCAGCACCGGATCCGCACCGAATGCGTTGCGATGCATGCGCTGCGCCTCTTCCGCCACTTCGGCCAGGCCTATGCCTTCAATCTGCGTCGCCGTGCCGGTAAAATACTCGGCCACGAAGGACGCGTTCAGGCCGATCGCCTCGAATATCTGCGCACCGCAATAGGATTGATACGTCGAGATACCCATCTTGGACATGACCTTCATCAGGCCCTTGTTGATCGCCTTGATGAAACGCTTGTTAGCCTCCTTGGCATCCACATTGGCAGGATGCTTCAGGGTCGCAATCGTTTCATAGACCAGCCATGGACACACGGCCTCCGCGCCGTAACCTGCCAGCAGCGCGAAATGATGCACTTCACGTGCCGATCCGGTATCGACAACCAGACCGGTGCTGGTGCGCAAGCCTGCACGCACCAGATACTGATGCACTCTGGAACACGCCACCAGCGCGGGAATGGCCACTCGCTCGGATGACACAGCGCGATCGGACAGGATCAGCACGTTGTAACCGTCGGCCACGGCCTTGTCGGCGGCGGCACACAAGGCGCCGACAGCTGCTTCGCATGCCTGACCGACCTGATAGGTGATGTCCAGCACCAGCGAACGATAACGCCCCTGCGTGAGCGTATCGATATTGCGTAACCTGGCAATGTCGTCATTCGACAACACCGGTTGATGCACTTCCAGACGCAACGGCGGATCAGTCTCGTCGATGCCCAGCAGATTGGGCTTGGGGCCAATGAACGAGGTCAGCGACATGACGATTTCTTCGCGGATAGGATCAATCGGCGGATTAGTCACCTGCGCGAACAACTGCTGGAAATAATCGTAGAACGAGCGATTCTTATTCGACAGCACCGCAAGCGCGGCATCCGCACCCATGGAACCGGTCGGCTCTTCACCGGCCGCGGCCATAGGCGCGAGGATGAATTTGATATCTTCCTGCGAATAGCCAAACGCCTGCTGCGTATCCAGCAAGGAGGCATTCAGCTTGTTTTCGCTGGCAACGGCAGGCATATCGCCCAGGAAGAAGCGCGACTGCGCTATCCAGTCACGGTAGGGCTTGGCATTGGCGAGCTGATTCTTCAGTTCAACATCATCCACGATGCGACCGGCTTCCATGTCGATCAGGAACATCTTGCCCGGCTGCAAGCGCCATTTCTTGACAACCTTGTGCTGAGGAATATTCAGCACGCCCATCTCGGACGCGAGCAACACCACATCATCGTCGGTGATCAGATAGCGCGCAGGACGCAAGCCGTTACGATCCAGCGTCGCACCTATCATCTTGCCATCGGTGAATGCCACCGCTGCCGGGCCGTCCCACGGCTCCATCAGCGCTGCATGGTATTCGTAAAACGCGCGGCGCTCCTCGTCCATCAGCGGATTGCCCGCCCATGCCTCGGGGATCAGCAACATCATCGCGTGCGGCAGTGAATAACCGCCTGCCACCAGCAATTCCAGCGCATTGTCGAAACAGGCCGAATCAGACTGACCTTCGTCGATCAACGGCCAGAGTTTTTCCAGGTCTTCGCCGAGAATTTTGGACGACATCGCCGCATGTCGCGCGGCCATCCAGTTCACGTTGCCGCGCACGGTATTGATCTCGCCGTTATGCGCAATCATGCGGAACGGATGTGCCAGATCCCAGGTCGGGAAGGTATTGGTGGAGAAACGCTGATGCACCAGCGCCAGTGCGCTGATCACGGTCGCATCCTGCAAATCGGCGTAATACTGCCCTACCTGACCAGCCAGCAACATACCCTTGTAAACAATGGTACGTGCAGATAATGACGGAATATAGAAGCCCTGCACATTCGGCAGAGTATTAACGGCGTGTTCTACCAATTTGCGTATCACGAACAGCTTGCGCTCGAACGCGTCGGTATCCGCGCAGTTTTCGCCGCGCGAAATGAACACCTGACGAACCACGGGCTCGACCAGTCTGACGCCCTCGCCCAGAATACTGCTATCCACCGGCACATCGCGCCAGCCCAGCACAGACTGGCCTTCGGCGGAAATCCGGTCGGCGATGATCTGCTCGCAGGCAGCGCGCGCCGATGCATCGCGCGGCAAAAACAGCATACCCACACCGTAACTGCCCTCTTCCGGCAGCACCAGCCCGAGGCCAGCGCATTGCACACGAAAGAACGCATCGGGAATTTGCAACAGGATACCCGCGCCGTCGCCGGCCAGCGGATCCGCACCCGTCGCGCCGCGATGGGTCAGATTTTCCAGTATTTGCAGCCCCTGACTGACCATGTCATGGCTTTTTTTCCCCTTGATATGGGCGACAAAACCCACTCCACAGGCATCGCGCTCCTGGCGCGGATCATACAAACCTTGTTGCATCGGCAAAGAAGAGTTAACCACAGCATTCCTCAATCAAATCAAACTGGAAATTTAAAACCACAGTGCAAGCAGGTTAGCCCCCTTGCATTCAGCAATGCGCGTCATTCCGGCTCGCGGCTACACCGCGCCCTGTATGCACTGCATTCGCTGAAGTTTAAACGTCCTGTTAAAGCAAAAAAATGACGACACGCGTCGCCATACCTACTACCCACACCCAAATACAAAAGCGAAAGGGCTGGAATCTTACCTTTAATCAGGTCTAGCAGCAACCGCAAGTACGCAAATACACGGCTTAATAAGCATCACATAATTTACCCGGCGCACCGGAATTAGCATTAAAATTGCCGCCGGCAATCTTTCATCGCTGCGCCGCAGCTCAAATCAGGGATAAGCCCATCTACCGTTCATCGCTCATCCCGTACCGCTGAAGAAAAAATATTTCCGCTTATCGGCTGGCGGCTTATTTCATCGGATACCACTTTATACGCACCCACAGTCCGCCTATAGTCAAAACCACTCGAACAGGAATGACGATGGGAAACAAACATACACAAGCGGGCTTCACCCTGATGGAACTGATGGTCGTAGTCGCTATTGCAGCCATATTGGCGACAATCGCCGCGCCCTCGTTCAATAGCCTCATCAACGATACCAAACAGTCTTCACTTTCCAGCCAACTGGTCAGCGACCTGCATCGCGCCCGCAGCGAAGCCATCAAGCGCAATACGCGTGTCGTGCTCTGCGTACGCAATTCAGCAGGCACCGATTGCGGCACCGGAACCAACTGGCAAAACGGCTGGCTGATTTGCTACGGCAACACTGCATGTGACGCCACCCTCCCAACCGACGGCTCGGCAGCCAATCCAATCAGCACTCACCCACCGCTTGATTCGAAACTGACGCTTACCGGCAGCGGCAATTTGATACGCTTCAACCCCAACGGCACTCAGGGTAGTGCAGGCAACGCAAGCCTGACGCTCAACGGCACATGGTCAGCCGCGACGGCCAAAACAATCACTGTCGCCGCAACAGGCTATATCTCTAAGTATTAGGAGCGCGACATGCACAAGGCATCGAACAATTTTCAACGCGGCTTTTCGATGATAGAGGTGCTGGTGACGCTGGTCATCATCGCCATCGCCCTGCTTGGGGCAGCAGGCATGCAGCTCTATGCCATGCGCATTAATCAGGGCGGACAATTTCGCACCCAGGCAGTATTTCTGGCATCGGATATCGTCGAGCGCATGGAGGCGAACAAACAGGAAGCGATCAATGGCCGTTACGCGCTGGGCAACACGACGGATGCCGGCACGCTAAACACGGCCTGTTCAGCCGCCGCATGCAATTCGGCCACACTGGCCGCTTATGACCTGAACCAATGGGGCAACGCGATTGAGGCGCTCTTGCCGCAACCCAGCTGGCAGATCACCCGCACCATCGCCGGTAACCCGAGCACCTACCGCATCATCAGCTGGACTGAGCGCAGCACTGACAAAGTCAGCCACGGCGATACGCTTTCCTACACAGCAACCCGAACCATAGGAAACTGATGCCATGAACACGCATAAACTCGCTACACGCTCATCGCCCTACAGGGCAGCGGGCTTCAGCCTGATCGAAATGATGATTTCCATCACCCTGGGGATGCTGATCGTCGCCGCATTGGTCGGTGTGTTGATCAGCAACTCGCGCACAGCCAAAACCACCGATCGCAGCACCGAACTGCAAAGCAATGGGCGCTATGCGCTGGACCATTTGCAGCGTGAACTCAGACATGCCGGTTATCGCGGCTATACCTGGTCAGAGCCGAGCACGCCCATCACCGCGATCACGCCTATAAACAATGAATGCCTGAGCGCAGGCGCGGCTGCCGGCAGCTTTGTCACCAACCTTCGACAGGGCATATGGGGTGCAAACGACAGCAACCCGTATTCCGGCAACTGCCTTAACACCGGCTATGTACGCGGCGACGTGCTGGTTCTCCGCCATGCAGCCAACTCGCCGCTGACTACCAACACCATCAATGGCACCTTCTATTTCCGCTCCAGCTATGCCGTGGGCGAAATATTCAAGGGAACCGGCGCAGCGCCGCTGGCCGGCGCGCCGACACTCACCGGTTCACCGACACCACAGGCCGACTTCCAGCTACAGGAATATGTCTATTACATCGGCAGCGACGACAACGATGCCACTATTCCGGCTCTGCGCAGACGCGCTTTAGTCGGCAGCAGCATGGCAGACGAAATGGTGGCGAGCGGCATAGAACAGATGCAGGTGCAGTATGGCCGGCTTGATACCGCTTTGAATACCCGCTATTTCAATTCGGATGCCATCGTCGGATCCTCTTCCGACACGCTTTTTACGGCCACCAGCTATGCATGGGACGAAGTTAATTCGGCGCGCGTCTGGCTGCTGGCACGCACCGCCAAAACCGAGAATGATTACAGCGACACCCGTTCATATGCCATGGGTGACATCACCTACGGCCCGATGAACGACAGCTTTCGCCGCCAACTGTTCACGGCAGTCATACAGTTGCGCAATTAAGGGCAAACGCCATGCGAAATATTCAGACACTACGCCGTCGCCAATCCGGCGCCACCTTGATCATAGGCATGATCATACTGATACTGCTGATGCTGATCGGCCTGACCAGCATGAAGACCTCGGACATCCAATTTCAACTGGCGGGCAATCTGCAATTCGAGAATGCCGCGATGAACAACGCCGAAACCAGCCTGCACATGGCAGAAACCTGGCTGAAAACGGGGAGCAATTACCGGAATGCAGGACTGGACTCCGATGCGTGCAATAGCCGCAGCGTCAACCACCTGTACCCTCTGAACCAATCCGTAACGCCCCCCACACCGTGTTTGCCCAGCTATGGCGCACCCGACAACGACCCGCTGACCATGACCTGGACAGACGCCAACTCCCTCGCTCTCCCGGATGGCAGCGGCGCTGCCAACCCCAACCAGCGCTACATTATCGAGCTCATGTCCATCAACAACCGTCTGCTTGGCTCCGGTCAGGCCGTGGGCGGGCGCTCCAACTCGGGTTGCAACCAGGTCAATACCTACCGCATCACCGCGCGCGGCACCAGCGCACGCGGTGCCAGCAAATTTGTCCAGTCTTTCTACAGCGTATTAAGCTGCTAACGATCATGGCAAAAACACCCCTTACGATGAAACCTGCCATGCTCGTTCCCTCACCCCCGTCCCCCCTCTCCCAAAGGCGAGGGGTACGGTTCGTCGCTTTGCGAGTTTCACATTAACCACGGAGATTCATCATGTCCACACTTGCTCAGCGACTGCAAAAACCCCAGATTTTCGGCCTGATTGCCTTGTTCGGCATTACCCTTGCCGTGGTCAAGTTATCCCTAGCCATCACCGCGTTTACCCCCGCGAATCAGCCCGTAGGCTATGTGGCTCAGGATGAAGTGACCAATTACGTGCTGACCGGCGGTAACGAAACCCTGTTCCGCACCGAATACCGGCGCGACCGCTGGGGCGGAAACTTGTATGCCTATCCGCTGGACGCGGCTGGCAACGTACACACCGCAGATGCAGAGCGCTGGGGCGGCGGAGCCGCGGGGCACATAGACGCACAAAACTGGGACACAGGGCGCTTTATCGCCACGCTGAATACAGCGGGAACCGCCGTGGCCTTTCGGGCAGCCAGCCTGTCCGGCCCGGAAACAACCGCAGGAACTCAACAGGCGACATTGAAAGCCACGATCAACGCCACCGCCTATAGCAGCACGCAAATTGTCAATTACCTGCGCGGCGACCGCAGCAACGAAGGGGTCGGCACATTGCGTCAGCGCAGCTCGGCACTGGGCGATATCGTACATTCCCGCCCTTATTACGTCTCCGATGCCACCAATCCCACGGTATTTGTCGGCGCAAATGACGGCATGCTGCATGCCATCAACTCGGCCAATGGTACGGAGCGCTGGGCCTATGTACCGTCCATGCTGATAGGCAAACTCAAGACACTGGCCTACAGCCCTACCGACGCGTCACTGACCTATGCTCACGACTACTTTGTGGACGGCCAGATCAACATCGCCAATATCACCACTTCCGGCAGCAAGCGCATTCTGGTCGGCGGGCTGGGTGCCGGCGGCAAGGGCCTGTTTGCTCTGGACATAACCGGCAGCACAGGACTCGGTGCCGCCAGCGAGGCCGATGTCGCCAGCAAAATACTCTGGGAGATCACGCCAACCCGACTGAATTACGGAGGAGCCAGCACCGCGACTAGCGCCTACGGCAAGTTGGGCTATACCTATGGCACACCCTCGATAGCCAGGATAAACATAAGCGGAACGCCAACGGATGTGGTCATCACAGGCAATGGCTATGATGAGGCCGCCACCGGCGAGTCCTATCTCTTCATCATCAACGCGGCGACAGGCGCGTTGATCAGGGCCATTCCTGCCGGAACGGCGGGCGCGGCCAATGCCAACGGCTTATCAACCCCGATTGCGGTAGATGCAGATGGCAACGGCTACGTTGACCGCGTTTATGCCGGCGACCTGAATGGCACGATGTGGAAATTTGATCTCTCCAGCGCGACGGCGGCCTCCTGGAGCGCCAGCGCGCTGCTGGTGACCAGTCCTGCGCAGGCGATCACCACCACGCCCGGCGTGGCCCTGCATCCCAATGGCGGCTATATGATCAGCTTCGGTACCGGCAAGGTATTCACCGGCGTACAGGGCGCCTACAACCCGGCCACCTCAAGCTGGACCACCGCCTCCACCGGCGATCTGGCCGACACCTCCGTCCACTATGTGTACGGCGTCTGGGATGGCGCACCCGTTGCCAATACGGCAGCACTGACTCAAACTCTCAGCGAACGCGCCTACACTGCCAACGGCGTTACCACCCGGGTGCGCCGCAGTACGACCAATCAACCCAACTGGGCCAGCGGCGGCACCAAATACTGGAAAGTCGCCCTGCCGGCAGGAGAGCGTGTAATAGGTGAGGGGTCATACACCGAAAACGGGCGCTTCTATTTCATTGCCTACAATCCGACCGTGACGCCGTACCGTGTCCCGGGCACCACAACCGATATCTACGGCGAAAACTGGCTGATGGAACTCAATTATCTAACCGGCGGCAGCAGCACCTCGCCCTTTCTCGACTTGGACAGCAATTTATTGCTGAACGACGCGGACCGCATTGCCTATACTTCGGCCGACACCCTGCCTGCGGACAAGTCTATCGGCGATCCTATCCTGACACCGAACGAAAACGGCATCCCGGTAGGGAAATGGTTGTCTAACGGCGTGCAATCGCAACCCATACTTGTTCAGTTACAAACGCTGAATACCACGCTGTTCAACCAGAATCCGGACGTGATCTTTCCGGCCAGTACGACTGTATCGCGCGGCGTGGCGGGCGGCCATTTTGACGTGGACAACTTTTACGGCACCAACAACAATTGCAGCAATGTCAGCGGGGGCAGCGGCGGCGCCAAGGCCAGCGGCTCGATCACCTTCACTTACAGCAGCAATAAAAACCCCAGCAACCTGACCGTAAGCATAGCCGGTATCGAAATCGTCAACGGCAACCCCGGCAACTTGAACGCCGACGACATGGCCAAATGGGTCAGAGATCAGATAAACGACAATTCCAATGCCTATACGGCCTCACGCAGCAACGGTGTGGTCACCATTACAGCCATCAGGCAGGGCGTTGCTTACAACGGCACGATCACCGTGTCCTATGCCGGTGCCACATTGAGCAATACGATCAATCACCTAGCGGGCGGACTCGATCCCACCACACCGCCCTTCTCAACGTCCAATACGTTTTGCGATTATGTACTGCACCATCACGAATATGACGATGAGTACGACAAGACCGGCGTGAATATGCTCAACGCAAGCGATGCCAATTACAACCTGTCCAAGGCGATTACCAGCACCTCGACCAATTTCAAAGTGCTGATGATGAATCAGTATCTGAATCCGGCGGTGAGCCTGCACATAGGCAATAACAGCTACAATCCGGCCAGCTCCGCCGGTTATGTGCCGATCAAGAATTATCAGGCATCTGCCGGGTTTGACATCACCAGCGTGCCTACCTACAACCGGACCACTATCGGCAGCCTAGCCATCAACATGCCGGTGGATGCCTTTTCCATCCGCGACTGGTGGGGAAGCGGCGACTCGCGTGCCGGACTGCATTCCGTTTCTCCAGGATGCACCTGGGATGGCAGCGGCGTGGGTGCCGACATGTACCAGCCGGTCACACCGCCCGCCAACGGAGTGGACGGCCCGGGGGCGGCCGGCACGACAACGGGCGCGCGTCATAACGGCGCGTTGACCGTACAGATCATCAAGGACACCACGCCTGCCAGTGCGGTCGAGGAAAATGTCTCCGGACGCCCGGAATACGGCTACAGGGTCAAGCATGCGAATTTTTACCAGTATGTACTGGTGGAATACATATTCTATTGGCATCACCCGCGCAATATGTGCTACAGCACATCGGGCACGGCCTGGAAGAAAACCAACAACAGCGGCGATGCATGGAACACGACTGCCTTGATGACAGGCAGTGGCTGGACCAAGGCACCGCCTGAGGACATCGCGGTCTCCACAGCCAACAAGAATCCTGCTGCGGGCTCGACCGACCCTAAACTCGGTGTGCTGGGCAGCACCGGAACCGTCGTCTCAACGACCACGACGGTGACCGGCAATGTCACCACCACGATCATCAACTATACTGACGGTACGCGGCAAACCACCACGCAAACGTCCAACAGCAATGGAACCGTGACCATAACCAACACCCAGTATGCGGCTGACGGCACGGTCACTAACACGACAACCAGCATCATTGCCGACGCTGCCGGCTCGGTTAAGACCGGGGGTGACGAACGCGGCTCACAAGCCCGAACCGGGCGCGTCTCATGGCACGAACTGATCAGAGACTAGACAGGGTAAGTGGTAAGTGGAACAGCACTGATGGAAACCACTCACCACTCACCACTCACCACCCCTCAGGGAGCAAAGAATGAAGTTTCATGTCAGCAAGGGTTTTAGCCTGATAGAGTTACTGGTCGTCATAGCCATTGTGGGCATACTCGCCGCCGTTGCCATACCCAGCTACAACCAGCACACCATGCGCAGCGCACGTGTCGCCGCGCAAACCGAGCTGGTCAATCTGGCCAGCATTCAGGAAAAAATATTCCTCAATGCCAATGCCTATACCACCAGCCTGACAGCGGCATACGACGGCACCAGCAGCGGCGGACTGGGCGCGACATCGGGGCAAACCCGCGATGGAAAATACAATCTGACGCTGAACGCCACCAGCCAGACTTACACGCTGACCGCGACCCCCGTCTCCACCAAATCACAGGCGGGTGACGGCAATATTTCCATCAGCGAAAATGGCCAGCGGCTCTGGAATGGTGCTGTATGGTAAGGAAACCATGAGCCGGAAATTTTTGCTCACCCTGATCTTGCTGCTTTCAGGACTGAGCGGCATATCGTATGAAATTCTCTACGGTCGGATTCTGGGTGGGATTTTAGGCGACCAGTTTGCGGTATCGTCCGCCGTGCTGATAACCTTTTTGCTGGGTATCGGCCTGGGTGCGCGCCATGCGCACCGTTTGTGGCGCAGGCTCTGGCTGATAGAAGCGATGATAGGCATCTATGGCATCGCTTTTGTGCTATCCAGAGATGCGATAGAACATCTGCTCTACAACGATATGGGATTCTTGCCCGGTCTGGCCGGACCTGTCCTGCTGGGTACGCTGTTGCTGCTGTTCCCGGCCTTGATGCTGGGCTGTAGCGTACCGCTGTTCGCAGGTTACATCGGTCGCATCAACGACGGCCCCGTGTTTGCGCGGGTTTACTCCATCTACAATCTGGGTGCGGCCGCGACGGCACTGCTGATCGAATTCTGGCTGATACGCCAGTTCGGCATCACCGGAACCGTGATTGTCTTCGGACTGGTCAACCTGCTGGCAGCCGGGCTGTTGTTCGCCGCAGGCAAGCCGGTTGCCGCCCTGCCGCCGCCGGAACAATCCTCCAGTACGCTTCCCCGCAACCACCTTATTTCACTAGTGCTAGTCAGCATAGCTTCGGCAATATTCCAGTTATTCATGGTGAAGATGTCGGAACTGATGTTCGGCCCCTTCCGCGAATCTTTCGCCCTGGTATTGTCCATCATCCTGTTCGGCATTGCCTTCGGTGCCATGCTGGTGAAGCGCTTCAACATAGGCTACGCCAGGCTGTTGCTGGCCAATGTCGTCGGTCTGTTGCTATTCCTCTCGCTGTATCGTGACCTGTTGTATATCTATGCCGACTTCTATGAAAAAGCGGTTGAACATGGCCGTGCGATTCTGTTTCTGAAAGGCGGCATATTGGTGCTGTTAATGGGCATTCCGGCCATCACCTTCGGCGCCACTCTCCCGGCACTGCTCAACACGCGTAACGAAGTCGCCAGGGAATCCGGCACGCTGCTGTATATCAGTTCGCTGGCCAATGTAGCCGGTTTCCTGCTGATGGCGCTGGTGCTGCACCAGTATCTGGATTACGGCGTGCAAATCCTGGTCATCTCGGCGCTGGTGACGGCGGCCCTGGTGATTTACCGGTGGGACAACATTCTTCAATGGCGAAATAATCGTTTGCCGCTTGCCGCTGCCGCAGTCATGCTGACAACGGCGGGGATGCACCATTTCAAATGGGACGAGGACTTGCTCTACCTGAGCTACACCTCTTTTCATTCGGCAAAGGATATGGAAGAGGACCGCAAGGACTTCAATTTCCCAGAGAAATTCAAGGGTTATCAGGACGTATTTTCCATCAACTGGTCGGATGGCAAGCCGTATTTTTTCATCAACGGCTACATCAGCATCCCGATGAACAACCCTTCGGAAAAGATAGTCGGCACCCTGGGGCCGATGTTCTCTCCCAGGACCGGCGAGGCGCTGGTGCTGGGTCTGGGCAGTGGCGCCACGGCCTCGGCGGTCGGCCTGCTGTTTGATCACACCGATGTAGTCGAAATCAATCCTGTGGTGCGCGACAACCAGTTCCGCATGAAGCAATGGAACTTCGACATCGAACGCAATCCCAAAGTAAATATCGTGGTAGATGACGGGATACATTACATCCAGTCAGTGAACAAAAGCTATGACATGATCCTGAACACGGTGACATCGCCGCTGTATTTCAGCTCGTCAAAATTATACACCGTGGATTTTTTCGATAAAATCAAACGCCGCCTTAACCCGGACGGCATCTATCTTACCTGGATGGATACGCGCATAGGCAGCGATGGCGCGAAGATCATACTCAACACGCTGAAACAACGCTTTAATCATTGT
Organism: Gallionella sp.; assembly: GCA_030681375.1. Classification (GTDB taxonomy): domain Bacteria; phylum Pseudomonadota; class Gammaproteobacteria; order Burkholderiales; family Gallionellaceae; genus Gallionella. Next base: position 17,372 of record JAUXWM010000042.1, read on the forward strand.
TCGATCCTGTTCGTCAAATCCGGCTATTACCTGCTGATCGCCTCCGATAAGCCGGTGAAGCTGCAACATCCCGATCTGGTGGACCAGGCGGCTCCTTTACAGCGCTACCTGCTGGAACACAAAATCATTCCGCGCCTGCTCGCCTATAACGTGCTCAGCCCGGAAGTGTTCACGGACAAGCTGAACCTCGATGCGCCGATCAACACCATAGACCAGCCCGTGCTGGAATTTGCCATGGCCGGCCTGAAAAAGAAGGAGTTCAAGGAGTTCCAGCTTGAACTTTATGACACGCTCAGCCTGGACGACGTGGCCAATTCGATTGAGCCTGCGATGAAATACAATCCCGTCGAGCAGCTCGGTCATTTGAGAATGATGCTGGAAAATTCCACCATAGTGGACAGATTCGACAGGTTGGCTCGTCTCTATGTCAGCAATCTGGATGGCCGCGTGGATGATGCCACGATGCAAAGCTATCAAGTCATCGCCAGAACGCTGAATGATGCCGAAGCCCATCATGCACTGGGCGATCAATATCGTCTGCGCCAGCGCTACCCCGAAGCGATAGCCGAGTACCGGCTGGCTTTACAGCTTGATCCGCAACACCAAGACACGCTGTTTAATATTGCCGCCTGCCTGGAATATCAGGGACTATTGAGCGAGGCGCTGGAAACATACCGGCTGGCGGGCGAACAAGACCCGCAAGACATGGACGTGCCTTACCGTCTGGCCAGAGTCAACCTGACCCTGGGCCATCCGACCCGGGCATTGGCGTATATCGAACAGTCGCTCAGCAAACAGACTGACGAAGCGGGCTACGCGCTGAAAGCGAGAATACTGCAAGAATTGGGAAGGAAGGACGAGGCGCTGGCCGCCTACCTTGAACTGATCAAGCTAAACCCCGATGATGCCGAAGCCCAATATGAGCTGAATAAATCGCTGGCCAAGTGGTAACTGGCCTTCGTGCGGCACGGAAACTGTTATCTGGCGGAACCGCAAGCGTACCACCATGCGCGAGTTACCAAGGCGGAGATTGAAAAACTTGTGCTGTTAGGGAATAAAGTCAGCTAGTTGCGTACCGACGCGCAGGCCGTCGATGTTTTTGAAGTGCGCGTCGTAAGTCAACAGCGCGGCGCCATGTTCCAGACTGCTGGCGGCGATCCATAGATCGTTGTTGGGAATGGGCTGACCTTTGCGGCGCAAGGTAGCATAAACCAGCGCGTATAGATCGGCAGTAGCCGCCGTAACGGGAACAAACTTCACGCGGGGGGTGTTGATAAACTGCGTCAATTCGCTTCGATTAACATTCTCACGTTGCCCAGCCGCAAAGCCGCCCAGCAATTCTCCCAACACGGTTGCACACAACAGAATGCTGGGCGCATGTTGCAGCACGGCCATTATTTTTTCGTCGCCTCGCTTGAAGGCAGCGTAAGCGTTTGTGTCCATTATGATTGGTCTCATCACTTAATTCCAAAGTGCAGCGTCAACTTCAGCAAAAGCTGCCGTGTTGCGTTCAAAATCCAGTGCTTCGTCCTCGCTCCACTGGTTTGCCAAGGCATCGAGATCATCAAATTTTTTCAATCTACCTGGCTCAATTTGAGTAGCTGCGCCTTGCAATAAGCGTAATACCAAGCTGTTGAGGCTAGACCCCTCGTGTTCGGCCTGGCTTTTAAGCTGGGCAAGCGCCTGTTCATCCATTCCACGAATACTCATTGTCGCCATGATATCACCCATGCATTCAATTTGAATTCGTACATGCTATCACAGTATTGCTAATACACAAATGCGGCAGGGCGGATTACTCCGCCCTGCCGTTACCTTACAAGACTGCGCAGATTAGCGCAGAGTCCTTACGCCACCACGGCTAGGCCCCTGATTGGAGGACGGGATAGTGATGTTTCCAGGAAGGTTGCTCAGGCAATTGATCTGGCTCGGCGTGAGGCCGCGGTCATAGCCTGCGTCGGAGGCGGAAATCTTTTTATCGCTATCCTTCTTGGATGAGTCATTTTTGGCCTCATCAAAATCCTCGCAGCGCCCTATCGTATCCAGCGCATGCTTGGAATGTCCGCTCAGCCAGCCGTCATTCGCCACGACCAGATTGACTCTAGCTCCGCCCATGCGGTGGCAAATGGCAACCTTGTTGCCAACCGCATCCGTTGAACGATCGACATGGTCTTTATGGCTGTCATCGTTGTAGTCGCGGTCATTCTTGGACTTGCTGTCCTTGTCCTTGGACTTATGCTTGCCATCGTCAACTTCTTCGCTCTTGACGGTGTACGAGGGGTAACTGCTGCAGATTGTTTGTATTACATTCAGGCCACAGGCCGCGATCAGCTTGCTGCTACAGCTCGCGCTATCGGACACATCCTTGCTGTCTTTTGCATCCTTGCTGTCTTTTGCATCCTTGGCGTCTTTTGCATCCTTGGCATCTTTTGCATCCTTGGCATCTTGCTCTTCCTTGGATTTATCATCGCTGGCGCAGGCCGTTGTCGAGACAAATACCATACTGGTAAAACCAAGCATCAGGGCAAGTAACAGATTCGCGGGTTGGGTTTTCATGATCTTTTCCTTTCCGAAATTAAACAAAGCAATAGTGAAGCCGAACGGCGGGTTATGCTCAGGTCAAAACCCCAAGCATTGAACTACGGCATGAAAAATCATGCCTGGGCTGCTACAAAAACTTTACATGTCATTAAGCACACCTCCTGAGCAATCGGATCACGTCTAATCGTTTACGCCACCAAGCACGCCGTAAAAAAACTGGGACAGTGCGCGGGTATTTCTCGGCCCGTTGACCTGAACCGTAATACGATAAAACAGCTTCCCAACTGGCAAGGGAATATTGTTGGCATCCGCCAGCAAGACACCGGCTGTATCATAAAGCGGCGCTGCCTTGCATTTGCTGAAAGTCGGCACTTCCTGAAAATTCGCTGTCCCTACGCACATCCGCTCTACCATATACTGCACGGCATATCCTGATAAGTTCACGCTGGAAGATGGGATAACCTTCCACGTTGCCGCCTGCGTGGGCAGCCTCGATACCGTACTGATCGCTGAATAGTTCGGATAATAGTAAGTCTTCCCCGTGAAAACCTTGGGGTCCGGCTCCGCATCGATTTCCGCATAAGCCTGCTCCGCCCCGATGTCCGCCATCTGAATGGCGGCCTCATTGAAGGCGATATTGCCCGAAACCACGTTGCTGGTATCGACGGTACGCATCAGCGCGACGGCCGTCAGCGAAATGGCCACCAGTGCAATCAGCGCAATCACCAGCACCACGCCCTGCTGTTTATGACGGTAATTCATCACAAATTCCCCCATATCACGTTGCGGATAGGGATGATGGTCTGATAGACCTTGTAGCGATAGCATTGCCACTCTTGGCCGACAGTCGTGCTCAGACTGATCAACGGAGCATTGCTGCTGGCCGGTGTGGTGTTTGGTTTTACCCAGGAAACGGGCGCAACCGTCGTGGTGGTACAGGCGGCTTTCTGCGCGCTTCTGGCAACAATGGCAACCCGGATCGCCTTGATGCGCGCAATTTCGGCTGCTGAAGGAGCAGCCCAATCGCTCCCGGAACAGGCATTGCCGGTCGCATCTGTCCAGCAGCTTACCGGCAGGCTACCCGCATCGGCTACGCCATACTGCATCTGCATGTTGACGATGTCAGTCGCCACGGTATTCCAGTTGGTGCCGCTGTTAACGGAGTGATTCAAGTTTAAGCCGGCGTCGATCTGGTAGCGCAGATCAGGAAATGCGGGCGCGCTCTGCCCCAGATTAATAATGCTGGCAGTGGGTGCTGTAGCTGCATCGATTGCAGGCAGGCTGGTCGCCTGTAGCAATGCACAGCTCTTACTGACGCTGTAATTGGCTTTCGGAATCAGCAGGTAATCATTCTGTTTGATGGCTTTGCTGGTGTCCACCCTGATGGATGAGAGGGTCGGCGTATCGGATAAAGCAGCGGTAAGCATGGCAGTGCCTCCTCCTGTGACGATGCCGCCGATGTCCGAATCCAGCCTGTGTGTGGTGAGTGAATCAGAGCCGGTACCGCCGTCAGTGATTTTTACCGGCGCAACATCCACATTGTTAATTTTGACACAAGGCAGGGTGCCGGGCGTCGTGCTGGCATCAACCAGTCCGTATCCGGCCATGCGTATGTCCTGCTCGATGGAATACAACGCGAGTAAGCCGTTTTGCTGCATGTCCGCGCCTCCGCCCGTAGTGCGGCGCTGCGTCTCGAAGGTCGATACGGTGGAGAAAATAGCCAGCGACGCGATCAGGCCGAGCGCCAGACCGACCAGCAGCTCTATGAGCGTAAAACCACCTTCATTCAGGAATAGGCGATTTATCGCCTTATATTCCGTGGGAATGCCCGTGCGGCATTGACGAGGGATTTTAGAGGTTTTCATTTGGCGCACGCATTCGCTCATGCTAGTTAAATTTAATTTCCGTTTTTGTCACATAATTGTGCATCGTCGCCTGATTTTGCGGCGACTGCCAATACAGCGTCACCGTAACCTGATCACCGTTAATGGCGATGACGGGCTGGTTGGCCGCATTGGTCACACCGGGCAAAAACCCGGACTGAATCTGCGTCACCCAGGCTTGCGTATTCGCATTGCCATTACTGCTTGTGCAGGGGTTGCAGGCGTAACTGGGTTGAACGACATAACTGGTCGGCATCGTGCCGGCAACAGCCAGTGGATCCGTCCACATATGCGCGATGATCTGGTTGGCCAGAAAGGCCGCATCTGAACGGTAACGCGCGTCCAGCGTATTGCTGATGGCCGTGGCCTGCAGGCCGATCACCCCGAGTATGCCCATGGAGAAAATCAGAAACGCTATCAGCGCCTCCAGCAGAATAGAACCCTGCTGTGCATGTTTCGATGATGAGAAATAGTTGGAATTCACCGCAACTCCTCAGGGACAACCGCGTGAATTGGACGAGGGGAAGGAAGGGTCGCATAATTTGGCCATGCCGGAACTGCTTATCATGATGACCAGTCTGCGGGTATCGGGAGCCGACGGATTGCTGACATCTATCCGGGTAATTCTGGTCACAGAGGCATCCGTCACCACCTGGCCGAAGGCATTGAAAACCACGCCCGGCAAGGGATTCGTGCCCATCCCTGTTCCCGCCGCTATGGCGGTCGCGCAACAATTGCTTGCCGCAAGTGTCGCCGTGCTCACGCCGAGACGGGCGTTGGTTCCGCTTTCCTGCGCCCCAACCGTTTGCACCTGATTGGCAGTGGGGAAGGTGCCCGGCGCGGTCAGACTGTCCGTGGTAATTGTCCAGCACCCCATGCTGCTACAACCTGTGCCATTTGGATTGGCGAGCTGAAAACGGGTGCGGACATTTTGCCGGACAGCCTCACCGCGCGCGAGTTGCAATCCGGTCAGCACAGATTCAGCCGTTGCTTTTACCTGAGCGTTCTGCATCCAGGCCGACAATCCCGGAATACCGATGGCGACAACGGTAGCGACAATAACCACCGTTACCATGACCTCGATCATGGTAATGCCGCGTTGTATGAAGCGCAGCCCTAGCATCCCTGGCCCGCCTTGGTGATCCAGCAGGCGGCCGTACTTGCTGCCCCGTCAAATCGGGTGGTGGCTTTGGCGTTGCTCGCATTAATAGTGTAGGCATAGCTATTGGCTGCGCCCAACCCTTGACCGGCAACATTGCTGGCCGTGAGCGTGTAACTGTCGGCCGCAAGCGTACAAGCGTAAGAAAAATAACGGGTCGCAGCCGGACAGGTAAAACCTGCGTAAGTACGATTATCCTGATAATACTGCTCTATGCTTACCCGCGCGGAAGTGAGCGCGGACTGCGCTTCGACCAGTTTTCCTCGCGCCATGTATGCGGTGTACATCGGTATCGCAACTGCCGAAAGGATGCCGACGATAGCCACCACTATCATGATTTCAATCAGTGTAAAGCCGCGCTGCATTCTCATCTTGATTCTCCCTGCGTTGCATATTAGGTCGCATGGTCGAACAAGGCCACACCAAACCGACTGGAGGCCGTTCAATCGGGACAGGCGGCGTGATAGGCAACCCGGGGAATATTCGATTTATGCCGACTCTTCTTCCACGGTGAAAATGCGTTTATGTTCACGTATCGCGTAGCGATCCGTCATGCCCGCGATGTAATCCGCCACTACCCGCGCCCTGTCCGCCTCCGCAAGCGTGCCCGGTGTCTTAAACGGCAGCAGACGGCTGTCCTCCATGAAAACGCCGAATAAGTCACGTATGATGCGCTGCGCCTTGGCACTCATGCGCATCACGCGGTAATGACGGTAGAGATGGCTGTGCAAAAACTTCTTGAGCTCGCGCTGCTGTTTGTTCAACTCCGCACTAAAAGCAATCAACGCGGGTGCATTGCGTACATCTTCCAGACTGCTCAAATTTTGGGCGGCAATATTGAGCGCGCTTTGACGGATTAAATCAGTTACCAGCGTATTAATCATGCGCCGCACGGTTTCGTGCACCACGCGCCGTTCCGGCAAATCCGGATAAGCCTCACGCACCTGATGCAAATGTTCCGCCACCAGCGGTACGGCAGCGAGTTGCTCTAGGGTGATGAGCCCTGAACGCAAGCCATCATCCACATCATGATTGTTGTAAGCGATTTCATCGGCCAGATTGGCGATTTGCCCCTCCAGTGCAGGGCGACGATTATTCAGAAAACGCTCCCCCAGTTCGCCCAGCAGTGCTGCCTGTTCCAGACTACAGTGCTTGAGCATCCCCTCGCGTGTCTCAAAACAGAGATTCAGCCCGTCGAACGTCGCATAACGCTCTTCCAGCACATCCACCACCCGCACGGATTGCAAATTATGCTCGAAGCCGCCGTAAGCTTTCATGCAGTCGTTCAGCGCTTCCTGTCCGGCATGACCAAACGGCGTGTGTCCCAGGTCATGCGCCAGTGAAATCGCTTCGGCCAGATCTTCATTCAAATGCAGATTGCGCGCGATCGAGCGGGCAATTTGTGCCACTTCGATGCTATGGGTCAAACGGGTACGAAACAGGTCGCCCTCATGATTCACAAACACCTGGGTCTTGTATTCCAGACGGCGAAATGCGCCGGAATGAATGATGCGGTCACGATCACGCTGAAATTCGCTGCGTCCCTGCGGCGCAGCCTCGGCTAAGCGTCTGCCGCGCGAATTGGCCTCGGACACCGCATAGGGCGCGAGTGCTGTCATACACACGCCTCAAGCGTTTGTTGCAACAATGCGGAGGGCACATCGCCCTTTAGCACAGCCTTGCCGACTTCCTGAAGCAGCACAAAACGCATTTTTCCGCCCTCAACTTTTTTGTCATGCCCCATGTAATCCAGATATTTTTCCACGCCCAGATCGGGAGACACGACAGGCAGTCTGGCGCGCTGAAATAAGGTACGTATGCGCACCACATCCTGCGCGCTGATCCAGCCCATGCGCTGCGACAAGTCAGCGGCCATCACCGTGCCCGCCGCTACAGCTTCTCCATGCAGCCAGTTGCCGTAACCCATACCCGACTCAATGGCATGGCCAAAAGTATGGCCCAGATTCAGCAGGGCGCGCTCGCCACTTTCGCGTTCATCTGCAGCCACGACTTCCGCCTTATGCTGGCAACTGCGCAACACCGCATATTGCAGCGCCTGAGTGTCGCGCGCCAGCAGCTTGTCCATATTCTGCTCCAGCCATTCAAGAAAAGGCAGGTCGCGTATCAATCCATACTTGATGACCTCTGCCAGCCCGGCCGACAGCTCCTTGTCCGGCAGGGTATCCAGCGTTGAAATGTCGGCCAGCACCAGTCGCGGCTGATAGAACGCACCTATCATGTTTTTGCCAAGCGGGTGATTGATGCCGGTCTTGCCGCCCACCGAGGAATCCACCTGCGACAGCAGCGTAGTCGGTATCTGGATAAAGGGCACGCCGCGCAAATAAGTCGCCGCGGCATAACCCGTCATGTCACCGATCACCCCTCCACCCAGCGCGATAAGCGGTGTACTGCGTTCGCAACGGTGGGTCAGCAGCGCGTCATAAATCGTATTGAGCGTATCGGCTGTCTTGTAGGCCTCACCATCCGGCAGCACGATCGGCATGCTGTGCACCCCCATCTCCTGCAGGGTCTGCTGCAACCCTTCCAGATACAGAGGCGCCACCGTGGTGTTGGTGACGATGGCAACCCGCTTGCCGGGCAGATGGGCTGTCAGCAGCTCCGCATTTGCCAGCAGACCGGTACCGATATGTATGGGGTAACTGCGCTCTGCCAATCCTACTGTTAATGTTTGCATAATCTTCTATTGGTTACGTTTTCGGTAGTTTTCGGTAGTTCTCGATTTCACCCGCCAGCTTAAGCATCAGGCCATGTACGCTTTGTCTGCCTGTGGGCATGACGATATCGGCCGCCTGCTGATAGAGCGAATCGCGTTGATGCAGCAACTCGACGAGCTTGGCATGCACATTTCCCGTTTGCAGCAGGGGGCGATTTTTATCGTTGCGCGTGCGCAGCCACAAGTCATGAACGCTGGCCTTCAGGTAGATGACCAGGCCGTTCTGTTGCATCATCATACGATTTTCAGCAGCCAGCACTGCGCCACCCCCCGTGGCCAGCACCAGATTATCGCGCTGCAACAGTGCTTCGAGCGCAGCGGTCTCACGCTGGCGAAAGCCAGCCTCGCCTTCCACATCGAAGATATGCGGGATGGTCACGCCCGTGCGCGACTGAATTTCTTCATCGCTATCCACAAATACCTTATCCAGATGCCTCGCCAGGATGCGCCCCATGGTGGTTTTACCCGAGCCCATCATGCCGACCAGAATCAGGTTACCCGACTGGTATTTGCGTGTATCGTTTGTAGTGCTGTTTTGCATAGCCCGGATTGTAAACTATTAATTCAAAGGCCCGGACTGAGCCGGGCCTTGATGTCGCATATTTCCTAGTAACTGCCGGATTAACGCAGGTTCAACGCGTCCTGCATGATTTTAGGCGAAAGGAAAATCAGCAGTTCGTCCTTGCTTGTTGAAGTGCCCTTGCTCTTGAATAAATTACCCAATACAGGGATATCACCCAGCAACGGCACCTTGTTGACTACGGTTGAGTCGCTCTGCTTGTAAACTCCGCCAATAACCACCGTCCCCCCATTCTCTATCAATACTTTGGTGACCACCTTATTGGTGTTGATGGGTATGCCGGCAGGCACTGAAACCCCGCGAGAATCCTTGTTAACTTCCACCGTCATGTCCACGTTATTGTCCGGTGTGATTTTGGTCTTGACGCCGAGTCTCAATACCGCTTTCTTGAAGGAAGTCGTGCTCGTTACCACACCGCCCGATACCGAATTGATGGTGTAGGGAATTTCTTCGCCCTGTTCGATGATCGCCCAATCGGTATCGTTATCGGAGCTGACCACACGCGGACTGGAGATAATCTTGCCCTGCTCATCCGATTCCATGGCGTTCAACTCGATATTGAGTATCTTGGTTGCCGCCGCGTTGAACAACGCGAACTGGAACACGCCCGCCAGCGGCGCTCCTGCGGCAGTAACAGGCAAATTGACGTTCCCGGTACCCGGCGTAAGCACGGTACCCAGGCCGACGCCACCTGCACCACCCGCGCCCACCAGACCGCCCCGTATGCCGGTCACTCCATTCGCGCCGCCCGCCGCCGCAACAGGCTGACCGGTGTAACCCAGTCTTACCCCCAGATTTCTGGCAAATCCGTCACGTGCCTCAACCACACGCGCCTCGATCAGTACCTGTCTGGCCGGCACATCAATTTGCTTGATGATCTTGCGTACTTCTTCAAGACGGGACGGGGTATCCTTTACGAACAGCGTGTTGGTGCGCGCGTCCGCCATTGCACTGCCTCGTTTGGACAAGATGCTGGCTGAAGAAGACAGACCATTGCCGGACGGCGTCGCATCACCCTGTTCTGCAGTGCCTTTTACCGCGCCCTTGCCGGTCAAAATATCGGCCGCTGCCGCTGCCGTCTGGTAACCCAGCTGGAAGCTTTCGGTGTGCAATTCTTCAAGCTCGGAAATTTCCTGGCGCGAAGTCAAACCCGTTTTTTCAGACTTAGCCAATTCTTCACGCGGTGCGACCCGTATCACATTGCCGTTCTTGCGCTGTTCCAGATCCCGGCTTTGCAGGATGATATCCAGCGCCTGATCCCAGGGAACATCCTTCAGGCGCAAGGTCAGATTACCCTGCACACTGTCGCTGATCACCATGTTCAACTCGGTAAAGTCCGCAATGACATTCAAGGCCTCGCGCACGGAAATATCCTGGAAATTGAGTGTCAATTTCTCGCCCGCATAACCAGAATGAGCACCCTTAACCAGCTTGTTGGGGTCCTCTGTGACCGCTTTGACTTCGATAATGAATTTATTATCGGTTTGATAGGCCGCGTGCTCCCACATCCCTTTAGGCTCGATTTCCATGCGGACATTGGCACCCTGCGCGAAGGTGTTGACTATGTGCACAGGCGTTGCAAAATCAACCACATCCAGCTTGCGTTGCAATTTGCCGGGCAAATTGGTTTTCAGAAAATCCACGACCAGCTTGGTGCCCTGCCGGTGTATGTCGATGCCCACGCCTGAATCGGAAAGACCAACCTGAATACGCGCTTCGCCATTCTTGCCGCGACGGAAATCCAGATCGCTCAATGTATGCTTTTGCGTTCCCTGACTGGCTTCCGCAAAGCGCGAAGTCGTGTCAGTCGATGCCAAGCCCGCAACTTTTCCGCGCAAGGTGATCAGGACATTATTTCCATCCAGCTTGGTGTCATAAGACAACATCTGGTTGAGATTAATGACCAGCCGGGTGCGCGTTCCGGCCTGGACGATGTTGGCGCTACGCAGCTCGCCAACTGCAAAATTCTGCACAGATTTTCCCAGGCCATTGGCTGTACCCGGAAAATCAAGGGCAATGCGCGGTGGTGTATTGATGGTAAATCCGGCCGGAAGATTAGCCAGCGGTTCAGCCAGTTCGACTTTGATTACGGTCGCACCCGCACCGGTATCGGTGACGCTTAATGCAGTAATGGTATTTTGCGTCTGTGCATTGGCCTGAACCATGGCAAAAACCATCAGCAAACCAAACAAGCGTGCTGTTGCTCTGGCTATGGCATTAACAGTCCGCGTCACAAACATCCGTGATAATAGAGTTGAATTCATGTCTTTAAGCGGTCCCATTGCACTACTCCTTATCAACCAATTGCAGACTGCTGATACGCTCAGACCAGTCTCCGGCGCTATCTTGCACCACTTCTTTAATCACGATTTCAGTATCGGTCAATTGTTTTATCAAACCGAAATTCATGCCCATATAGTTACCTGCCCGGACCCGGTACAATTTTCCGTCAGGCGCACGCACCACGGCGTGTCCTGTTTTGCCCTTGGACACATAACCCACCATCTTGAGATTTTCCAGCGGATATTCCTCCAGTGCCTCCTTGGGCCTGTCCATATCCGGTTCATTTTCCCCGCGTTTCCCGCTTTGAGCCGATTCCGGCTTGCGCGGTTTGAATGGATCCGCCAAACCCGTATCGTTATCGTAGGCAAAGGGCACATAAAGCTGAATATTAGGCGGAGGCTGAACCCGGCCACGCATATCCGCACCGGAGTTTTTAACGAATTCACGCAAATCCTCAAATTCGTCACCACCGCAAGCGGTCAGCAATAGCGTAGCCAACACAAGATAAATGTATCTCATTAGTTAGCCCCCCCCGCCCTGGCCGCTTTTCTTTGCGCCGCCAGCTCTTCATCATCCAGATAGCGGAACGTCTTGGCAATGGCATCCATAGTCAACGCGCCGCCAACCGGTGCAATGGCAATTTCATTCAGCGTCACGATTCGCGGCAACATGGAAATGTCACTGGCAAATCTTCCCAAATCGTCATAATTACCCGTCACCTTGATGGCAATCGGTTGCTCGGCAAACGATCCCTGTATGCTTTCTGCGCCCGGGCGGAACAATTCAAACTGCAAACCGCGCCCCAGTCCCGCCTGATTGATGTCAGTCAACAAAGCGTCCATTTCTGATTTGTTCGGCAACTGTTTCAGCAACGCGCCGAACGATTCCTGTGTTTCCAGCAGTTGTTTTTTGATCAAATCCAGATTCACTGCCTGCTGTTTCTTGATCAGAAAGGTTTCCTTGAGACTGATTTCCTGTTCTTTCACGGCTCTCAGGCTTTCCCATTGACCCTGCCAGTCCAGCAGCGCCCCCATTACCACCACACCCACAAATATCGCCGCGAAGGCCATTAGCTTTGCTGGCCACGGCCAAACGCCCGGCGTTTTCGGGTTGAGATTTTTTAGATCATCTAAAGTCATCATTACACCTAATTCCTCACACCGTCAGCGTTGACGGCATCTGCACCTTGCAACTTGGTCAGCTTGAAAGTCAGGGTAAATTCACTGAGCCGCACACCCTCTGCAGTAGCCGCGTGTATTTCCACCAAAGCGGGCGCTTCCAGCCAGGCTGAATCTTCGACCGCTCTCATCAGGGTAGAAATTCGCGCATTGGATTGTGCGTAGCCGACCAGATTGATGGCATCGCCGTTTTGCTTAAGCGTCTTGATGTAAACACCCTCAGGCAAAATGCGCAGCATCTGGTCCAGTAAATGCACCACCTGAGAACGATCACTTTGCAGCTTTTCAACCGCGTCCTTGCGTTCCAGCAGGGACTTCGTCTGCTCACGCAACTTCCTGATTTCGGCGATCTGTTTGTCCAGAATGGCCGTTTCCTCCTGCAAATAGGCGTTACGGCGTTCCTGATAATCTATTTGCGTGCTGATTGCCGCATGCACAAGACCCCACACCAGCACACCCAACAGCAGGGAGAGTGCGCTCAAGGAGATGAACTGCATCTGTTTGGCGCGCCGCCTTTCCTCGCGGTAAGGCAATAAGTTTATGCGTATCATGTCGGATCAAACCTCCGCATTGCCAGACCGCAGGCAACAATCAACGCAGGGGCATCTGCCTGCAACTGACGCGGCTTTACCCGACTGGACAAGGCCATCAAGGCAAACGGATTCGCTACCATGGTGCTAACCTGGGTACGCGTGGCCACTGCATCATCCAAGCCAGGCAAAACGGCACTGCCTCCTGCCAGAACAATGTAATCAATCTCGTTATATTGTGAAGATGTAAAAAAGAATTGCAGCGCGCGCGCGATTTCCATGACCAGATTGTCACGAAATGGCGACAACACATCGCTCTCGTAATTGTCCGGCAAGTTGCCGTTTCGCTTGGCAAATTCAGCCTGTTCAGCCGACAAGCCGAATTGAGCCTGTATCGCCTGAGTCAGTTGTTCACCGCCAATTTGCTGATCGCGCGTATAAATTGATTGCCCGTTACGCATCACATTTACATTCATGACCGATGCGCCAATATCAATCAGCGCCACACATTTGTCTTCCGCGCCATCAGGCAACTGCGCGCATATCTGGCTAAATGCCATTTCAGCCGCATAAGGCTCGGCATCCACAACGGCGACTTTCAGGCCCGCCGCTTGAGCCGCGGCCACCCTGTCAACAACATTTGCCTTGCGGGAAGCTGCCAGCAGCACTTCTATCTCCTCCTCATTGCCGGGCGCGGGGCCTATCACCTGAAAATCCAGATTGACCTCATCAAGCGCAAAAGGAATATATTGATTCGCTTCGGATTCGACCTGGTATTCCAGGTCTTCATCATTCATGCCGGCAGGCAGTAGAATTCTCTTGGTGATAACCGCAGCTGAAGGCAGCGCGACGCTGATGTGCTTGATTTTTGTTCCCATGCGCATCCAGGCACGCTGCAGCGTTTCGGCTAGCGCATCCAGATTATTGATGTTGCCGTCAAAGAACGCATCCTTGGGCAACACCTCTATCACATAGCGCTCCAGAACATAGCCCGCATTTTTCGGCGCCTGACTTAACTCAACCAACTTAACCGAGGATGAACTGATGTCCACCCCAATCAGGGGCGGCGCTTTAGTCTGGATAAAATCCAGCAAGATATCAAAATTTACTTTAGGCATAGGCCGTTCGGAGCTTTTCCGTACAAAGTGGTTGAAATCCTAGCAACAACCGTCAACACTGTAAAGACGTTTTTGGGAGGGCTGTTTATCTCGTATAATCCATGCGTCCGCTGAACAATACCATTTTTCATTATTTTTGAACAATTATTCAATGTCTACACGCCGCTGGCTACTCCCCGTTATCGTTGTACTGACGCTCATCTCGCTGCCGGTATTATTGCTCGGCATGGCAGCTATGCTGACCTATCCGACCCTGCCGTCCCTAGAGGCGCTGACCGATTACCATCCCAAGGTTCCACTGCGCATCTACAGTGTCGAGGGAACATTGCTCGGCGAATTCGGCGAAGAGCGCCGTGCGCTGGTGAAAATTGCCGATGTTCCCGAGACCATGAAGCAGGCCATACTCGCCGCTGAAGATGACCGGTTTTATCAACACGGCGGCGTTGACTACATGGGCGTATTACGCGCAGCGCTTTCAAATTTTACGGCAGGCGGAACTAAACAGGGTGCCAGCACCATTACCATGCAAGTCGCACGAAATTTCTTCCTGTCCAAGGAGAAAACTTTTACGCGCAAGTTTAACGAGATGTTGCTGGCTTTCAAAATTGAGCACTATCTCAGCAAAGACGACATCTTGCAGCTTTACATCAATCAAATTTACCTCGGGCAGCGCTCTTACGGTTTTGCAGCGGCCTCGCAAATCTATTTCGGCAAACCGCTGAGCAAAATTTCTCTGGCTGAAGCCGCCATGCTCGCCGGTTTGCCCAAGGCGCCGTCCAGCTATAATCCGGTCGTCAATCCAAAACGTGCGAAATTGCGCCAGCTTTATGTTCTGCGACGCATGCATGAACTGCGTTACATCGACGACGAGCAATACCATCTGGCCCAAAATCAGGTCATTACAACCCGACGCGGCAGTCAGGAATTCTCCATAAAATCAAACTATCTGACTGAAATGGTGCGTCAGGTAATTTATGCCAAATACCAGGAAGACACCTACACTCAGGGATTCAAGGTTTACACCACCATACGCGAACAGGACCAATTGGCCGCTTATCAGGCGGTACGCAAGGGTGTGCTCGAATATGACCGCCGTCACGGCTATCGCGGCCCCGAGGGCTTCATCGACTTGCGACAAGAACGTAGCGAAGAATATCTGGAAGAATCGCTACAGAATTCCACTGAAAATGATGACTTACTGCCCGCCGTGGTGCTGAGCGTTTCACCTAAGCAGATTCTCGCCTATAGCAGGGGGGGCGAGCGTATCACCCTCAGCGATGAGGGCTTGCGCTTTGCACAGCGCGCCTTGAGCGACAAAGTCGCTTTAAATCAACGCATTGTCGTCGGCTCCATTATACGCGTGCAAAAAAATGAAAGCGGTGTCTGGCAAATCAGCCAACTCCCGCAAGTAGAAGCCGCATTCGTATCCGGCAACCCGCTCGACGGCGCGATATATTCTTTGGTCGGCGGCTTTGATTTTAATCACAACCAGTTCAACCACATCACGCAGGCGTGGCGTCAAGCCGGCTCCAGCGTCAAGCCCTTTATTTATTCTGCATCGCTTGAGAAGGGCTTCACCCCTGCCACCCTTATCAATGACGCGCCGCTGATGTTCGATGCTGAACAAACCGGCAGCGAACCCTGGCAGCCCAAGAACTACGATGGCAAATTCGAAGGTCCGATGCGCATGCGTCAGGCGCTGCTCAAATCCAAAAACATGGTCTCAATACGCCTACTGCAATCCATCACACCCCTGTATGCCCAGGACTACATCACCAAGTTCGGACTGCATGCCGACAAACATCCGCCCTACCTGACTATGGCACTGGGCGCGGGTTCGGTGACTCCGCTGCAGTTGCTGACCGGTTATTCGGTATTCGCCAATGGCGGTTTCCGCACCACCCCTTACTTCATCCAGCGCGTTGAAGACGCGCAAGGCCACATTCTCAGCAGCACCATCCCGCAGGTAGCCAACGATGGGGCGGAGCAGGTCATAGATGTGCGCAATGCTTACACCATGGTCAGCATGATGCAGGATGTGGTCAAACATGGCACAGCCATACGCGCGATGCAGCTTGGCCGTCAGGATCTAGCCGGAAAAACCGGCACCACCAGCGACTCGATCGACGCCTGGTTTTGCGGCTTTCAACCCTCCGTGGCCGGCGTAGCCTGGATGGGTTTCGATCAGCCGCGCAGCTTGGGCGACAGGGAAACCGGCGGTGGCGCCGCGCTGCCCATCTGGATGAGTTATATGGAAAAAGTGCTCAAAAATGTTCCTCAGGTCGAGTACACCCTGCCGGAGGGTATGGTCGCCACGCGCATCAATGACAACGGGCAGCGCGACGAGAATGGCACGAGGGTCGAATTTTTCTACGAGGAAAACCTGCCCTCTGAATACAGCCTGCCGGCGCCCGTTGAAGCAGGCAAGCCCGCCGAAACCATTAAAGATCAGCTGCTTTAATGTCACTTCAACGACTCGCCACAGGCTACAAGCTACATGCCACATTCTTCTAAGCGCGACCTGATGCGCGAACAGCTGGCGCATCTAGCTGCCAAGCTGATGGCCGAGGGAGTCACTGATTTCGCCTTTGCCAAACGCAAGGCCGCCCGGCAACTCGGCGCGTCCGACACCCAGCATTTGCCCAGCAATCAGGAAGTACAGGAGGCCTTGCACAGCTATCGCCTGCTTTATCAGCACGACAGCCACCCCGGCGTGCTGCATCAGCTCCGCACGGAAGCCCTGGACGCAATGCGGCTGCTGGCTGATTTCAATCCCTACCTCACTGGATCAGTCTTGAACGGCGCGGCAGGTGAAAACTCGGACATCAACCTGATGCTGTTTTCCGATGATGCCAAAGCCGTACTGCTGTTCCTGCTCAAGCACAAACTGGAATTTGAAGACGGCGAATGGCGAGTGAGACTGGGCGGTCATGAAGAGACCGTGCCGAGCTACACCCTCACGACTGAATCAGGCACCCAGATACACATCATCGTGCTGCCCGAAAACGCCCGCCACAGCGGCAGCCGCCACCCGGATACCCATGCGGATATTGCAGCCGTGACGGCGTTGCTGGCGGGATGACTCGTAGGGTGGGCAATTGCCCACCTTTGCACCGCGTGGGCAATTGCCCACCTTTTCACCGCGTGGGCAAATGAAACCTGCCCACCCTACCCTATTCTTTCAACCACCTTGCCGCATCCAGCGCGAAATAGGTCAATATCCCGTCCGCGCCGGCGCGTTTGAAAGCCAGCAGCGATTCCAGCACGCAGGCCTGTTCGTTTAACCAGCCATTCTGTGCGGCGGCCTTGAGCATCGCGTATTCGCCGCTCACCTGATAGACGAAAGTCGGCGCCTTGAATTCGTCCTTCACGCGACGCACGATGTCCAGATAGGGCATGCCGGGCTTGACCATCACCATGTCCGCGCCCTCCTGCAAGTCCATGCCGACTTCCCAAAGCGCTTCGTCAGAATTGGCCGGATCCATCTGGTAAGTGTATTTATTCCCTGTGCCGAGATTGCCGCTGGAACCGACCGCATCGCGGAACGGGCCATAGAAACTGGAAGCGTATTTGGCAGAATAAGCCATGATGCGGGTGTGTATGTGTCCCTTAGCATCCAAAGCCGCACGAACCGCACCGATGCGCCCGTCCATCATGTCGGACGGTGCGACGATGTCCGCACCCGCAGCCGCGTGAGTCTGTGCCTGGCGGGTTAATACGGCGATAGTTTCATCGTTAAGGACATAACCCGCTTCGTCTATCAGCCCGTCCTGCCCATGGCTGGTGTAGGGATCGAGCGCGATATCGGTCATGACACCGAGTTCAGGGAAGTTTTTCTTCAACGCGGCCACCACGCGCGGCACCAGACCATCGGGGTTGTAGGCCTCAGCCGCATCCAGACTCTTCAGCGGCGCTTCGATCACCGGGAAGATTGCCATCACCGGTATGCCCAGCCTGACGCACTGCTCCGCGTCCTTGAGCAACAGATCCAGCGTCTTGCGCTGCACCCCCGGCATGGACTTGATGTCCTCGACCTTGTTCGTGCCTTCCAGCACAAAAACAGGGTAGATGAAATCCGCCGGAGTGAGCACATTCTCGCGCATCAAATCGCGCGAAAATGCATCGCGGCGCATGCGACGCATGCGTTTATTAGGGTACTGTCCGAGTAACTGCATATTTTTTCCTAAAAAATTTATTTTTATGGAACTAATTAAGGAAACGCTTATCTGAACGTGCGAATGATGATGAATCGTTCCACGTTTCTCCTCCCTGAGCGTGTGTCTTAACCTTGTTAAGATGTTTGCCCCCACTCGTTGGGGGCTTTTTTTGCCCGGCTATTCTGCGTGGGCTCACGGTGCCCACCCTACTCGTCAATTTCGCCTTCATCAGCCTCAGCCCCACCGTCAGCATTCAACCACCCGGCAATCACAGCCTCCGCCTCTTCCACACCCTGTTTCTTCAAGCTGGAAAACAATTGCGCGGTACACTGGGGAAAATGTTCGGCCAGATGCGCTTTTACCTTGAACAAGGTCACTGTAGCTTGCTGGCGGCTGAGTTTATCCGACTTGGTCAGCAGAATGTGCACCGGCTTTCCCGTAGGAGCGAACCAGTCCAGCATGGTTTCATCCAGCTCGAGCAAAGGGCGGCGTATGTCCATGATGACTATCAGCCCACACAGCTCTTCGCGCTTTTTCAGATAGGTGCTCAGCAGACCTTCCCAGTGACGCTTGGCCTCGGGCGGCACTTTGGCATAACCATAGCCGGGCAAATCCACGATATAGCTGTCATTGCCCAGTGAGAAATAATTCAGATGCTGGGTGCGCCCCGGCGTCTTACTGGTATAGGCCAGACGCACATGATTCGCCAGCGTGTTGATCGCGCTCGACTTACCCGCATTGGAACGCCCCACAAAGGCGACTTCTCGCCCGCCGTGCATAGGCAGATCCTTGATATGGTTGACGGTGGTGTAAAACGTGGCAAGCGAAAAAAGTCCCATTATTTCCAGACCGAGAAGATGGCATCCGCCGCTGCAATCGTGGCTTGAATGTCGGCCTCGGTGTGCGCTGAGGAAACAAAACCGGCCTCGAATGCCGATGGGGCAAGATACACACCCGCATCCAGCATGGCATGGAAGAAACGGTTGAAAGCCTCCTTGTCGCACGCCATGACTTCAGCGTAGCTGGCAGGCACGGCAGCGCTGAAATACAGCCCGAACATGCCGCCCACCGATTGGGCGCAAAATTCAACACCATGCTTTTTAGCGCTCGCACTCAGGCCTTCCGTCAATTGTTGCGCCAACTGTTCCAGACGCGCATAGAAACCTTCCGCCTGCACCAGTTTCAGCGTGGCTAAACCCGCCGCCACCGCGACCGGATTGCCCGACAGCGTACCGGCCTGATAGACCGAGCCCAGAGGCGCCAGGCATTGCATGATATCGCGACGTCCACCGAACGCGGCGGCAGGCAGCCCGCCACCCATCACCTTGCCCAGCGTGACCAGATCCGGCTTGATACCGTAATAGCCCTGCGCGCCCTGAAGGCTGACGCGGAATCCGGTCATCACTTCGTCCAGAATCAGCACGGCGCCATGTTCGGTGCACAGCTTGCGTAGCGCAGCCAGAAATTCCGGTTTGGGCGTGACCAGATTCATATTGCCCGCAACCGGTTCGACGATCACGGCGGCGATTTCCGCGCCCATCTCGGCAAAGGCCGCTTCCAGGCCGGCTGCATCGTTGTAATCCAGCACGGTCGTCAGCGAAGCAATCTCGGCGGGCACGCCGGATGAACTCGGCTGACCGAAAGTCAGCGCGCCGGAACCCGCCTTGACCAGCAAACCATCGGAATGGCCGTGATAACAGCCCTCGAATTTAACGATACGGCTGCGACCGGTAAAACCGCGCGCCAGACGAATGGCCGTCATGGTGGCTTCGGTGCCGGAACTGACCAGTCTCACCATTTCCAGACTCGGCAACAGCTTGCACAACAACTCGGCTATTTCCAGCTCGGACGCAGTCGGTGCGCCAAAACCCAGTCCATTCGCCGCCGCATCCTGTACCGCTTTAACTACCTCGGGATGGCAATGCCCGGCAATCATCGGCCCCCATGAACCTACATAATCGATATAGCGTTTGTCATCCGCATCCCAGACATAAGCGCCCTTGCCACGCTGAAAAAACAACGGCGTGCCGCCCACTGAACGGAAGGCGCGTACCGGCGAATTCACGCCGCCGGGAATAACCTGTTGCGATGCGTCGAAAAGTTCCTGATTATGAGAAGTCATGTTGCGTCTTTCTAAACTGATTGTGTAAATTCAAATTTGCCAGCCGCTGCGCGGCAGACTGGATGTCTTCTGCATCGAACAGCGCCGAGATCACTGCCAGTGCGTCAGCGCCGGCAGCCAACACCGACGCCCCATTTTCTATCGTAATGCCGCCTATCGCCACCAGCGGCAGTTTAATCTCATTGCGCGCCTGGCGAAGTAACTCCAGCGTTGCCCCCTGCGCATCAGGCTTGGTCGTGGACGCAAAAAAAGCGCCGAACGCGACATAATCAGCACCCTGACTGGCAGCCTGATGCGCCAGGTTCAGGCGATTATAACAAGACACACCGATAATTTTTCCACTACCCAGCACAGCGCGGGCGGCGACTACGCTGCCGTCCTCACTGCCCAGATGCACGCCATCGGCATCCACCTGTCTTGCCAGAGCAGCGTCATCGTTGATGATCAGCGGCACGCCATATTCCCGCGTCAATGCGCGCAGCGCCTTCGCCTGCTCCAGTCGCAATGCCGCATTGCCCAGCTTGTTGCGGTACTGCAACACCCGCACCCCGCCTCGCAACGCCAGACGCACACGGCGCAACAGCTCCGCGGTATCCGGTTCCTCCGGCGCAATCGCATACAGTCCGCTGATAGGCTGTTGAACTACGCGACGTGATTCAGCTTGCGCCAAGTCTCGCCCCTTCCTCAAGCCTGCATTTAGTTAAGTCTTTCAGGCTTGCCTTCATCTTCTTCGCCGCGCGCCCAGAACAGCCGGTCAGGAATGTGCTGCCCCATGCCCGGCCGGAAACCCGCATTCAATGTTTGCCAGGTGTATTCCTGCGCCTCCCTGACCGCGTCAACAACCTCTACACCTTGCGCCAACAAGGCCGCGATAGCCGAGGCCATGGTGCAGCCCGATCCGTGATAAATCCCCGGCAGACGATCCCAGCTATCGCTGCGCACCACACCCTGTTCGTTGTATAAGGTATTGATTACTTTTGAAGTCTGTTCGTGCGTACCGGTAATCAGCACATATTCGCAGCCCATCGCCAGAATACGCTTGGCGCATTCTTCCAGACTGGGATCATCTTCTTCATCGTCTTCATCCATTGCCAGCCGCCGCGCCTCTATGCTGTTCGGCGTGACAAGGGTAGCCTGTGGAATCAACAATTCGCGCATCGCATCCAGCATATCCTCGTCAGCCAGCTCATCACCACGCCCCGAAGCCAGCACCGTATCCAGCACAAAAGGGATATCGGGGTAATCTGCCAAGACCTCGGCAATCGCCACAACATTTTCCACACTACCCAGCATGCCGATCTTGAAAGCCGACACCGGCACATCTTCCAACATGGCGCGCGCCTGATCCACCACCCATTCCGGGTCTATCGGCAGAACGTCTTCCACCCCGCTGGTATCCTGCACCGTGATCGCCGTGACGACCGACAGCGGATGGCACCCCATGCTGGCGATGGTCAGCATATCGGCCTGCAAACCGGCACCCCCGCTCGGGTCGGTGGCAGCGAAACTCATTACTAGAGGGAACGATTCAGACATGATGTAAATAGTAGTGTTATGCGCAACAGATAGCGCATTTTACCCTATATGTCCGTGATTACTAAACTGATGTTACGCGCACAACGTCCGTGCTGGCAGCCAACGACAAACGACTAAATTTTTCGCACGAATACCTTGGATTTACGCTGGTAGTTATACAGCGATTTTTTCTGCGCAGGCAATTCGGTAACATCGCTTTCCTTGAAGCCGCGCTCCAAGAACCAGTGCGCGGTGCGCGTAGTCAAAACGAACAGCTTTTTCAGCTTCTGCGTCTTGGCAAGGGCGGTCATGTGATTGAGTATGGCCTCGCCGTAGCCGCGATCGCGGCATTGCTCATCGACGGCCATACAGGCAAGTTCGGCGGCCGCCTCGTCCGGAAAGGGATAAAGTGCGGCACAACCGACGATACGGTGATCATGCTCCAGCACCACGAAGCGTTCAATCTCGCGCTCCAGCAACTCACGCGAACGACGCACCAATATGCCCTGCTCTTCAAGCGGGATCAGCAAATTCAAAATGCCGCCCACATCCTCGATCGACGCATCGCGTAACGTGTTGAGCGTCGATTCCACCACCATCGTGCCTATGCCATCATCGCTAAACAGCTCCTGCAATATGGCACCGTCGGTGTGACGGCTGATCAGATGGGTGCGCGCCACACCAGCTGCGCAGGCGCGCATCGCGCAGGGCAGAAACAGGCTGACATCGTCGGACAACGTCTGTTTGCCGCCGAGCACCGACTGCACCTGGGCGATGGTCAACTCCTTGAGCAGCTCGCCTTTCTTGTCCTGCACGCCATCAGTGTCCATCAAAAACACCAGCTTGTCGGCGTCCAGCGCGATGGCGGTCGCGGTGGCGACATCTTCCAGCGTGAGATTAAATACCTCGCCGGTGGGCGAATAGCCGAGCGGCGAGAGCAGCACCACTTCGCCAAATTCCATGCGATCGTTCAGCGCGGCGACATCCACCTTGCGCACGGAACCGGTGTGTTGCAAATCCACGCCGTTGATCACGCCTATCGGCTGTGCAGTGATGAAATTACCGCCCGCCACACGTATGTCGGCGTTAGCCATCGGCGAATTCGCCAGCCCCATCGACAGCAGCGCCTCGATCTCGACACGCACGCGACCCACCGATTCCTTGACGCACTGCATCGCCTCGGCATTCGTCATGCGTATGCCCTGATGGTAGGTATCCTCCAGATTTTTCCCGGCCAGATGCTGCTCGATCTGCGGGCGCGCACCATGCACCAGCACCAGCCGGATACCAAGCGCGGCGAGCAAATTGAAATCATGCGTCAACTCGACGAATTTGCCATCGGCGACCATTTCGCCCCCGAAGGCGATGACAAAAGTCTTGCCGCGAAAGCTGTTGATATAGGGCGCGACCGAACGAAACCAGGCGACGAAATCAGCGGGATTGGTCTTGATTGGCATGGAATATCCTTTTCAGTTTATAAAGAGAGCAGGTGCAAGAGTGAAGTAACAAGGAAGAAGGAAGAAACTTGCGTACCGCTACGCCCCTTCCCTCTTCCCTTTAACCGCTCACAAATGCTTAACCATTTTCAGTCATTAAAGTCACCCCACAGCGTTTGCAATGCGGCCAAACCAGCAACGGCGGCCGTTTCGGTGCGCAGCACGCGCGCGCCCAGACGGACAGGCGTAAAACCGCAAAGCCCTGCGGATTCGCTCTCGCTCTCGGTGAAGCCACCTTCGGCGCCGATCAGCAAAGCGACCCGCCCCTGTGGTCTGGGCTGGCTTTGCAACGAGGTCGCGCCCTGCGGCAACAGAATATATTTACTGTCAGCCGAGTCACGCATCTGCTGCAACCATGCCATGATGTCCACAGGCGGGTGAATCACCGGCAATACATTGCGACCGCACTGTTCACAGGCCGAGATAGCGACTTGCTGCCAGTGCTCGGTACGCTTGACGACGCGTTCGGCGGAAAGCTTGGCTACACTGCGTGCGGTGGCCAGAGGCTGGATTTCGGTGACTCCCAGCTCAGTAGCCTTCTGTATCACCCAGTCCATCTTCTCGCTACTCGACAAGGCTTGCGCCAGCAAAACCGGCAGTGGCGATTCGCGGTTGGCATCGATGCGTTTTAGCTCGCTGACGGTGACCTGCTTGCCGCTCAGGTCGTCAAGCACACCATGACACTCGTTGCCGATCCCGTCAAACAATTGCACCGCGTCGCCCTCGCGCAAACGCAGCACGCGGCTGGCGTGATGCGCAGCATCCGGCGGCAGCCTGAATGAACCCTGCTCCGGCAATGGAGGATGACAATAAAAACGCGGCATGATAGAAGATAATTGAGTGACTGACGGGCGTGATAATATACCGCCTCTGAATATCTTGTCAGGAGCATGAAATGGTCAGTTTGCAACCCCCTCTGTGTGACTTCGGCTGGAAGGCACTCGATTTCGATCTCCTGGGCGTGGACGGCGTACGTTATAACCTTGCCAATGCGCGAGGCGAAAACGGTTTACTGGTGATGTTTATCTGCAATCACTGCCCTTATGTGAAATCCATACGCGAGCGTCTGGTGCGCGATACGCATGAGTTGCAGTTGCATGGCATTAACAGCGTCGCCATTATGTCCAACGATCCGGCTGAATATGAGGAGGATTCGTTCGAGAACATGAAACAGGCGGCAATAAACTATCGCTACCCATTCCCGTATGTGTGGGATGAGACCCAGCAGGTGGCAAAAAATTACGGTGCCGTGTGCACGCCGGATTTCTTCGGTTTCAATGCCAATCTGGAACTGCAATATCGCGGCCGCCTGGATGCCTCACGCAAGGAGGCCGTGGCGGATGCGCCGCGCGACTTGTTTGAAGCCATGTTGCAAGTGGCACGAACAGGCATGGGTCCGCGTGAGCAAATCGCCAGCATGGGCTGTTCCATCAAATGGAAAAACGAATGATGGAACAGCGCAGCATGTCGAGAACCGGCACATTTGGCATGAGCGCGATGCTCAAGGCGGTGATCGCAGCAGTCAAACTGGTGGCAGCCGAAGAAATTATGCCGCGCTACCTGAAGGTGGCACACCGGCACAAGAGCGATGGCAGCCTGTGCACTGACGCGGATATAGCCACGCAAACTGCGCTGACCCGAAAGCTGCAAGTCATTTGCAATGTCCCGGTGTTAGGCGAGGAGATGGCGGAAGCCGAGCAACTGGCGCTCTGGCAGAACTCACAGGAGGGCCTGTGGTGCGTCGATCCTATCGATGGCACTTCCAACTTTGTGCATGGCCTGCCTTATTTTGCAATCTCAGTTGCCTTGCTGCGAGGCGGAAAAAGCGTGCTGGGCGTAGTGTACGATCCTGTCGCCGAAGAGGTATTTGCCGCCGAGTCAGGCAAGGGTGCGTATCTGAATGGTGAAAGACTGCTGGGGCGCGTAACGGCAGAAACGATGAATCGCGCGCTGGCCAATGTGGACTTGAAGCGACTGAACGCCGGGCTGGCGGCGACTTTGGCATCCCATCCGCCCTATGCTTCGCAACGCAATTTCGGCGCCAGTACGCTAGACTGGTGCTATACCGCTGCCGGACGTTACGACATGTATCTGCACGGCGGGCAAAAATTATGGGATTACGCTGCGGGCATGCTCATCTTGTCGGAAACGGGCGGACATGCCTGCTGCATAGAAAATGATGATTTTGCGGCGACTGATGTCTGGCAGCGTTCGGTCATCGCGGCACGCAGCGAAACCCTGTTTAATGAATGGAAAAGCTGGATACGCGCGCACTCCTGAGCATGGACAACTTCTGCCCGGCTAGGCAATACGCGTTCTGGTAAAATCCGCGGCTAAGTCAATTTAGGTTGCTAAAATAAACTCGTGAAAATATTGATACTGGGTGCGGGGCAGGTGGGCTCAACCGTGGCGGAAAGCTTGGTAAGCGAAGCCAATGACATCACGGTGGTGGATTCGGATGGCGCAAAGCTGGCTTTGCTGCAGGAACGTCTGGACTTGCGCACCCTGACCGGAAATGCCTCACACCCTTCGGTGCTGGAGCAAGCCGGCATTGCCGATACCGACATGTTGCTGGCTGTCACGCAAAGCGACGAAGTCAACATGGTGGCCTGCAAACTGGCTGCCAGCCTCTACAATACGCCCACGCGCATCGCGCGGGTCCGCTCCGCCGATTTTCTGGCACGCCCTGAACTATTCAATAAAGACAATTTCTGCGTAGATTTTTCCATCTGCCCGGAACAAATTCTTACCGACTACATCACCAAGCTGATTGAATTCCCCGAGGCTTTGCAAGTGCTGCGCTTCTCGCAGGGCAAGGCCTCGCTGGTGGCAGTCCGCGCCTTCGCCGGCGGGCCGCTGGTGGGGAAGCCGCTCAGCATTCTGCACGACAATATGCCGCATATCGATGCGCGCGTCGCTGCGATTTTCCGCAAGGATAGCCCGCTGATTCCCGAAGGCAGCACCGTAGTTGAAGATGGCGACGAAATCTTCTTCATAGCCGCAACCAACAATATCCGCGCCGTACTCAAGGAAATGCGCCGCATGGACAAGCCGGCCAAGCGCGTGATGATCGTGGGCGGCGGCAATATCGGCCTTCGTCTGGCCAAGGTGCTGGAAAACGATTATCAGGTCAAATTGATCGAATACAACAAGAAAGCCTGCGCCAAACTGGCAGAGGAGCTGACCAACACACTGGTGTTGAACGGTGACGGCACAGATGAAAAGTTGATGCAGCAGGAAAATGTCGGTGAAGTTGACGTATTTTGCGCGCTCACCAACGACGATGAGAACAACATCATGTCGGCGCTACTCGCCAAACAGGGCGGCGCACGCAAGGTCATCGCCCTGATCAACCGCAGCGCCTATGTCGATTTGTTGCAGGGCGGCAAGATCGACATCGCCCTGTCGCCCGCGAACGTCACCATAGGCTCGCTGCTCGCTTACGTGCGTCAGGGCGACGTGGCCGCAGTGCATTCACTGCGCCGCGGGGCGGCGGAGGCGCTGGAACTGGTAGTGCACGGCGACCGGCAGTCTTCCAAGGTGGTGGGGCGGCGCATCGACGAAATCGACCTGCCCAAAGGCGCCACGATCGGTGCGCTGGTGCGCGGCGACGAGGTCATCATGGGTCATCACGACGTGCGCATCGAGGCTGACGACCATGTGATCGTATTTGTGATCAACAAGCAAATGGTGAAAAAAGTCGAAAAATTATTCCAGGTCAGCCTCGGTTTCTTCTAACGGAAATGGCAATGATGATGCTTTTGATGATAAAACGGGCCATGTCCGCTCCCTATCCCCAACCCTCTCCCGCCTGCGGGCGAGGGTGCAAACGAATCGCTGTGCGAGTTATACGTTAATGAAACGCACGCTTACCGTTATCCGCGCGCTGGGGCTGATGCTGATGGTGTTCAGTCTGGCCTATGTCATGCCTGTGGTGACCGCGCTGATCCATGGTGACAGCATCATGCAGCTGGATTTCCTGCTGGCCATGGTCTGGACCGCTGCTTTCGGATGCCTGATGTGGTTGCTCACGCGCCATCGCAAAGGCGAACTATCTGTCCGGCATGGCTATTTGCTGGTGGTTGCCATGTGGACAGCCATGCCGGCTTTCGGCACGCTACCCTTGTTGTTGTCCATACCCGGACTGTCTTTTACGGATGCCTATTTCGAAACCATGTCCGCCATGACCACCACCGGCGCAACGGTATTGACCGGACTGGACGATATGCCGCCGTCTATCAATGTATGGCGGCATGAGTTGCAATGGCTGGGCGGATTGGGCGTCATCGTGCTGGCAGTGGCCGTGCTGCCGCTGCTGGGTATAGGCGGGCGACAACTGTTCAAGGCGGAGACGCCTGGACCGATGAAGGATTCTTCGCTAGCACCGCGCATCGCCGACACAGCGCGCAATCTGTGGGCTGTCTATCTGGTGATCACACTGGCTTGTATTGCATCACTGAAATGGGCAGGAATGAGCTGGCTGGACGCGGTGTGTCATGGATTTTCCACCACCGGGCTCGGCGGTTTCTCTACCCACGATGCCAGCGTCGGTTATTTTAATTCGCCGCTGATAGAATTCATCATGATCGTGTTCATGCTTTTCGCCGTGGTCAATTTTGCCACGCACTTTCTGGTCTGGCGCAGCCGCAGTCCCAGCGCCTATCTGCGCGACGTCGAAGCGCAGACTGCGTTGGGACTGATACTCTTCAGCTGCCTGGCGATCGCCTTTTTCCTTTGGTGGAACGGCGTTTATGCGGAATTTACCACCGCGCTGCGTCACGCCAGTTTTAACGTGGTCTCTATCGGGGCCAGTTCTGGCTTTGCCAGCCTGGACTACGCGCAATGGCCAATCTTTGCACCCTTGTGGATGATGTTCATCGGCTGCATTGCCGCCAGCTCAGGATCGACTGGTGGCGGCATCAAGATGATACGCACGCTGGTACTGGTCAAGCAGGCGGGGCGCGAATTCGTCAAGCTGTTACACCCTTCCGCCGTCAATCCGCTGAAGATCGGCGGCCAAGTCATTCCGAACGGCGTGGTTTTTTCGGTACTGGGATTTATTTTCCTGTATTTCATGACCATCGCCACTTTGACATTCGTGCTGTTAATCAGCGGCCTGGATTTCATCACGGCTTTCAGCGCAACTCTGGCCTGTGTCAATAACTTTGGCCCGGGTCTGGGCGCAGTCGGCCCGGCCAGCAACTATGCCGGATTGACTGATTTTCAAACCTGGGTATGCACGTTCGGCATGCTGGTCGGCCGCCTGGAAATTTTCACGGTGCTGATACTGTTTACCCCGCAGTTCTGGCGACGCTGATGAGCAGACCGAAAATGAATAGCCGCGTGCGCCCCGGTAAAGCCAGACAACAACAGCTGACAGTGAACGACGACGTGGAAATGCTGTTGCTGCCCGTGTTTCTGGAAGAGGCCGATGAATTGCGCCCGATGATTAACGAGTCCTTACGCGCTTTGCGCGCAGAACCCGGTGATGACTCGCAACGGCAATTGATAAATCGTCTGCTACATACGTTCAAGGGAAGTGCGCGCATGACAGGCGCGATGCGTATCGGCGACATTATTCACACCATGGAAGATCGTTTGCTCGTAGCCGCCCCTTCAGCCGGACTTTGGGGTGCGTTAAATGACGATCTTGAGCGGATAAACAGCCTGCTGGAAGCATTGCGTGAAGCGCAGCTGGTTGCCGAAGCCAACCCTGTTGAGGACGGCAGCAAATCCGAGCAAGTGACCGCTGACAGCCCATTTGCCCGCATGAGCGAACGACTTTACCGCACGCTGCGGCAAACGGCCAAGGAACTGAACAAGCGCGTCAATCTTGAACTGATCGTGAACGACGTTGAGCTGGAAGGACGTGTGCTGGAAAAAATGACCGCCCCGTTCGAGCACCTGTTGCGCAATGCCATCGCACACGGCGTGGAAAAAGAGCAACAGCGTATTGATAGCGATAAAGAGCTGATCGGCGAAATTCAGTTGTGCCTGCGTCAGGAAAACGATGAAGTGATCGTTGAATTCAGCGATGACGGGCGCGGCCTGAACCTGGCAGCTTTGCGCGCACAGGCTATCAAAAGGGGCTTGCTGAACGAGGCAGACATTCCGGAAGAGCAGCTGGAGCAACTGATCTTCATCCCCGGCATTTCGACGGCCGAGGCAGTGACCGGTGTGTCTGGTCGCGGTATCGGCATGGATGTGGTGCGCAGCGAAGTCACAGCCCTGGGTGGACGAATCGAAGTCCATTCGAAGCCGGGTCAGGGTACGCAATTCACCATACATCTCCCGGCTCACACCCTGGTTAGTCATAAGACGCGGAGCCGTTCCGCTATCGACCTGTGAATTTAAGCAACGTCGAATTGTGAAGCAACCCTTAGCCAGCTACAATGCCGCCATGTCTAAATTCGATCTTACCCATCACTTCCTGATTGCCATGCCCGCCATGCAAGAGGGCTTCTTCGCCGGCACGCTGACTTACATCTGCGAACACGACGAAAACGGCGCGCTGGGGCTGGTGGTGAACCGCCCGATCAGCCTGACGCTGTCCGAGATGTTCAGCCAGATCAATATTCCGCTGCATCAAACCCGACTGGAAAGAATTCCGGTGCATATGGGCGGTCCTGTGCAAGTCGAACGCGGCTTTGTCTTACACGACACCCGACAGGATTGGCAATCTACCCTGCGCATCAACGACAGACTGGCGCTGACCACCTCAAAAGACATACTCGAAGCCATGGGCGAAGGAAGAGGTCCGGACAATTTTCTGGTCACGCTGGGCTATTCCGGCTGGGATCAAGGCCAGCTGGAACATGAAATCAACGAAAACACCTGGCTGACCGTGCCCGCCAACGAACACATCCTGTTCAAACTGCCTGCCGAAGAGCGGCTGGCCGCAGCGATGGCTTTGCTGGGCGTTGAATATTCAATGCTGGTCGAAGATGCCGGACATGCCTGATAAGGCAGAATTGAGGATCAATGTCACGCCTCAGCCCTCAGTCCTCAGTCCTGTAGTTGGCACCCTGCTCGCCTTTGATTTTGGCACCCAGCGCATCGGTGTGGCTGTGGGCAATACCTTTTCTGCCCATGCACAAGCTTTGACCACCATTGCCGAAGAGAAAAACGAAATCCGCTTTGCGGCGATCACAGCGCTGATCAGAGAATGGCAACCGTGCGCGCTGCTGGTGGGTCTGCCCTGTAACGATGACGGCAGCCCGCACGAATTAACCGCACTGTGCCGTCGCTTTGCAAACCGTCTGCACGGACGGTTTGCGCTGACGACCTTGCTGGTAGATGAGCGTTATACTTCGCTGGCGGCCAGCGAGCAGTTAAACAAGGAAGGCATAAGGGGCAGGCAGCAGCAGAGCCTGATAGACCAGTACGCCGCGCAGCAAATCATGCAGGCCTGGTTTGATGAACCGACAGCCTGTATCACCGTAGGGGCTGACAGGAAGAAAAATGAATAATCCGCAACTAAACAAACACGGTGAGCTCCAGCATCTGCTGAGCACCGAAGGCCTGCCGGCACGCATCATGCGCGAGATACTCGACCGCGCCGCAACCTTTCTGGATGAGGCCGACGGCCATGAATTCAAAAAAGTGCCGTTGCTGCACGGCAAATCGGTGTTCAACGTATTCTTCGAGAACAGCACCCGCACCCGCACCACCTTCGAGATCGCGGCCAAGAAATTGTCTGCTGACGTGGTCAACCTGAACATCGGCTCCTCCTCCACCAGCAAAGGCGAGACGCTTCTGGACACGGTGGACAACCTTTGCGCGATGCATGCCGACATGTTCGTGGTGCGGCACTCGTCGAGTGGAGCGGCGCATCTGATCGCCCGTCACGTCGCGCCCGAGATACACGTCATCAATGCCGGTGACGGACGCCATGCGCATCCGACTCAGGCGTTGCTGGACATGTACACCATCCGGCATTACAAGAAGGAATTCCACAACCTGCGCGTCGCCATTGTCGGCGACATCCTGCATTCGCGCGTGGCGCGCTCGCAGATACACGCGCTGACCACGCTGGGCGTACCGGAAGTGCGCGTCATTGCACCGAAAACACTGCTGCCCACTCACGTCGAAAAACTCGGCGTGCAGGTTTATCACGACATGGCGCAAGGACTCAAGGACGTGGACGTGGTGATGACCTTGCGCTTGCAGAACGAGCGCATGCAGGGCGCGCTGCTGCCTTCCGCACAGGAATTTTTCAAATACTACGGTCTGACGCAGGAGCGACTGGCGCTGGCCAGACCTGACGCCATCGTGATGCATCCCGGCCCGATGAATCGCGGCGTGGAAATCGATTCTTCCGTGGCGGACGGCCCGCAAGCTGTCATCCTGCCCCAAGTCACCTTCGGCGTCGCGGTACGCATGGCGGTGATGAGCACCTTAGCCGGGAATACACCATGAATATCCATATCAGGAATGGTCGGCTGATCGACCCCAAGAACAGAATAGACGCGCAGCAGGACGTGTATATCGCCGAGCGGCGCATCGTCGCCATAGGCAAGCCACCGGAAGGTTTTGTCGCCGATCAGGTGATTGATGCGGCAGAACTGATCGTGATGCCGGGGCTGGTGGATGTGGCGGCGCGTCTGCGCGAACCCGGTTACGAATATCGAGCCACGCTGGAATCGGAAATGAATGCAGCCGTCGCGGGCGGCGTGACCTCGCTGGCCTGCCCGCCCGATACCGACCCGCCGCTGGACGAGCCGGGACTGGTGGAAATGCTCAAGCGTCGCGCACGCGTACTGAATCAGGCACGCGTATTCCCGATTGGCGCGCTGACTTACGGCCTGAAAGGGCTGGAACTGACCGAAATGATCGAGCTGACCGATGCCGGTTGCAAGGCCTTCAGTCAGGCGGATGCACCGCTCACCGATACCCGCGTGCTGATGCGTGCCATGCAATACGCGGCGACTTTCGGCTATCGGGTATGGCTGCGTCCGCAGGACAGTTTCCTCGCCAAGAACGGTGTGGCGCATGACGGCGAAGTGGCGACTCGCCTGGGTTTGCCGCCGATTCCGGTGGTAGCCGAAACCATCGCACTCACCACCGCCTTGCAATTAGCACGCGAGACGGGCGTGATGCTGCATATCTGCCGGATTTCCAGCGCGGCGGGGGTAGAACTGCTGCGCGCCGCCAAACGCGAGGGATTGCAGGTGACCTGCGATGTCTCCATGAACCATGTACACCTGACCGAGATGGACATCGGTTACTTCGATGCCAACTGCCATTTGATGCCACCGTTGCGCAGCCAGCGCGACCGGGCCGGACTGCTTGCAGGCTTGCTGGACGGGACGATAGATGCAATCTGTTCCAACCACTCGCCGGTGGATGACGATGCCAAGCAATTGCCGTTCGCCGATGCCGAGGCGGGCGCGACCGGTCTGGAGTTGCTGCTGCCGCTGGTGCTGAAGTGGGCGGAACAGGAAAGTGTGCCGCTGCTGGACGCGCTGGCGCGCATCACCATCAGCCCGGCGCAGTTGCTGGGACAGCAAATGGGTCATCTGTCGGTCGGCGCCCACGCCGACATCTGCATCTTCGATCCGCAGACAAGCTGGCGGGTCGCGCCTGCCGCGCTGAAGAGCCAAGGCAAAAACACGCCATTCAACGGCTATGAAATGCAGGGTCGGGTACGCTATACGCTGCTCGACGGACAGATGGTCTATGAAAGCCAATCATGAGTGAAGCCATACAGCAGGGCAGTTTGACCGAAACGGAAAGAAGCGATTTCGAACAGCAGTTGAGCGAGAAATATCTTGCGCTGGCACGCTGCTCAGATACTGACACCCTGGAATACGCCCGCCTGCAACTGGATATCGCCGAAATCCTGGTTTGGCTGGAGCGCAAGGAAGCAGCGTGGAATCAGGCGCGTGCAGCCTTCGACACCGCATTGAAGAATGAATCCTGGCAAGATGCAGTAGAGGCGTGCAATGTGCTGTATCAAACGGAACAGGCTGACTCGATTCCGGCACTGGGCATGGGAGTCTGGCTGGCGGTCACTTTCCCGGTTGCGCATGAACTCACCTACGCCATGCTGGATCATGTAGTCACAGAAACGCCCGACAACGCCGATGGCGCAGCCCTCGCTGCCATCACGGCGCGCTATGTGGTGGATTTGCGCGCCGACGATGCCCTGCACGGCGACTGGAGTCTGCTGGCCAATGATCTCATCGCTCGCGTCGCCGCGCGCCATAGCGGTGTGCGCAATCAACAGGCACTCGATGCGTGGATGGACAAGCTGAGCTTGCGCGACCCACAGGTATTTCTGCCCCGCCTGAGTCAGGTGGTCAATGCCATCGTCGGTGATACCTGGTGGTTTGACAGAAACGCGCTGCGCGACAAACTGCCGGATTAGCTTGCGCGCCGGGTCAGTGGCCTTCGTCCGACAGACCGGCGCATCAAAACCAAATTTCGGGGTAACGTCTTGATTTTGGGATGTTATTGACCAGCAACGCGACCAGCAGCAGAATCAGCGGACCTATGGTCGCGGGTATCAGTACGAACAAGAAGCCCATCTCGTGCACTTCTTCCGATCCTATCACCGCAATTAAAGCCGTGGCACCACCGGGCGGATGCAGCGTCCGGGTAAGGTGCATCAGAGCGATGGCGCTGGCGACCGCCATCGCTTCCGCGATTCCAGGAAAGGAATGAAACAATTTCCAGCAAATGACGCCGACAATTGCGGAGAGGACGTGTCCGCCCACCAGATTGCGCGGCTGCGCCAGCGGGCTGCGCACCGCGCCGTAAACAAGCACGGCGGATGCGCCAAACGAACCTATCATCAGCGACAGGTCCATGCCTTTGAAGAAGTAGTGATCCACCCAGGCTACCGCCGCTATCCCCAGAAATGCCCCTATCCAAGACCACACGATTTCAGAATTGCTCACACGCGGCGGGCTGCCACGGGTGGTGCCGCGCATCTTGAGCAAATATTCAGGGATTTTCATCATAAATTTTCCTGATGGCGGACAGAAATAAAATCTTTGCGCAGCAGCAAGCCCTGCAAGCGCCCCTCGCTATTCACCACCGGCAGGCTGCGCCCATCATGCTGGCGGAATGCCTCCACCACCTCGCCAAACCCGGCATCGCGGCTTATCACAACGACGCTGCTGGTCATGGCTGCGCTCACAGGCATCTCATGCCAACGATGGGTTAATTCAAACGCGCCATCCCGTGCGTTCAGCAACAACTCCAGAAAGGTAGCGACATTGAAACGCCGCAAGAAATCGCGTTCAGTCAGCATCCCGATCACACAGCCTTGTGCATCGACCACGGGTAGCGCCTTGTAACCGGAACGCACCATCTCCCTTGCAGCTTCGGCAAGCGACATGCCGGCGAGCAGTGGCTGAATCCCCGTTCGCATCAGCGCACCCGCCGTGAAGTTCCCCAGCAGACGTCCCAGCGCATGACGATGCGCCAGATGATAGATCGTTCTAAAATCTTCTGTGGTGATATCGAGATAACCGGGGATGTGTCGCATCGCATCCAGAATATCCGCATCGCTCAACTCGATCTCCGCCGGCTCATCGCCCGCGCGCCCTGTTCCGCAAATTTCGTGCAAATTGTCTTGCATGGCGCTAACCAAGTAATTTGATGGGGATTTATTCTAGCAGATCGCCCCTAATTGAAGGCCATGATATTCGGCAGAACACGCCGGGTTCACCCCTCTGCACCCGCTAACTGCTGGCAGCCGGCACCGCATTAACACTGAAGAAACAAGGGTATCGGTCAGGCTGGCGTGGTTTCGTAGTAAAATGCGGCCGTCTGTTTCCACCGGCGCACTCAATGTTCCCCGTGCTATAGATGAATCCCTTACCCGGTTTCCAGTCCGGCATGATTTGCGGCGTAGTCTCGCTGAAACTCCAACCTACCCAGAATTGCCAAAGGTCATTATGAATATTACTGTTAACAACCCCTTGCTGGACTTTTCCGGCCTGCCGCGCTTCGCGGAGATCAAGCCTGAACACGTCGCTCCTGCGATTGAAAAATTGCTGGCGGAATGCCGCGAACTGGTTGCGTATCTGCTGCTCAGGACAGAGGCGCCCACTTGGCAGAATTTCGTCGCGCCGCTGGAAGACGCGCACGAGCGCCTGTCGCGCGCCTGGGGGCCGGTTGGGCATCTAAACGCGGTGATGAATTCGACCGAATTGCGCGAAGCCTACAATTCCACGCTGCCGATCATCACCCAGTATTACGCCGAGCTGGGGCAGAATCTCGCGCTGTTCGACAAATTCAAGGCCTTGCGCAACAGCCCGGAGTTCGAGACGCTGAGTACGACGCGCAAGAAGATTATCGAAAACGAGTTGCGCGATTTCCGCCTCGGCGGCGCGGAATTGTCTGAGGACAAGAAGGCGCGTTATCTGGAAATTCAGGAACGACAATCCGAATTGTCATCACACTTTTCCGACAATCTGCTTGATGCCACCAACGCTTACACGCTGGTCATCGAAAACCGGGATGAACTGAAGGGTTTGCCGGAAGATGCGTTGCAGGCCGCGCAGGAAGCGGCGGCAGCAGCGGAAAAAACCGGCTGGCTGTTCACCCTGAAAGCACCGTCCTATATGCCGGTGATGCAGTTCGCCGATAACCGCGCACTGCGTGAAAAAATGTATCGCGCCTATGCGACCCGCGCCTCGGAGTTCGGCAAGCCGGACTGGGATAACTCCAAACTGATGGAAGAAATCGTACAGCTGCGCGGCGAAGAGGCCAGACTGCTGGGTTATGCCAATTACGGTGAACTCTCGCTCGCCACCAAGATGGCAGAAACACCGCAACAGGTGGGCGAATTCATGCGCGAACTGGCAAGCCGCGCCCGCCCGTTTGCGGAAAAAGATCTGGCCGAATTGCGCGAATTTGCCGCCCTGGAGCTGGGGTTGGACGAGCTGCATTCATGGGATACCACCTATGCCAGCGAAAAGTTGCGCGAGCAGCGTTATGCCTTCTCCGAACAAGAAGTGAAACAATATTTCCCCGAAGACGCGGTACTGAAAGGCTTATTCAGCCTGGTCGAGACGCTGTACGGCTTGCACATCGTGGCGTCCACCGCGCCGGTGTGGCATGAGAGCGTGCATTTCTTCGACATTCGCAACGCTCAGGGGATGTTGATCGGCCAGTTCTATTTCGATCTGTATGCGCGCAGCAGCAAGCGCGGCGGCGCATGGATGGACGACGTGATCACCCGCCGTCGCGTGGATGCGCTGATTCAGACGCCGGTCGCCTACATGAACTGCAATTTCTCCGCGCCGGTCGGCGGCAAGCCCGCCGTGTTCACGCACGACGAAGTCATTACGCTATTCCACGAATTCGGTCATGGTCTGCACCATTTGCTCACCGAGGTGGAAGACCTCGGCGTGTCCGGTATCAACGGCGTGGAGTGGGACGCAGTCGAACTGCCGAGTCAGTTCATGGAAAACTACTGCTGGGAATGGGAGGTGCTGTGCGGCATGACGCGCCATGTCAATACGGGCGAAACGCTGCCGCGCGCGCTGTTCAACAAGATGCTGGCCGCGAAAAACTTTCAGAGCGGCCTGCAAGCCTTGCGCCAGATCGAATTCGCGCTGTTCGACATGCTGATGCACAGCGACTTCGAGGCTGGCGGTGCAAAAACCATCTTGCAGTTGCTCGATGAAGTGCGCGCCGAGGTAGCGGTGCTGATCCCGCCCGAATATAACCGCTTCCCGCACAGCTTCTCGCACATTTTTGCAGGCGGCTACGGCGCAGGTTATTACAGCTACAAATGGGCGGAAGTGCTGTCCGCCGATGCGTACAGCCTGTTCGAGGAACACGGCGTGCTCAACCCCGATGTCGGCGCGCGTTTCCGTGCCGAGATACTGGCAGTGGGCGGCTCGCGCCCCGCGATGCAGTCGTTTGCGGCGTTCCGTGGCCGCGAACCGTCCATCGACGCACTGTTGCGGCATAACGGTCTGGTCGAGGGTGCGTAATGCGATTAGCGACCTGGAACGTCAATTCGCTGAAAGTCCGCCTGCCGCAAGTGCTGGACTGGCTGACCGAAAACCCGATTGAGGTGCTGTGTTTACAGGAGACCAAGCAGCAGGATGCCGACTTTCCGCACGATGAACTGATGGCGGCGGGTTATCACAACGTGTTTGCCGGACAAAAAACCTACAACGGCGTGGCGATCCTGAGCCGCGAACCGGCATGCGACGTGCAGATCGGCATCCCGGATTATCAGGATGAGCAAAAGCGCGTCATCGCCGCAACCTTCGGCGATATCCGTGTAGTGGATGTGTATATTCCCAACGGGCAGAGCATCGATTCCGACAAATACCAGTACAAGCTGGGCTGGCTCGCCGCGCTACACGACTGGCTGAGACAGGAGTTGCTGCGTTATCCGAAACTGGTGCTGCTGGGCGATTACAACATCGCGCCAGAAGACCGCGATGTGCACGACCCGGCAGCCTGGGTCGGCAACGTGCTGGTCAGCGAAGCGGAGCGGGCCGCGTTCCAATCCCTGCTGGCGCTGGGTTTGCACGATAGTTACCGCCTTTTCGAACAAGCCGAAAAAACCTTCAGCTGGTGGGATTACCGCATGATGGGCTTCCGCCGCAACCTAGGCATGCGCATCGACCACATCCTGATCAGCGCACCGCTGGTCGCGCAATGCAAGAGCTGCGTGATCGACAAGGCACCGCGCAAACTGGAACGCCCGTCTGATCACACACCGGTGGTGGTGGAGATTTAACGATTGTAGGCTGGTGGTAAGCAACGCGAACCCCGGCATTTATCGGTGGCGTAGGGTGGGCACGGTTTTTGTGCCCACGCCAAATACATAAAATATCCCGCGTGGGCAACAAGTTGCCCACCCTACAAAATTACGCCAGAGCATTGATTCAGCAATTACCCGTTCGCCCCGAACATCATCCGCTTCGCGACAAATTTCTTTGCAAATGGCAGACAGTCCAGCGCAGTGAGCGAGGCGGCGCGGGCGGCGCTGAGCAACGACAGGTCATTGGAGAACAGCCGCACCAGACTGTCGGTGAAACGGATGCCCGCCTCGCGATCCAGACGACGGCGGCTGCGATAGGCGGCAAGCATTTCATTCGTGCCCAGCGTCTGCGCATCCCGTATCTCCTGCGCCAGCTCCCACGCGTCGCGCAATCCCATGTTGAAGCCCTGCCCTGCCACCGGATGCAGAGTTTGCGCTGCATTGCCGAGCAGCGCCACATGCGGCATCGGCGTTTGTTGGGGCGCTTTTTTGAGCCCGAGCGGGAAGCAGGTACGGTTACCGACGGTCAGAAATTCTCCGACTCGGTCGCCGAAGTGGCTGTGCAGTTCGGATAAAAATTGCGCGTCAGTCCAGCCCAGCATGTCCTGAGCGCGCTGGTGCGGCGCGGTCCAGACGATCTCGTAACCATCCTTGTAAGGCAATAAAGCCAGCGGCCCTTGCGAAGTAAAACGTTCAAACGCGGTACCGACACGCGGTGCGACACAGGTCACATGCGTAATCAGCGCGCTTTGCCCGTAATCGTGTATCTCGGGTGGATACTGCTCGGCCAGCAATTTTCCGCCATCGGCAACCACCGCAAGGCGGGCCGATAATTCGTGTTCTGCGCCATCCAGCCGGTAGCCGATGACCGCATGGCCAGCTTTTCCCGCCAGATGCGTGACGCTCGCGCCGTAAATAGTGTGAATATCGCTCCCTGCGCCGGGTGCGGGCAGCGCATCAGTCAGCGCGTCTTGCAGCGCCGGATAAGGCAACACGTAACCCAGTTCCGGCACGTTGAGTTCTTCCGCACGCAACAGGGCGCGACCAAAGCTTTGCTTTTGCGAAATATGAATGGCGCGAATGGCCGACACGTCCTGCAATTTGTCCCACACGCCAAGGCGTTCCAGCAATAAACGGCTGCCGTAAGAAATGGCGAGCGCACGCGCGTCCGTGCTGGGCGCCTTTGCAGGTCTGGATTCAAGCACGCAGACTTTCAGCGGGCTGGCGCGCAAGGCCAGTGCCAGTGCTGCACCGACCGGGCCGCCGCCGATGATGGCGATGTCATACATGGAATCATTCATGCCGCATGAGCTCCTCGATTTCGTAAACAGTTTTCGGCGCGGCATCCGTCAGCACTTCATTTCCAGTAGCCGTTATCACCACGTCGTCCTCAATGCGGATGCCGATGTTCCACAGCGCCAGCGGCACATCGTCAGCAGGGCGGATATAGCAGCCCGGCTCAACGGTCATTACCATGCCGGCTTGCAGATTACGCCATTGATCACCGATTTTGTAATCACCGACATCATGCACATCCATGCCCATCCAGTGGCCGGTGCGGTGCATGTAATATTTTTTATAGCTCTCGCTTTCCAGCACGCCCTCCACCGTGCCGTGGCACAGCTTCAGATCGATGAAGCCTTGCGCCAATATCCGCAGGGCGGCGTTATGCGGCGCTTCCCAGTTGTTGCCAGGGAGCGCAGCGGCGATAGCAGCGGTTTGTGCAGCGAGCACGATTTCATATACGTCCTTCTGTTCGGGCCTGAATTTGCCGTTCACCGGGAAGGTACGGGTGATGTCCGAGGCGTAGCCCTTGAATTCACAGCCTGCATCGATCAGCAATAAATCGCCGTCCTGAAGCCTGGCGTTATTTTCGATGTAATGCAATACACAGGCATTCGCACCGCCCGCGACGATGGAGGTATAGGCGGGGTCACGCGCGCCGTTGCGACAGAACTCGTGCAACAGTTCGGCCTCGACTTCATATTCAAATTGCCCGGAGCGCGTGAATTGCATGGCGCGGCGGTGTGCGCCGGTCGAAATGGCGGCCGCACGGCGCAGGATGTCCAGCTCATGTCCATCCTTGAATAAGCGCATCTCATTGAGCAGGGTGCGCACATCGCGTATTTCATCGGGTGCGCGTATGCCGCTGCGCGTCTTTTCCTGAATGCTGCCGCGCAGCCTGAGTATGCGTTGATCCCAGGCTGCATCCGCACCCAGCGGATAAAATAGCGCAGGCTGGTTGCCCATCAGTTCGGCCAGCTTCTCATCCAGCCTGGCAATGGAATAAGCCGCATCGAAGCCGAATTGCTCCTGCGCGGCATCGGGCCCGGAGCGATAGCCATGCCAGATTTCGCGCTCCCTGTCCTTTTCACGACAGAACAAAATGGATTGCGGCTGCTCGCCAGCCACCAACACCAGCACGGATTCCGGTTCGGCAAAGCCGCTCAGGTAATAAAAACTGCTATCGAAACGGTAGGGATGGTCGGCATCGCTGTTGCGCTGTTTTTCACTCGCATTGGGAATGATGGCGATGCCGCGCTGCATTTGGTTCAACAGACGGCGGCGGCGCTGGGCGTAGAGGGCGTAATCAAACATGGGCATGTGTAGTACGTAATTGCAGATCGAGTTCCATCAGGCGTTGCGGTGTGCCGACATCAATCCAAAGGCCGGTGTGATGTTCACCGCAGATTTTACCCAGCGCAATCTGTTCGCGCAGCAACGGGGCGAGCGGGGCCACGCTGCCGCGCGCGATGTGGCCGAACAGGGCCGGATGATAGAGACCGATGCCGCTAAAAGTGAGAAGCGAGTCGTTAGTCGTTAGTCGCTGGTCGCTAGTTGCTAGGAGTCGTGTTGCGTGCAGATGAAAATCACCCTGCGGGTGATGTTCGGGATTGTTCACCAGCACCAGATGCGCCATGTCACCATCGACTTGCAGCCTGGCGGCGCGTTCGGGCAGACTGGAAAAATCATAATCGCAATAAATATCTCCATTAA
The DNA here is from genome assembly GCA_030681375.1 of Gallionella sp. Lineage (GTDB taxonomy): Bacteria > Pseudomonadota > Gammaproteobacteria > Burkholderiales > Gallionellaceae > Gallionella. The sequence goes on from JAUXWM010000042.1 coordinate 58,405, forward strand.
TCACGGCAAAAGGCTGCTCGCCGAGCATGTGCAATGCGTTGGCGATGCCGCCTGCGGTCTCCAGCGCACGGGTTTCGGGTGAGTATTGAATTTGCGCGCCGAAGCGGCTGCCATCGCCCAAAACGCTTTCAAGCTGCGCGCCCAGATGAGCATGGTTGATGACCAGTTCGGTGATACCGGCCGCGACCAGTTTTTCGATATGCCACACAATCAAGGCCTTGCCGCCGACTTCCAACAGGGGTTTGGGGGTGTGGTCGGTCAACGGACGCATGCGTTCGCCGCGACCCGCCGCCAGTATCATCGCCTTCATGGTTTAAGCTCCCACGTCAAAACCCGTACCCCGTCGGCGCTTCCTGCGGCGGTTCCAGCTCATTGAGCAGGTTGAACAAGGGCTTGAGATCGACATAACGTGCGCAGGCCGCGCGCAGATAGTTCATCACCAGCGGCATGTCCTTCAGGTAGCCCTGCTTGCCATCGCGGTGATACAGGCGAGCGAAAATGCCCAGCACCTTGATGTGGCGCTGAGCACCCATCAACTCAAAATCCCGGTAGAACTGGCCGAAATCTTCATGCACCGGCAGCCCTGCGCGACGCGCTTTCTCCCAATAGCCGATCAGCCAGTCAATGATGACCTCTTCATCCCATTTGATGTAGGCATCCTTGAATAGCGAAGCCAGATCGTAAGTAATCGGGCCATATACCGCATCCTGAAAATCGATGATGCCGGGGTTCGGTTCGGTCACCATCAGGTTGCGCGAATGATAGTCGCGGTGCACATAGACGCGAGCTTGAGCGAGATTATTGGCGATGATACGGTCGAACACCTGTTCCAATTTGGCTTGCTGCTTATCGTTCAGCGTTACGCCCAGATGTTTGCCTATGTACCATTCGGGAAACAGATTCAACTCGCGGCGCAGCAGTGCTTCGTCATAAGGCGGCAACGCATCTTCACGCGAGGCGAGCTGAAGCTTGATCAGCGCATCGGTGGCCGCACCATACAGCTCGACGGCGTTATCTGCCGTCAGTGCCTGCAAATAAGTGGTGTTACCCAGATCGGACAGCAACATAAAGCCCTGCGTCAGATCATGTGCATAGATATGCGGGACATGGGTTCCGGCATCCTCGAATAACCGGCAGACATGCAAAAACGGGCGGCAGTCTTCGTGTTCAGGGGGCGCGTCCATGGCAATTAAGGTGCGATCTTCAAAGCTGACGCGGAAATAACGGCGGAAGCTGGCATCGGCAGAAGCCGGTGCGAGACTGAATGTTTCGCCGGGAAACTGGCTGTGCAGCCACAGAGTAAGTTGTTGCAGACGTTGCATAGTAGGTTTTTAAAATGCGCTTAATGGTAAACTTGCAAAAGTTTACCACCTTAACCATATTATGCGGTTCCGTCTTAAGCCTGTTGTCCTCACTTTATTGTGTACTTTCGCCCACCACGCCGTGGCTGAGGGTGTGCGGACGCAAAATCAGCCCGTGGTCACACCGCCGGTCAAGGAAGAACCCGTATTTATCGAAGCGGATACGCTGACCGGCGACAAAAAAAATCATCTTGAGGCGAGCGGCAAGGTGATTTTGCTTAAGGCCAACCAGACTATACGGGCAGATCGCCTGACCTATGATCAGGAAACCGGCGATGTGAACGGTCTGGGTTCGGTCGTGGTGGAGCAGGAAGGCAGCACGATGAGCGGGCCGCACCTCAAGCTGAATATGGAATCGCACGCCGGATTCATGGAGCAGCCGATTTTCTATCTGAAAGAAAATGACGGGCGCGGTTCCGGAGATATGCTGCACATTCAGGATCAGCAGCACTACACGCTGGATAACGCAACCTATACCACCTGCCCTGCCGACGATCAGGACTGGCTGGTGAAAATGGGCAGCCTGGAAATAGACCGCGTTCAGCAGGTGGGCGTCGCCCGTCATGCCCGCGTGGAATTCATGGATGTCCCCATACTGTATTCGCCGTGGATGGATTTCCCCCTGGGCAGCCAGCGCAAAACCGGCTTCCTGGCGCCGATTGTCGGCGGCACGAGCAAGGGTGGCACTGAACTGACGCTGCCTTTTTACTGGGATGCCGCACCTAACCTCGATATGACTTTCGCACCCCGCGTCATGTCCAAGCGCGGACTGATGCTCAACAATGAGTTGCGCTACCTGCAGCCGGCTTATAGCGGCGAGCTGCATGCAGATGTTTTGCCCGGCGATGTACTTACCAAGAGCAATCGCGCCCGTTTCGGCTTAAAGCATGCCCATAACCTGGGCGGCGGTTTTAACGGACAGATCAATTTCAACCGCGTCTCGGATAATGCCTACTACCGGGATCTGGCTGACGCGGTGAGCATCACTTCGCAGGTCAACCTGCTACAAGATGCCTCCCTGAGCTATGGTGCAGGCTGGTGGAACAGCAGCGCACGTGTGCAACGCTATCAGACCTTGCAGGATCCGCTCGCCCCCATCGCCGTGCCTTATGCGCGTTTACCTCAGTTCACCCTGAATGCCGCACAGAATTATGCCGGTGCAAATGCTACTTTTGTCGGCGAATATGTCAGCTTCAGCCATCCGACTGCGCTGAACGGTCAGCGGCTGGTGGTCAATCCCGGCATCAGTTACCCCCTGATTCGCGAACCGGCCTATTACCTTACGCCCAAGCTTTCCCTGCATGCCACCAGCTATGTGATGGGCGCCAACAATACAACGGCACTGCCGGATGCATCGCGCATCTTGCCAATGCTGAGTGTGGATAGCGGGGCTGTCTTCGAGCGCGACCTCAACCTGCTGGGGAATAATTACCTGAATACACTGGAACCGCGCGCCTATTATGTGTATGTGCCCTATACCAACCAGAATCTGCTACCGGTTTACGATACGGCCCAGGCGCCCTTCAGCTTCACACAAATGTTCACGGAAAACCGTTTTTTCGGCAATGACCGGGTCGGCGATGCCAATCAAGTCACGCTGGCTGTTATTTCGCGCTTTCTGGGACAGGATGATGGCACCGAACACTTGAAACTCACGCTGGGTCAGCGTTTCAGCCTGAGCACGCCCCAGGTTAATCTGGTCGCGCCCACCACCACCAGAAACCAGTCAGATATTCTGCTGGCCGCATCGGGTCGCATAGGCGAGGCGTGGACATTCGACAGCGAACTGCAATACACACCCGGCCTGTCCAGGATGCAGCATTACAACATCATGGCGCGTTATCGCCCCGAGTCGGGCAAAGTGCTCAGCATGGGCTATCGTTATATCGGTGATTCACTGGGCGCCTTGATTCCCGGCATGGTCACTGCGACCGGAACGACTACCATCAACGGGGTTATTTATCCTACGACAGGCGGGATACCTTACACTACGATAGGTGGGAGCAATTATTCTGTTGCCTCCCCCGGCTTGCGCCAGATAAATATTTCCGGACAATGGCCGCTGTCCAGTCGTTGGCATGCGGTAGGACAATGGAATTATTCTTTCCTGGATAACCGGCTTTTGAGCGGAATCGCCGGGCTGGAATACAATCAAAGCTGCTGGATGTTAAGAGTGGTTGCGCATAGTTTTACTGTCGGCACGAATCAGACCAGCACGGGAGTATTTGTACAGCTCGAATTAAATGACCTGGTAAAAGTAGGTTCAGATCCCCTGATGTTGCTCAAACAAAGCGTGCCTGGTTACACCAAATTGAATGATAAACCCGCAAACAGCACGATTTTGCGTTAATTAATCCTAAGAGATGACTATGTCAACAATCAAATTATCTGTTTTTCTCAGTGCGGCCTTGCTTGCTGCGTCACCTGTCCTGGCTGCCGAACAACAGACTATCGACCCGCAGCAACAGGTGGCGATGATAGATTCCGTCGCCGCAGTGGTTAATGACGATGTGATAACCCGCCATGAGCTGGACGTGAGGTTGAACACAATCATCAGCCAGTTGCGCAAACAGGGAACACCGCTGCCGGAAGCGGGCGTGCTGGAGAAGCAGGTGCTCGAACGCATGATTACCGAAATGCTACAGGCGCAATACGCGAAAGAGAGCGGGTTGCGCGTGGATGATGCGCAACTGGATCTGGCTATAACGCGTATCGCCCAACAGAATAATTTCCCTACCCTGGCCGAATTCCTGAACAAACTTGAGGCTGAAGGCATCAATATCAAAAAGTTTCGCGAAGAAATACGCAGCGAAATAGTGACTACGCGTTTGCGGGAGCGCGAAGTCGAAAGCAAGCTGATCATCAGCGATATCGAGGTGGATAATTACCTGGCCAACAAGGCTAAAATGGGTACGGGAAATGAGGAATATCATCTCGCCCATATCCTGGTGGTTGTGCCCGAACAGGCCAGTGCCGATAAAATCAGCGCGGCACGCGACCGCGCCAAGCAAGCACTGACGCAACTTGCAGATGGCGCAAATTTTGCACAGGTGGCGGCCGGCTCCTCCGATGCGAAGGACGCTTTACAGGGCGGCGATCTGGGCTGGCGGCCCGGAGATCGCATTCCACCGATGTTCCTGAACGAATTACAGACGCTCAAGCCCGGTCAGAATACGGCGGTCTTGCGCAGCCCCAGCGGTTTTCACATTCTCAAGCTGATCGAAAAACGCAGCGGCAGCGCGCCGGTGGTGATTACGGAAACCCACGCGCGCCACATTCTGATCAAAACCAGTGAAATCGTTGCGCCGGCCGAAGCCAAAAAACGCATCATGGAAATCATGCAGCGCATCGATGGCGGCGCCGGTTTTGCGGAACAGGCCAAACGCTATTCTCAGGATGGCAGCGCACAGCAAGGCGGCGATCTGGACTGGCTGTCTCCCGGACAGACCGTACCCGGCTTTGAAGAGGCGATAAACAAATTGCAAATCGGTGAAATCGGCATGGTGCAGACCCAGTTCGGCTGGCACCTGATTCAGGTGCTGGAACGGCGCAATACCGATGTCAGCGTGCAGCAGCAACGTCAGCAGGCGCGTATTTCCATAGGCACATTCAAATCCGAAGAGCTCTATCAGGACTGGTTGCGTCAACTGCGTGACCGTGCGTTTGTTGAGTACCGTCTCGAAAATGAGCTGAAATAAGTGTATGCCCAAAACGCACCGCTGGTCATCACGGCGGGAGAACCGGCGGGCATAGGCCCAGAACTGTGTGTCCAGCTTGCTGCGAGCGGAATCGTTGTCATTGCCGACAAGCATCTGCTGCAGCAACGCGCGCAACAGCTCGGCATCGATCTGGAGATTCGCGAGTGGGACAAAACCGCCACGGCTGACGTCCGCATTCCCACTGACCACTCACCACTGACTACTCACCACTCACTATCCGTCATCCACGTTCCGCTTGCCGCGCCCTCCCAGGCCGGCGTGCTGAATGCGGCCAACAGCGACTACGTGCTGGCGACGCTACGCCGGGCCGTGCAAGGTTGTCAGTCGGGCGAATTTTCCGGCATGGTGACGGCACCGGTGCACAAAGGCATCATCAACGATGCCGGGATTCCATTTACCGGACATACCGAATTTTTAGCCGAACTAACCCGGACGCCGCAGGTGGTGATGATGCTGGTCGGCGGCGGAATGCGGGTGGCACTGGCCACAACACATCTGCCCTTGCGTGAGGTGGCGGATGCGATCACTGCGCCGCTGCTGGAAGACGTGTTACGCATTCTTCATCGCGACTTGCAGCAGCGCTTCGGCATCGCGCAGCCGCGCATACGGGTGGCGGGCCTGAATCCGCACGCGGGCGAAGGCGGGCATATGGGGCGCGAAGAGATCGAAGTGATGATACCGGTGCTCGACAAGCTGCGCGCAGCAGGGATGAATGTCAGCGTGCCACTGCCTGCCGATACCTTGTTTACGCCCGACAAGCTGGCGCAATGCGACTGCGTGCTCTCCATGTATCACGATCAGGGCTTGCCGGTGCTGAAACACGCGAGTTTCGGCCAGGGGGTGAATGTCACGCTGGGCCTGCCCATCATCCGCACCTCGGTGGATCACGGCACTGCGCTGGAATTGGCCGGAACGGGCAAGGCCGACAGCGGCAGCCTGCTGGAAGCGATCAAGCTCGCAGCACAGATGGCTCGATACGAAAGCGTTCACCATGCATAAAGCCAAAAAGAAATTCGGCCAGAATTTTCTGGTAGATGAAAATATTATTGCCGACATCATCGGCGCAATCCGCCCGGAAGCAGACGATAATCTGGTGGAAATCGGCCCGGGTCTGGGCGCGCTGACGCGACCGCTGCTCAAACGTCTGAAGCGATTGCATGTGGTGGAAATAGACCGCGACATCATCGCGCGCCTGGAAAACGACTACCCTCAGCCCAATGCCAAACTGGTGATACATGCCGGAGACGCGCTGAAATTTGATCTCGCCACGCTGGATGCACCGCTGCGCATCGTCGGCAATCTGCCCTACAACATCTCCTCGCCGCTGTTGTTTCACTTCTCCGACTATGCCGCGCGCATCACCGACATGCACTTCATGCTGCAAAACGAAGTGGTCGAACGCATGGTAGCCGAACCCTCCACACCCGCTTATGGACGGCTGTCCGTGATGCTGCAATACCGTTTTTTCATGGAAAAACTGCTGGATGTGCCGCCGGAATCGTTCCGTCCCGCGCCCAAGGTCAATTCCGCCATCGTGCGCATGATTCCACTGCCGGCCGGCGAGATTCAGGTGAAGAATACAGTGTTGTTCGCTCAGATAGTCGCTGCCGCCTTCGGCCAGCGACGCAAGACATTGCGCAACACGCTGCGCAGTTTTTTGAATGAAGCCGGATTTGAACAACTGGGCATCAATCCCCAGTTGCGCGCGGAAAATCTGTCGGTAACTGAGTTTTCCAGGATAGCCGCGTTTCTGGATGCGCAGGCTTAACGCGCCTGGGCTAGGCTAGATAAAACTGTCCTCAGCCCGCCTCGCGCGGCGCTTCATTCCACGGTGCCACCTTCAGCAGCAACAGCATTCCCGGCACGGCCAGCGCCGCGCACAGCAGGAAAAACCCGCCCCAGCCCATAGACTCGACCAGCCAGCCGGTAGCCGCGTTAGCGAAGGTGCGCGGTATCGCCATTAAACTGGTGAACAGCGCGAACTGCGTGGCCGTATAAGCCGGGTGTGTGCTGCGGGCGATGAAGGCGACGAAGGCCACCGTGCCCAGGCCCACGCCCAGCGCTTCCAGACCAATCACCACAGCCAGCTGGGTGCGCTCCAGCGCGCCGATCTCGCTGTGATAGCCGATGGAGGCCAGCCAGGCGAAACCGAAAATGGACAACAGCTGCACTACGCCAAACAGCCACAGCGCACGGTTGATGCCTATCTTAACCATCCACAGGCCGCCCAGCATGCCGCCGATCACCGCAGGCCACAGCCCGGCATTCTTGGCAATCAGGCCGATATCCGTCTTGGAGAAACCCATGTCCAGATAGAACGGCGTAGCCAGCGCGGTACACATGCTGTCGCCCAGCTTGTAAAACAGCAAAAAGGCCAGAATCAACAGCGCACTGCGCCAGCCCTGCCGGTTGATAAATTCGCGGAACGGCTCGATGACCGCGTCACGCAAGGTCTTGGGTGCGGCGGCGATCTGCGGCTCGCGTATCATCAGCGTCATCGCAATGCCGGGCAGCATGAACAGGGCGGTGATGATAAACACCAGATCCCAGGGCAGGAAATCGGCCAGTATCAGCGACAGCGAACCGGGCACCAGACCTGCAATGCGATAGGCGTTGACGTGCACCGCATTGCCCAGACCCAGCTCGGCATCAGACAGCAATTCACGCCGGTACGCATCCAGCACGATGTCCTGCGTAGCGCCCAGTACCGCCAGCAACGTCGCCATCCAGGCGATGGTAGCCAGATCGCTGGTCGGCGAAAAACCGCCCATCATCGCGATGACCGCCAGCAGCCCGACTTGGGTCAGCACCATCCAGCCGCGCCGCCGTCCCAAAAACGGCAAGGCATAACGGTCCAGGAAGGGCGACCAGATAAACTTCCAGGTGTAGGGAAACTGGATCAGCGCGAACAAACCGATGGTCTTGAGATCAACATGCTCGCTGCGCAACCAGGCCGGCATAAGGTTGAACAGCAGATACAACGGCAAACCGGAAGCGAAACCGGTGAACACGCAAATCAGCATGCGGCGAGTGAACAACTGCGCGAGGACGCTCATACCCCGCGCTGGAAGCGGTACACCGCCGTACTGCCGAGGAGGTTGGGCAACAGGCCCACTTCACGTCCGCCGGTCATCACGCTGCGCGCGGTGACGCTGACGCAGTATTTACGGCAAAAACTTTCGAAGTCGTTCAACGTACACAGATGCACGTTGGGCGTGTCATACCACTGGTAGGGCAATTCACTCGACACCGGCATATTACCCAGCACGACATTGAGACGGCTTTTCCAGTAGCCGAAATTAGGGAAGCTGACGATGCCTTCGCGCCCGACGCGCAGCATCTCCTGTATCAGCGGCTCGGTATGGCGCGTGGCTTGCAGGGTCTGCGACAGGATGACGAAATCGAAAGCGTTGTCCTCGAAATCGGACAGGCCGGCTTCCAGATCATTCTGAATCACGTTCACGCCGTTGGCGATGCACGACACGATATCTATATCGCTGATTTCCACGCCATAGCCGCGAACTGCGCGTGTTTCCTTGAGATAGCGCAGCAAACTGCCATCGCCGCAGCCCAGATCCAGCACCGATGCCCCCTTGGGTATCCATGCGGCAATGGCCGCGAAATCCGGACGCGCCGCGGTGAGTAATACATCGCTCATGCCGACACCTCCCGGCTCACATTGGCAAGATAGGCGCGCATCACATCGAAGTAATGCGGGTGATCCATCAGGAAGGAGTCGTGACCATGCGTGGAAGTGATCTCCGCGTAACTGACATTGCGCCGGTTATGCAGCAAAGGCCGCACAATCTCGCGCGAACGCTGTGGCGAGAAACGCCAGTCGGTAGTGAACGAAATCACCAGAAAATCAGACTTGGCGCGCGCGAAGCCACGGTTCAAGTCGCCGCCGGAATCATGCGACGGGTCAAAATAGTCCAGCGCCTTGGTCATCAGCAGATAGGTATTGGCATCGAAATAAGCCGCAAATTTGTCGCCCTGATAGCGCAGATAGGATTCGATCTGGAATTCCACATCGTAGCCGTAGTTGAATTTTTCGGTGCGCAGAGTGCGTCCAAATTTGTCCGCCATCGCATCATCCGACAAATAGGTTATGTGTCCGAGCATGCGCGCCAGACGCAGCCCGCGCGTCGGCACCACACCGTGCTGGTAATAGTCGCCTCCGTGGAAATCGGGGTCGGTCAGAATGGCGTTGCGCGCCACATCATTGAAGGCGATGTTCTGCGCGGTGAGACGCGGTGCGCAGGCGATGGCCAGCACATGACGCACACGTTCAGGGTAAGCCAGTGACCATTGCAGCGCCTGCATCCCGCCCAGGCTGCCGCCAATGACCGCCGCGAATTGTTGAATGCCGAAACGGTCGGCGAGCCTGGCCTGCGACTCGACCCAGTCTTCCACGGTAACCATCGGAAAACTCGCGCCATAAGGCGATCCGGTTTCCGGATTGATAGAAGACGGCCCGGTTGACCCGTGGCAACCGCCTAAATTATTCAGGCCGATCACAAAGAAATTATCCGTGTTGATCGGCTTGCCGGGGCCGACCATATTGTCCCACCAGCCGACATTCTTGGGTTCATCGGCGTAATGACCCGCCACATGATGATGGCCGGAAAGCGCGTGACAGATCAGGATGGCGTTGGACTTGTCGGCATTCAGCGTGCCATAGGTCTCATACATCAGCTCGTAGCGCGGCAACACCGCACCGCTGCGAAAGGTCAGCGGTGTATCAAACAATGCGCGTTGCGCAGTAACGATGCCTACAGAATTGGCCAAAGCAGCTCCACAATAAAAAACCCGCTCAGCTTCTGCCAAAACGGGTCTCCACGCTTTAGCTGGAATGTTTAACGTGCCCCGCAAGCTGATGTCAAATCGGCACGAAGCGAAGTTTCCACGTTTTGACGGCGCCTGTCAATTTACTGGCGCATACAACCCGGCCATTCGCCTGTCCACAGTGGTCTATTTCGGCGTCAGTGCCTCGCCCTGAAAGTCGATCCCCGCCCAACCCGTCGTCATGAAGCGGCGGATATTCTGATGATCCGTGCCTTGCGGGTGTTTGAGCACATCGTCGCGATAATAGACGCCGAAGCAATGCAGGGTTTGTTGCGGTGACAGGCCATGCAAGCGTGCAAACGAAAAAATCTTGCACGAACCTGAATTCTGCCCCGCCTCGCTCACCAGACCGCCGTTGCTGAATGTAGTCGGTGTAAAGTCGTACAGTGATTCGATGAGCGCAATGACCTCATTGAAAGCGATACTGTCAGGCGCGTCGTTCAGATTTTTCAATAAAACTTTTAAATTCATAGAATTACCAATATTTCATGTAGGGTGGGCATCGTTGCCCACGCGTTGCGGCATTGGTGTGCAGTGCCTGCCCACCCTACCGGTTACGCGTTCAATCTATCCAGCAACTCGCGGATTTTCAGCGGATCATCAGAACGCAGGATTTTCTGGGTGAGCGCAGCGATTTCCGGCAGGCTGGTGGTCAGCACGCGCTGCTTGATGCTAGGCACCTGCGCGGAAAACATCGAAAACTGGCGCAGCCCCATGCCCAGCAACAACCGTGTGTACGCCAGTTCACCGGCCATTTCGCCGCAAACAGAAACTGGCACGTTAAGTTTATTCGCCGTGCTGATGACGTGTGCCAGCAAATACAGCACGGCGGGGTGCAGCGGGTCATAGAGATGGGCGACTTCTTCATCCGTCCGGTCAATTGCCAACGTGTACTGGATCAAATCGTTGGTGCCTATGGACAGAAAATCCAGCCGTTTGGCGAATACATTCAGTGACAATGCCGCAGCCGGAATTTCTATCATGCCGCCGATTTTTACCTCGCGGTCATAGGGGATGCCTTCGTCATCCAGGCTTTGCTTGGTCATGGCGATAAACTGCAAAGTCTGGTTAAGCTCCGACACGCAGGACAGCATGGGTATCAGGATTTTGACATTGCCATAATGCGTGGCACGCAGCAGGGCGCGCAGCTGGGTGCGGAACAATTGCGGTTCTGCCAGGCATAAACGTATCGCACGCAACCCTAGCGCGGGATTATTGGCGACGCGCTCCGCGCCCTTGATTTGTTTGTCAGCGCCGAGATCAAAGGTACGGATCGTGACAGTATGCCCTTTCATGCCGGCAGCAGCGGCGCGATACGCCTCAAACTGTTCTTCCTCGTCCGGCAACTGGTCACGTCCCAGGAACAGGAATTCGCTGCGGAACAGGCCTACGCCGGTTGCGCCATTTTCTTTCGCCTCAACGATGTCTTCCGGCTTTTCGATATTGGCATGGAGCTCAATGATGGTACCGTCGAGCGTGTTGGCGCGCGCGGTGCGCAAGCGCTTGAGCTTCTTGCGTTCCAGCTCCCACTCGCTCTGCAGCAGTTTGTATTCTGCGAGTATGGCCTTGTCAGGATTGACGATCAGCACACCCTGCTCGCCATCCAGAATCAGCAAATCATCTTCACGTATCAACTCACGCGCATGATGCAGGCCGACTACGCACGGCGTATTCAGACTGCGCGCGACAATCGCGGTGTGCGATGTGGCACTGCCGACATCGGTGATGAATGCGGCGTATTGCTGCGGCCTGAACTGGATCAGATCGGCCGGGCTCAGGTCATGCGCCACCAGTATGGTCTCGACATCGCGACGCGCGGCGGTGGGCTGATGCCCGGGCTGACCGGAAAGTTGCTTGAGCAGGCGCGCGGCGACCTGTTTTACATCCGTCTGACGTTCACGCAGGTAGGCGTCTTCGAATTCGTCAAATTGTGCCACCAGGGCATCTGTTTGAACCTTGATAGCCCATTCGATGTTGCAATACTCGCGTTCCACCATCTCGCGCGGCCCCACGCTTAACAGCGGGTCGTCCAGTATCATCTGGTGCAGTTCCAGGAATGCATCGAACTCGGCGGCGGCGTAACTCGGACGGTTGCTGCGTAACCCCGCAAACTCACTGCGCGTGGCCTGCAATGCAGCATCAAAACGCTCGATCTCGTCGTTGATAAAACGCTTGGGCAGTACGTAATGGGCCACTTCCAGCGAAGTGTGGGAAAGCAAATGTGCGTAAGCAATCGCAATCCCGCTGGAGACCGCTATGCCATGTAGCGTAAAACTCATTCGCCCTCCCCGAAATAATCGCCGATCAGCTGCACAATGGCCTGCATCGCGGCAGCCTCATCGTCGCCCAGGGTTTCGATACTGATGGTCGTGCCCTTGGCCGCCGCCAACATCATTACACCCATGATACTTTTGGCATTTACACGGCGATTATTGCGCGACAGCATCACTTCACATTTAAAGCTGGAAGCAAGCTGGGTCAATTTGGCCGAAGCACGCGCGTGCAGACCGAGTTTGTTGATGATTACTGCATCTTGTTGCATGTTAATGCTCCATACGAACGATACATTCACGTCCGCCTTCAATCGCGAGGTCTGCTAATTCCGACAGCGTCTTGTTCGTCGAACACACTACGCGCAACAGCATGGGCAGATTCACCCCGGCCACTCCCTCCACGCGCTCTGCATGACAAAGCTGCCGCCCGATATTGCTGGGTGTGGCGCCAAACACATCGGCCAGAATCAACACACCGCCCCCGTCATCCATCTCTTTGATAAGCTCTTCGCCCTCAAAAAGTTTGTGCTGTGGGTCTTCTTCGGCCCAGACCGACAACACCTTAAGATTTTTTGGCATTTCGCCTAGCACATGGCTGATGCAATCCGCCAGGCTGGCACCCAGGCCATTGTGCGTTACCAATAAAATTCCAACCACATCAATCTCCCGGAACTGTCCATTTTTAAAGCTACACGAGCATGCGCATGGGCTAAGGCTTCCGCCCTTAGACGCTATTCAAGCTGTAGTTTTATGCCCTTATCGGCGAATTCTAGCCGTTTCTGAAACGCGCCGGTCAGATGTATGCGTCCCTGACCATCCACCAGCATCGCCTCGTCCATATCCATGCGCACCGCCTCCGCCCGCCAGCCGTTCGCGCCCGCTATAAACAGGGGCTTGGAAGCCACATCCGATAACACACCGGCATGTACCCTGCGCGTCGTCAGCAGCGGTTCGGCAAGCATACCTTGTTCGCCGGGCTGTATGGCCGGTGGCTTTATCAGTATGGTCACGGCCTGCACACCCTGCATCGGATAACCGCTGCGCGGATCGATCAGATGACAATAGCGCGTATTGTCGAGGATAAAGTAGCGCTGGTAGTCGCCGGAGGTGCCGATAGCCTCACCATCATGCAAGGCCAGCGTAGCCAGCGCACCGGACTTGCGCGGATGCTGAATGCCGACGCGCCAGGCGCGCTTGCCGTGCTGACCCAGCGCCATGATGTTGCCGCCGACATTAATCAGCGCATTATGCATGCCCCGTTTCCGCAACAGGCCAACTGCCCGCTCCAGCGCGTAACCTTTGGCATAGCCGCCCAGATCGATCTGCACCGCCTTATTATTGCTGCGCACTAATTTTCCCGGCACACCAGAAGGCGCGGGGAGAAAAACCAGATCACTCATCTGCGGCTTACTCGCCACCCATTGCGCAATCAGCTTGTTATCCGGCAGCACCGGTTTAAATTCATCCGCATGAAAACCCCACAGCTGCGCCAAGCCGCCGATAGCCGGATTAAACAAGCCCTGAGATTGCTGTGACACGGACGCCGCATCCTGCAAAATATAGGCCAGCTCCGGCGATACAACCCTGCTCTTGCCCTGGGAGATTGCCGTGTTCAATTCGCTCAGTTCCGAAGGCTGCCAGGCGTGAAGCAGGTTGTGCAAGCGCTGAAACTCATGCAACACATCGGCTACCGCCTGCCTGGCACGCGGCTCGGTTTCTCCATAAATGGAAACCTCCACCAGGGTGCCGAACACATAGCCCTGTTCCTGATACAGCGGCTCTTTGCCGCAACCGCTAAGCGCAAGCAGTCCGAACAAAAATGCGAAACGCAATCCATGCCGAGCCTTCATTACCATGCAGCGGATAAAACCAGATAGCCCCACTATGCGGGTATTTTCAATTTGACTGGATTCCCGCCTGCGCGGGAATGACAATGAAAAAATCACGTTTCCATTTCCTCCAGCTCCAGCGAAGCCGCCAGCAGCGCCAGCCGCGCCACCACACCGTAGGCATAGAATCGATTCGGCGTGTCGTCTGGCGCGCAATCGGGATTCGGCAGAGTGCAGCACGACTCGAATGCCAGCGGTACGAAATGCATGCCCGGCGCGTTGAGATTCTCGTCCACACCACGTCCGGTATGCACACGATAAAATCCCCCCACGACGAAGTGATCGACCATATACACCACCGGTTCGGCCACCGCCTGATTGATATTCTCGAAGGTATAGACCCCCTCCTGCACCAGCACATCCGTGACTTCCAGCCCTTCTTTCACCACCGCCATCTTGTTGCGTTGCTTACGATTCAGGCCACTGACTTCGCTGGCATCCTTGACCGTCATGATCCCCATGCCATAGGTTCCCGCATCAGCCTTGACGATAACAAAAGGAGCATCCTTAACGCCGTATTCGGCATATTTCACTCGCATCTTCTGCAACACTTCTTCGACTTTGGCCGTCAAGCATTCTACGCCGCTGCCATCGCGGAAATTCATTGTCCCGCAACTGGCGAAATAGGGATTGATAAGCCACGGATCAATGCCCAGCAATTCGGCAAACTCGGTCGCTACACGGTCATAGGCGGCAAAATGCCTGGACTTGCGCCTCGAGTGCCATCCGGCGGAGAGCGGCGGAAATACAGCCTGCTCCAGATTTTTAAGAATATCCGGCACGCCTGCCGACAAATCATTATTGAGCAATACCGCACAAGGGTCGAAATCCGCCAGCCCGAGACGATTGCCACGCCGGACCAACGGTTCCAGCGTCAGCGTACCGCCATTGGGCAGGTCTATTTCCGTTGGCGCGGTAATCTCTTCCAGCAAACTGCCGACACGCACCCGCATCCCGGCCTGCCTGAGCGCAGTGACGATCTGCGCGACGTTTTGCAGGTAGAACATGTTGCGGGTGTGATTTTCAGGTATCAGCAATACACAACGCGCTTCAGGGCAAATCTTCTCCACCGCGCTCTGCATCGCCTGCACGCACAGGGGCAAAAAATCCGGATTGAGATTATTGAATCCACCTGGAAACAGATTGGTATCCACCGGTGCGAGCTTAAAGCCGCTGTTGCGCAAATCCACCGAAGCATAAAACGGCACCGCATGCTCCTGCCACTGGGCGCGGAACCAATGCTCTATGGTCGGCATGGCGGTCAGAAAACGACGCTCCAGATCGAGCAGCGGGCCATTGAGTGCGGTAGTGAGATGAGGAACCATAGTTTTCAACCATTAACAAACTATGCGCATTCTAGCCTATCGCCTTTGATAACGTTCAAAGCCCGCGCCAATAAACAAATACAAAGCCAGGCGCTTTAGTCTCCATGAAAAGCACGAAATACTCGTAAGGCTTCACGGTGCAATGACAGAAATTGAGTAACGTTTTGATTTATTTCGTGAGTTTCTTGTCTTTCGCGGGCCCGGGTTTTGCATTTTGTATCAGCACAATCCTGCTACGGTGTTAAAATCGCGCTCCAGAATTTTTCAAGATTGAGTTTTTCATGCTTTCCACCGCAAACATCACCATGCAATTCGGGGCCAAACCCCTGTTCGAGAACGTCTCCGTCAAATTCGGCGACGGCAACCGCTACGGCCTGATAGGCGCGAACGGCTGCGGCAAATCCACCTTTATGAAAATCCTGGGGCGCGATCTTGAGCAAACCTCGGGCGAGGTGATGCTGGACAAGAGTGAGCGCCTGGGCAAACTGCGTCAGAATCAATTCGCCTATGAAGACAACCGCGTGCTGGATGTAGTGATGATGGGGCATGACGAGATGTGGGCGGTGATGTCGGAACGCGATGCGATCTACGCCAACCCGGATGCCAGCGAAGAAGATTACATGCGCGCCGCCGATCTGGAAGCCGAATTCGCCGAACATGATGGTTACACCGCCGAAGCGCGTGCCGGCGAGTTGCTGCTGGGACTGGGCATCGCTATCGAATTGCATCAGGGGCCGATGAGCGCGGTCGCGCCCGGCTTCAAGCTGCGCGTACTGCTGGCTCAGGCGCTGTTCTCCAACCCGGATATCCTGTTGCTGGACGAACCGACCAACAATCTCGATATCAACACCATACGCTGGCTGGAAAACATCCTCAACGCGCGCACCTGCACCATGGTCATCATCTCGCACGACCGGCATTTCCTGAACAGCGTGTGCACCCACATGTCCGATCTGGACTACGGCAAGATCACCACCTTCCCCGGCAATTACGATGACTACATGCTGGCTTCCGCACAGGCACGCGAGCAACAATCTGCGGACAACGCCAAGGCTAAGGAAAAGGTCGCCGAACTCAAAGCCTTCGTAGCGCGCTTCTCTGCCAACGCCTCCAAGGCCAAGCAGGCCACCTCTCGCGCGCGCCAGATCGACAAGATCAAGATTGAAGACATCAAGCCTTCCACCCGCCAGTATCCCTTCATTCGATTTGAATACGACGAACGCGAAAAACTGCACCGCACCGCCGTAGAAGTTGAAAATCTGACCAAGGGTTTCGACCGTCCGCTGCTCTCCAGTGTCAATTTCCGCATCGATGCGGGCGACAAGGTCGCCATCATCGGCCCTAACGGCATCGGCAAAACCACGCTGCTGCGCTGTCTGGTAGGCGATCTGCAACCTGATTACGGCGTCATCAAGTGGACGGACAAGGCCAAAGTCGGTTACTACGCACAGGACAGTTCATCCGAGTTTGCAGACAACAAAATCATGACCGACTGGATGACCTACTGGCGCGGCCCGAATGACGACGATCAAACCGTGCGCGCCACGCTGGGGCGTCTGCTGTTCTCGGGAGATGATGCGCACAAGCCGGTCAACGTGCTGTCCGGCGGTGAAAAGGGACGTTTGTTATTCGGCAAACTGATGCTGCAACGCAACAACGTGCTGTTGATGGACGAACCGACCAACCACATGGACATGGAATCTATCGAATCGCTCAACACCGCACTGCTCGAATACAAGGGAACGGTAATCTTCGTCAGCCATGACCGCGAATTCGTATCCTCGGTCGCCACACGCATCATCGAAATTTCCGCCAAGGGCGTCACCGACTACCACGGCACCTATGAAGAATATTTGCGCGATCAGGGCATGGCGATTTAATCCGTAAACGGCAATGACTCACGCGGAGGCGCGGAGAACGCGGAGAAAAGCTAAGGAGATGATGATTTATTCTCCAAAACTGTCATTGCGAGCGTAGCGCAACCTTATGAGTTTGCTTGTTATTTGATGGGGGAAACGCAGCGTCTCCGCCCTACCCGAAGTTCAATAATTAACTGTGACATAGCCAAAATAATTTAGCTTACGATATGGTTTTGAACTTCTCCTCGTTCTCCGCGCCTCCGCGTGAAACAGTATTTTGATTAGATCCGGCTTATGACAACAGGTGCAATCGGCGTATTTGATTCCGGGGTCGGCGGACTGTCGGTGCTGCACCACATCCGCCGGACGCTGCCGGACGAACGCCTGATTTACGTCGCCGATTCCGGCCATGTACCTTACGGCGACAAAACGGCATCCTATATTGAGCAGCGTTCGATTGCCCTCACACGCTTCCTGCTTTCTCAAGGCGCAGAGGCTATCGTCATCGCCTGCAACACCGCCACCGCAGCAGCGGCAGCCACGCTACGCCGGGATTTTCAATGTCCCATCATCGGCATGGAACCTGCCGTCAAGCCCGCCGTCGCGGCAAGCCGCAGCGGCGTGGTCGGCGTGCTGGCGACCACGGGCACGCTGGAAAGCGCGCGTTTTGCCGCCTTGCTGGAACGCTATGGCGGCGAGGTCGAGATCGTCACGCAAGGCTGTCCCGGCCTGGTCGAACAAGTAGAACGGGGCGAACTGCACAGTCCAAAAACACGCGACCTGATCGCGCGCTACACCGCGCCCTTGCTGGATCGCGGCGCAGACACGCTGATTCTGGGCTGCACTCACTATCCCTTTCTCGCCCCCCTGATCCGCGAGGTGGTGGGTGAGGACGTCGTGCTGGTGGATACCGGCGCTGCCGTTGCGCGGCATTTGCAGCACCGCCTCCAGACCGAGTTACCCGCGCGCATTGCCGGCAATGCCTCCACTCAGTTTTGGACCAGCGGAGACGCGGCGCAAGCTGCCCGCATCATGTCGGTGCTATGGGGCGAAGGCGTCAATGCAAAGCAATTGCCGCCTGCGTTTTCAGGCGGCTAAATCACCCCTATCAACACCAGCGCAATAAACGCGGCAAACAGGGCAAAGTGACTGATGCCTTCAATGGCATTGGTTTCGCCGTCATGCAGATTGTTCATCACCGTCAGAAAGGTAAGCAACAGCATGCCGCCCTGCACCGGCGTCAAGGCCATGTCTATACGCTCGCCATTGAACAGTGCGATCGCCTCTATCACCGGCAAAGTCAGCAGCACCGTAGCGAGTGAAGCGCCAAGCGCGATATTCACGGTGGTCTGCATGCGGTTCTGCTGCGCCGCCTTGAGCGCGGTGAGTATCTCAGGGCTGGCGGAAATCAACGCCACCAGCACCGCCGGGATGGACTTGGGCAAACTGCTGCCGGTAAGTCCGGCATCCAGCAACACGGACAGCACTTCCGACAACAGGCCGACCAGCACGATCGCACCCAGCATAATTGCGACATGCAGACTATTCGGGCTATGCACCTCATCGTGCACCTCTTCCTCGATCTCGGCTGAATACTCGAAGAACTTACGATGTTCCACCGTCTGCAAGCGCAGGAAAGCGATATACATCACCACCATCACACACACCGAAAAAGCGGAATAAAACAGCCATTTTTCCTCAGGCACAAAGTCCGGAATGAACATGCCGATGCCAATCGCGACCAGCAGCATGGCGATGAAGGAATTGGCCGAATCCACATTGTATTTGGCGCTGCCGTGCTTGAGCCCGCCAACGATGGCGGCCAGCCCGAGAATACCGTTGATGTCGAACATTATCGCTGCGAACACGGTATCGCGCGCCAGCGTCGGATTCGGTGCGCCTTGCAGCAACACGATCAGAATCACCACCTCCACCGATACCGCAGCCGTTGTCAGGATGAGCGTGCCGTACGGTTCGCCGAAGCGTAACGCCAGCACTTCCGCGTGATGGGCGATGCGGAAGGCGACGCCGATGACTGCGGCGAGTATCACCAGCAACAGCCCCCACAGCAGCGCGCCGCCCTGCGCCACGGCGCTATGTTCAAGTGCAAAACCCAAGCCCAGCAGGACAAGTGCGATGGCGATGGGGAATTCGGACTTCATATATTTCATGGCAGTACTTTCAATCAACAATCACAATGGAGCAACAATACTATCCGGCCTGTGCGGAAAT
The DNA here is from genome assembly GCA_030681375.1 of Gallionella sp. Lineage (GTDB taxonomy): Bacteria > Pseudomonadota > Gammaproteobacteria > Burkholderiales > Gallionellaceae > Gallionella. The sequence continues at coordinate 77,908 of JAUXWM010000042.1, forward strand.
TTCAGCCGCACACTATCGTATTCACGCCTTTTGAGCAATGTGCACGGCATGACCACTCGAACATCCCTTCCTGTAAGTATTACTTTCGCGCCACATGGCGGCATCTTAATCTACCTGACACTTGACCGATATAAACAAATTGTTTATAGTTTGCTCATGATACAGAATTTCGCCACATACGAAACGGAACCGTTTTATACCACGGGGAAATCTCGGCGGTTACCAACGGAAATTCTTAAACGTGCTGCGATGCGACTGATACAACTGAATGCAGCCACACGTATCGAAGATTTACGGTTGCCACCATCAAACAAGCTGGAAGCATTGACACACGACCGTGCCGGACAGTGGAGCATACGCATTAACGACCAATGGCGCGTGTGCTTCCGTTTCGAGAATGGCGATGCCCTTGACGTTGAAATTGTTGATTACCATTGAGGAGAACAATCATGGTTACAAACGGACTGCCCGCAATCCATCCTGGAGAATACTTAAGCGAGACGCTGAGCGAGTTAATTCTCTCGCAAGCCGAATTCGCTCGCGCCATCGGCGTTTCTCCGATGCGCGTTTCGCATGTCATCAATGGAACCCGCCCAGTCACAGCAGAACTTGCCCTGCTGTTTGGCCGAGCCTTCGACCAGTCGCCACAATACTGGCTCAACCTGCAAGCAACCTATGATTTGAAAATGGCGGAAACCAGCCTCGGGAAGCTGCTGAACGAGGTATGTTTACTTGTACATGCGTAGCCATCGCTGAGAAATCTTATGAACTTAAAATCGCCGGAACTAGTCATCCCATCGACTGATCCATTCCAAAACGACCTTCCTGGGCGAAAAGACAGTGCCGTCGCTTTAACCGAACTGATCGGCACAACCGACGAGCCGCTGGTATTGTCAATTAACGCGTCATGGGGGGGAAGGCAACACAACTTTCCTCAATATGTGGCGACAAATACTTACTAACAAGTGATAAACATGACCCGCCACTACACTCTGACCATTTCCTGCCCCGACCGCGCGGGCATCATCGCTGCGGTGAGCGGCTTCATCGCGCAGCACGGTGGATTTATCGTCGAAGCGAGTTATCACACCGAGCTGGAGGCGCAACGCTTCTTCATGCGTCAGGAGATACGCGCCGATTCGCTCCCCTTCGAGGTGGACGAATTGGGTCGCCGTTTTGCCGCGCTGGCAGAAGAATTCGAGATGAACTGGCAGCTTTCCGACTCAAAACTAAACAAGCGCCTGGTGATACTGGTCAGCAAACAGGATCATTGCCTGGACGACCTGCTGCATCGCTGGCGCAGCGGCGAATTACAGGTGGACATTCCCTGCGTGATCTCCAACCACGAGGACTTGCGCAGTTTCGTCGAATGGCACGGCATCCCGTTCATCCATATACCCATGCAGGAAGACAAGACCGCCGCGTTCGAGCAAATTGCCGCATTGTTCGAGCAACACAGAGGAGATACGCTGGTGCTGGCGCGCTTCATGCAGATACTGCCGCCTTTCCTGTGCCAGCGCTATTCGGGACGCATCATCAATATCCACCACAGTTTCCTGCCGTCCTTTGTCGGCGCAAGACCTTATCACCAGGCCTATCAGCGCGGCGTCAAGCTGATAGGCGCAACCTGCCATTACGTCACCGACGAACTGGATGCGGGACCTATCATCGAACAGGACACGGTGCGCATAGACCACGGCGACACGGTAGACGATCTGGTGCGCTACGGGCGTGACATCGAGAAAACGGTGCTCGCGCGCGGCCTGCGCTACCACGTCGAAGACCGCGTGCTGGTATGCGGCAACAAGACCATCGTGTTCAAGTAATGCATGAAGTTTCTGCAATGCGCGTAAATTCAGCTTGGGAGCTTCACAGCAATAAAGCAGATGCCGAGACGATGAATCAAGGATGCACGAGAGTCGTGACAGTGGTTTCATTTTGACGGGGGCTGTGATTTTGCGAACCCCATTTATAAATCTGTTGCCGAATATTTACGATTGTAGTAATGTACCTACAATCATAAGGAGGCAATATGACTATCACTACGCTATCAAGTCGAGAGTTCAATCAAGATGCCAGCAAAGCCAAGAAGGTTGCAAAACTTGGCCCTGTTTTTATTACTGACCGGGGGCGGCCAGCACATGTTCTGCTAACAATCGAGGAGTACCAGAAAATTACTGGCGCTCAACCGAATATCGTCGAATTACTGGCTGCACCTGGTGTTGCTGATATTGATTTTGCACCTGCTTGTTTGGGCAATAATCTTTATCGGCCTGCGGAATTATCCTGATGTATTTACTCGATACCAATGTCGTTTCCGAATTGCGCAAAGCAAAAGCAGGTAAGGCTGATAAGAATGTCAGGGCTTGGGCGGAAAGTGTTTTGGCTACAAGCCTGTTTTTGTCGAGCATCACTATTCTGGAATTGGAGACTGGAATACTTTTAGTCGAACGGCGCGACCCCACCCAAGGAGCACTACTCCGTACATGGCTGAATGGTCACGTCTTGCCAGCGTTTTCTGGTCGCATTCTCTCAATTGATGTTGCTGTTGCGCTGAGATGTGCCAAGCTACATGTGCCTGATCCACGTTCTGATCGAGATGCACTGATAGCGGCAACAGCCCTAGTTCATGGCATGACGGTTGTAACGCGAAACGTTGCTGATTTCGAACTGACTGGTGTTGCTATACTAAATCCGTGGTGAGCATTTCTGTTTTCCCAATTTCAGCTTCTGGGCCAGCAGGTTGTAATGATGAAGCCTCGCTACGTGCCAATTGCGAATATTCGGGTGATGTGCTGTATATGCGGGATGGCTTGATGTATAAAATTCTCTCAGTCATTTAGAATCAGTCGGTTACAGTAGATCAGGCCAGCTTATACAGAACACTGTCCTGCATATGTTTAAATAGTTCTGTCTATTTCACGTTAGCCGTCTTCAAAGAATCATTGCCCCATGCGCTATCTAAATATCATCGCTCTGCTAATTTCGGCAAGCCTCATCGGTGGATGCAGCGTCCTCCAAGGAGGCAAACTCCTTGCGCCGGAGAGTTTTGGTTTGACTCCCGTCACCCCAAGCATCTACGTCGAGGCTGGCGCAGATGAAGAAACACGAGTCAAGCTCCGCGATGCAATGAAAAAAGCAGAAGACGCGATACGTGCTGCATACGGCAGCGTGAACTCACGCCCCATAGTCCATGCATGTGTCAGCGAAGGATGCTACGAAGCATTTGGAGGGCGAGGTTCGGTGGCGAAGGTCTACGGTGATCGCATCCTGCTTTCGCCGCGTGGGCTGAACTGGCATTTTCTCGCTCACGAGTGGTCACACGCTGAAATGCGTTCCCGTCAGACTCTCAGTGCGTGGTGGCATATGCCGCAATGGTTTGACGAAGGGGTGGCAGTTGCGGTAAGTGAGGCACCAGAGCACTCTGAAAGTCATTGGCAATTCTTGGTGGCCACCAATATTCCTCGCCCAACGCGCGAAGAATTGCATACGTTCAAGTCATTGAGACAGTGGCTTGGCGCAGTTCACCAATACGGCGAGGATAAGAACATTGAACGTAAAGCGAAGGGCGAACCAGAAATTAATCCTGTCTATGCAGCCGCGGGCCATGAGTTGCGGCCTTGGCTCGCGAAAGTTGGTAGCAATGGGCTTCTTGCTTTTATCGCGCGACTAAATGACGGGGAGGAATTTGAGTCTGCATACCAGACGGCTAACCCTGCGGTGCAGGGGACGCTGCGCGATAAAGCCGCGCAGCGCCCCTGACCTTGAACGTTATGCGTCACAAGCCTGTATCGTGCCCGCCCGTATTCCCGAACCACGCGGAGATTTAAAACATGAGTAACTGTTGTTCTTCATCCGACTCCCGCAACGCACATCCCAATAGAGGCCGTTGCCCTGCCGATGGCTTGGAATATTCCGAGGTTTCGGTGAGAACAATTACTCACCACATCAAGGACTCGTGGGCGTGGGCACCCTCCGCCAAGCACTACTACTTCTGCGATGCTCCCGATTGCGATGTGGCATATTTTGGCGATGATAATTCGGTCGTTCTCAAGTCCCAGTTGCGAACACGCATTGGGGCGAAAGGGCAAACCGAGCACGACTTGCTGTGCTATTGCTTCGGCGTCAGTCGTGCGGACTTTGAGCGTGATCCAACGACAAGAAAATTCGTAATTGCCCAAACCAAAGTCGGAGCGTGCTCCTGTGAGACCAGCAACCCATCAGGGCGGTGCTGCCTTAAAAACTTCCCTACTCACAAAAGTGACGCATAACCTTTCAGTCGAGCGGACCTGCGCGAAAAGCCGCGCAGGCCGCTGACTTCCACGTTGAGGTTTCGTTGTGTCTCGTTTGCTGGCATTCGCACTGATGAATAATATGCCGGCAAGCAGCTTTTCTCTATTGCATGTTTATGTGGCAACAAGACCATCGTCTTTAAGTAGCGGAACTTTTCCGTGCGCCCTTGTCGGATACACCGTCACTTACACTGAAATTCTGGATGTCCGCACCTTCTAGCACGACCCACATAGGCAATTATTCCATCGTGAAACTATTGGGCAGTGGTGCGACCTCCGATGTGTATCACGCCCAGCACGTCAAAACGCTCGCTTCGGTCGCTATCAAGCAGTTGCGCCGGGGACGCCAGTCCGAGACTTACAAAGCCATGTTCACCACCGAGGTGGAACTGGGACTCAAGATGAATCACAAAAATATCGTCCGCGTACTGGATGCCGATCTGAACGAAGCAAGCGGTGCCTATCTGGTGATGGAATACATCAACGGTGTATCGCTTGAAAATAATGATCGCGACGACACGCTATTGCCCATCCGCACGGTGCTATCCGTGATCGAACAGGTCGCCAATGCCTTGCGCTATGCGGCGGAACTCGGGGTCGTACACCGCGATGTCAAGCCCGGGAATATCATTCTGAGGCCTGACGGGGTCGCCAAACTGGCCGATTTCGGCTGCGCGATCCCGGTAAGCGAGATGAGTGCCGTAGTGGCAGGCAGTCTGGCCTATATGTCTCCTGAACAACTCGATGGCGATGCGCTCGATCAGCGCGCCGACATCTATGCGCTGGGTGCTGTGCTTTACCGCCTGCTGACCGGCAAGCATACGTTTGAAGCCGAGACTGAATTCGATGCGCGTATAGCCATTCACAACTTTCCCATCACGCCGATAGCGACTTATCGTCAGGGCTTGCCCGTGGAACTGACTGACGTCATCGAGCGCGCCTTGGAGAAGGATAAGGACCGGCGCTACGCCACATGGGATGAATTCATCCGTGATTTCGGCAATGCCGCGCACAAGATACGCATGTCCGACTATGACATGGACTTGTATCGCGGCTTCAGTATGTCCACGCAGTCCGTGCTATCCCGTTATATGTCGGCTGATCGCACCTTTTCCCGTAGCGGATTTTCGCGCAGCACCATGCCGGAGTCTTACGGGGTATAGACGGACTTAATGGCGCTCCAGCAGACGGCGAATCTCCGGCACACAGGAACCGCAATTGGTGCCCGCCTTCAGGCACTGGCCCACCGCTTCCACGCTGGCTAAACTCTGTTCCTGAATCGCATTCAGTATGGCTTTCTCACCGACACTGAAACAGGCGCAGACGATATGTCCTGTATCAGCCCCTTTGGGAGGACGCGCGGCCAGCAATCCGGCCAAATCCGCCGCTTCCAGTTGATGCGGGTTGAACAGGCTGGCGAGCCATTCACGTTCCGGCAAACGATGATCCGGCGCGATAAAAAATACCGCCTCCAGCTTACCGTCCTTCAGGCAGGCCGCGCGATAACGCCCCATCGCCGCATCGCGATATTCTATCCATTGCGCTGATTCGCCCAATGCGGTTTGTACCCAGTCTCGCCAGTCACCCGGCAACACCTCCCCGGCGATCTCGTGCCGCCAGTAGTCCGCACCCCGGGTGCTGGCGCAGTAACAGGTATCCGGCAATTCCAGCCGCGTGCGGCTAAGCACAAAGCCCTGCCAGGCCGGGTGATAGGACTCCACCCGCACCGGCGTGTGTTTGGATTCCGGCTGACCGGAGATCGGATCGGTGATCGGCGCAACCAGCGCGTCCACGCGTGCCGCTTTGGCATACGCATCATTCCAGTGCATGGGCACGAACACCGAACCCGGCCGCTGATCTTCGCTGAGCTGTATGCGCGCCAGCATGCTGCCGTGGCGACTGGTCAGGCGCGCCAATCCGCCGTGGGCGAGCTGGCAGCCTTGGGCGTCGGACGGCTGCACTTGTACGAAAGGTTCCGGCAGATGAGCGTTCAGACGCGGCACTTTGGCGGTACGGGTCATGGTGTGCCATTGGTCGCGTATCCGTCCGGTATTGAGCACCAGCGGGAAATCGGCATCCACCGCCACGGCGGGCAGTCGAGGCGCGATGGCGACCATGCGTGCGCGGCCATTGGGCGTATAAAAACGGCCATCAGCAAACAATCGCTTCGTTCCATTCGGCGCATGACTATTGATCGGCCATGGTGTCGGCTGCAGCGTGTCATATTCGCCATCGCTCAATTCAGACCATGCGCTGATATCGAAGGCGCGCAGGCCTTTGTTTTCAAAACCCGACAGGCGCGCATGTTCGCGGAATATTTCGGCCGGGCGGGTGTAGGAAAACGCCTCGGCATAGCCCATCCGTTGCGCTACCTGAGTGATGATCCACCAGTCCGGTCGCGCCTCGCCCGATGCGGGCAACAGGGCGCGCTGACGGGAAATGCATCGTTCGGAATTGGTCACCGTGCCCTCCTTCTCGCCCCAGCCCGTGGCAGGCAGCAGAATATCGGCGCAGGCCGTGGTGTCGGTGTGCTGCACGCAATCGGATACCACCACCAGCTCGCAATCCAGCAGGGCGGCACGCACACTATCGGCATCCGGCATGCTGACCACCGGATTGGTGCCCATGATCCACACTGCCTTGATCTTTCCCGAGGCGATGGCCTGGAACATATCCACGGCTTTCAGACCCGGAGCCTGTGCGATGTTGGGCGCGTTCCAGAATCGCGCCACCCGATCGATGCTGGCCGGATCGGAAAAATCCATGTGTGCGGCCAGTTGATTAGCCAGACCGCCCACCTCCCGCCCGCCCATCGCATTGGGCTGACCGGTCACCGAAAAAGGCCCCATGCCGGGACGACCTATGCGTCCGGTAGCCAGATGCACATTGAGAATCGCGTTGGCTTTATCCACGCCGCTGGAGGATTGGTTAATGCCTTGCGAGAAAATGGTCACGGTGCGTTCGGTACGCGCAAATAATTGATAAAACTCGCTCAGCTGTGTCTCGGCAAGGCCGCAAATTCGCGCCACTTTCGGGATTGATCCCACTTCGCGCGCCGCCGCAAAGGCAGCGGCAAAGCCTTCCACATGCGCTTCGACATAGTCCAGATCAAGCGCGTCTTCGCGACGCAAATTATGCAGCAGGCCGTTAAACAAATAAGCATCCGCCCCCGGCGCAATCGCCAGATGCAAATCCGCGATGTCGCACGTCGCGGTGCGACGTGGATCGATGACAACCACCTGCATTTCGGGCCGCGCTTTCTTTGCGGCGGCCAGGCGCTGATACAGCACGGGATGTGCCCACGCATAGTTGGAACCGACGATGACGACCAGGTCTGCGGCTTCGACATCCTCATAACAAACCGGCACCGCATCGGCGCCGAAAGCGCGCTTGTGTGCCGCCACCGCCGTTGACATGCACAGGCGCGAATTGGTGTCGATGTTCGCGCTGCCGATATAGCCTTTCATCAACTTGTTGGCGACGTAATAATCCTCGGTCAGGATTTGACCGGACACGTAAAAGGCGACCGCATCCGGCCCGTGTTCCGCGATAATCTTCTTGAACCCGGTCGCGACACGCTCCAGCGCATCCTCCCAGGAGGCGCGGCGATTATTGACCATCGGATAAAGCAGGCGTCCTTCGCCATCCAGCGTGTCAGCCAGCGCGATGCCTTTGGAACACAGCCGCCCGGAATTAGCCGGATGCTGTTTGTCACCGATCAGGCTGATGCCCTCTTCCTCCATTTTGACCACCACACCACAACCTACCCCGCAGTAGGGGCAGGTAGTCAGGATTGCGGAGGACTGAGGGTTGAGGACTGAGGGCTGAGGACTTTGAGGATTCACTTGCAGCCCTTTACCTCGTGACTCACTTCGAGAAACAATACACCGTGCGCAATCCGCACTTCATGCCGGTGCGCGCAGCCCTTATCCGGTGCGATGGCCTCGCCCGACTCCAGATCAATGACCCAGTTATGCATCGGGCAGGTGACGCGTGTGCCGTGCACGATGCCTTGTGACAGCTGCCCGCCCTTATGCGGACAACGATTGTTCAACGCGAACACCTGATCGTCCACGCTGCGAAACAGCGCGATCTCTCCCGTTGCCGTCTTGACGACGCGCGAACCCTGCCGGGGTATGTCTTGCAGATTGCCTACTTGTATCCAGTTCATTGCAACACCTCACTTGTAGGTTGGGTTAGGCGCGAGCGCCGTAACCCAACAGTTTTTAATGATGTTGGGTTACGCATAAAACCGCTAACCCAACCTACACGCTCTTTATTCAATTGCCGCCAGCGCCGCGAATTCATGCGCATCTTTCCCTTCGGCGCGTTCCTTCCAGGGATCATCCTGCGAGTAACGCTGGGATTCGAGGAAGCGTGCATACAATTCGACCCGCCCTGCCGCATCATCGACGATGTACTGTTTGACGTAGGCCAGGCCGACGCGCTCTATCCAGTGCGCGGTGCGATCCAGATAGTGCGCCTGCTCGCGATACAGCTGCATGAAAGCGCCGCAGTATTCCATTACCTGCTCCTCCGTTTCGACCTTGCAGAGGAAATCGGTGACGCGCACCTTGATCCCGCCATTGCCGCCGACGTGAATCTCATAGCCCGAATCCACGCAGACGATGCCGAAGTCCTTGATGGTCGCCTCGGCGCAATTGCGCGGGCAACCGGAAACGGCAATCTTGAATTTGTGTGGCGTCCATGAACCCCAGGTCAGTTTTTCGACCTTGATGCCCAGTCCGGTGGAATCCTGAGTGCCAAAACGACACCACTCAGACCCCACGCAGGTCTTGACCGTGCGCAACGATTTACCGTAAGCATGGCCGGACACAAAGCCTGCTTCAACCAGCTCGCCCCACATCTTGGGCAAATTTTCCTTGGTGATGCCGTATAAACCGATGCGCTGCCCGCCGGTGATATGCACGGTAGGAACCTCATGCCGTTCGGCAATTTCGGCAATCGCACGCAATTCGGCTGGCGAGGTCACGCCGCCCCAGATGCGCGGAATCACGGAGTAGGTGCCGTCTTTCTGGATATTGGCGTGCACCCTCTCGTTGATGAAGCGCGAACGGCTGTCGTCCTGATATTCGCCGGGCCAGGCCGTCATCAGGTAATAATTCAGTGCGGGGCGGCAAACATGACAGCCATCCGGCGTTTTCCATTGCAATGCCCGCATCAGATCGGGAATGTTCTTCACCCCCAAATCGCGTATCGCCTGCGGCATATCCTGATGTGCGGACTCTGTACAGGCGCAGATCGCCTTCTTGCTTGATTTGGCGGAATAATCACCGCCCAGGGTATTGGCCAGTATGGCTTCTACCAGACCGGTACACGAGCCGCATGACGCAGATGCCTTGGTATGGGCGCGCACCTCTTCCAGCGTAAACAGCTTTTTGTCGATGATGGCGCTGACGATGGTTCCCTTGCATACGCCATTACAACCACAAATTTCCGCCGTATCCGGCATGTTTGCCACGCTGGATACACCGCCACGACCGGAATCTCCCAGATGCATCTGCCCGAACAGGATGTGCTCACGCATCTCCGTGATGTCGGTTCCATCGCGCATCAGCTGGAAATACCAGGGGCCATCCATGGTTTCGCCATAGAGCACGGCACCGCGCAGCTTGTTGTCGCGCAGCACCAGTTTTTTATACACGCCGCGCGCGGAATCCTGCAACAGCAGCTCTTCGTCTCCCGGTCCGGGATTGAAATCACCGGCTGAAAACAAATCTATGCCCGTCACCTTGAGCTTGGTAGAGACCGAGGAGCCTTCATAACGCATTCTGCCGTAACGGGCCAGGTGGTTTGCCGCCACTTTGGCCTGCTCGAACAGGGGTGCGACCAGCCCGTAGGTTTGCCCGCGATGCTGTACGCATTCGCCGACCGAATATATTTTCGGGTCAAAAGTCTGCATCGTGTCGCTGACCACGATGCCGCGTTCGCAATGGATGCCGGCCGCCTTGGCCAGGGCGATGTTGGGACGTATGCCTGCGGCCATGACCAGCAGATCGGCCTCGATTTCCTCGCCGTCCGCAAAACGCAAACCGCTGACTTTGTCGTCGCCCAGGATCGCCTCGGTCTGGCGCGACAGATAAAACTTCAGCCCGCGTTTTTCCAGCGCTTCCTTCAACAGACCGCCGCCCACCTTGTCCAACTGGCGCTCCATCGGCCAGTCGCACAAATGCACCACCGACACTTCCATGCCCTGCAGGGACAAGCCATTGGCGGCTTCCAGACCCAGCAACCCGCCGCCTATCACCACCGCGCGCTTGCCGGTCTTAGCTGCTGCAAGCATTTTCTCGACATCATCTATGCTGCGATACGCCAGCACGCCGGGAAGATTCATACCCGGAATCGGCAACATAATCGGATTCGAGCCGGTTGCGATCAGCAAACGATCATAGGGCACAACCATGCCATCTTCAGTTTCAACCTGGCAGCGAAAGCGGTCTATCTTGTTCACCGTCTTGCCGACATGCAGCGTGATATTATTTTCCTGGTACCAGCTCCAGTCATTCAACACGGTATCCTGAAACTTCATTTCACCGGACAACACCGGAGAGAGCAGGATGCGGTTGTAGTTAGGTTGCAGTTCCGCACCAAACACCGTAATCTCAAACTCATCCGGTGACATCTTGAGCAACTCTTCCAGCGTGCGTATGCCCGCCATGCCGTTACCAATAACCACCAGTCGCTGTTTTTGCTTATTCATCTGTCCTCCTTTAAACAATATTCAATAAATGTCTGCTACCAACAAGCAAATCCTGTGCCACTTTATAAAAATGCACTTCATCCGCATAAATCAGGACGTTAACAGCATCACCGCGTGACTGATAGAAACGCCTCGCATCGCCGATGCTGGCGTGTATAAACAACAAAATACCCATAGATAAATGGCGTCCAAACCACGGACATAACCCTGTCAAAACAAGGTCAATTCAAGCCTTGACGGCTGCGCAGCGCACCAACTGTGCACATTTCATATTTCTATGCACCAAATTGGCAGCACGCCTGCGAATACGGCGAGAGCCGCGACCGTTTTAATGGCACGCGCCACCGGTTCAGTCCCACACTGCACTAAAAGAGTGCCGCAAACCTGCATCAAACTTGCTTGCATTCCCGTTAAATAAACTAATAAAACAGCAAGATAGGAAATACTTGCCTGCTCTGGCATAACTATTGCTTTTGCATCCATGTAACAGCACATTCAAAAATAGCTCTTCAATGATGCAGCCGTATTAATTTTATTTAGAGAGGAAAGAGCATGTCTTATTTGGTCCCTTCAGAGTTCGTTACAAAAATGGTGGATGCCGGCGAATCCAAAATTTTCATGTCAACCAGAGATACGCTGATCAGGTCTTATATGGCCGGTGCCATTCTCGCCCTGGCTGCCGTATTTGCAATTACCGTTGCCGTTCAAACTGGATCTGCACTGGTTGGCGCCATGCTTTTTCCGGTCGGATTTTCCATGCTGTATTTAATGGGCTTCGATCTGCTCACCGGTGTGTTTGTTTTAACGCCGCTTGCCTTATTTGATAAGCGTCCGGGCGTCACCATCGGCGGCATTTTGAGGAACTGGGGATTGGTCTTTGTAGGCAATTTTGCGGGGGCGGTTACCGTGGCCGTCATGATGGCGATTGTCTTTACCTATGGATTCTCCATTGAACCCGGTGAAGTAGGCAAAAAGATCGCCGGTATTGGTGAATCACGCACGCTGGGCTACAAGGAATACGGCGCCGCAGGCATGCTGACGCTCTTTATCAAAGGCATGCTGTGCAACTGGATGGTTTCATTGGGCGTCGTTGGTGCGATGATCTCCACTACCGTAAGCGGCAAGGTCATCGCGATGTGGATGCCCATCATGCTGTTCTTTGCGATGACCTTCGAGCATTCCGTTGTGAACATGTTCCTGTTCCCGTCGGCCTTGATTCTCGGTGGCAATTTCTCCGTGATGGATTACCTCATCTGGAATGAAATCCCTACCGTTCTGGGGAATCTGGTAGGCGGCCTGGCATTTACCGGCTTGACTTTGTATACCACACACATCAGAACCGCACCCAAGCGTTCTTTTAGTTAAGCGTCGTTAAGCGTCGTTAAGCGTCGTTAAGCGTCGTTAAGCCTCAGAGCCTCAGCCCTGTCAGGGTCAGAGGCTCTGAGGCAGAATTAAATCTGCAAAGGAAAAACCATGACACGCAACGAAGTTACCGAACTTATCATCACGCAGAAGTTGAGCAAGAAGCTGACCTGGCCCGAACTGGCAAAAAGCATAGGGATGAGCAAGGAATGGACGACAGCGGCTCTGCTGGGGCAGATGACGCTCACTGCACAACAAGCCGCTAAAATTGGTGTATTGCTGGATTTGCCCGCCGAAGCGATTATTCAACTGCAAGTTGTTCCCTACAAGGGTTCGCTGCCCACCTCGGTGCCGACCGACCCGCTGATCTACCGTTTTTACGAACTGATCAATGTCTATGGCACGACCTTTAAAGCCCTGATCCACGAAGAATTCGGTGACGGCATTATGAGCGCCATCGATTTCAATATGGATATTCAGCGCGAAGCTGACCCAAAAGGTGATCGGGTTAAAATCGTGATGAGCGGCAAGTTTCTTCCTTACAAGAGTTACTGATCATTCCTGACGTATGGCTAAGATGCCTTCCGTATAAAAAATGTTTACTCAATTAAAAGTATCTATCGGGCAACACTCTGACAAAGGGCGCAAGGAAATCAATCAGGATTTTCACGGCATTTATACGCCTGAAGAGCCTCTGTTGACCTCCAAGGGAATTGCCATTGCGCTGGCCGACGGGATCAGCAGTAGTAAAGTAAGCCAAATTGCCAGCGAAACTGCCGTTAAAAGTTTTTTAGCCGATTATTTTTGCACCTCGGAAGCCTGGTCGGTAAAAAAGTCGGCACAGCGCGTATTGACGGCAACCAATTCCTGGTTGCATTCACAGACACAACAGAGTCAGCACCGTTACGATAAAGACAAAGGCTATGTCTGCACCTTAAGCGCCCTCATCATCAAATCCACAACGGCGCATATTCTTCATGTAGGCGATTCGCGCATCTACCGGTTGCGCGGCGATACGCTGGAACAATTGACCACCGATCATCGACATTGGATTTCGCCTGAAGAAAGCCAGTTGAGCCGTGCTTTTGGCATTAATCCGCAGCTTGAAATCGATTATCAAACGCTGCCCGTGGACAAGGACGATATATTTTTTCTGGCGACCGATGGTGTTTATGAATATGCCCGGGCAAATTTCATCATCAATACGATCCATGAATATGGAAATGATCTGAATGCGGCGGCGAAAATAATCGTAGGCGAAGCATACGAACATGGCAGTACGGACAACCTCACCGCTCAGATCATCAGGATAGATGCGCTGCCCGAACAGGATGAAAATGAGATTTATCAGAAATTAACCGAGCTGCCCTTCCCGCCGATTTTGGATGCCAGAACGATTTTTGACGGCTACCAAATTGTCAGGGAGATACACGCCAGTAGTCGCAGTCATGTTTATCTGGCCATTGATACCGAAACCAACACTCAGGTCATCATAAAAACCCCCTCCATCGACCTCCGCGCCGATCCTGCCTACCTTGAGCGATTTTTAATGGAAGAATGGATCGCCCGGCGCATTAACAGTGCGTACGTACTCAAGCCATGCTTACAGACCCGAAAACGCAACTATTTCTACATCGTCACCGAATTTATCGAAGGCCAGACATTGGCACAGTGGATGATTGACCATCCGAAGCCCGACGTGGAAACAGTGCGTGGCATAGTTGAACAAATTGCCAAGGGATTGCTCGCTTTTCACCGGATGGAAATGCTGCATCAGGACCTGAGGCCCAACAACATCATGATCGATAACACGGGCACGGTGAAGATCATTGATTTTGGCTCGACGAGCGTGGCCGGCATTACGGAAATTGCCACCATGCTGACGCAAAACAACATACTGGGCACAGCGCAATATACCGCACCCGAATATTTTCTGGGTGAAGCGGGGTCATCGCGTTCAGATATATTTTCCCTAGGGGTGATTAGCTATCAAATGCTGACAGGGAAACTACCCTATGGCACTCAAGTAGCAAAATCCAGAACAAAAGCGGCTCAGAGAAAACTAAGATACGACTCGGCACTCGATGATGATCGTGAGATCCCGGCCTGGATTGATGAGGCGCTAAGGAAGGCAGTCCATCCAAATCCATACAAGCGTTACGAAGAGCTGTCCGAGTTCATATTTGACCTGCGCCATCCTAACAAGGACTTTCTGAATAAAACACGAGCACCGCTGTTAGAACGCAATCCGGTCATTTTCTGGCAAGGCGTTTCATTTATCCTGCTCATTATCATTTTCGCAATATTATCGACCAAGTGACGCAAGACAAGCTCACGCCTGCCCGTCACCCGCCCTTCCGATAGCGCACCAACTTTGCGCATTTCGTTCTTGCCACGCACCAGGTGTGCATTATTTCAGCCGAATTCCCATTTCACGCCTGACGACGAATGCGCGCTCAGGCCATGCCAGCCCGGCAATGCGACACCGGCCAGGTGAAGTTGGCACGACAATTGCTTTTAGGAATGCATTTTCAACTTCCGTGGTGTTTAATCATGAGCAAAAGCAGCTTTCTCAAGGCCGGGCATACCCCCACGCTACTGGCGGCGTTCCTCTACTTCGATCTGGCCTTCATGGTTTGGGTCCTGCTGGGCCCGCTCGGCGTACAAATCGCGGCCGACCTGCAACTCACCCACGCCCAGAAGGGCATGATGGTCGCGACGCCGATTCTGTCCGGCGCACTGTTGCGCGTTGTCATGGGATTGCTGGTCGATCAGTTGAAGCCCAAGATGGCGGGCGCCATCGGACAGGTGATTGTCATTGCCGCGCTGTTCGTCGCCTGGCAGGTGGGCATACACACCTATGAGCAGGCGCTCATACTGGGCGTCTTTCTGGGCGTCGCCGGTGCGTCTTTCGCTGCCGCGCTGCCGCTTGCCTCGCGCTGGTATCCAGCTGAACATCAGGGCACGGCCATGGGTATCGCCGGTGCCGGAAATTCAGGCACCGCGCTCGCCGCACTGATCGCACCCAGTCTGGCTGTGGCCTATGGCTGGACCAATGTATTCGGCCTGGCTCTGATTCCGCTGACCATCGTGTTCATCATCTACCTACTCATCGCCAAAAATGCCCCCGAATGTCCGGCACCGAAATCGCTGGGTGAATATGTGGCGGTCCTGAAGGACAAGGATGCCTGGTGGTTCATGTTTTTCTACTCTGTCACCTTTGGCGGCTTCGTCGGCCTCGCTTCGTCGCTGACCATCTATTTCAACACCCAATATGGCCTGGATGCCAAAACCGCGGGATTTTTCACCGCCGCCTGTGTCTTCGCAGGCTCCATGGTACGACCCATTGGCGGCAACATTGCTGACCGCATAGGCGGGGTCAAATCACTGACTGTCATGTACCTGCTGGCCGCGGTTTTCCTCACCATCGTCAGCTTCGGCCCTGCGAGCGCCTGGACCGCACTCGGCGTATTTGTACTGGCCATGCTGAGTTTGGGCATGGGCAATGGCGCCGTATTCCAGCTGGTGCCGCAGCGCTTCCGCAAGGAAATCGGCGTGATGACCGGCATGGTCGGCATGGCAGGGGGCATCGGCGGTTTCTATCTGGCCTCCAGCCTCGGCTATTCCAAGCAGGTAACCGGCAGTTATCAGACGGGCTTTCTGATTTTTGCCGCGCTGGCCGTGATCGCACTTATCGGGTTGACCGGCGTCAAGTCACGCTGGCGCACCACATGGGGTGCATCGCATCTGACCGCCGCCAAAATATGATGTGGTAATCTCGCGCCATGAGCACTAAACAGCCCTCCCTGCGGATCGATCTCGGCCATACCTCGCTGGCGGGCCTGCGTCCGCACAACGAGGACTATTGCGCCGGTGCCACGCCCGACGGCGAGGCACTGGAGAACAAGGGCATACTCGTTGCGGTAGCCGACGGGGTCGGCGGTCACGCCAATGGCCGGGAGGCATCGGAATACTGTGTGCGCAGCCTGCTGGCCGACTACTATTCCACGCCGGACACCTGGAGCATCTCCCAGTCGCTGGACAAGGTCATCGTCGCGCTCAATCGCTGGCTGTATTCACACAGCCGGCGCGCGCGCGAAACCGCCGGCATGGCCACCACGCTCTCGGCGCTTGTGCTGCGCGGGCGGCGCTATGTCATCGCGCATGTCGGCGACACCCGCATCTATCGTCTGCGCAATGCCAAGCTCTCACTGCTCACCAGCGACCATGTGTGGGAACACCCGGAACTCAGCAACGTCCTTTCCAGAGCGGTCGGGCTGGATGCCCATCTTTCCGTGGACTATATGGACGGAGAGCTTGCCGAAGGCGATCTCTTCCTGCTCGCCAGCGACGGTGTCTGGAACGTGCTGAACGAGGCGCGGCTGATCCATTTGCTCGAATCCACCGACAGTGCCGACGATATCGCCGCGCGCATCACCCTGTCAGCCATTGAAGCAGGCACCCAGGATAACTGCACCGCGCTGGTGCTCAGAGTCCTCCAGCTGCCCCCCGATAGCCTGCGCGACAATGTCGCAAATATAGTCGCCCTGCCATTGCCCGCTCGCCTTAAATCCGGACAGCATGTTGACGGTCTGGAAGTGGTTGAAATGATTCATGACTCGCGCATGACCGTGTTGTATCGCGTGCGCGACCCTCATAACGGCCAGAACTATGTGCTCAAGACCCTGCATGCCGAAGCCGACGCGGCAGACACGGCCGCCATCGCTTATGAGGAATGGCTGGCGCGCCGCGTTGCCAGTGCCGATTTCCCGCAGGTGGTGAATTGGCCGCAACGTTCCTGCCTCTACTATCTGATGACCTGGCATGAAGGTGCCACACTGGGGCGCCATCTTGAAATGGGGCGTCGCTTTACTGTCGTTGAGGGCGCCGAACTTGCCGCGCGCATACTCAAGGCGGTGGCGGCCCTGCACCGGCTCGGCATCATTCACCGCGACATCAAGGCCGACAACCTGCATCTCGGTGCCGACGGCAGACTGCGCGTGCTTGATCTGGGCGTTGCCGCTTCCGATGGCCTAGATGCAGAAGAAACCTTCAACGAAATCAACAATCCGGGCACGCCCTCATTCATGGCCCCGGAACTCTACGCTGGCACCCCGGCCAATGAGTCCAGCGACCTGTATGCGGTCGGTGTCACCTTGTATCATTTGCTGGCGCGCAAATACCCTTACGGCGAAATCGAGCCTTTCCAGACGCCCCGTTTTGGCGATCCTATCCCGCCGGCTCGTTTCCGCCCCGACATCCCGGAATGGCTCGAATCCGTGATACTCAAGGCGGTTGCCCGCGATCCGGTCGAGCGTTTTGAAACCGCCGAAGAGTTCTTGCTGGCGCTGGAACGCGGCGCGCAGCGACCGCTACGCGTTGCCCGTCGCACGCCGCTGTTTAAACGCGATCCGACGCTAGGCCTGAAACTGCTCGCGATCGGCTCACTGGTGCTCAACCTGCTGCTGCTTTTTCTGCTGCTGGTACGCTGAAATACCTCATTCGCGCTGGATATTCCCGTATCTATGCACGCACTTTGAAGGATGCGGCGTATTGCTTCGGATCGCTGCCGTCCCACGGCGCATCCCCCATCAACACAGAGCGCCGCATCTCATTATCAGGAACAGGCACGTTGATTCCGGAGGCCGCCTGCTTGTACAACTCGATTTGATTGATTTGGTGGGCAATCTCCAGATAATCCGGATCTTCCTTGAGCAAACCCCAGCGCTTGAACTGGGTGAGAAACCACATGCCGTCTGAAAGATAGGGGAAAGGTACTTTTCCGTCGTTGAAGAACTTTATGTGGTTCGGGTCATGCCATTCCTTGCCCAAACCGTCTTGATAACTTCCCAGGAAGCGCCCTGCTATGACATCGACCGGCGCATCAACATAGGACTTGTCTGAGATAATTTCAGCTACTTTTGCCCGGTTGGCCCGGGAATCAATGTATTTTGCGGCATCCAGCATAGCCATGACGAGGGCACGTGCGGTATTGGGATATTGCCGCACGAATTCGGCACTGCAGCCCAACACTTTTTCCGGGTGGTCAGGCCAGATATCCTGTGACGACGCAACCGAGAAGCTGGTTTTTTTCAGTATTCCACGCGCATTCCACGGCTCACCGACACAAAAACCATCCATGCTGGCGACACGTGCATTCGCCGCCATCTGTGTCGGCGGAACGGTAATGGTGCTGATATCGCTCAAGGGATTGATGCCGTAATGCGCCAGCCAGTAATACAGCCACATCGCGTGTGTGCCCGTCGGATAGGTATGAGCAAAAGTATATTCGCCAGGCTGAGCCTTGATCAGACGAGCTAAGGCTGAGCCATCACAAACACCTTTATCTTCGAGGTGGCGCGCCAGCGAGATGCCCTGACCATTGTTGTTGATGGTCATCAACACGGCCATGTCTTTTTGCAGCCCGCCAATACCCAGATGCACGCCGTACACCATGCCATACAACATGTGCGCGGCATGAAGCTCACCACACACAATCTTGTCACGCACGGCCGACCAGGAGGGTTGTTTGACAGGAATAATCTTGATGCCATATTTCTCATCAAACTTCATCACAGAGGCGATGATGACTGATGCGCAGTCAGTCAAGGGAATAAAGCCAACCTTCACCCCCCTGAGTTCCGGCGCATCACTGCCGATGTTGCCCTTTGCGCTGTCAGCCATGATCGCATTCGGCGAGGAAGGTGAGTAACTGCTCACGCAAATCATAATAATCCGGATGTTCCAGCAGCATCTTGCGTGTGCGCGGACGCGGCAGGTTGATTTCCAGTATCTTGCCCACCCTGGCATTCGGTCCGTTGGTCATCATCACGACGCGGTCGGCAAGCAGAATCGCTTCGTCCACATCATGGGTGACCATCATGGCCGTGACCTTGGTACGTGTCCAGACTTCCATCAACACCTCCTGCAAGTCCCAGCGGGTCAGTGAATCCAGCATGCCGAACGGCTCATCGAGCAACAGCATCTTGGGCGAGAGCGCAAACGCACGGGCGATACCGACACGTTGCTTCATGCCATTTGAAAGCTCGGAGGCTTTTTTACCCCACACATCGGCCAGCCCCACCCTAGTCAGATAATTCTCGATAATTGCCTGGCGCTCCTGCTTGCTGGCATGCGGGTAGACCTGCTCCACGCCCAGAGCGACATTCTCATGCGCGCTGAGCCAAGGCACGAGACTGGGTGCCTGAAACACAATGCCGCGATCCGGCCCCGCGTTATCGACTTCGCGCCCGTCCAGCACAATGACGCCTTCGCTAATATTGTTGAGGCCTGCCATCATGGACAAAACAGTCGATTTTCCGCAGCCTGAGTGACCGATAACGGAAATAAACTCACCCTTGCGTATCTTGAGCTCAAAACCATCGACAACCTTCACCGGTCCTTTCGGGGTCGGATAAATTTTCGAGACCTGCGAAAAATCAACGTAGCGTTCCACAGCGACGACATTGCGTGGTTTCTGATTCACTTCAAGCTGATGTTCTCGCGAGGTGTTGGGCAGAACCTGCGGCAGGCTGATGACATTACCCTCGGTCGCCGCATTCTTTGCAGAGCCGACCTGCATCAGATACTGGGTCACTTCGCGGCGGATACGCTTGAATTCCGGTGAATGATTGATCGCAGCCCGGTCGCGCGGCCTGGGCAGGGTAACGTGAAACTCCGGCCCCAGCGTTGCATTCGGCCCCGGGTTCAGAGGGATAATGCGATCGGCCATGATGATGCCCTCGTCCACATCGTTAGTGATGAGTACGACGGTTTTCTTCTCCTGACTCCAGATACGGATGATTTCATCCTGCAGCTTGGAACGGGTAAGCGCGTCCAGTGCGCTCAGTGGCTCGTCGAGCAACAGGATATCCGGTGAAGCCGCCAGGGCACGCGCCACCGATACTCGCTGGCGCATGCCGCCTGACAGCTCGGATGGCCTCTTATCCATGGCGGGAGTAAGATTTACCATGTCTATGTATTTCTCGACGCGCGCCGCACGCTCCGCCGGAGTAGCCTTGCTGAATACCTGATCAACCGACAGCGCCACGTTCTGACGTACCGTCATCCACGGCATCAGGGAATAATTCTGAAAGACCACACCCCGATCCGGCCCCGGCCCGTCGATAGCCTTGCCGTTGCACAGCACCTCACCTTCATCAGCCTGCTGCAAACCCGCTATCAACGAGATCAGGGTAGATTTTCCGCTGCCGGAAAAACCGACGATGGCGACGAATTCGCCTTCCCTGATCTGCAAATTGATGTCCTTGAGCACGACCGTGCGCTGCGCACCGCTGCCAAACGATTTGCTGACGCCCTTGAACTCCAGGGCCAGCACGCCAGCCAAGGGTGATGCAACTTCGCCATGTTCTTCGGTTTTTAGTTGAGCGTTAAGCATGATAATTTTCCTGACAATTTAATCTGCGTAGGGTGGGCAGGTTTTTCTGCCCACGCTGTTTTTCATTTCCGGTACCACGTGGGCAAATGCCCACCCTACAAAACTTATTCCGTTCGCTGGCCGAAACTGGCCATTTGCTGCAAGGTATGCATGGAGCGGTCTAGCAGGAAGCCGACAAAGCCGATGGTGAATACCGCCACCATGATGCGTTCCAGCGACTGCGAACTGCCATTCTGGAATTCGTCCCAGACAAACTTACCCAGACCGGGATTCTGAGCCAGCATCTCGGCTGCAATCAGCACCATCCACGCCACGCCGAGGGACAGGCGCATGCCGGTGAAGATCAGTTTAAGCGACGATGGAATGACGATTTTCATCACTTTGGTACGCGTGGACAGACGCAGCACTTTGGAAACGTTGAGCAGATCCTTATCTATGGATGCCACGCCCAGGGCTGTATTGACCAGCGTCGGCCACATCGAGCACAGCGTCACCGTGATCGCCGAAACCAGGAAAGACTTCGCGAACATCGGGTCTGCACTGACATAGAGCGCACTCACTACCAGCGTTACAATAGGCAGCCAGGCCAGCGGCGACACCGGCCGGAAAATCTGGATCAGCGGATTGAGCGCCGCCTGTATCGTGCGGTTCAACCCGCACAGTATCCCGAGCGGCACGGCAATGATCGTCCCCAGCATAAATCCGACGAACACCGTGTAGAGACTGGTGAATATCTGATCCAGATAAGTAGGCTGGCCGGTGTACTGGATGACTTCGAATTCCTGCCCCGGATTCTGTGCCATGAACTCGGCCCGGCGCCCTTCCTGACGTTCATGGAACGCGGCCTCTCGCACCTGCTCGTTGCGATATTCCTGATACAGGTTGCCAGCTTGTTTGGCCACTGCAACCGGCCCGGGCAAGGTGCCCAGCGACGTCTGGACGCCGCTGGCCGCGACATGCCAGACACCGAGGAAAACGGTGATACCAAGCAATGCCGGTGCGATGCTGCGCAAGATTATCCGCGCCCTCGATTCACCATTAGACTGCAGCAGCGCAACCAGTCGTTGCCACAGGGGTAGTTGTATTGTCGTGCTCATGTTTGCCTCACTCCGTATTTTCGCCCCGGCCTGCGCCGGGGCATTCACTATTTACTTCGGCTGATCGTTGCGCTTCAGGCCAATCTTGAACTTGTTGATGTACTCGTTCGGCTTACGCCCGTCATACACCACGCCGTCGATGAAACCGCTTTGCGCGCCCTTAAACCCGGTCTCCTTGGAAAAATCCGGAAAATCAGATGCCTTCATCTTGCCTTCGGCGATCAGCTCCTTGGCCGCAATGGCATAAATGTCCGGGCGATAAATTTCCTTCGCCATTTTGAGGTACCAGTTATCCGGCTTCGCTTCTGAAATCTGTCCCCAGCGACGCATTTGTGTCAAATACCAGATCGCATCGCTGTAGTACGGATAGGTCGCGTTGTAGCGAAAGAACACGTTGAAATCCGGCTCGGCACGTTTGTCACCTTTCTCATACTCGAAGGTGCCGGTCATGCTGTTGGCGATGACTTTCTCGTCTGCGCCCACATATTGAGACTTGGCGATGATTTTTACCGCTTCCATGCGGTTCTTGTTGTTCTGCTCATCCAGCCAGTAACCGGCGCGGATCAGCGCTTTGACGACATGGATGTGAGTATTTGGATTTTTTTCCGCCCACGCCTTGGAAACGCCGAACACCTTCTCAGGATTGTTCTTCTGCACATCGGAGTCGGTGGCAATCGGCACACCAATACCCTTGAACACCGCCTGTTGATTCCACGGCTCACCCACGCAGTAACCGTCTATCGTGCCCGCCTCCATGGTTGACGGCATCTGTGGTGGCGGTGTCACCGATAACGGCACATCCGCCTTGATGGTGCCGCTGGTGTCGCCCTTGGCGGGCGCGTAATAGCCAGGATTCATACCGCCTGCCGCCAGCCAGTAGCGCAGCTCGTAGTTATGTGTAGACACGGGAAACACCATGCCCATCTTGAATTGCTTGCCCTGCTTCTTGTAATCGTCAACTACCGCTTTGAGATACTTGGGGTCTATCGGATGCACCGGCTTACCGTCCTTCATCGGCAGTTTCTTCTTGAGCTCGCCCCACACAGCGTTGGAAACGGTGATACCGTTGCCGTTCATATCCATACTGAATGCGGTAATGATGTCCGCCTTGGTGCCAAACCCGATAGTGGCCCCAATGGGCTGACCAGCCAGCATGTGCGCGCCGTCCAGTTCACCCGTGACCACACGGTCGAGCAGCACCTTCCAGTTCGCCTGCGCCTCAAGCATGACGGACAAGCCCTCATCCTCGAAATAACCTTTCTCGTAAGCAATCGCCAGTGGCACCATATCGGTCAGTTTGATAAAGCCAAACTTCAACGACGTCTGCTCTGCCTTGCCAACCGCAGCCTGTGCCATACCGAGCGACGCAACACCGCTCAACACAAACACTGCGATTGCGGTCATTTTAAGAAAACCGCGACGGGTTTTTCCCTTGCCGTTGTTGGAAGCTGCCAGTTTATGAGTGCTTTGCATGATTTACTCTCCTTGTATCCGGTTAAATTTAAAACTCACCATTTAAAAACAAAAAGGCGTCCAACTGCGCATGTACGCAGTGGGACGCCTTTGTCCTTTATTTCAAATCCTCCGAACCGCCGTTGGTTCGTTGATGCTTAGTTAAAAGCAATACTCATGCCAGATAGAAAAAATATCTATTTATCCTTAATAATCAACATAATATAAAATTATTAGCTAATAGCTGGCCGTTTGTTGGGCGCATAAATGTCTGACTTGGTGCATGGATATGCACGATTCAGGACAAAACCCTCGGGTCAAGCCCCGCTCAATTCCTTGGCGAGAATAATGGCATCGGCAATCTCGGCCATGCGCTTGCTACGGCTCATCGCCATGCTGCGCATGCGTTTATAGGCATCCGCTTCACTGTAGCCGTGATCGACCATCAGGATGGCCTTGGCCTGATCGACAAGTTTGCGTTCGACCAACTGGTTTCTGGCTTCCTTCAACTCGTCGCGCAGGCGCTTGTGTTCAGCAAAGCGTGCCGCAGCCACCTGAATAATGCCGCTCAGGTCTTCGCCTTGTATCGTATGTGCCACGTAGGCACTGACTCCGGCACGCATCGCGACCTGAATGCTGTGACTGTCCTTCTGCCCGCCCAGTACCACCACCGGCTTTTCCAGCGTGGTGGACATCAGACTGATCTGCTCCAGCGTGTCCCGACCGGGCGCATTGGCATCAACAATAATCACGTCAGCTGATGCGGCCTGTATCGAGTATTCATTCACCAGTTCCCAGGCCAGCACGCCGACCACATCGTATTCTGCCAGCTCAAGGCTGGCCTTCAACCATGCAGCACGATCCACGAGGTCATCAATAATCAGTATCCGTTTCAACTTGGTTCCTTTTTTCAGCACAACGCCGCAATTTTCGGGCCAGACTCAAATCAGCCAAATTTTCAGGTTGATTTGAACAGGGCATAGCTGTTGCGCACTAAGATTGTGCATCTATGTATTCAGACACTAACGTTGCATCAGGCTTCCGCAATAAAAAAGGGCACCTTGCGATGCCCTTGGAACTGAGCTTGGGAGGCTCAGGGAGGAGAAGCGACGACTGACCCGTTTGATGGCCAGTCGTTTCACAGTAGGTTTACACGTTATAAGCGCGTTCACCGTGTGTGGATGTATCCAGACCTTCGCGCTCGGCTTCTTCCGATACACGCAGACCGATAGTCAGGTCAACGAGCTTGAAGCAGACGTAAGCAACGACACCAGACCAGACCACGGTGATCAGTACGCCGGTAGCCTGTGTCATCACCTGACCCATCATGGTGTAATCCGCTACGCCAACGCCACCCAATGCAGGGGAGACGAAGATGCCGGTGCCGATGGCGCCGATGATGCCGCCCACGGCATGGATGCCGAATACGTCCAGTGAATCGTCATAACCCAGCGAGCGCTTCAGACCGGACACCGCCCACAGGCAGATCGGGCCTACTATCAGACCGAGCATGATCGCGCCCATGGGACCCACCAGACCGGCTGCTGGTGTGACTACAACCAGACCAGCGATGGCACCCGATGCGATACCCAGCATGGAGGGCTTGCCGCGCAGCATCCATTCGGCGAACATCCAGCTCAACGCAGCCGCACCTGTGGCAACGATGGTGTTCAGCAGGGCCAGTGCCGCGCCGCCTGTGGCTTCCAGGTTGGAACCGGCGTTGAAACCGAACCAGCCCACCCACAGCAATGATGCACCGATCATGGTCATCGGCAGGTTGTGCGGCGCCATCGGCTCTTTACCGTAACCGATACGCTTGCCGATCACGATTGCACCCACCAGGGCGGCAATACCGGCGTTGATGTGCACTACCGTGCCACCCGCGAAGTCCAGCGCGCCCATTTCGAACAGGTAGCCGCCGGTTGCCCACACCATGTGTGCGATAGGCAGGTAGGACAGGGTGAACCACAGTGCGGAGAACACCAGCAAGGCGGAGAACTTGATGCGCTCGGCAAAGCCGCCGATGATCAGCGCGGTGGTGATCGCCGCAAAGGTCAGTTGGAAGGCCACGAAGCTCAGTTCAGGAATCACCACGCCATCGGTAAAGGTCGCGGCTGTGCTGTCCGGTGTCACGCCTGCCAGGAACAGTTTGGATAAATCACCGATCATCCAGTTGAACCCGCCGCCGTCACCGAAGGCCAGTGTATAGCCGTAGATCACCCACAGTATGGAGATTAACGCGAAAATCGCGAAGACTTGCGAGAGCACCGACAGCATGTTTTTGGCGCGCACCAGACCACCGTAGAACAAGGACAGGCCGGGAACGATCATCAGGATGACCAGCAGGGTGGACAACAGCATCCAGGTGGTATCGCCCTTGTTGGGAACAGGGGCAACAGCCTCGACAACGGCTTCAGCCGGTGCGACAACCTCAGCTGCCACGTCCGCTACGGCTGAAATTGCTTCCGTGATGACGACAGCCTCTTCGGCGAAAGCGGGCGCTGACAGGCCGCACAACATGGCCAGCAGCATGAATGAAGCGATGAGTTTTTTCATTTCGATCTCCTTATAGGGCTTCCGGACCAACTTCACCGGTACGGATACGGACCACTTGTTCGAGGCTTTGCACGAATATTTTGCCGTCACCGATCTTGCCGGTCTGCGCGGCTTTCTCGATCACTTCGAGCACGCGCTCCAGCTGGTCGGCCTGAATCGCCGCTTCCAGTTTGATCTTGGGCAGGAAATCCACCACATATTCCGCACCGCGATACAGCTCGGTATGCCCCTTTTGCCGTCCGAAACCTTTGACTTCGGTGACGGTGATGCCTTGCACGCCAATGGCGGACAAGGCTTCACGCACTTCGTCGAGTTTGAATGGCTTGATGATTGCTGTGACCATTTTCATAATATTCTCCTCTGGGGGCGGGAATGCTCCCGCCCGGGTTTTTAGAATGCGTGGGTAAGCGACAATACGGCCGTGCCGCGTGCCAGGTCTTTGCCAGCCAATGTGGTGTAGAAGCCGGGATTGGGTGAGTTGGTGTCCGAATACGCCAGCGTTACCGTGTAACCACCGAATTCCTTGGCCGCACTCAGCTTGTAGTCACTGTAGGTCGGTGACATACCGGCAAGCGCCAAAGCATCCGCCGCAGTCCCCTTGTAAGTCTGCTTGCCGTAATGCGCGCCCAGGGTGATGCCGGTTTCGCCCATCGGTACACTGGCATTCAGCTCAAGGTAGTTGGTGCCCTGTGCGCCCGGTACGGTCAGGAATTTGCCCAGACCGTAGGAATACTTGGCCGTGAACCACTTGTAACCTAACGCACCGTAAATCTCGTCGGTATCCGCTTTCACCGTGCCTGCCGCCGGGGTGTAGCTGCCCAGGTAGTTATAGCGAATGAAGCCGACGTCATAGCTGAAGTCTTCGGCAAAGCTGTTGCGGAAACCGGCATAGGTGTCCAGTTCCATGCTCGCGCTGCCGATAGCACCAAAGTCGTTAATCCAGCTTACGTTGGAACCCCACACGCCTGCATACAGACCACTGGCATGCGCATAATCAATGCCGCCCTGGATCGCCGGATTGCCGGAGGTTTGCGATATGCCGCGCACCAGGTAGTCTGTGGTCAAGCCTACATTTGCGGTGAACGGAGAAGCCTCTTCGGCCAGCGCTACGCTAGGCACTGCCAACGCAGCCAGGATCAGGGTGTTCAATAATTTGCTGTGTGACATGGTGTTTCCTTTCTTGAGATTGATAACAAAATGATTTTCTGCACAAAACTATAAGCATAATGCG
>JAUXWM010000045.1 GCA_030681375.1 Gallionella sp.
GCGGCGAATTTCGTAAATGATGTCCATATAAAACACTCCAGATACCCCCGGCTCAAACGCCGGATGGTTACATACTGAGGTGGAAACTATTGGACGCTGTTTCCACCCCTAATCTGGAAAGTGTTGCACGCTGTTTGACACATAGCCTGACCTGACGGATAAATTCTGCAACGCGGGGAGCATAGGCCGACAGGTCTGTTTCTGAGACTTCAAAACACAATATCGAACCGGGCATATCCAGTTCATCCAGCATATTTTGCAGAAAACCGGGGAATTCCGGATCACCTATCGTAGCCGTGGCGATATTGATGAAATACAAGGAACCCGTATCACGATTGAGATTCTGCTGGCTCGCAGCCCATTCCAGAACATGCTGGACGACCCAGCGATCCAGATACGGCATCAATCCATTTCGTTCGGCCAGCGGGAAAAAAGCGCCCGGCGGCATGGTACTGCCTTCTTCTTCCATTAAACGAACCAATATCTCGTAATGCGCGACCTTGCCTGACTTTAGCGGCAGCGGGGAGATTAGCTGGCAGTACAGTCGAAATTCGCCTTGTTGTATGGCCGCAATAAACTGTTTTCCCGCATCCTTGCGTCCACCTATCTGTTCGGAAAAAGCGTTGAGAAACATCTCCTGATCGGCGTGCCCGTCGGCACCGGAATCGCCTGCGGGCACGGTTGCCGGTTTCGCCGTTACGGTGACATCATCCCGCCGGGTAATATCCTCGGCCAGAAAATAAAACCCTGTCACCTTGCCAGTCGCATCAAATTGCGGGACATGCTCTACCTCCAGCCTATAGACCGCGCCACCTGGCATCTCCTGCATGTGCTCATAATGCACGAGCTGTCCATCCAGCGATTGCCGCACTGCAGTGGCTATCGCCGCGTACGCCTTGGCGCCGAATATTTCCCGCATATGGCGTCCATCGATGAACTCGGCCTTCAAGTGCAACCATTCGCGGAAGGCGCGGTTGTGATAACGGCAATTTCCCCCGACATCGAACAGCACGACCATGGTCAACAGCGTTTCATCGATCAACTGCAGGCGCGCCTTGGCATCTGCAATTTTCTCATCTGCGCTCTTGCGCAACGTCATCTCAAGATCAAGTTTTTCCTTGATTGATGATAATTGTGCCGTACGGCGCAGCAATGCCCATTCCGAGCGCGAGGATCGCACTGCTTCGGCAAGCACCGAGGCAATGAGAATCCCGGTCAGAAATGCAATCCACTGCAGGCTATCCTGAGTGAGGTAAATAGTTGAGACCAGCGCGACGGCCGTAGCAACGACGGCTACGGATACAAGGTAAACCCGGACTCTGCGAAATATTCCGCCACGCATATACATTCCCCCCGCGCAATTGTATGACTGCCTCAGCCAGCCCTGAATCCCGGCGAACGTCCTGTCATTGTAGCAATGACAAGCCCTACTCCCTATCGTTTTATGCCCGAAATGCGGTGTGAGTAAAACTCAACAACAACTTAACACTTGCGCCTGCCCGTCCGAAAATAATCGCTATTCTCGTAATAGCTCACGCAATTATTATCCGCCGACCATCCCGGCACACCCAGCAGCGGCACCGGAGACAGCTCGCGGGTACTGCGGCAGTGCTGCGCATCGCTCAGGTAGTCAGCCAACCGCGCATCCAGATGCGCATGTTGTTTATGCACAGGCCAGCTGAAAAAATCCTGCTCCACAGGGAGCAACAAACCCTGCCCCGTCATGCCGATATAGGGTTGCAAGCCTTTTTCGTACAAACCATGACCGAACAGATAGTAGCCCATGCTGTTTTTAACCCGCTCGCGCTGCGCCCAGTAGAGTTCTTTCCAGCTAAAACTACGCAGCAAGCCAGCCAGCTCATCATCGGCGTAAGCCACAATCACGCCGGATTCATCCAGCAGCGTATTGGTGTCGCGCACCGCGCCGCGCTGACTCGAACTCTCACGCTCAGCGGCATGATTCGTCAAAGCATGGTAGTGACGGGTGTTGATTGCCGCTTTGGCCGCAGGATAGGTCAGCCAGACCAGCGCATTGAGCAGATCGTGCCAGTTATCCTGACGGGTCTGCACTTCGCCGGTGAGATAGCAACGCGGCTCGTATTGAGCCTCAAACGCCAGCCTGCCCACCCCCTGCGCCACAAAACGCAACTTGCTGCCATTCTGCACGGCGATCGCATGCGGGTGCGCATCCAGCAAGGCATTCAGCTCATCGAGCGTGGGAAAATGATCCGCATTGAGACGGCTAATAACAGGATGCAGCGGCGCGAACAGCGGTGATTGCAGCAGGGCATCCCGATTCCACTCCATAGACAGATTCATGCGCGCAAACCATCCACCAGACTAGACACTGACCCTGACGGCCAAACCCAGTCTGGCGATGCGGTCAGCAAAACGTTGCAGGGTATGGACAGGCAAGGCGGAAAGGCGCGGCGCTTCGAGCTGCAAAGAGGGACGCGCCAGACCATAGAGCAACACGCCCTGCAATCCCGGCAATCCGGCTACAAAATCCAGGTAATCGTCTTCATCCTGAGGCGAAGGCGCCTCGCCATCCAGTGCGAACCAGCAGGTTTGCAGCCAGGTCGGGCAGGCGTTGATGGCCGCGATCAGGTTATCGCGCACCTTGTCGATACGCGCATGGGTGTCGTTGACGCGCAACATGCCCGCTTCACTGGCCCTATCCAGCTTGAACCACACTTCGCCCTGTATGCCGGCCATCTCGCGCAGGCCCAGCACGACGTCATCACGGTGCAGCAGGCTGCCGTTGGTAATCAGCACGGTTTTCACCGTTTCAGACAGGGACAGATCGCGGCGCACGCGGGCTATCAGCGCGATGACTTCTGCGAATTCAGCCGCGCTAGTGGGTTCGCCGTTTCCGGACAGCGCGATGTCATTGAGACGCCGCGCACCTTCCGGGACGCGAGTTTGCATGAAGTCGCCGTGCAGCAATTCGTTCAGAAAGCCGCGCAATTCGGCTTCCAGCAACGCCATATCGACTGGCGGCGCGGTGCCGCGCACCAGATCGGGAACCTGGCAATAGATGCAGCGCCAGTTACAGGCATTATTGGGATTGAGATTGATGCCGACTGAGACGCCGCCGGCGCGGCGCGATACGACCGGATAAACATAGCGCAAAGCCGCGCTGTTCCGGTCATGATCGACTACGTTGAGCGTCACGTTTGTCCTGATTGCAGTCGCGTGCACAGGCTCAAGCGACGGGTCGCTCAAGACTTGCCGAGCGACAAGTAATTCGCCGGATCCACCGGCTTGCCGAAACGGCGCACTTCGAAATGCAATTTGACCAGGCCACTTTCGCTGTCGGAATTACCCATTTCGGCGATTTTCTGGCCGCGCGCAACACTCTCGCCCTCCTTCACCAGCAATTGGTCATTGTGCGCATAGGCGCTGATGTACGTTTTATTGTGCTTAATAATCAGCAATTTGCCATAACCACGCAAACCGCTTCCGCTGTACACCACTTTGCCGGGTGCGCTGGCAAAGACAGACTGACCCAGCGTGCCGGCAATATCAACGCCCTTGCGATTATCGGCTTCTGAAAAGCTGCCTACCACCTTACCTTTTGTGGGCATGCTCCATTCCAGCGCGTCATCACCGCCATCACTTGCCGCGCTCTCAGGCTTGGGTTCTGGCTTGGGCTCTGGCTTGAGCTGCGATACAGGTTTACTTTCTACCTTGGCAATCACCGGCGCTGCACGTTCGCTGGCCGTCGGCGGATTCTGCACTGCTTCGGCTTGTGCAACGGCAGCCTCGCTATAGGCATACTTCACTACCTTGGGCTGCTCTTTCACCAGCGATGCCGCTTTCACCTGCACTGGCCTGCTTTCAGCGACAACTACCGCACGCTCAGGCGCGGAGAACAGATTGATCTGCTGTCCGACTTGTATCAGATTGGGATCCTGTATGCCGTTCATCTCGGCCAGTTCGCGGTAATCCAGGCCGTAATTGAATGCGATGCCAAACAGCGTATCGCCTTTTTGCACCACATACACTTTGGGACGACTATCCGATGTAGAAAATACCCTGGCGGTATTCTTACCCGCCGCCGAGCCGCGCTCTACAATCGGCGCGCGTTGTCCACTCGTAGCACAGCCTGCCAGAAGGACTGCGACTGCCAGCCATGCAAGCATTCGTTTCATGTCTTTCCCATCAGTAGGGGTACAAATTTTACCGGTTCAAGCCGAGATTCGCGAAAACCGCGTTCATCACGTTCAACCAGATATAACCACTGTTCCTGCCGC
The DNA here is from genome assembly GCA_030681375.1 of Gallionella sp. GTDB lineage: Bacteria > Pseudomonadota > Gammaproteobacteria > Burkholderiales > Gallionellaceae > Gallionella. The sequence goes on from JAUXWM010000045.1 coordinate 4,257, forward strand.
CCCAAGGGCAGCACCATGCGCCCGCCTATGGCCAGCTGCCCACGCAACGCCGCCGACATCGCAGGCGCCGCCGCCGCCATGATGATGCCATCAAAGGGAGCCGCCTCCGGCAAGCCCGCACTGCCGTCCGCATAGCGGACATTGACATTGCGGATATTCAAATCGCGCAATTTATTTCTGGCGCGCTCATACAAGGGCTGGATGCGTTCCATGGTATAGACTTCAGGAAAAACATGCGCCAGCACTGCCGCCTGATAACCGCATCCCGTGCCGATTTCCAGCACACGCCTCATCGGTCTGCCCCCGGTATCGCGCAACACTTCGATCATGCGTGCCACGATATAGGGCTGAGAAATCGTTTGTTCGTAATTGATAGGCAGCGACACATCATCGTAGGCGCGACTGGCCAGCGCCTCGTCAACAAAAAGATGGCGCGGCACTTCATACATCGCCGCGAGCACCGCTTCATCCCGGATACCCTGATCGCGCAGGCGGTCTATCATGCGCTGCCGGGTGCGCTGCGAGGTCATGCCGATACCGTTCAGGCGCATATTCATTTTTTCTCCAGCCAGGCATTTACCGCGTCGATTTGAGCGTATTGAGTAAGATCAATTTGCAAGGGAGTCAGCGAGACGCGCTGCTGTTGCAGGGCATTAAAATCGGTGCCCTCGCCCGCATCCTGAGCCTTGCCCGCCGCCCCGACCCAATAGACGGTTTCGCCATTCGGGCTGAGCGCCTTAATCACCGGCTCCGCCTTGTGCCGCTTACCCAGACGCGTGACCTCCATGCCCTGCAATTGCTCATAGGGAACATCCGGCACATTCACATTCAGCAACCAGGGATGGCTATGCAACTGACTGGCAAAACGTTGCACCAGATCACTGGCAACCCTAGCAGCCGTTTCATAATGCCGAAATTCCTTACTCACCAGTGAAATCGCCAGCGCGGGTATGCCCAGCAGAAAACCTTCCGTCGCGGCGGCCACTGTCCCTGAATAGATGGTGTCATCGCCCATGTTCGCACCTGCATTGATGCCAGACACCACCATATCCGGCTGATGGTCGAGCATGCCGGTCACAGCCAGATGCACACAATCGGTCGGCGTGCCGTTGACGTAATAAAAACCATTAGCCGCGCTTCTGAGTTTGAGCGGTCTATCCAGTGTCAGGGAATTAGAAGCGCCGCTGCGATCCCGTTCGGGAGCAACGACCACAATATCGGCTATTTTAGCGAGATGTTCGGCCAGACATGCCAGGCCGGGTGCAAAATAACCATCGTCATTACTGATCAGGATACGCATCGGCGAAAAGATAGAGGGTGTATTTTGATAGAAATTGATTGGTCAGCGTGAGAGGATTTGAACCTCCGGCCCCTACCACCCCAAGGTAGTGCGCTACCAGGCTGCGCTACACGCTGAAGCCGCGGATTATAACAGAGCAATCGACATAATGAAGCGTTATTACGCGTCCAGAAGCGCAATGATGTCGCGAATTTCGCGTTTCAGCGCAGCAACACCCAGATTATTCGCTGCCATAGGCGTATTGTCCGCAATATTCTCTATTTCCGCCGGATTGCAGCTTGCACGCGCCCCATCGAGACGGTTACGTGCGCCGCTGATGGTAAAACCCTGTTCATACAGCAATTCGCGTATGCGCCTTATCAGCACGACTTCATGATGCTGATAATAGCGCCGGTTACCACTGCGTTTAACAGGATTGAGCTGGGTAAACTCCTGCTCCCAGTAACGCAACACGTGCGCCTTCACCCCGCATAATTCGCTGACCTCACCGATGGTGAAATAGCGTTTGGCGGGGATGGGAGGGAGTTCTGAATTAGGCTTGTGGGGTTCCATGATAGGACTTTTCCACCATGGTTTTCAGCTTTTGACTGGGGTGAAAAGTCACCACACGGCGTGCTGAAATCGGAATTTCCTTGCCTGTCTTGGGATTGCGCCCGGGACGTTGTGGTTTATCACGCAGTTGAAAATTGCCAAAGCCGGACAATTTCACACTTTCACCCTGCTCCAGCTGTACTCGAATTTCCTCGAAGAACGCTTCTACCATATCTTTGGCTTCGCGCTTATTGAGTCCTACTTTTGAAAATAGTAAATCAGCCAGTTCGGCCTTGGTTAATGTTGTTATCACTTTCTCTCCCTTACATACGCAACTGCGCGCCGCACTTGTTCAATACATCCACCAACAGCGCCATACCCGGCTCAATCTCAGCATCAGTGAGTGTTTTTTGAGTATCTTGTAACAACACACGGAATGCAAGGCTTTTTTTGCCTTGTTCCATGCCGCGACCACGATACACATCGAACAGCACGACCTCCTGCACATAGCTTACCGAAGCTTGCAGCATGGCATCCAACAAGGTTTGCGCGCTGACGGATTCATCCACCACCACGGCAAGATCGCGGCGCACCGGCAGGAATTTGGCAATCTCGCTCATGCGCGGCACCCTGGACTGCATTACCGCGTCCGCCTCGATTTCAAACCATACGCAGGCTTGCGCCATGTCATATTGTTGCTGCCAGTGCGGATGCAATTCACCTATCCAGCCTATGCTTTGCTCGCCGCAGAAAATTTGCGCCGAACGACCGGGATGCAAGGCAGGATGCGTCGCTGCAACAAAACGCACAGACTGCGGCGCGAACAAGGCTTCTACATCCGCTTTAACGTCGTAGAAATCGACTGCCCTGGCGGGTGTGCCCCACTGCTCAGGCGCCAGACTGCCGTATGCCAACCCTGACAAACGCCGGGTTTGCACATATTTATCTGCCGATTTGGAAAAGCACGCACCCACTTCGAACAAACGCACGCGAGACTGCTTGCGGTTAATATTGAAGCGCAAGGCGCCGACTAGTCCACCCAGCAAACTGCTGCGCATCACCGCCAGATTACTGGCAATCGGGTTTTGCAACGCGACCGGATCGGCGTTACCGCACAGTTCGCGCTCAACCTGCTCTTCGACGAAGGCATAACTGACGATTTCCTGATAGTCGCGTGCAACCAGCGTTTGCTGGATGCGCGTTAACGGGCGCTGCAATTCGCTGTAGGGCAACATGGTCAATGCGGCATGCGGCGCGAGCGCCGGTATGTTGTCATAGCCGTGCAGACGCGCCACTTCTTCGATCAGGTCAGACTCAATCGCAAGGTCAAAACGGAAACTCGGCGGCACAACGTTGAAGGCATCGCCCTTCATCACGAACTGAAGCTGCAGACGGGTAAGCAGATCGGCGATTTGAGCGCATTCAAGCCGTATGCCCAACACCCTCGCCACGCGCGAGCTGCGCAGGGTAATCTCGGAACGCACTGGCAACGCGCCACGCACCTGAGTCATTTCACCGACATTGCCGCCGCAGATTTCCAACAGCAATTGCGTGGCACGCTCCATCGCCTCAAGCGTGGCGGCAAAGTCCACGCCGCGCTCGAAACGGAACGACGAATCCGTCGCCAGACCGAAACGTCGCGCACGGCCTGCGATGGCATCGGGATGAAAGAAAGCCGCTTCCAAAAACACGTCTTGCGTGGTCGTTTCCACACCGCTGCCCGCACCACCCATGATGCCCGCCAGCGCCAGCACCCGCGCCTCATCGGCGATCACCAGCACCGCATCGTCCAGCACTGCCGTCTGCTCATTGAGCAACACCAGCGTCTCATCCTTGCGCGCACGGCGTACCGTAATGCCGCCCGACAGCGTCGCCGCATCGAAGGCATGCATAGGCTGACCGAGCTCCATCATCACGTAATTGGTGATGTCCACCACCGCGTTGATGCACCGCAAACCGCTGCGCTCAAGACGGCGCTGCATCCACACCGGCGTTGCGGCGGCGGCATTCACGCCGCGCACCAGACGACCGCAATACAACGGACACGCCCCGGCATCTTCCACCTTGATGGATAACTGTTCAGTATGCGTGACTGGATTTACCACGGTCGCAACGGACTCAAGTGCACTGCCGGTCAGCGCCGCGACTTCGCGCGCGATACCTTTCATGCCTGAACAATCGCTGCGGTTAGGCGTGAGCTTCAGGGTAATCAGCTTGTCGTCCAGCTCCAGATAGTCGCGTATCGCCATTCCCACCGGCGCATCGTCAGCCAGCAGCCACAGTCCGTCGCTCTCGGTCGCCAGTCCCAGCTCGACCGCCGAACACAGCATCCCAGACGAACTGACACCGCGCACCTTGGCCTGCTTAATTTTAAAATCACCCGGCAAGACCGCGCCGATGCGCGCGCAAGGTACGCGCACGCCCACGGCCACGTTCGCCGCACCACACACGATAGTCAGATTCTCGGCTTCGCCGACATTCACCTGACAGACGTTCAATCGATCCGCATCGGGATGCTTTTCCACCGACAGCACCTGAGCGATCACTACATTATTGAAAGCAGGCGCGACATCTTCCAGCGCCTCAACTTCCAGCCCTGCCATCGTCAGCACATGTGACAAGGCGTCACTGGACAAATCAGGATTAACCCAGCTTCTTAACCAATTTTCAGAAAATTTCATGATTCTATTCAACCCATAATTCGGCAAAACCAAAAACAAAAATCAATCTCACGCGGAGACGCGGAGAACGCGGAGACAACCGAAATAAAAATTTTTTGTGTTTACGTTGAAACTACGCTTCACTATTTAAATTTCAACAGAATATACTTATTCAGTGTTTTGCTTTTGATTTTCTCCGCGCTCTCCGCGTCTCCGCGTGAGATGCTTTAGATGTTCAGCCTAGTTAAATTGCTTCAAAAAGCGCAAATCGCTCTCATAAAACTGGCGCAGATCATTGACGCCATAGCGCAACATCGCCAGACGCTCCACGCCCAGACCAAACGCAAAGCCCAGATATTTCTCGCTGTCGATATTGACGTGCTTGAGCACATTGGGATGAACCATGCCGCAACCGCCTATCTCCAGCCACCCCCCCTTCCAGCTCATATCCATTTCAGCGGACGGTTCGGTGAACGGAAAAAAAGAGGGGCGAAAACGCACCTGCAGATCATCCTGCTCGAAGAAACGCTGCAAAAAGTCCTGCACCACGCCCTTGAGATTGGCAAAACTGACATGCTCATCGACCCACAGCCCTTCGACCTGATGGAACATCGGCGAATGCGTGGCATCCGAATCAACCCGGTACACACGTCCGGGCGAGATAATCTTCAGCGGCGGCTGGTTGTTCTCCATATAGCGCACCTGAACCGGCGAGGTATGCGTGCGCAACACATGTTCAGGATCGATATAAAAGGTGTCATGCATCGCGCGCGCCGGATGATTTTCCGGGATATTCAGCGCGGTAAAGTTATAGAAATCGTGTTCGATTTCGGGGCCGGATGAAACCGCAAAACCCAGCGAATGGAACAGATGCTCGATGCGCTCCAGCGTGCGCGTGACCGGATGCAATCCGCCGCTGCTAATGCCGCGCCCCGGCAGGGTAACGTCCAGCGATTCCGCCGCCAGCCGTGCAGCCAGCTTAGCCTGAGCGATTGCATCGCGGCGCTGCTGCAGAGCAGCTTCAATCGCCTGCTTGACCTGATTGATGCGCGCGCCTGCGGCGGGGCGTTCTTCGTTAGAGAGCTTGCCCAACCCTTTGAGCAAGGCGGTGAGCGAACCGTCACGCCCCAGATATTTTGCTTTGACCTGCTCTAATTCAGCTTCATCGCTGATGACAGCGAACTGAGCTAGCGCCTGCTCGAGAATTTGTTGAAGTTGTTCCATAAAGATAGAAAAAACACCGGTCCACGAAAATCACGAAAAAACACGAAAAAAGGTTGATGGAAAAACCACCCACACAACGAAAAAAAGGGGGCTCATCGCCCCCCTTTTTAATTACGCAGTCAATATCCGACTGCGAGATACAGCTTATCCGGCGAGGCTGGCTTTAGCTTGCTCAACAAACTGTGCAAATGCAGGCTTGTCGAAAATAGCGATGTCAGACAGCACTTTGCGGTCAACCTGAATGTCCGCCTTCTTCAGGCCATTCATGAATACGCTGTACGGCATACCGAATTCACGTGCGGCCGCATTGATACGTGCAATCCACAGAGTGCGGAACTGACGCTTCTTCTGGCGACGATCGCGATAGGCATATTGCCCTGCTTTCATCACCGCTTGCTTGGCTACACGATATACATTCTTGCGGCGACCACGATAACCCTTAGCCTTAGCTAACAGTTTCTTGTGCGTTGCACGGGCTACGACTCCACGTTTTACTCTTGGCATGTTCTACTCCTTACGCGTATGGCAGCATGCGACGAACCGCTGCTGTATTGGTTGAGTGAACTTCCGTAGTGCCACGCAGTTGACGCTTAGTTTTGGTCGTCTTCGAGGTCAGAATGTGGCGTTTGAACGCACATGCGCGCTTGATACTGCCGCCTGCACGAACGACGAAGCGTTTTTTTGCTCCGCTTTTGGTTTTCATCTTAGGCATAACTGCTCCTTGATTTATGGTGGGAGGTGTTTTCCGACTGGAAAAACTTGTTAACCCATACACCACTTATTTTTCGGGGATCTATTTAAAACATCTTTCTGATCAGCCCCTGCTACCAGAAAAATAAATTCAGTTACGAGACGTTACCAGCTAGCTATCCGCCTGGAAGGCTTTCCACCCAACAAACTAACGCCTTACGTCTAGCGACTAACGTCTGTTTTTATTTCTTCAGTGCCGCTTTAGGCGACAACACCATCACCATCTGGCGGCCTTCCATCTTGGGAAACTGCTCGACGACTGAATACTCTTCCAGATCATCCCTGACACGCTGAATCAGACGCATGCCGATTTCCTGGAGAGCCATTTCACGACCGCGAAAACGCAGCGTAATTTTAGTCTTGTCACCGTCATTCAGAAATTTAATCAAATTGCGCAACTTGATGTTGTAATCGCCTTCATCCGTACCCGGACGAAATTTGATTTCCTTAACCTGAACCTGCTTTTGCTTGAGCTTGGCTTCGTGCTGCTTCTTGCTTTCGGCATATTTAAACTTACCGAAATCCATGATGCGGCAGACCGGCGGATCGGCCATCGGTGAAATCTCAACCAGATCCAGCTCCGCTTCGCCTGCCAGACGCAAGGCCTCAGTACTGGACACGATCCCGAGGGGCTCTTTATCTACTCCAATGAGTCGCACCTGAGGTGCAGTAATCATATCATTGAGGCGTTGTAATTTATTTTGTGCTATTGGAATGTCTCCGTCTTGGCAAAATTAAACCGTGCTTCCCGATTTGATCTCAGACTTGAAATGCTCAACCAGGGCTTCCGGTGTCATTTGTCCAAGATCTTCACCACTACGGGTACGCACGGCAATCAATCTTCCAGCCACTTCCTTATCGCCGAATATCAGTTGATAAGGTAATTTCTGCAAGCTATGTTCGCGGATTTTACGGGTAATCTTCTCATTGCGCAAATCCAATTGCACACGCAACCCTGCATCACGCAATAATTGACCGATTTCACTGACATATTCTTCCTGCGCCTGAGAGATATTCATCAACACAGCCTGTATCGGTGACAACCACAGCGGGAATGCCCCGGCATGATGCTCAATCAAAATACCGATGAAACGCTCCATCGAGCCGAGAATGGCACGATGCAGCATTACCGGCGGTTTGCGGCTGTTATCTTCATCGACAAACTCAGCGCCCAGGCGTACCGGCAAGTTAAAATCCAGCTGTATCGTACCGCACTGCCACAGGCGATCCAGACTATCCTTGAGCGTAAATTCAACCTTAGGACCATAGAACGCGCCTTCACCGGGCTGAATCTCATACGCCAGATTGTTTTGCTGTAAAGCTGCCGCCAGACCCGCTTCCGCCTTATCCCAGGTCTCATCGGAGCCGACGCGCTTTTCCGGGCGCGTTGACAGCTTGACGATCACCTCAGTAAAACCAAAGTCGCGATAAACCTCGTTCAACATCACGATAAAACTCGATACCTCGGCTTGAACCTGCTCTTCGGTACAGAAAATATGCGCGTCATCCTGAGTAAAGCCACGTACCCGCATCAAACCGTGCAGCGAACCCGATGACTCATTGCGATGACAGGAACCGAACTCCGCCAGACGCAGCGGCAGATCACGATAGCTGTGCAAGCCGTGATTGAAGATTTGCACATGACCCGGACAGTTCATCGGCTTCACCGCATATTCGCGATTTTCGGACGCCGTAGTGAACATATTGTCGTGGTAATTTTCCCAGTGCCCGGATTTTTCCCAGAGGGTCTTATCCATGATGGCCGGGGTACGCACTTCCTGATAATCGTGCTCGCGGAATTTGGCGCGCATGTATTGTTCGACTTCCTGCCACAGCGTCCAGCCCTTGGGATGCCAGAAAACCATGCCCGGCATGGTGTCCTGCATATGAAACAAATCCAGTTGCTTGGCCAGCTTGCGATGGTCGCGTTTTTCCGCCTCTTCCAGACGATGCAAATAATCGTCCAGCTCTTCCTTTTTCGCCCAGGCCGTGCCGTAGATACGCTGCAGCATTTCATTCTTGGAATCGCCGCGCCAGTAGGCTCCCGCCAGCTTCATCAGCTTGAACACTTTAAGTTTACCCGTCGATGGAACGTGCGGGCCGCGACACAAATCGGTAAAGTTGCCCTCGGTGTAGAGCGACACATCCTGATCGGCCGGGATGGATTCGATAATCTCGGCTTTGTAGTGCTCGTTAATACTCTTGAAATAGGCAACCGCCTCGTCACGCGGCAGCACCGTGCGCGTCACCGGCATATCCTGCTTGCACAGTTCCGCCATGCGCTTCTCGATAGCCAGCAGATCCTCTGGGGTAAACGGACGATGGTAGGAGAAGTCATAGAAAAATCCGTTTTCAATCACCGGCCCTATGGTCACTTGCGCATCGGGAAACAATTCCTTTACCGCATGCGCCAGCAGATGTGCAGTGGAATGGCGGATAATCTCGACGCCTTCCTCATCCTTGCCGGTAATAATAGAGAGCGCCGCATCCTGCGCTATCAGGTAGGACGCATCCACCACCGTGCCATCGACCTTCCCGGCCAGCGTAGCACGCGCCAAGCCCGCACCAATACTGAGCGCCACATCAACAACCGTAACGGGCTGCTCAAAGCTGCGCTGCGAACCATCCGGCAAAGTAATTACTGGCATTATTTTCTTCCCATAAACAATAAAGTGCGACCAAGTCGCACTCGAAATAGTGACTAACGGCCAATACAAGACCGACAACCATTTGATTATACTGATGCTTTTAGATACACCCCATGCAACGAGCGACCAAGCCAAGCTAGACAGGCTCGAATTGTCCCACACTCACTCCCTAAACAGCAAGATTGAGCAAAATTCATACATAATGTAATGCCCCGCCATGTTCAGCACAGAGTGGAAAACGACATACCCATGATAAATAAATGGTAAATTTAGGCAGATAGGCGAGCTGCGGGGGCGCATGACTATGAAGCCTAAAAACAAGACCCGAAAAAACTGCGGAAAGCGGCTCATGCCGCATAGCCGGGTCGTGAGCGGCCAAACCAAGACTGCCGGACACGCCACGATTAAAATGCATCAATCGTAACCGAAGGGGTATTCACCATATCTGCTTTACTAGCCGAATTGAAGTAACAAGCTTGTACACTTTCAGGTTTTACCCTGTGTGATTTTTATCACAGACAGCAGACAGTCAATCTCTTATTCTGCACACTTCCGCAACCATCCCAAGGAGCACAAAATGAAAGCAAACGAAGGAATGATTGATCGCGCTGTACGTATCATTGCAGGTCTGGCACTGATCGGTTTGACCGTTACTGACACAATCGGCGTATGGGGCTGGATAGGCGTCCTGCCGCTAGTGACCGGAATTATCGGGGTTTGCCCAGCTTATTCTATCGTCGGCATGAATACCTGCCCGATGAAAAAATAATTATTATTAAAAACAATGCTCGACGGTCTCGGGCATTTTTTATTTGAAAGAGGAATAACATGAAAAAATCCCTGATTTTATCCGCTGTACTTGCGTTGGCCACAACAAGCGCCTATGCCGAAGATTTGAGCCAATACAGCAACGAGAGCCGCGCTGTAGCGATGCCTTTCATGAAACAACTGGCTGCTGCCAATCAGAAAGCCATCAGCGAAGGCGGCCCTGAATCGGCCGTCGGCGTCTGCCGCGACATCGCACCGAAAATGGCGGGTGACATCTCCCTCCAGACCGGCTGGAAATTGAGCCGCGTCAGTCTGAAAGTGCGCAATCCACTGCTGGGCACAGCAGATGCCTGGGAACAAAAACAACTTCAGTCCTTTGCTGAACGTCTGGCTCAGGGTGAAAAACCGGAAACTCTGGAAGCCGCAGAAATCGTCCAGGAACCCGCAGGAAAATCATTCCGTTTCATGAAAGCCATCGCACTGCAACCCGGTTGTGTGAGCTGTCATGGCAGCGATGAACAAATCCCTGCCAATGTAAAAGCCAAATTGGCGTCAGAGTATCCGCACGATCAGGCTACCGGTTATAGCGCGGGTCAGATCCGCGGCGCGGTGAGCATTAAACGCCCGCTGTAAGCGTCGCTGGCAGCTGAAACACGGAATGGCGCAGATTTTGCGCCATTCCGTGTTTCAGCGCCTATAATCCCCGCATGAAAAGCCACACCGATCTGCAAGTTACCGGCATGCACTGCGCAAATTGTTCTGCGCGCCTGGAAAAAGTATTGAATCAGCTACCGGAAATCGAGGCTTCAGTGAGCATCGCCACCGAGAAGGCGCATATCGTTTACAACCCCGATAACACCAGCCTTGCCGATCTCATCGAGATTATCCGGGGTGCAGGATTTGATGCTCATCCGATACGCGATTTTGCCGCCGAAAAGCAGGCGCGTGCCGCTGCCTTGCAATATCAACAGCGGCAATTCATGCTTTCGGCATTGCTCACTGCTCCCTTGCTGATTGAGATGCTGCTGATGTTTTCCGGTTTCCATTTCATGTTACCGGGCTGGCTGCAATTCCTGCTCGCCACTCCGGTGCAATTCTGGATAGGCCGGCGTTTCTATACCGGTGCATGGAGCAGTTTGCGCGGCGGGGGCGCCAACATGGATGTGCTGGTCGCGTTGGGAACCAGTGCCGCCTATTTGCTGAGTTGCGTGGTCGTGCTGGCGAATTTCTTCGGAATGATGCCGGGCCAGCCGATTTATTTCGAGGCGAGCGCCACGCTGATCACGCTGGTACTGCTGGGTAAACTGCTGGAAGCACGCGCCAAAGGCAAAACCTCCAGCGCGCTGGAAGCACTGATCAACCTGCAACCCAGAACAGCACATGTCGAACGCGATGGCGTAATGCAAGAACTGGCAGTCGAACAAATGCGCGTGGACGACGTATTTCTGGTACGAGCAGGAGAAAGTGTGCCGGTGGACGGCATCGTTCTGGAAGGATCATCCAGCGTGGATGAATCCATGCTCAGCGGAGAAAGTCTGCCTCGAAACAAACAACCCGACGAAAAGGTGTATGCCGCCACGCTGAATGGGCGTGGCCTGCTCAAATGCCGTGCGCAGGCTGTGGGTACACATACCCAGCTTGCCGCCATCATTCGTCTGGTTGAACAGGCACAAGGCTCAAAAGCCGCGATACAGGAATTGGCTGATCGCGTCTCCGCCGTATTCGTACCCGTGGTAATCGGCATTGCGTTGCTGACATTTGGCGCCTGGTGGATGATGGGCAGCGATTTCAGCACGGCACTCATCAATGCCGTGGCGGTACTGGTCATTTCCTGCCCCTGTGCGCTGGGACTGGCCACGCCCACCGCGCTGGTCGTATCCACCGGGCGTGCCGCGCAGGCAGGCATTCTAGTCAAGGATGCCGCCGCGCTGGAACGCGCACATCACCTTAACGTGTTGCTGGTGGACAAGACCGGCACGCTGACCGAAGGCAAACCCGATGTCACCGATACCATTCCGGCCTCTGGGACAACTCAGCACGCATTAATGCAAACAGCGGTGAGTCTGGCGCAAGGCTCCACCCATCCGCTGTCACGCGCCCTGATGGATCATGCGAAAAACTTGCAGCTAATGGCCGTCCGGGCCGAAAACATCAACGAGCTGGCGGGTCAGGGCCTGCGTGCGGAAATCAACAACCAGCCCTTTCTGCTCGGTTCCCCCGCCTTCGCCCAACAGTCGGGTGTGACGATTGATGAGCAGCAAATCCTGGGGTTGCAGCAGCAAGGCAAAACCGTGCTGGTGATCGCCCGCAACACCACTTTGCTGGGTTACATCGCCATTGCCGATCAACTGCGCACCCGCAGTCGCGATGCAGTGGCGAAATTAAGCGGGATGGGCATACGCGTGGTGATGTTGAGCGGCGACAATCAGGCCACCGCACAAGCCATTGCGACACAAGCGGGGATCACGGAATTTCGCGCCGAAGTGCTGCCGCAGGACAAGGCTTCCCAGGTGGAATCGTTTAAAAGAGATGGACTGCTGGTCGGCATGGTCGGTGACGGCATCAACGATGCACCCGCGCTAGCCGCCGCCGATGTCAGCTTCGCTATGCGCAGCGGCAGCGACATCGCCATCGAAGCGGCTGACATCACGCTGATGCGCAATGATTTGATGAGCGTAGTCGATGCAATTTCGCTGTCGCGCTCTACACTGAACAAGATTCGCCAAAACCTGTTCTTCGCCTTTGCCTACAACGTACTCGGTATCCCGCTCGCCGCCGCAGGCATGCTCAACCCGGTAATCGCCGGCGCGGCAATGGCGATGAGTTCGGTATCCGTAGTCAGCAATGCGCTGCTATTGAAGCGCTGGAAACAACAAAGAGAGGTAAGCCCGTGACACATCCGCGCAACGCAATCACGTCAGATGATGCAGGGAAGCACTGATTAGGTCGTCATTCGAGAATCGGTCCTAACGCGACCGCAATTGCTTTAACTGCTTCTGAATCTCCAAAATTTCAGCATTTGACAGCTTGCTTGTTTCCAGCTTCCGCTCCAGCATCAAAATCTTGTCCTCATTCGGGTTGTACAATTTTTCACCGCGCGCAGCCACCAAGGCGTCATTAATAACCTTCTCATAACCCACGTATTTTTCTTGTCCCATCGCAATTTTTTCCTTTCGCTCTTACGGCACAACTTGTTGCTATCTTGCCACCCAAAATCCCAAACTGAAATTTAACAGCAAAACGCACCGGATGCCAGAATTTATCCTAACTAGTTCTCATCCAGAAACCACCTAAATTTCCAGCGCAGGCCATCGGCCAATATTTACGCCGCTGGAAATTCGGGTGATTTTTCGTTATAAAAAGCCGGATTTTTCAAAGTAGCCCATCCGTCTCGTTTTTTGCCAGTTTGTGGGCGTACTCATTCCGCCTTGCTGGCCTTTTCCTGTTACACATCCACTTCAACTTGCGCGCATTCAAGTTCGAAGTGCAACAGCCGATGGATTACACAAAGCTGGCGTGATGGATCAGGTGACACTGCGCGAATTTGACCGACTGTGCCTACCTCCGGTTGAACCGCTGTGCCCGGAAGAGATAAAACGCATTCGCGAAGCCTCACACGTCAGCCAAGCCGTCTTTGCAGCCCTTTTAAATACCAGCGTATCCACAGTGCAAAAGTGGGAGATCGGCCAAAAGCGACCCACTGGAACTGCGCTCAAACTGTTACATATGGTGCAGCAGCGCAGCTTGGAAATCGTCGTTTGAAACGCATTACCATTCCTACCGAACAGGTTGATTGGAACTCAACCGACAGCGCAACGCTGGCTGCCTGTCAAAAATTCAAGACTCGCAACGTAGCGCTGGCAGAATGACCAGAGCAACGACAGCGGGACAATGCGCCCACTGAGGGGGCATGGAAAAATATGGGGAATCTGTATGGTAAATTCCGTGACAAGAAGGAAAGCCACGGCATACCGCAGCATCCTAACTCATGGATTGTAGATGGTGCGAAAGGAGAGACTCGAACTCTCACGTCTTACAACGCTGGAACCTAAATCCAGTGCGTCTACCAATTCCGCCACTTTCGCGCTGAATACTCCAGCTACAGGCGGCGATTATAGCATCACTCTTGCGCGCTTCGTGCAATTGTCACAATTACTGGATACATCATTGATGTCGGCAACTAAATGGCCGCCATTCCTGCGCATGCGGGAATCCAGCGCAAAAATCCGCGCAGCGGTTCAAAACCCAAATTTTGTCCCGCTGCGCGGGTATCTTTAAATTATCTGGATTCCCGCTTTGCGAGCAGCCGCTTCGCGACTTGCCTGCTTACCTCTCAGCGCGGGAATGACGCAGCCTCGTTAAATCAGTTTTATGGCCTATTCCATAAGCTGCGTTACAGCAGAAGCAGATAACAGCAACCACTTATCGCGACGTCAGTTAATTTTCAGTCTTTTCAGACTTAAGCTGCCGGGATAGCTTCAATCTGCCCAGACTGAGCGAGGGTTCATCAGTCTGCGCCTCTTGCAATACGGGTAGCTGCTTTACCGAATCCGCTGGTTTGGGCAGCTGCACACTCACTGCGCTATTGCGCGCATTAAAAAATGACCAGGAATAACCGGACAAGGCCGCGACCGAGATCAACCCGGCCATTTTTGCTGCCTTAACCCACTGCCGGTTTCTGCGCAGTCGTGCTTGTAATTGGTAAGGCGCCAATTCAACACGCGTTTGTTCGACATGCACGCGCAGCCGCTCATTTTCCTGCTCATCCTGCTCAGCCAGTTGCTGTGCGAGCAAAGTGGCCTGCCTAGCCAGCTTCGCCCTTTCCTGCGCTTCTACGGCAGCGATCCGTTCGGCAGAAATATGCCTTGCGGCGGCGGCATTTTCTTCTGTTTCCGCAGCGAGTCGTTGTTCTGTTTCAGCCAGCAATTGTTGTTCGGTCTGTAATTTGGCCTGTTGCTGCTCCAGCCATTTTTGTTGCTCCTGCTGCTGTTGTGCCGCGAGCTTTTCACTTTGTTCGGCGATAGCGGCCAGTTCAGCCGCCGCCTGAAGCTCAAGCTGTTCGGTTTGCAGTTTCGCCTGCTCTGCCAGCAGGATGCGTTGCTGTTGATCCATGCGTTGCGCACTGATCTCCGCGCTATCAAGCGCTATCGCTTCTATTTGCTGCTGAATCTCGCTCCACTTGGCATCTGCCTGCTGCTGCGCTGCCTGCTCAGCCGCAATCTTCTCCTCTTCCGCCTGGATTAAGCGTTGCTCGGCTTCAATTCTATCCTGTCTGGATTGCGCAGAATTTTCCGCTATCGTCAGCTTGAACGACAAGGCCTCTTGCAGGGCGCATTCCCGCTCATGCAATTGTCTGGCCTCTTCGGCCAACTGTTTTTCCATGCGCTCGCGTTCCACGAGCGCCAGCCTGGCGGTCTCGGCAATTTGCAGGCGTTGCTCCGTTGCGGCGACTGCCAATTCCTCAAGATGGACTTGTTCGCGCTCAGCTTCCGCGGCACGGCGTTGCAGCGCCTCATGCTCAGCGGCCAATCGTCTGGCTTGCTCAATTACGGCTAGCTTCTTCTGCTCAGCTTCGTATGCCTGTTGTTCCGCAGTGAGTCGCGCCTGTACAACGGCTTCCGCTTGCGCTTCGAGTGCGACGCGCTGCTCAAGCTGCACGCGCAACTCGCGCTCATGCTCCAGAGATTGCCGCTCCTTCTCCAGCAACTGCAACGCCAACTGTTCTCGTTCTACGGCCACCCGCCCGGCGGCCTCGGCGATTTGCACGCGCTGCTGCGTTGCGGCCACGGTCGCTTCATTGCTGCGAATATTCGCCTGTTCGGTTTCAACAAGCGTGCGTTGCACCTCCGCATACTCACTGGCCATGCGCTGCAGCTGTTGCTCTGCGGCTATTTTCTCCAGTTCAGCCTCGCAGCCCTGCTGCTCCGCTTCGATGCGCGCCCGAATCGCCAACCCTGCTTCTGCTGCAAGCGATTGTTTATGGGCTATCTTTTCCTGTAATTCGCGTTCCAGCTCGAACTGTCTGGCGGCCTGTCCGGCCAGTTCACTTTCCATCTCCGCGCGCGCAAGCACAGCCTCTCTGGCCACTTCGGTCATGTGCACGCGTTGTTGCAGGGCAATAATCGCCGATTCATCACGGCGTATATTTTCCTGCTCGGCTTCAGCAAGCTGGCGTTGTGCTTCTTCATACTCCTGAGCCAGACGCAGCGCCTGTTGCTCCGCCGCTATTTTTTCCTGCTCGGCCTCGCATGCTTGCTGTTCAGCCGCGATGCGTGCCTGCAATGCTTTTGCCGCTTCTGCTTCGAGTGCGCACCGTTGATCCTGCTGCGCCTGCAATTCATGCTCAACTGCCAGCCGCTGTTGCTCCTGCTCCAGCTGATGCAAGGTCATCTGCTCGCGTTCCCCGGCAACCAGTCTGGCTGCCTCGGCAATCTGGTCACGCTGCCGTGTTGTGGCGATAGCCGATTCCTCCAGACGAGCTCGTTCCTGTTCCACGGCAATCGCCTGCTGCTGCGCCTCAGCATGCACCTGAGCTAGGCGCAGCACTTGTTGCTCTGCGGCAATTTTCTCCTGTTCGAGCGCACAAGCCTGTTGTTCCGCCGCGATGCGTGCCTGCACAGCAGCCACCGCCTCCGCTTCCAGTGCGGCGCGCTGTTCTAACTGCGCCTGCAACTCGCGCTCATCTGCCAGGCGTTGCTGCTCTAACGCAGTCAGCCGCTGCGCCTCCTGTTCGCGTTCCAATGCAGCCTGCATGGCCACATGGGCAATCTGTTCGAGCTGCGTGCTTGCAGCGATAGCCGCTTCATCACTGCGCATCCTGGCCTGCGCGGCTTCCGCGAGCTGACGTTGCGCGGCCTCATGCGCAACGGCCATTTGCATGGCCTGTTGTTCTGCTGCCATTTTCGCCTGCTCAGTCTCACTTGCCTGCTGTTCCGCTGCGATGCGTGCCTGCACGGCGGCCACAGCCTCCGCTTCGAGTGCAGCGCGCTGTTCTAGCTGCGCCTGCAACTCGCGCTCGTGCGCCAGACGTTGCTGCTCTAGCGCAGTCAGCCGCTGCGCCTCCTGTTCGCGCTCCAACGCGGCCTGCATGGCTTCATGAGCAACACGTTCGAGCTGGCCTACTTCAGCGATAGCCGCTTCATCACTGCGCATCCTGGCCTGCGCGGCTTCCGCGAGCTGACGTTGCGCGGCCTCATGCGCAACGGCCATTTGCATGGCCTGTTGTTCTGCTGCCATTTTCGCCTGCTCAGCCTCGCTCGCCTGCTGTTCCGCTGCGATGCGTGCCTGCACGGCAGCCACCGCCTCCGCTTCGAGTGCAGCGCGCTGTACTAGCTGTGCCTGCAACTCGCGCTCGTGCGCCAGGCGTTGCTGCTCTTGCGCGGTCAGCCGCAAAGCCATCTGCTCACGTTCTGCGGCAGTTTGCCTGGCTTCTGTAGCCACTTGCTCAAGCTGATTGATTGCAGCAATGGCTGATTCACCCCGGCGGATTCGAGCCTGTTCGGCATCCATAAACTGGCGCTGCGCTTTTTCCAGCTCCTCAGCCAACTGCTGCGCCTGTTGTTCGGCGGCAATTTTTTCCTGCGCTGCCAGCTGCGCCTGTTGTTCGGCGGAAATACGCAATTGAAGTGCGACATCCACCTCGGCTTCGATGGCGCCTCGTTGCAGCAGTTGTTCCTGCAATTCACGCTCATGCGCCAGACGTTGCTGCGCGACTCCGGCCAACTGCTCTTCCATCCGCTTGCGTTCTTCAGCTGCCTGTCTGGCCATCTCAGCAGCCTGCACGCGCTGCTGCTTCGCGGCTATCGCCGATTCGGCACTGCGCGTTTTTTCCTGCTCAGCCTCAATAGCCTGGCGCTGCGCCTCCTCAAGTTCAAGCGCCGCACGCAAAGCCTGTTGCTCTGCCGCGAGTCGCGCCTGCACGGCAACCGCCGCCTCGGCTTCACGCGCCAGGCGTTGCGCCAGTTGTTGCTGCAATTCGCGCTCCTGCTCCAGCCCCAACTGCTCTTGCTGCGCCAACTGCAAGGCCATCTGCTCGCGTTCCACGGCCGCCTGACTGAGCGCTGTACTCGCCTCCGCCTGCTTACGCGCCGCAACGACGGCCATTGCCTCGCTGCGGGTGCGTGCCTGCTCCGCCTCGACCGCCTTGCGCGCTTCGGCAAGCCGCTGCATCGCCATATTTTCGGCACGTTGCAAAGCCTGCTCGTGTTCCAGCCTGACCTCGTTCATTTGCTGTTGCAAAGCGGCTGTCGCGAGTGCCTCGGCGCGCAGGTATTCCTCTTGCTGTTTGAGCAACTGATTTTCCACATCGGCATGGTGTTTGGCGACATTCAAGGCGCGTAATGCCACCTGTTCCTTCTCCTGCGCGTCCCGAATCGCCTGCTGATTGTGCTGCAGGGTCGCTTCTGCAATCGCTTTCGCACGGGATTCCGTTTCGATACGCTGATTGTCCGATTCGATGGCAAGCAATTCTGCCGCCATTCTGGCCTCGATTTCCGCGATGGCTCGCGCTTCTGCGGCCAACTGATCCTGGGCTACCTGCTGCGCTGCGCTTGCCAGTTCCGCCCGGCGCAACGCTTGCTGATTCACCTGCTGCAAAGCCGATGCATTTTGTTGTGCGGCCTCTATCAGCGCCTGTTCGGCCTGCAAGTTGGCCGCAATCAGCGACTGCTCTTGCGCCAGTGCTTCAGCACGCAATTGGGCTGATTGCAATGCCGCGTTCTGCAAGCGGAATTTTTCCTGTAAGGCCTGCTCTGCCTGACGTTCCGCCTGTTCACGCTGCTGCTCGAATTTCAGCAACTGCTGCTCAAGCAGGGTATTTTCCTCTGCCGCTGCCTGTGCCAGTTTTGCAGCCGCGACACGTTCATTGGCGACTGTGAGCGCCTGCACTTCGGCTTGCAATTGCAACTCCAGCTCCTGCGCAGACTGCATCTCCACCTCGGCGCGTTGTTGCGCATACACCCGCTGATCCCGTTCTGTTGCCAACTTCTGCGCTGCGACCTGTACTGCCAGATTCTCGCTGGCCAACCTTTCATCCGCTTCTTGTGTCGCCTGCAGCAACAAGGCATGCGCTTGCTCATGCTGATCGGCTGCGCTTTGGTCAGCCTCGGCTTTAGCACGCAATAACGCGCTTACTTCCTGCTCGACCCTGACTTTACGTTCCGCCTCGGCGCTGGCGGCCGCTTCAGTTTCAGCACGCTGTTTCGCCGCCTGATAAGCCTGTTGCTCATACTGTGTGCGCTTTTCAGCATCGGCGCGCGCCTGCTCGTCAGCCAAACGGCGCTGATTGGCCGATTTGAGCGCGGATTGCTCCGCTGCGGCTCTCGCTTCAGCAGCCTGTTCGGCTTCGCGATCCGCTTGCAGCCTGGCTTCAATTTCCGCAAGCGCCTGCGATTCGGCACGAGCTCTGGCCATGACTGCTTCTGCTGCAAGCTGCTCGGCTTCCAGCTTTGCTTTAAGCTGCTCGACCGTTCCCTGCTCCTGACGGACTTTTTCCTGCACTACGCGTGCAATAGCCTGATCCGTAGAGTTTTTTTCCTGCGCAAGCCGGGTGGCCTGTTGCTCCAGTCTGGCGCGATTTTCCGCTGCCTGAAGCGCGTTGCGCTCAGCCTTGATACGCTGTTTGCTTTGCTCTGCCTCATGCGCTTCTTTGTCGGCTTTTTCTCTGGCAAGACGTAATTCCTCCGCCTCGCTTTCAACACGCAAACGTGCCGCTTCACGTAATTGCGCTTC
This sequence comes from Gallionella sp., assembly GCA_030681375.1. Classification (GTDB taxonomy): domain Bacteria; phylum Pseudomonadota; class Gammaproteobacteria; order Burkholderiales; family Gallionellaceae; genus Gallionella. Next base: position 23,867 of record JAUXWM010000045.1, read on the forward strand.
GATTTGCAACTTTTCTTCAGTCTGGCTATGCAGCAATTGCTCTGCGGCCATGCGTTCAGCAACGGCTTGATCCGCCTGCGCCTGAAACTGATCTATTTCGAGCCGAATAGCGCGCATTTCAGCCTCAGCGCGTTGTTGTGCCGCCTGTTCCGCCTGACTTTGCTGTGCAATCAATACCTGTAGCTCGCGCTCAGCCTTGACCTTGTCATCCGCCGCCGCACGGGCGGTTTGTTCGGCTTGCAAACGCAGCGTCAGCTCTTCCTGCGCCATGCGTTCGGCCCGCAGCTTCGCTTTACTTTCTTCCTCCAGCCGCATGGCGATCAACAATTTCGCCCGCAATTCCTGCGTCAGTTGTTTCTCGACCTCCAGCTTGGTTTGGGCGACTTCAGAGAGCCGCATTTCATCCTGACACTTGGCCTCAAGCTGAGCAATCAGTTCCATTTCAGTGCGCGCACGCGCCTGAGCTATGGCACGACCATGCGCTTCGGCACGGGCCCGCGCCTGCGCGGAAAACCCGGCTTCCATCTCGGCTTCCAGATGCGCGCGCGCTTCCTGTATAGCCTGAGATTCAGCGATAATTTCTTCGCTATCGTTACCAACCAAACGAATTTTGGGGGGAGTCGCCATGGTGTTACCCTGTAACGCGCATTACTACGCGCCACGCCTGTTCTGTAAGTCTGCGACAATAGCAAGAGAGCGGGCATACTGACAAGCAAAGCGCTCAATAAAACAACAAACCAGACTATTTCCGGCTGTGTCAGCGCGGTTAGGGAATTCATATGAATCCGGGGGTAAGCGATCATGGAGTACCGACAACTAGGCAGCAGTGATTTACGGGTATCCGCCTTATGCCTGGGCACGATGACCTATGGCGAACAGAACAGCGAGCAGGACGCACATGAGCAACTCGACTATGCGGTGGCGCACGGGGTGAACTTCATTGATACGGCGGAAATGTATCCGGTCGCACCGCGTGCGCAAACCCAAGGTCGCACCGAGCGTTATATCGGCTCCTGGCTCAAGCACCAGCCACGCGACCGGCTCATTATCGCCAGCAAGATCGCCGGGCCTGCGCGCGGCTTTGGCTGGATACGCAACGGCCCGCGCATCAATCGCGAACAGATTAACGCCGCCATTGATTCCAGCCTGCTGCGCCTGCAGACCGACTATTTGGATTTATACCAGATACACTGGCCTGATCGTTACGTGCCGATGTTCGGCGCGAGCAGCTACGATGCGGCGCAGGAGCATGACAGCGTGCCCATAGCCGAGCAACTGCTGGCACTTTCCGAACTGGTCAAGGCGGGGAAAATCAGGCATATCGGTCTGTCCAACGAGACACCCTGGGGCGTGAGCGAATTCATACGCTGCGCCGAAGCGCTGGGCCTGCCCAGAATAGTCTCGATACAAAATGCCTACCACCTGATGAACCGTACTTTTGAGTGCGGACTGGCAGAAACCTGCCATCACGCCGAAATCGGACTGTTAGCCTACAGCCCGCTCGCATTCGGCCATCTCACCGGCAAATATCTGGACAACCCGCACGCTCAGGGACGCATCACCCTGTTTCCCGGATTTGGTCAGCGTTACCAAAAAATAAATGTGCCCGCCGCCAGTGCTGCCTATGTACAAATCGCGCGACAGGCCGGGCTCAGCCCCGCCCAGATGGCACTGGCCTACGCCCGCACTCGCTGGTTTACCGGCAGCGTCATACTGGGTGCAACCACCTTGGCGCAACTCAAGGAAAATCTGAATAGCCACGCTGTGACACTCTCGGCAGAGGTGCTGGAGCAAATCGAGGCCGTGCATAAACAGTACCCCGACCCTGCCCCCTGAAATCAGCCCAGACACGCTGTTCACGGCGGCTAGCGCCCCACCCGTCCGGCGTAACTGGTTATAATCACGACCTCACTCATCTCGCGTATCCGGAGCTTTTGCCATGTCGCACAATTTGTTCAACACCCGTTCAACCTTCAAACTCGCCAGCGGCAATCAGGGCGCGCTGTATTCATTGCCCGCTCTGGAAGCGGCCGGAATCGGCAAGATTTCACGTCTGCCGGTGTCTATCCGCATCGTGCTGGAATCGGTGTTGCGCAATTACGACGATAAGAAGGTGACCGAGACGCATATCCGCCAACTGGCCAACTGGCAGCCGAACGCAGCACGCATTGATGAGATCCCCTTCGTCGTCGCGCGTATCGTATTGCAGGATTTCACCGGCGTGCCGCTGCTGGCCGATCTGGCCGCGATGCGCGATGCCGCCGCCGCGCAAGGCTGCGACCCTAAGCTTATCGAACCGCTGGTGCCGGTCAATCTGGTGGTGGATCACTCTGTACAAATTGACTACTACAACCGCCCCGACGCGCTCAAGCTCAATATGGAAATGGAATTCGAGCGCAACAACGAACGTTACAAGTTCATGAAGTGGGGCATGCAAGCCTTTGAATCATTTAAAGTGGTGCCGCCCGGCGTGGGCATCGTGCATCAAGTCAACCTGGAATATCTGGCACGCGGTGTGCAGCAAAAAGACGGCGTGTATTACCCTGACACGCTGGTCGGCACCGATAGCCACACCACTATGATCAACGGCATCGGCGTGGTTGGCTGGGGCGTGGGCGGCATTGAAGCTGAAGCTGGCATGCTGGGCCAGCCGGTCTATTTCCTGACGCCTGATGTGGTCGGTGTACATCTCAAAGGCAAGCTGCGTGAGGGCCTGACCGCCACCGACGTGGTGCTGACTGTGACCGAACTGTTGCGTAAACACAAAGTTGTCGGCAAATTCGTGGAGTTCTTCGGCGAGGGCACGCAAGCACTCGCCCTGCCCGACCGCGCGACCATCGCCAACATGGCACCGGAATACGGTGCGACCATGGGCTTCTTCCCAGTGGACGAGACCACCGTCAATTTCATGCGCAATACCGGACGCACAGACGAAGAAGTGGATGCGTTCGAATCCTACTTCAAGGCACAAGGTTTGTTCGGCATCCCGCAAGACGGGCAGATAGACTACAGCAGCGTGGTAGAACTGGATCTGGCCAGCATCGAACCTTCACTGTCCGGCCCTAAACGTCCGCAAGACCGCATCGCCATGTCCGCAATGCGTGAAACCTTCAACACCCTGTTTTCCAAACCCATCGCCGAAAACGGCTTCAACCAGCCTGCCGAAAAACTGGCGGTGCGTTATCCGACCGGCAAGGGCGATCTTGCAATCGGCAACGGCGATGTGCTGATCGCGGCGATCACGTCCTGCACAAACACCTCCAACCCCAGCGTCATGCTGGCGGCGGGTCTGCTGGCCAAGAAGGCGGTCGAGAAAGGCCTGAGCGTCCAGCCGCACATCAAGACCACGCTGGCACCCGGCTCGCGCGTCGTCACCGGCTATCTGACTGATGCCGGCTTGCTCGAACCCCTCGCACAACTGGGTTTTGGCGTTGCCGCCTACGGCTGCACCACCTGTATCGGCAATTCCGGCCCGCTGGATCCGCAGATCGAGGCGACCATCGTCGCCAACCAGCTCATCGCGACGGCGGTACTGTCCGGCAACCGCAATTTCGAAGCGCGTATCCATTCCAATATCAAGGGCAATTTTCTTGCTTCCCCGCCGCTGGTGGTGGCCTACGCCATTGCGGGCAAGATGAACATCAACCTCGACACGGAAGCACTGGGCGTGGGCCGTGACGGCCAACCGGTATTTTTGCGCGACATCTGGCCTTCCAGCGCGGAAGTCCAGGCTGTCAGCCAATATGCGACCAACCCGGCGCTGTATCGCTCGCTTTATGCCGACCTGACCCGCGACCTGCCGTTGTGGAACAACATCGAAGCGCCGAGTGGCGACCAGTACCGCTGGGATGATTCGACCTACATTGCCTGCCCGCCATTCTTCGATGCGTTCAGCATGACAACAGGCGAGATTAGCGGCGTAAAACACGCACGCGCACTGGCGATATTCGGCGACTCCGTCACCACCGACCACATCAGCCCGGCCGGCAGCTTCAGCCCGTCCAGCCCGGCGGGTCAGTATCTGCAAGACAGGGGCGTGGCCGTCAGGGATTTCAACAGCTACGGCTCACGTCGCGGCAATCACGACGTGATGATGCGCGGCACGTTTGACAATGTGCGCATCAAGAACCTGATGCTGCCAGCTGATGCGGGCGGCAATCGCACCGAGGGGGGCTACACGTTATACAACGGCGAACAGACCGACATTTACACGGCCGCCATGAACTATATCGCTGCAGGTACGCCGACAGTTATTTTTGCCGGTGAAGAATATGGCACGGGTTCCAGCCGCGACTGGGCGGCAAAAGGCACGCAACTGCTCGGTGTCAAGGCGGTGATCGCCAAATCCTACGAGCGCATCCACCGCAGCAACCTGAGCGGCATGGGCGTGCTGCCCCTGCAATTCAAGGGCGACACCAGTGCAGCCAATTTAAAACTGACAGGTGATGAAATATTCGATCTGAGCGGCATCGACAACAACCTGAAGCCGCAACAGGACGTGACCCTCACCATCACGCGCCGCGACGGCAGTACGCAGCAAGTGCCGCTGCTGCTGCGCATCGATACGCCGATCGAAGTGGACTACTATCGTCACGGCGGCATCCTGCCGTATGTGCTGCACGAACTGGTATCACAGTAAGGAGCAACGCTTAGCCTCACGCAGCGGCAAACGGGCAGCCTCTAGGGCTGCCCGTTTTGTTTGATGCGGATACAGAAAAATCAGGCCGCGATTTTTTTGCACTCTTTATAGCAGGCCGCGCAACTTGCGCCACAGGCTTTGCAGGAGTCATGCTTGTCGGCGTGTTTCTTGCATTCGTCTTCGCATTGCTTGCACACATCCATGGCGATACTCGCCAGTCGTGCAGTCTGTTTGGATTTCTGATTGGCAAGTTGTTGCAGTGCGCCGCAAACCGCCAGCATCTGATTCACGGTTTGCGCACACGCGGCCATGTCTTTGTCGCCTTGCCCCAGCAACTCAAGGCAATGGCTCAGGCAGACTTCGCCCTTCTGTATGCAATCACTGGCAGAATCAGCCAGTGCGGACGGTGCGGCGTGGTGCATATGATCGTGTTCGGCAGCTTGCGCGCGCCCTACCACTGCGGCTCCCGCCAACGCCATACCGCCCAGCAATACGTCTCTTCTGTTCATCGCTTTCTCCTGAAAAATTAATCGTCCTGTAATTCCTGACCGGGAAACAGTTCCTGCGTATAGCCAAACCGGCTCATGTCCTGCATCCGCATCGGATACAGTATTCCGTCCAGATGATCGCACTCGTGCTGCACCACGCGTGCGTGAAATCCGCTGACGGTGCGATCAATTAACGCACCGTATTCGTCGAAGCCCTGATAACGAATGTTGCAGGGGCGCGTAACCACGCCTCGCAAGCCGGGCACGCTCAAGCACCCTTCCCAGCCTGCTTCGGTGTTGTCATCCAGTACGCTGATGACGGGATTGATGAGCACGGTTTCCGGCACCGTTTCGGCATCCGGATAACGCGAATTCAACTGCACCCCGAAGATCACCACACGCAGTCCGATGCCGATTTGCGGCGCGGCCAGTCCAGCACCGTTCAGTGCCTGCATGGTGTCGCGCATATCATCCAGCAGACTGTGCAATTCGGCGCTGTCGTAGCGGCTAACCGGTTCCGCGACCTGGAGCAGGCGCGCATCACCCATGCGTAATACAGTCTTAATCGTCATGGCAATTAACCACGCATTCGAGAATGTTGCGCACCCGCTCCATCGCATTCCGTGCGGTGGCAGCAACATTTTCCATATTGATGTTCTCCTGACTATCACCCCGCCCCGCCGTGTAATTCACCACCACAGCGATGCTGGCATAGTTCATCTCCAGCTCCCTTGCCAACGCAGTTTCCGGCATGCCGGTCATTCCCACCATATCCGCGCCATCGCGTTCATAACGATTAATCTCGGCGATGCTGTCCAGACGCGGCCCCTGTGTTGCCGCATAAACACCGCCATCCAGGCAGGGCTGACGGACTTGTTCCGCGCCGCGCAAAATACGACTGCGCAAAACCGGTGAATAAGGCAGGGTAAAGTCTATGTTGCGGTAACTGGTATTGCGCGTATTGAAAAAAGTGGCATCACGCCCGTGCGTGTAATCAATAATCTGATCGGGCACGATCAGGGTGCCCGGCGTCAAATCCGCACGTATTCCGCCGACGGTTGCGACAGAGACGACATCCGTCACTCCCTGCTCGCGCAATGCCCATAAATTGGCGCGGTAATTCACCAGATGAGGCGGTATGGTGTAGCCGTAACCATGTCGCGCCAGAAAAATAATTTCATGCTGATTGAGCATGCCGAACAGGAACGCGCCGGAAGGCTCACCATAAGGCGTGCGCATCACTTGCCTGTGCGTGACATTGAGATTCGCCAGTTCCGTCAGGCCGCGGCCCCCTATGATTGCCAACATTTCATCTCCCAACATAAGTATCGGGCGTAGCCCGACCTACAAACAACTAACGACTAACGACTAGCTACGAGCTACTGGCTACTAGCTACTAGCTACTGCTTTACAGCATAAATCGCGGGCAGATTGCGCCACGCCCCCTCGATATCCATGCCATAACCGAACACGAAACGATCCGGCAATTCCAGCCCCACGAAATCCGCCTGTACAGGTTTAGGCCGACCATGCCGCTTATCGGAAAACACGGCGATATAGCAGTGTTGCGCCCCCAATTCCAGCACCCGTTCACGCAAGGCAGCCAGGGTATGGCCCTCGTCCAGAATATCGTCTATCAGCAACACCACGCGATCACGCACCGATTCATGCGGCGCCACCTTCCAGTGCATCGTACCACCGGCCCGTGCATCGCCATAGCGCGTCAGATGCACATAATCGAAATCAAGCGGAAAGTTGAGCAATGGTAACAGTTGTCCTGAAAACACCACTGCACCGCCCATCACCGACAGCACCAGCGGGTGCGCCTCACTCAAGCTCGCATTGATTTCCCGCGCAACCTTGTGCAGTGCAGCTTGCACCTGCTCTTCCGTGCACAGCAATTCAGCCTGTTGCAACAGTTCATGCGCGCGCCGGGCAGAAATCGTCATGCGCAATTACAACTGCAAGCTCTTCAAATAGGCGGCAAATTCCTCCTTGACCTCTGGATGCACCAGCCCCATCGCCACGCTCGCCTTCAGGAAACCAATTTTTGAACCGCAATCATAACGCGTGCCTTTGTAGCGATAGGCCAGTATCCGTTCTTCCGCGATCAGGGCGGCAATCGCATCCGTCAACTGCAATTCACCGCCGGCACCTGTGTGCAAATTGTGCAAATGATGGAAAATACGCGGCGTCAGAATGTAACGTCCCGCCACGGCCAGCGTAGTAGGCGCATCCTCAGGGTCCGGTTTTTCGACTATGCCTGTCACCTGCTCCAGCTCTGCGTTAACTTTGGCACTCTCGACGATACCGTATTGCCGGGTCAGTTCACGCGGCACGTCCTGCACCCCCAGCACTGAACTGTGATGTCGATCATAAATTTCTACCATCTGCCGGGTGATCGAAACCTCACCCACCATCAGGTCATCCGCCAGAATGACGGCGAAAGGCTCATTTTTGATGACAGGCTGGGCGCAAAGCACGGCGTGCCCCAGTCCCAGCGGCTCGGATTGACGGATGTAGATGCAATTAATTCCGTCCGGGATCACTTCCTGCGTCAAACGAAGCAATTCCAGCTTGCCCTTTTTCTCCAGCTCGGCTTCCAGCTCGTAGGCCTTGTCAAAATGATCCTCGATGGAACGCTTGCTGCGCCCGGTCACGAATATCATGTCCGTAATCCCCGCGGCCACCGCTTCTTCCACTACATACTGAATCAGCGGTTTGTCCACGACCGCCATCATTTCCTTGGGGCTGGCTTTGGTGGCCGGCAGGAAACGACTACCCATGCCTGCGACTGGAAACACCGCTTTACGGATTACCCGTAATGGTCTTTTACTCATTATTAGCCCTCGATTAATGATAAAAATTCATCTTCACTTAAAACTGCAATTCCCAATTGCTGCGCCCGTTCCAGCTTGCTTCCGCTCTCCAGACCCGCCACCACATAATCCGTTTTTTTGGATACGCTGCCGCTGACTTTGGCGCCCAGGGCTTCCAGCCTTTCCTTGGCCTGCTGACGGGATAGTGCCGCAAGTGTGCCGGTCAGCACAAATATTTTGCCCGTGAAGGGCAGTATGCTATCCGGCTGTGCTTCATGTTCGTCCCAAACCACCCCCGAACGGCGTAGTTGTTCGATGACATCGCGATTGTGTGCCTCGGCAAAAAAATCGACCATACTCTGCGCCACGACCGGCCCGACATCGTGCACCTGCTGCAAACGTGCTACATCGGCTGCCAGTAGCTTATCCAGCGAACCGAAGTGGCGCGCCATGTCCCTGGCAGTGGCTTCACCGACATTACGGATGCCCAGCGCGAAGATAAAGCGCGCCAGCGTAGTGTGCTTGCTATGCGCTATCGCATCCAGCAGATTCAATGCGGATTTTTCGCCCATGCGCTCCAGACTGAGGAGAGCGGACATCCCCAGTTCATACAGGTCGGCAGGCGTATTCACCCGATTCGCATCCACCAGTTGTTCAACCAGCTTGTCGCCCAGACCATCGATATTCATGGCGCGACGACCGGCAAAATGCAGCAGCGCCTGCTTGCGTTGTGCCGGGCAAAACAATCCGCCCGTACAACGCCAGGCGGCCTCATCGTCCGCGCGTGCCACATGTGAACCGCATACCGGGCAGCGGGTCGGCATGACAAATTCACGCGCATCAGCAGGGCGACGTTCCAGCACCACACGCGCCACTTCGGGTATCACGTCACCTGCGCGGCGCACGATGACCGTGTCGCCGATGCGCACATCCTTGCGGCGTATCTCATCCTCGTTATGCAGCGTGGCGTTGGTAACGGTCACTCCGCCGACGAACACCGGCGCCAGCCGCGCCACCGGGGTCAGCGCACCGGTGCGTCCGACCTGCACATCGATATCCAGCAAGATGGTCATCGCCTCTTCGGCGGGAAATTTGTGCGCGATGGCAAAGCGCGGCGCGCGCGCGACAAATCCGAGCCGCTGCTGCAAGGCCATATCGTTGACTTTATAAACCACCCCATCAATCGCAAACGGCAGGGCTGCACGCTGCTCGCCCATTTCACGATAATAATCCAGCAAGCCATCCACACCGCTAACCACGCGGCGCTGCAAAGCCACCGGAAAACCCCATTGCTGCAACAGCGCCATTTGGCCATCATGCTGTCTGGGCAGAGCCAGCCCTTCACAAAGGCCGACACCGTAAGCAAAAAAACTGAGATGGCGGTCGGCGGTGATGCGCGAATCCAGCTGGCGCAAGGAACCCGCCGCCGCATTGCGCGGATTGACGAACTCCTTGTCGCCATTGGCGCGCTGCTGGGCATTCAGCTGATCGAAATCGCGGTTAAACATCAGCACTTCGCCGCGCACCTCGACATCAGCCGGCAAATCACCCACCGCCCCGTCATGCAGACGCAGCGGGAGCGGGCGAACGGTACGCAGATTTTCCGTCACATCCTCTCCCGTGCTGCCATCTCCGCGTGTGGTGCCCTGCACAAATACCCCGTCGCGATAACGCAAGTTGATAGCCAGTCCGTCGAACTTGAGTTCGACCGCATATTCCACCTCAACCACACCCAGCGCCTCGCGGACACGGCTGTCGAAAGCGCGCACCTCCTCCTCGCTGAAGGCGTTATTAAGCGACAACATCGGTGTGCGGTGCTGTACTTCCGCAAAGTATTTAAGCGGCGCTCCACCCACCCGCTGGGTAGGCGAATCGAGCGTCAGCAGTTCGGGGTATTGTGTTTCAAGAGACTGAAGTTCGCGGAATAGCTGGTCGTATTCCGCATCGGGAATGGCGGGCTCATCCAGCTCATAATAGAGGCGGTTATGCCGCTCGATTTCAGCACGCAGCCGTGCAACGCGAGTAGTTGCGGTATCAATCGCCATCAGGAGAACAATCGACGTGCTTGCGCGCTGCCCGGAACCAGATCATTTCCACGCATTTTCGCCTCGACCTCGACCAGTTGCGCGCGAATATGGGCCAGACCGGCGTCGGTCAGCGGCAGTTTATTGTCATCCACCAGACTAAGCTGCAACTCGTCAGCCAGTTGGTGGGCCATTTTTACCAGCAGATCGAAATTTTCCGCAGGATTTTCCACACGCGGCACATCCAGCAGCAGCGTGATGCCCGCCGTGAGTGACTGCTCCAGTGTGTGATGCTGGAAGGGTTTGCTGTCCTGATTGATCAGCGTCATCAGGCTATGACCCTGGGTATCGAACAAATGAAACGCTCCGTCCGATTCCAGTCTCATGCCGTGAAGCGCGGCCGCTTGCGCAACTTTACCGCCACCCATCAGGCGCTCCCCCTGAGCACGCAGATTAACCCCCACCATCTGGTCCACTTCGGCGCAAAACGCATCCAGCTCAAGCGCGGCGCGGTGCACTTCCTGCACATCCGGCACAGTCGCATCTGCCTCAATTGCCTGCGCTATCCCCTGCACCAGATCACGGAAGTCGCCCAGCTTGGCTACGGTAATGACGCCGCTTCTGTCCACCAGTTGCAGTGCGATGCGAAACTTTGAATAAAGCGGCTGACTCTCGGCGATGACCCGCTCCCATTGCAGCTCAGCTAAAGTCAGGCCACACACTTGCACAGGCTTGCGAAAATCGAATTTGCGTTGCCACAAACCGTCCAGCACTGCTGCCGCAGCGGGTTCGGCCAGATGCAATTCGATGATGAAATCGCTGCGCACATCCAGCAGAGCACAGGGTTCACTCAGCGTGGTGGCAATATCGATGACGGGCAGTTCTGCAACGATTTCCGCTGCGCTATCCACCTCGACCAGCGCATCCTGATTGACCAACACCGGTTCTTCCGCAACAAAGGATGCCGACTCGACAGCCTGTTCGGGCTGAGCCGGTTTTTCCTGATACAGGGCATCGTCATGTTGTTGACTGAAGGCTGCACCAAACTTGCGACTGTATTGACGTTGCTTCCACCAGCCGAACACATAAACCGCAACCACCACACCTAAACCGATTGCCAACAGGGCTACTTGTAATTCACTCATATTTTGAATACCAAAATTCGCAGATCGCACAAAAACGTCAGCGCGGATTATCTCAAGTTGAGTAGTAAAAATCTATGCCAATGGCAATTCAGGCGAACTGACGCCAATACCCGCCACCTCTTGTAATGCTTTCAAAAACTGCGACTGTTCATGCAATTTATGCGCCGCAACCGGGTGTAGCAGGCCTCGCATATGTGCGATACGCGCACGACTCATCACCGACATCTCCCAATGCAGGCCACGCAGCAATTCATCCGCCGATTCCGGCTTGTTGCACACCAGCACCATATCGCAACCCGCATTCAGCGCGGCAGAAGCTCGCTGCACAATATTTCCGGCAACCGTGGCACCTTCCATGCTCAAGTCATCGCTGAAGATACAACCGTCAAAACCCAGCTTTCCGCGCAAAATCTCTTTCAGCCAGACCGGCGAAAAGCCTGCCGGGCGGCTGTCCACCTTAGGATAAATGACATGCGCGGGCATAACCGCCGTCAAACCGAAGCTGATCATTTGCCGGAAGGGAATCAGGTCGCAGAACTCGATATCGACAAACTCGCGTTCGTCCACGGGGATAGCCAGATGCGAATCAGCCGCGACATAGCCGTGCCCTGGAAAATGCTTACCTACGGTATGCATGCCCCCCTGTTTCATCCCCAGCAGCAAACTGTGGGCCAGTTCGGCAATTGCCTGCGGCTTGCTGTGGAAAGCACGGTCTCCAATTACGCCGCTGTGCTCATAATCCACATCCAGCACTGGCGTGAAACTGAAATCCACACCGCAGCCGCGCAATTCCGCCGCCAGCACATATCCCGCCTGCTGCGCCAGATGACGCGCCCGATGCGGGGCAATGTCCCAAATTTTCCCCAGTTCACGCATAGGCGGAATCCTGGTGAATCCGTCGCGAAAACGCTGCACTCTTCCACCCTCGTGATCGACTGCAACCAGCAATGGCGTGGGCCGCAGCGCGTGTATCGCGGCAGTCAGTTCAGTCAGTTGAGCGGGTGATTCGTAATTGCGCTTGAACAGGATCACCCCGCCGACCAGAGGATGACGCAACCGCGCCACATCCTCATCCGTCAGTCGCGTACCCAGCACATCCAGCATGACCGGCCCTAAACCCATGTATCCTCCCTAATCAGAACAGACAATTTTTAAACCGCATTTACACCCGGCGGCATTCTCTCACCTGTCCGGCGGACTGACCACACCCTGAACGCCTTTTATTTTCAGCCCGGCAACACCGGCAATGCATCACCTCGCGGCTAGGCGACCGGAAAACCTGTCGGCTTCGCTAGTGTTCACACCATGATGGGTGGCGCTAATTTTTTCGTAACAGTGCTGAAAAAAAGGGCTCCTTGCGGAGCCCTTGGAACTGAGCGCGGACGGCTCAGGGAGGAGAAGTGACGACTGACCCGTTTGATGGCCAGTCGTTTCACAGTAGGTTTACACGTTATAAGCGCGTTCACCGTGTGTGGATGTATCCAGACCTTCGCGCTCGGCTTCTTCCGATACACGCAGACCAATAGTCAGGTCAACGAGCTTGAAGCAGACGTAAGCAACGACACCAGACCAGACCACGGTGATCAGTACGCCGGTAGCCTGTGTCATCACCTGACCCATCATGGTGTAATCCGCTAC